>CAYPIE010000144.1:0-10841 GCA_964410665.1 uncultured Alcaligenaceae bacterium
TTCGGGCGGCTAGACTCTCATAACACATGGATCAGGATTTGGGGAGCAGGCCACGCCCATCATCTCCCCCGGCCGCGATCCGCAAGCCATCGGGAGCGAAAGCGATCCGGTTGTCACTCGATGGCTTCCGGGTTCAGACTGAGAAGCCACGAGTCGGCACCCTTAACGCCGCTCGTCCCATCACCCAGATCAACGAACGTCAGCTTCCGGGCCTCGGCCTCGATCAAGTCGCACAACTCCGCAAGTTCCCGACCTTCGGTTATGCGGTAACCGCCACTGCCCATGACCTCTACCGACCGGATGTTGTCGGGAGGGATGACCCCTTCATAGACGTACCAGAATTTCCCCTGCCCGTGCGGGTCCAGCATACGGCGATGGTTCCGACTGATGCGGTGTCGTTTCCATAGATCAACCTGTCGGTGCAACTTGTCATCGGGAACCATAACAGTCAGGCGGGCCTCAGTCTTGTTGAGACACGAACCCCTCACCCATGTCTGGGCGTGCGGGTTCGGCGAAGTGGTGAAGTTGGGCCCGAATACGGGGCAGTCGGCTGCTGTGCCTTGGGTTAACCCTTCACTGAGGATGCTCGGGAGGTGGAGCAGAGCAGTGTAGTGGTAGAGTGAGCGGAATTGCTCGGCCATGTTAAGTCTCCTGCGGTTGTGCAATCGGCGGTTGTGATTGATCTCAAACAGAGGATGCAAAGTTCACGAGAGATTAAAATCTCATGTACTTGTTTAGCGGGTAGCGAGGAGAATCGGCTGAGGCAGTGTCGGGTTGTTGAACGCCCGTAAGGCGGGGAAGAAGGCCCGCTACGCCGCCGGGGATCACGTCGAGGTCGACGACACTTACCACCTCGGCAGCTGGCGACTCCTCAAGAAACTGGTCGCGGACCTGACCGCGTCCGCCGCCGCCCGTCTGACGAAGCCGTAGGGCACCCGGGGACGAGTCGGGCGTTCTCACGGACGGGGCCGCGGGACTTCGTGCCGCCGTTCAACCTTCCACGTGCCACGGCCCGGTGTGCAGGGTTTCCATGCTCAGCCGCACCACCTCGTCCGGGGAGTACCGCCACACCCGTTCCGGGTCCACCCCCATGCACCGGTAGTACCCTTCCCGCGAGCAGAACATCTGCACCACCCCGTCGAAGACCACGTCCCCGGACATCTCCACCCAGGCGTGCAGGAAGTACCACCCCGACCCGCCGAGCAACATGCCGTGGCAGAGGACGGGCCCGGCGGCCCTGTGGTGGCCAGCGTAGTCGAAAGCCCTCGAAAAGCACCGCTTGTGGTAGATCCTGCCGGGAGACGTGCCCTCCCGGAGGGGTGCGGCCACCTCCACCTCGCACTCGGCCAGCAGGCGCTTGAAGCCGTGGCGGTAGCGGCGGGGCTTCGACTGCGGGGCGTTCACGGGTGGCCTCCCGGGGTTGGCGGACGCCACCGACGCAACCGTCGGCGGTGCCGGCACGATCGTGTTCACGAAATCACCTCCAGAGCTACCCTCCCGGCGTCACCGCCGGTGGCCTCGGTTACCAGTCGGGCGGCCAGCTCTCTGCGCATGGCCTTCGGCGGGCCGGTGCTGCTCTACCTCTCTTAAGTGGCGTGCAATCGATTGATCATGACAATAGGGGGGATTTTTTTTGGAAGATTCGCGAGGAGCTCAGAAACGCAAAGACGATGCAAGTCGGCATTGGCAAATGAATACGTATCGGATTTTGTAAACGAAAAATTTTTCCTCGAGGCCCATCCGACCAACCCAAACAATCACCATGGGGGAAGCCTGGCGAAGAGAGCAGCCGTGCTTCCCGATATATCGAAGGGAATTGTCGTTGCGCGCGTATATGACTGAAGTGGTAGCGAGCCCGCGAATTCGCGACAACGGGACGAAAATTTTTTACAAAAGAACGAGGTTGATCATCAAGAAGAGGGAGCGAAGGTTGCCCCAGTGGTCAACCTTCAAAACGGAAACTTATGATCAAACTCTAGAATTTTTGAGAGGTTGAATAGAATCCGCAAACTCTAGAATTACCGAGAGGTTGCATAGAATGCGGAATTTCACAGCCTCTCTTCCCGCTATGTGGACTGCCGCTTGAGAGCAGTAGCACGGTGGATCTCAGCCACGGCATAGCGCAGTTCCACAAAAGCCGTATCAGCGCAAACCAGATAGCCGAAGACCTTTGGGGCAAGCTGAATGGAGAAGGGACTGGGATAAGTGCTGGCCAGTATGAATTATTGTGTTTCGATATGATACCGTTCAATCAAAACCCTTTTTCTTCACAAGAGCTCACGGACAAAGACCAGAGTGCAGACGCCCGCTACGTGAAAAAATTCACCAGTGTGATCGACGCACTTCCAGCGTATAGTTGTATATTCAAAGGAAATTCCGTACACAGTGCCCTCAGTGATGTGGTCGAAGGAATTATCGCAGGCTTTGGCCCCGCCGGTCGAAAAGGCTTCATCGTAAATCGCGACGCGAATGGAGGCCTTCCTGTTCGTGACTTGGAGAAATACACATACGGTGACCTTGGTGGATGCATGCTGTTCAAGCCGAAATGCTCCGAGGCTCGTAGAGAACTCCTCGAGCGACACTGGTTGGGAATGAAAAAGAAGCACTTGGAAAAGTGCGCCCAAAGAGCTCGCGACGGAAAAAAGGAGGGTCACGGAGTGTATGCGATTGCATTGGGGGCGGAGCGTGCACAGGTGGTATTCGCAGCAATCCTTCGTCAAGACGAGCCCGAAGCCAAGAACAAGAAACCCCTTTTCAATTACCTTTTATGTGATGAGAGCCTCGCAAACGCTCTCATCGCTCTCATAGATGCCTACCTAGGGGAAAAAGATCGCCAGGAACTGCTTGCGTTCTTGGAATGACCACTGCGCTCAGATGGGCACACTGTGGCTGGCACTCTGACGGGTGCTCACCCGACGTTTATCGTAGATCTGCGTTGTCGTCACTTGCTTGTGCCCAAGGAGTTGCTGCACTTTGCGGATGTCTTCGCCGGCATCCAGAAGAAGCGTCGCGGTTGTCGCCCGTAAGCTGTGCACGGTGAAAATACATCGCTTTGGCGCTTTGTCGCTCAAAGGATCGTCTTCTTCCCGATGGATCATCGCTCCGGGAAGTTGTTCGAGGTAGCTCGTGAGCAGCCGGTTCATCCCGCGGACGGAAAAGTGCCGGTTTGCCAGTCGCGTCCTCGTTTGTGGTCCCGTTCGTGGGCGAAACAACGGACCACGAACGAGCCCAGCGGATTCGATGTAGTGACGAATGCTTTGTGCTGCCTGGAAGTGCACCCCGATCGTACGGCGCGTGTTGCCTTTCTCGTTTAACCTTAATCTCGGGTCCTCCTCACTCCAGTGAAAATCGCTCACGTTGAGGCGACAGCCAGTCGCGATCCGAATTCCCAAAAACAAATAGGTATCAATGATGGCTCGGTCGCGTATGTCCAAGATCTCCTCGCTCGAGGGACTCGCGCGCAGCCGTCGGGCTTGGGCCAGAGTCAGCGCTTTGGTGTCATAAACAGGGTCGCAGCTTTCGCGGCCAATGAACTGGCTGTTCGCAGGATCGGGCACATTAATGGGCAAGCGCAATTCGATGGCACATTCCCGCATGAATTTGAAAAACGCCGAAACCGCGCAGATTCGATGGTTGCGGGTTGCTGGGGCAAAACCCTCTTCGATGAGCGCGTCGCGGTATGCTTGCACGTCCGCCACCGTGACCTCGAGTAGCTCCGAGCAGTTCTGCGGCCATTCGATCTTGAGCCACTGCACAAAATGCATCACGCTCTGCCGATAGCTTCGCTGTGTGTGTTTGCTCGGTCGACGGCTGACCCATCGGTCGAACATTTGGTCCACGGCCAGAGTAAACGATTCGACGCGCTTGGCGACCTCGGGCGTCGACTGGCCATGCAGAATTGGAAGCAGCAGTTCTAGGGAGTCCGTTCGCGGGCCGTCCTCGACCAGTTCCGCATCCGTAATCTTGGGTACGTTTGTCATGAATGGGACTCGGAGAGGGGTTTGTTGCTGACGGTCACTCAGTTCCGACAAATTTAGTTATCGGCTCCGAGTACACCACAAAATAGATCTTCTTGGCCATACCATTCTCATCATGTTTTCGGTGTTTAAATGAGAGGATGACTCACGTATTCAAGCAAAAGCCATACCCGCTCGGATTGATAATAATTAAATTTTTATAGGTTTGGTCGGGATTTGGTCGGCTGCCAATTCCCCGCGAAAAGCCAACAGCCCCATCCACCACTCGCATCGCTTCGCTCATGCGAGCCCCACTGCGGTGAACGACACTTTTGCTGGCTCAAGCTCCCCACCCCAAAACCGCTGCCAAGCGACCCCCAACGACCCCACCGCACAAACCCCACGATCGCTTGTCATCGTTTTTGCCTTCGGCTCCACCACCGGCCAGCAACCGCGTCGTTCTTGTTCACCGTTTTTTTCCGCTTTGCCCCCCTCCGAGAGTGAGGGGGCAAAGGGAAAAAAATTGCCGCAGGCAGCCCCGATTTGAGCAACGCGACAATCAAGGTGCATGTGATGAACAAGGACAAATTGAGCAGAAAGGACCAACGCGAAAAATTAATACGAATGACAGATGAGGCAATCGAAAGCCTTTGCCAATCGCTGGAGGAGGGAAAAAGCCAAGAGCTTGAAAACTATCTTGCTGTCATGGCGCGCTTCCCGAGATACAGCTTTCGAAACATTCTATTGATCATTGACCAAATGCCAGACGCCCAATACGTCATGGGGTACAAGGCATGGCAATTGATCGGCCGCTGCGTGCGAAAAGGTGAAAAAGGTATCCGAATCTTTGCACCCATGCGGTACAAGGACCAGGGCGAGAACAATGCCGAGCGGGCACGAAAAAACGGCCAACATGAAGATGAAGAAAACATATTCTTTCGGCCTATCTGCGTGTTCGACATCTCCCAGACCGAAGGGGAACCACTGCCCGCTATCGACAAGGTATATGGAGAGCCCGGCCCATTGCTTCATCGCTTGATGGAATTTGCCGCGTCAAAAGGAATCAGCGTTACGCACTCGCCCGATTTGGACTCGTTCGGAGTTTCCAAGGGGGGCTGCATTGAGATTCGAAGCGACCTCGAACCGGGTCATGAATTCCATGTCCTCGTGCACGAAATCGCCCACGAGATGATGCATGCTCGTGGACCACGACAAGCCCGGACAAAAGCCCAAGTGGAAACGGAAGCCGAGGCCGTGGCCTTTGTCGTGAGCAAAGCCGCTGGGCTTCACAACGGGAATGCTTCGCGCGATTACATCCACATGTGGGATGGCGATAAAGACACTCTTACCAAGGCCCTGGCCGGAGTGCAAAAAACGGCGGCAGAGATTACCTTCGCGGTATTGCATTGATTCAAGAGCATGCGCTCCGCGAGCTTCTCCGCCAGTGCCGGGCCGTTCATGATGCCGTGACTCCCGGCAGCCAGGACAAAGAACCCCGGACGCGGCTCATCAAGAATAGGGAGTGCATCGGGAGTGCAATCCACCGCTGCCGCCCACGCCTGGCTGATCTGAAGACCAGCCAGCGCGGGGACCATTGCCTCCCACTTGGGACGAAGCTTGTCGAAGTAGCCCTGATCAAAATCGAGCTGATGACGCTCTGAGTGATCCACCGCAACACTCGTTAAGAGACAGGTGCACCGAGGATGGTGGGAGCACAGGATCCCGTCTCTGTTCGCAGCTCGTTGCTGAAGGTAATTTACCCGGGTGCTGAGAGCAACGACATTTGCCGGAGTGAGTGGGCTGGTTTCCGGCCCGTCCGTTGACCTGTTCCTCCCGGCCCTGACGGTCTGTCACAGGGGCGCCCCTGCGCAGCGCCCTCAGGCTCTCCTTTCCCGGCATACAGCTCAGGCTCACAATGAAGGAGTATCATTTCTGCACTGCCTGTGGTTTCGGTACGTCCAATGCGGGATTGCGCGAGAAAAAGCCCCAGGGGACCAGACGAAAACCAACCTCGGCCGTAGGCATCACCGGCCATTCTTCCGGGCGGGGTACGTGGGTTGTCACCAACGTATACCACAGAACCAGGTCCTTATTGACAATCGACTCATTACCGCTCCATTTCGGGAGACCTTCACCTCGTGGATTCTGTCGCGGATAATCCCCCGCTGCGTGAAGCTCACCGGGCCTGTAGCGGGTAACCCAGACGTGATGATCCATGAACGCCGCTCTTTTCCTCAATGCCGTGTCCTGCCCCAGATAGGGGACACCGTTCTGCTCTGGAATCAGCACGTAAGATCGGTGATGTCCCAGGGAATTGCGACGCTGAGGATTGAAGACCTTCCACGTTCGACTCTTCTCCAAACTGATGGATCGACGCACCTCACGCTCACGGGCAAAAATCGTTTCTGTCTGAATAAACCCATTCGCGCGGGGATTGCCGGGACCACGATAGGGTCTCACGTTCATCTCGCTGAAGGAGTTGTTCGAGCCATCCACGGCAAAATCGAGGCGGAAGTTGAAGATGTGCTGATGATTCACAGCGACGACCTGTCGGCCCACAATCTGGCTGTATTGTTGGTCCCCACTCGGATGAATCGTAGTCTTGTGCTGGATCTTCTGAGGAAGTCGATCAATTTGCTGACAGATCAGGCACTTTTTGGACGACACGCCTTTGGCCAACAGGATTCCGGTGAGCCCGACACGCACCTGAATGCTGCCATCCTGACGAAAGATCCAGTAGAACGCGTAGTCATAATTCCCGACGGTGTGCGTCGAGGTGATCACAAGGTCGCGGGCACGCCGGGCTTCGACCTTCCGTTTGTTCAGATCGAAGGTGCGCTCATCGTGATGCTTCCAGAGGAGGCCACCATCCCGTTCGTAGATGCCAATCACGTTCTGGCGCTTCCTGGATTTGCCGAGATCGTCGGGGAAGACCGCATCGAAGAGCCTCGCATTCTCAGGAACGTCCAGTCCCAGCTCGAGTGGGTTTGCGTACCAGCCAATCCCATACTCCCCTTGATCAAACGCAGATCGCCAGTTCCACGCACCTCCGGGATCACCATACGGAACCACCATCTCTGAGAGCGAGGCGCGATCCAGAATCCTCCGGACCTGCCCCTGGTCTTTGTAGCTGACCTGATACAGCACGAGTCCTTCACGCGGATGCATCGCATAACGAAAACTCCAGTTTTGCCACTGGACCTCGTGCCCCCGGATGACAAAGCCTGGCTTGCCTTTCGGATGCCTGATCTCGAGCTTGCTGGGTGCCTTTCGGTCCTGCCCTCGAATTTTCTTCTGAAAGAAGTCGGCACTCTCCGGCGGATAGCCAACGTTCCCGGCATCCTCAATCACAACTTTGCCAGTCAATTCGTCGACCAAACCAACGACGCCCTCGATCGGCTGTCCATACGTGCTCGTCTCATTCTGCCCCTTGTCGAAATAGTAGGCGATGACACGGTACTTTGGGTTGTCGGGCTTGCTCGCGAATGCCTGTCCAGGAGCCCAGACGGACAGGTAGACGTTGTCGAGGTTCTTTATTCCACGCTTCCTGATCGCTGCCTGCCACTCTTTGTTCGCTTGGACCTTCTTCATCATCGCCTCCATCTGTGTAACGGTGACCATCGAGTTGAGCCTGGGGCGTGGAGTCAGCGTCACCTGTTTCATGGTCAGGTTCACCAGCGCTTCGGAGATCTTCCCGTTCCTCTTATCCAGAACGACAGCGAGGGCGCGTCGGGGACAGGGTTTGCCTTGCCTGTGATTGGCAAGCTCATCCTTGGTTGGTTCCTGCAGTGCCAGCATCGGGAACAGTAACCTCTCACCATTACCGTGCTTCTCCCTGATGAGCTTTGTAGCGGTGTTTATCTCCGTTTCAGTGAGGGGATCGAGTGGATGCTCGGTCTTTTCCTCAGCTCTGGCAGCGCTACTGTGGGTAAGCAACAGGGGAATGACGAGCAGAACGGTGAAAAGGTGGAACTGACGGTGACTGAGCATGGCTTCTCCCTGTTAGTGAAAGGTAGTGACGGTTCTGTTGTGGGATCCAGGACAGATTTATTTCTGAAGCTCCGAAAGCAGCCACGCTTTGGCATACTTCCAGTGTCTCTCCGCCGTTGCGAGGGAGATCTCCAGAACCTCAGCTACCCGTGGCATGGTTAGTCCCGCGAAGAATCGCAGCTCAACGAGTCGGGCTGTGTCGGGATCCGTTTGCTCGAGCAGGACGAGAGCTTCATCGAGTGCCTGCAGATCAATGTCTTCGGAAGACGATGCTGCCAGATCAGGATCCAGGATCACCCGACGTTGATCGCCTCCCCGTTTTTTCGCTCGGGTTGCGCGATAGAAATCCACTCGAACCCGTCGCATCGCCTGTGCAGCCGCAGCGAAGAAATAGTTGCGGTCGGCAAAGGAAGGCTTCTCGTTTCTGAATAATCGCAGGTACGTTTCGTGCACCAGTTCCGTTGGTGACAGGGCCCCGGTAAAATCATCGGACTGCAACTGTCGACGGGCGAGGTGGTGCAGTTCCCCGTAAACGTGCTCAAAAAGCTCGTGAGCTGCGTCCGGCTCGCCCGCGTGAAGTCGTTCCAGAACGTGAGTCAGCTCCGACATACCTTTCTCTCCATTACTTCTTACCGGCTCTCGGGGCAGTTCCCTTCGGTGGCTCGGGGAGCGTCTGGAATGGTGGAGACAGATCCGGAAAGACCGCCTCTTTCTGAATCACTGCAACAACAGTCCAGCGGACGGAAGGGACCTGAGCAAAAAGAAACGTAGAGAATTGATCCGTCCAGGGATCTTTCACGTTGATGGCAATTCCCGACGATCTTTCCATGATCGTGCTGGTAACGTTCATGAATTCCGAGTAGCGATCATTGAACGTGGAGTTATTGGACCGGAGGAGTCTTGGGCGATTCCTTTTCTTCGCCCTTTGAGCAAAATCAAAATCTGGATTCGGATGATGAATGATGATGCTCGGAGACTGATTCACGGCCTCTTTCTCCCCGGAAGGAGATGTTGCGTGGGTGATCATAAAACCATACCCACCTGTAGTCCCCAACTGGCTGGCCAGTCTGGTGGGGGATAATTGCCTGTCGCTGTGAAAAAAACGCTCGATCGAGACGTCGACCGTAACCACACCGACAACCTGTTTCTCCGAACCTTCTGTTCGGGTTCGCCAGATAGGGACCAGATAGGCAATAAGGACCTCGTCTCCTGCCCCGGTGTCCAATTCTGCCTGATCCCACATCGCTGCTTTTTCCCTCTTTGGGACCACGTACCAGGCCTTTTTTAGATAGGGATAGCTGGACCCTCCGAGATATTCCTGACTGACGCCGGTCTTACCCTCTTGTGATTTCCGGGAAACGTAACTACAGAACTCCCCATTGCTGAAGACACCCGGATCAAAGGCTACTGTCAGGCCAAAGATCCGCTCGTCCCGCTCCACCATTGACTTCATCCAGCTATTGAGATCCTGGACCTGCTGTTTGGTGTAAGGTGCGAGTGACGCCAGGGATGCCAACCCATGCCCGACTCCCTCGAGCTGTCGCAGATTGCTCTCGATCCGCTGAGCAATCTGCTCCGTTAATGCGATCTGGGTTCTAAATCTCTCCTCCTGTGCATGTTTCTCGTTGGCCTCAGCAACCTTCCTCTGCTGCTCGGCCCGAACCAGTCCCCAAACAGTGCCCAGAATGCCAACGAGAAGAACCACCAGAACCAACGTTCCGGTGAGAACTTTTCCCCGATTCCGCCTCAGAAACTTATGCATCCGATATCCTGCTGACGGTGGACGAGCCTCAATTGGCTCGTCTGCGAGGTAACGCTCCACGTCCCGTGCCAACCCGTTCGCAGTCTCGTAACGACGCTCCCGAGCCTTCTCCAGGCACTTCATGACGATCCAGTCCAATTCACCTCTCATCAAGGCCTTCAACCTTCCCGGATCGGTCTTTCGCTGTTTTGCCAGAGAAGGCAACGACTCACTTGAGGATAACCTGATCGAAGGTCTCGAGGGCTCCTCCTCACGGATAATACGAAAAAGCTCATCGAGAGCAGCTCGTTGAAGACGCCCCTTCTCGAACGGACGAAGTCCTGTCAACAGTTCATAGAGAATCACACCCAGTGAATAGATGTCTGCCCTCGTGTCGACGTCCAGAGCGGAATAACCTGCCTGCTCCGGGGACATGTACTCAAACGTTCCGAGGATGGCTCCGAATTGAGTGGACAGGCTCTCTTCACTCAGCTTGCCTCCAGTGGCCTTGGCGACGCCAAAGTCGATGATCTTGGGAACAGGCTTTCCGTCGTAGAGCGTCACCAGAATGTTCGACGGCTTGAGATCCCGATGGACAATGCCTTTCTGATGAGCGTGCTGTACCGCTTGACAGATGGGAATAAATAACTGTAGCCGTTCTCGGGGGGGCAGGAGCGTCTCATCACAAAACCTGGTCAGTGACAGGCCGTCAACCAGTTCCATGACAAAGAACGGTCGTCCCTGTGTGGTGATGCCGCCGTCAAGGACCTCAGCAATGTACGGATGATTCATCAGGGCGAGTGCCTGTCGCTCGGCTTCAAAGCGAGCAAGGACCTGCCTGGAATCCATGCCCGGCTTGATGAGCTTCAGGGCGACTCGACGCTTGAATGGCTCGGTCTGTTTGGCAACCCAAACCTCCCCCATGCCTCCCTCACCGATCTTCTCCACCAACGTATAACGGTCCGCAATGACGACTCCGGGGGCAATGGCTGGCTGATAGTCCCGCGTCTGTTGGGAAGCAAGCGAGTCGCTCAATCGTGCTTCGGCCTCGGGTACGTGCTCTCCTGTTCCAGCTGGGTCGTGCGAAGCAGGCTCCAGAGTAAGCGGCCCGCGAATCACGTGGGGCTGAACAACCAGATTTGAACCGATGTCAG
>CAYPIE010000145.1:0-10724 GCA_964410665.1 uncultured Alcaligenaceae bacterium
TGCCGCTTCCGCACCGCAAGCGCCTCTGCCGCTTCCGCACCGCAAGCGCCTCTGCTTCTTTCCCCGCACCGCAAACGCCTCTGCCGCTTTCCCCGCACCGCAAGCGCTTCTGCCTGTGCAGGCCGGCTCTCCGCTTTACAGAAGCTCCGGGATCCGCGTGCCTCCCTCGACGATTTTGATCGGTCGATCGTCGTTGGTGACGTACTCTTCGCGAGGATCGATGCCCAGCACTTCGCAGAAGGTGACGAATAGATCTTGGACGCCAACCGGGCGGTCAGTGACATCGACGCCATCCTTATCTGTGGCGCCAATGACCTGGCCGACACGGACGCCGCCACCAGACAGACCGGCAAGCCAGCCTTTGGCATAGTGGTCTCGACCTCCGTCCGGCTTGAGTTTGGGAGTGCGGCCAAACTCGCCCATCCAGACCACGAGTGTGTTCTCGAGCAGGCCCCGGTCTTCCAGGTCCTCAAGCAGGGTGGCATAAGCCGGGTCCACTTCCTGACACAAAGGTGGCGTATCGCGGAACCCCTTGTTGTGCGTGTCCCAGCCGGCGTCGTTGCGCGTGCCCGTGCTCATGACCTCGACAAAGCTGACCCCCTCTTCGACCAGACGGCGGGCCAACAGGCAGCCTTGGCCAAACGGAGTGCGGCCATAACGGTCACGTAACTTGGGCGATTCATGGTCCAAGTCGAATGTCTTCACCCGTGGACTTAGGATGAACCGCTGCGTCCTTTGATAAATCTCTTGCTTCTCGTCCACCGTCGCAGCTCCACCATCGGCAGCGAAGACAGCATCCAGCTTACCACTGAGCTCGAGGCGACGCCGCAACACCTCAGACTTGACGACCGGCAGCGTGTTCGGGGGTAGTTTACCTGGCTCATCGATCTTGAACGGAGCGTAGCGTACGCCGAGCACCCCTGAGTCGACATCTCGGGTGGCGATGCGTGGCTTGCCAATCCGGACGAACGCCGGCAGGTCAAAATTGGGCACATCGCGTTCGCGTGCCACCAAGGAACCAAAGGTCGGATAGCGAATCGCCGGATTGAGCGGATAGCCGGTACGGACCAAGGCGATCGCTCGGTCGTGTTCGGCTTCGGTACTGACCATCGAACGAATCAAAGCAATCTTGTCCATCACCCGAGCCGTTTGTGGCCAATACTCGGCGATGCGAAGCCCGGGCAGGCAGGTCGGGATCTCCGTGGCCGGGCCCTGATACTTCGAGCCCCTCTTGGGATTAAAGGTCTCGTACTGGCTGGGCCCGCCGTCCATCCACAGCAAGATCATCGACTTGCCCTGCTTGCGGAGGGTCTCGGCACGAGCGGTCAATAGATCTCGCCAAGATAGAGCCCCGAGGGTAACTCCGCCGGCAATCGTCCGCAAGAAGCCACGGCGGGAGACCGTGCCTCGGCCATCCACGCCCACATCGATTACGGGATGTCGCATGCTTGGTCTCCCAGTCTCAGTGTCGGACATGGAACTCCGCACTATTCACCAGACTCCACAACAGATCTTCAAAAGCCGCCCCGCGGTCCCCGACATGGTCAATGTGCTCGAGGATGATGGACATTTCTGGAGCCTTGGGTTGGCGGGCCAGCACCCGGAGATAGAGCTTGGTGACGGCGATCGCATCATCGTCTTCGCGTTTGATAAGTTTACTCAGAGCCGTCTGACTGTCCGGGTCAGCGTTGATCATCACCTGGATTTCCGCGTGATTCATCAGCAGCATCGCCTGGCCCATGTTCCAAGTCACCTCCTCGGGACAGCACGATGGGTCGTAGGCAAAAGCGTCACGGATCTGCACGCGCGTACTTCGTGGCGGCGGTGGGAAGCGGACCTCCGCCGTCGGCTTCACCTCGGACGGGGTCACATTGGGCAATCCCAAAGCCCGTTCCAGCGACTGGAACACTTCATCGCCCCGCAAGCGTACGGTCTGGGCTTTGGCATAGGGACCGGCAGATGCCACATGCTGTTCCCGGGTCAGTGCCCGTTGGTAGGCCTCGCTCTGCAGAATCAAGCGGAACAGATCTTTGATATCATGGCCGGTCGCCGCGAAGTGGTTCGTCAAAGCCTGGTGCACCTCGGGCAGCAAGTGCTCCTGATAGTCGGCCAGGTTGTCCACCGGTTCATAAAAGCCCCGACCTAACAGGCGCGCCCAGATCCGGTTGACATAAGCCGCGGCAAACCATGGATTCTCGGCGGCGGTGAATTGCTCGGCCAAGAAGGCCCGACGTTTGGCATCCGGAGTGCCTAACGGCAGTGTCGCCCCGGTCAAGAAGGTGGGCGTCATGACCTCGCCCTTCTTTCGCGGGTCTTCCAGGTTGGGCATGCGATATTCGCCCTTGCCGGCATCTTTGACCACCGTGCCGCCCGCACGCTTCTGGGTGAGCTTGGCCTTGGTGCGGCCAAAGAAGGCCGCCAGTTGATGGAATTGTTCACGTCGCCAGTGATCGAACTTGTGATCGTGACACTGGGCACATTGAATTTGCACACCCAGGAAGATGCGGGCGGTTTCCGCCGCCAGCGTCTTGGGATTGGCCTGATGGAACGCAACAAAGGTGGTTGCTGGCTGGTCGGCGACCTTACCCGAGGCCGTCAGCAACTTGCGCGTGATCACATCCCAAGGCGTATCTTGATTGATCTGCTCGGCCAGCCAGGCGCGGAAGTCATCGTAAAGCAAAAAGGTCAGTTCGGGGGGCGGCACACGGAAGCGAATGACATCGGTCCAGTAGTTGGCCCAATTTTGGCCAAACTCCGGTGAAGCCAACAGCCGTTCGATCGCGGAGACCCGACGAGTACTCGCCGGCTGGGCTAAAAAGGCCGCACGTTCTTGGGGCGTTGGTTGACGACCGATGAGATCGAGGCTGATGCGACGCAAATACGTTGCTGGGGTACTGCGGAACTGTTCGCGAAGAGGTTGTCCGATAGCCTGGCCGAACAGAGCATCCAACTGTCCCGGCGTCAGTCGTTTTGGGCTCGGTGGAAAGAAGCCGCCCGCACGCCGCTCAACCTTCTTGGCGGACTGCGGCATGGGAGCTCCTTGCTCAAGCCACTTCTTGAGTACCGCCTTCGCGTCGGCCGGGAGCTTCTTACGGCCGGGAGGCATGGCATCCTCCGCCACTTGTTGCCACAGCAGGCTGGCTCCAGACTTGGTCGCGTCAAGAATGCTGCCGGAATAACTGCCCTGGCGGAGGCCCTGAGGATGGCTGAGATCCAGTTCAGCTCGTGCTTTGTCGCCGCCATGACAACGGATGCAGTGTGCGGCCAACAACGGGCGGATTTGTTCGGTATAGACGTCCTCGGCCTCGGCCGCGCGACTGGTGGATCCTAGGATGACGGCGAGTAATGCCGTCAGCAAGTATGATCGCATAAGTCCAGACCTCGTCTTGGGCAAGGCGATGCGAGGCGGGGAAAATCGCCGGGGAGGGTTTGGCAAGAAGTCGCAGGCATCATGAAGAAGGATTGACTTCATGACGTCTACACATTGTGCCAGCGTTCAGTGCTGGATTCAACTAGAAAGCCACGTTCTTTTTCCAATCGAAATTTGCTCCTTTTTTTTCCGTTTTCTGGCTATTGCCCTTGTGAGCCGCGCGCGGGCTGCTAGAAATGGCTCAACCGTCCCCGTGGATGGACGGTCGCTTGTCGCGCTCGCGTGGCAAGTCGAGGATGACGATGAGGTGTGTACAAGGACGCAATGGAGGAACAAGCATGTACACCTCAATGATGACACTCGCCCTGGTCGGCCTGCTTAGTGGGGCCAAGACCGAGGCCGTGTTGACCTGGCAACCCGACTACCAACAGGCCCGGGACCTGGCAGCCGAGACCCACAAACCGCTGGCTGTGTTCGTCGGCCAAGGTGCTGGAGGCTTCGCGCAGGTTATGCAGGATCAGCCGATTTCGGCGGAGACAACCCAACTTCTGAGCAAGGATTATGTCTGCTTGTATGTGGATCAGTCCACCGCGACTGGGGCGAAACTCGCGGCGAAGCTGGCCCTGGCCGGCCAGACCGGGCTGGTCATCTCCGATCGCAGCGGCAAGTACCAGGCGTTCCACTTGACCGGTAGCTTGCCGGCTCCCGTGGTGGAGCAGACTCTGGTCAGGTACGCCGACCCGAAAACCAAAGTTGCCCGCACCGAGTCGCTGGTGGCCACAATCCCGCCCGCAACCAGCCCCGCAGCTACGCCACCGAATGGCATCATCGCTCCTGCTATGACCTACCCCACGCAGGGAGGCCTGCCGGCTGTCCCCTCGATGGCCTACCCCACTGCCCAAACCGGCATGTTCGCCCCGACTATGACCTACCCGACCGCCACAGCGATGTCCTACCCCACCATGCTCCAACCCACCATGATCCCGGCCATGGGTTACAACCCTGGCTTTGCTCCGGCCATGATGGGTGGTGGCTTCTGTCCGAGTTGCTCGGGTTGCGCGGGCGGCCGCTGCCGTTGAGCGCTTGCCTGACAAGCTAACCTTCCTTTAAACCGTTTTGTACCGTCCCGCCGGGTGATCGATCCTCGGCAGGACGGTGGCCAATTATGCGACATCTCCCCTCCACCTGGGCCATGTCCCAGAAGATCTTCCTCTACCAAAATCCCACTATTGCGCGAAATGTGCCCAACCTACACGCTTGCGGCCATCCCCTCCACACAGTATCTTCGCTTGCATCCTACTCCCCACCCTCGCGGAGATGTACAGCATGCATTGGCGATTGCTCAGCTTGTGGATGCTTTTGACCCTGACTTCAACGGGATCCGCCCAAGATGATTATTCGCTGGGTGAGGAATCGAAGCCACAAAACGGGGTGCCCAAAGGGAAAGTCACCAAGCATACCTGGAAAAGCCAGATCTTCCCGGGCACCGTCCGAGACTATTGGGTGTATGTGCCCGCCCAGTACCATCCGAAGCAGCCGGCGTGCGTCATGGTGTTTCAGGATGGCTTTAACTACATGCGATCCAATGGACAATTTCGCGTGCCGATCGTCTTTGACAATCTGATCCACAAGGGAGAGATTCCGGTGGTCATCGGCATCTTTATTAATCCAGGCATCTTCCCCCCGAGCACGGAGGGCGGAAAGCCCCGACG
Organism: uncultured Alcaligenaceae bacterium; assembly: GCA_964410665.1. GTDB lineage: Bacteria > Planctomycetota > Planctomycetia > Gemmatales > Gemmataceae > CAYPIE01. The sequence continues at coordinate 5,083 of CAYPIE010000145.1, forward strand.
CAATCGCAGCTTTGAGTATGACACGTTGTCGGATCAATATGCCCGTTTTCTCGAGCAGGAGATCCTGCCTGAGGTAAGCAAAGAGTACAACTTGCGTCAGGATGCGGCCGGACGAGCCATTGGCGGCATCAGCTCCGGTGGCATCTGTGCGTTTACTGCCGCCTGGCAACGGCCCGATCTATTTAGCAAGGTACTTTCCCATGTGGGTAGTTTTGTCAATATTCGTGGTGGCGATGTCTACCCCGGCAGGATCCGCAAGACAGAACGCAAACCGATCCGCATCTTCCTACAGGATGGTTCCGGCGATCTCGATAATCAGCACGGCAACTGGCCGTTAGCCAACCAGCAGATGGCAGCAGCACTCAAGTTTGCAGGCTATGCTTACAAGTTCGTTTATGGAACTGGTGGTCATAATGGCAAGCACGGAGGAGCGATCCTACCCGATGCCCTCCGCTGGCTGTGGCGAGATACGCTCCCGGCCAATCCTAAGAAATAAGGATGAATCCGCTGAATCGTGAGCATTATTCTACTGGTAGCGTTTGGGAAACCACGGTCGGCTATGCCCGGGCCGTCCGGGTCGGGCCGCAGGTTTTCGTTGCGGGCACGACCGCGACCGATGCCCAAGGCAAGGTCGTTGCCGTCGGCGATGCCTATGGTCAAGCCGTCTATATCTTCCAGCGAATTGAGGCCGCCTTGGTCGCGCTGGGGGCAGCAGCAAGCGATATCGTCCGAACCCGGCTGTATGTGACCGACATCGACCAGTGGGAAGCGATCGGGCGGGCTCATGGCGAATTTTTTGCCACGATTCGTCCCGCCGCGACCATGGTGCAGGTGCAACGACTCATTGACCCGGATCACCTGATCGAAATCGAGGTAGATGCCCTGGTGAGTGAACCTCTAGCGGCAACGAAGGAAATCACGTAACTGATCCAGTCGATCGGTGTTGATCAGATCGACTTCGGCAGCCTGCAACTCCTGCCACAGTGCGGGCAACTCGGGGGTGGCCCAGAACCGGACCTTGCGGCCGCGTTGGTGCGCTTTGCGGACAATGTCCTGGAGTTTTTTCCGCTCCCTAGCGGGCATTTCGCCAAACCCAGCCCAGCGGAACTGCAACCGCCACGAAGCGCTGATGAACGGCATCAAATGGGCTGGGTCTTTGGCATTGAGGTCGGACACGCGTCCATCGATGCCGGCAAAACGTTCCTTCTGGGCACGAATGACGTCCCGAGGGCAATCCCCGGAGATCACCACAGTCACGGCTCGTTGGGTCCATTGGCCATCTTGCCACGATGACAGAATGCCAGCATATTTTGCCAAGACATTGTGCACTGCCAGGTAACATGCTTTTCCGTCCGCCTTGATGTCAATCAGGAGATACACTGTGGCAGGGCCTGTGGGATAAATGCGGCCCTGGTAAAGCTGACTTCGCTTTTGTAGCGGTTCGAGGTATAATTTTTGCAGAGTTTGTGAAGGCTTGAGTTCGGATCGGTCATGGCCGACAAGCAGTTTCCCCTGAACCAGGAAAATGTCCGCCTCAAAGCTACAAAAGCCATGCTCTAGTGCATCCAAAAGCGGCCGAGGATGCCAATAGTCATTATGGGCATGAGCACTCGGCAAGGGTGTCGGGTCGCTCCCTGGGAGGAGCACCATGAGCATGGAAATTAGAAGCATGGTGAAACTCCAGTCGGTCGGTCGTCTTCTAAGCTTGAGTAGAGGGAGTTACGCTTCCCAACCTTCCCAGCAAGCATCTACGTTGCCGTTTTAGCGACAACCATCCACACGGTAAACTTTCCCGTATTCGTTTCCCGGTTTTTCGCGTTTGTGGAATTTTCCTCGACACCCGGCTTGGCGACTGGGTATTAGTAAGACAGTGTGGAATTGCTGAGACATTGTGGAAGATCTGATGTACTTCCTCCTGCACCCTTGATTTCCAGCGAGGGAAATCCCGTGAATTTCCGCATTCTTCCATCATTGCGTCTGCTTTTTGGTGCCGTTGTGCTCGCGATGAGTGGCTTGGGCAGTTCCCTGCCCGTAGCCGCCCAAGCACTACCTCCTAGTACCCTCGTGCAGGCACTGCAAAAACCGGTGCCCGAATCCCCGGCGGATTTGCGCGCAATTCAGACCCGGGTACAGCAGGTGGTTCAGAAAGTGATGCCCAGTGTGGTCGCAGTCCGTGTGGGGCCATCTCAAGGTTCGGGCGTCATCATTAGTGCCGATGGCTATGTGCTTACTGCCGGCCATGTTACCGGGGGCTCCGATAAACGCGTCGTGGTCACCCTGCCGGATGGGACCGAAGTTCGAGCTCGCTCACTCGGAGTTGATCGACGGATGGACAGTGGTGTCGTCAAGATTACTGGCAAAGGCCCCTGGCCATATACCAAGATGGGTGACTCCAAACCCCTCATCGAGGGCCAGTGGTGTATCGCAATCGGTCATCCAGGTGGTTATCGCTCGGGCCGGGATCCGGTCGTCCGAGTCGGACGTATTGTCGAGAATGCGCAGCGTGCCGTCCGTACCGATTGTGCCCTGGTGGGTGGAGACTCTGGCGGACCGCTATTTGACATGGATGGCAAGGTGATCGGTATCCATAGCCGCATTGGCAAAGAACTCACCATGAACCACCACGTCCCGGTCAACACCTATCGCAACAATTGGGACCGGCTGGTCCAGGGCGCACCATACTACGGCTTCCGACTGAAGCAGGAGGACCAAGGCGTCCGCATTGTAGAGGTCGTCCAGGACACGCCCGCCGAGAAAGCTGCCTTTCAGGACGGCGACCTGATCCTCGCCTTTGAGAACACGGAGATCACCGACCTCGACCAGCTTCGCAGTCAAATCAAGGCTAAACGCCCTGGTGACCGAGTCCGCTTCAAGGTCGCCCGGGACAACCTGACGCTGGAAATCGAAATGACCGTCGGACGACGGCTTCAATGACCTTTCCTTTCGGGGAAATCAACGGGATTTCCCCTGAACGCTTCTGTATCTGCTTTGTGTTATTGTCATGCTCTGATTTGATGGAGAGACTCCGATGGGCACATCCAAACAGCTCCTCCTCTTGCGAATCCTACTCGTGACGTTCTTCCTTGGTAGCCTATCCGGGTTGGTCCACGCCGACCCCTTTATCAAGAAGGACGATATTCGCTTCAAATACGCGTTCCAGGATATTGTCGCCCGTGTCCCACCGGTTGCGGTACAGATTTCCGTCGAAGATCAACCGGTAGCGCTGGGCACGATCGTCGCGAGCAATGGTCTGATCCTGACCAAGGCTAGTCAGATCAAGGGTGACCCGATGTGTAACCTACGTGATGGTCGTCAGCTGGCAGGCCGTATTGTCAGTGTCGACGACGAATATGACCTGGCTCTGATTCAAGTGAATGCAACCGGACTTCCCACCGCCCGCTTTCACAACAGTTCCGTAGCCAAAGCCGGACAATGGGTGGCTTCGCTGGGACACGACCCCGATCAGTTTGACCTGCCGGTTGCCGTTGGCGTCATCGGCGCGAAAACCCGCAAGCTGTCCCGTCGCGAGTTAGAGGTGACCTCCCGTGTCCTCCGGGGGGGCTTCCTGGGGGTTCGCTTCGATCGGAATTTTACCGAGGGTATCCGCATCGAGGAGGTCGTGGAGAACACCGCGGCGGAGCGGGCGAAGTTACAACAAGGTGACCTGATCCTAAGCGTGGAAAATCGCAACCTGACCTCCGCGGTGGAGCTCGTCGATCTGTTGAAGAAGAAACGACCCGGTCAGACGGTGCTGCTCAAGATTCAACGGGGTTCGGAAACGCTGACCATCAAGGCGACACTCGGCCTGCGGCCCGAAGGAAAGAGTCGATCGGCCTATCAAAACAGTCTCGGCAGTATGTTGAGTGACCGACGCACCGGATTCCCAATTATCTTGCAGCACGATTCGGTGTTGAAGCCGCAACAGTGTGGAGGGCCGCTGATCGATCTGGACGGCCGCGTCTTGGGCATCAATATCGCACGAGCTGGGCGGACCGAAAGCTTCACCATCCCCAGCGAAGTTGTCGTCAAGGTACTTCGTCAGCTCCGAAGTGCCACGATAAGCTCGGCAGTGCTTCCGGAATAACCCTCGAGAGCGATGCTCCAACGGGTCGCGGTGCGTTATCGCGACCTGTTTATCGCTCCCAAGGTAGTCGATCGTCCCAGTGAGCATCCCGCTGCACCACCTGCTGATAACGCATAAACCCCTCATAGGCGAGAAACAAAAAGATCATTCCCATAAAGATTCCGCCTACCGGCAGAAACGGCAACAACGGACGACCCGCATAACTGGCAAATCCATGTACGGCTAATACCCCAGCCACAATCGTCGACAAACCAAAACAGATCCGCTCGCCTGCTCGCGGCGACAATAACGTATTGAGCTCCAGACTGATCCTGCCGCCATCGAGTGGGAAGATCGGTAGTAAATTCAAAATATTCAAAAACAAGTTAATTCCTAGTAAGAGAATGTACGCCAAGCTCATCAAGTCCGACGTGTTTGCCCACGGATGCAGTTCTTCCGAGCCCCGGACCAGGCCGTAAAACCCGAACCCCGCCAACGGGCCCGCCAACGAGATCAGGATGCGTTGCCAGCGATGCCGCGACTGGCCCGAAGGGATCGCCATGCCCGCGAAGCCGGTTAGGACAATTTGCCCCCGGATGCCAAACGTCCGCATGGCCAGGACATGGCCCAGCTCATGTACCAACACTGACACAAACAGACAGCCGACCCAGACCAGGAAATAGCTCACGCCTCCCCAATTCATGAATTGCCAACCCAGAATGGCGGCACCCAGCCAAAACAACGGGTGGACCCGGACCGGGATGCCAAACATCTCCCAGTGGAGATCATAAGGAGTGCGTTGGGGTTCGATGAACACGGGCTGCTCCAGCAGGAGTGGGGAGGTTCGCGCAAAGTTGGATTGTAAGTCGCCGGTAGGACACCGACAATTACAGCAACGACTCCCTCGGTGCATTTCCATGCTTCTCGGGTGATCCTGGAGTGCCAGCCATGGCCGATCGACTTAATCCCCGCCAGGCGGTCTATCCTGGTACCTTTGATCCGGTGCATCGCGGGCACATTGATATCATCCAACGTGGCAGTCAATTATATGAACATCTGATTGTAGGCGTTGGAATCAACCCCGACAAGACGCCCTTTTTCTCCTTGGAAGAACGGATTCATCTGCTCGAGGTGGTCACCGGTGATCTGCCGAATGTCCGTGTTCAAGCGTTTGAGGGCCTCACCGTTCGCTTTGTCGACTCAGTCGGGGCCAAGGTGCTCTTGCGAGGTCTGCGGTCATTAAGCGATATGGAATATGAGTTCAATATGTCGCTGATGAACCTCAACCTGGCGCCTCATATCGAAACGGTGTTTCTGATGGCCCGGGAGGAGTACTCCCATGTGAGTAGCTCGCTACTGCGACAAATTGCCGTCCTGGGTGGAACCCTATCGCGATTTCTGCCTCCGGAAGTGGAGCGTGCCCTGCTCGGGCGCGCTCGGGAGCGCCAGCCATGACACGACCAATGCCGAATCCCGTTGTCCGATTTGCCGGTGAAACTAGAATATACCGATACCGGATCCTCCGGACATTCGGCAACGATACGCCGAGGGAATGGTCGCTCTGAGCCTGCTTTCCTAA
>CAYPIE010000146.1:0-10657 GCA_964410665.1 uncultured Alcaligenaceae bacterium
GCCTCTTCCAGACTTACCGCAAACGCCTCTGCCGCTTTCAGACTTCCCGCAAACGCCTCTGCCGCTTCGCACCGCAACCGCCTCTGCCGCTTTCCCCGCACCGCAAGCGCTTCTGCCGCTTCGCATCGCAATCGCCTCTGCCGCTCCTTCGCGCAAACGCGTCTGCTTCTTCCCCGCATTGCAAGCGATTGTTGCTTATCACAGTCGCTTCGTGCTTATCGCAATCGCTTGTTGCTTTGCGTTTTTCTCACTTCACCGGGTGCAGGTCGACCAAGCCGACATCGATAAACGCCGGTAGCGGGCCACGCTGACAGCGGACTGCCAGCACATTGTTGCCCGCCTGGAGCGCTTGCTTGGTCTGCTCACCCAAGCGTACCAGTTGATAGCCGGGCGAGAAGCCAGGCTGACGCAGTACCTCTTTGCCGTTGAGGTACACGGTAGCCCGGTCTTCGCTGTGGATGCGTACGGCGAGCGTATCCAGCGTTTTCAGGTCCTGGGCGGTCAGGGTGAAGTCCCGCCGAAGCCAGATTGCCTCCGATTGCCATGGCGTACGCACCCCCAGGATGGTCTTATCCGGATGGCCGAACGGCGACGGTCCCTCTTGCCAGTCAACGGCCTCGAAGGTTCGTTTGGCCCATCCCGCGGCGGGCTCTGTGGTGGTAAACTTCCAGCTCTGCCCCTTGGCCTCCCCGGTAGACACCAGAACCCGGGCCTTGCGCGGCGTCAGCGTCGCATACAGCCTGCGGTTTAGAGCCGAAAAAGCGTCGGCATCCACCTTAAGCACGCCCCGGTCATAGGTAAGCAGCCCATTGATCTCGGTCTCAACATCGGTCAACTGGGTATAGAAGGCGGCACTTAAGCCATCTTCTACCAACGGCACGAGAGCGTCGTAAAGTTCGGTGAGCTTGGCCAGCAACTCCTGCCGGTTCTGCACAGCAATGTATCCCCAAGTTTTGTCGCTCCGCCACACGTGCCCCTTGACCAGCATCTTGACCCCGCCAAACTCACTCAGCACCGCGGTCCGGCCAGGGGTTGGAGCGGGCATCCCGGGCCCCGGGTAACGATGGTAGTCGAGCAGATCGCCCTGGCCTAGGTCCTGCCAGCCACTTGGGCCGTCGACCAGCCGAGTTGGGTCATAGTCACGGACCCAACGCAGGGTGGCGTTGGTGTCTTGCTGGCCCCAGCCTTCGTTGAACGGGACCCAGATGACAATCGATGGATGGTTGCCCAGGTGGTCGATCATCGCCTTGAGTTCTCGGCGGAACATCGCGGCCACTTCCGGATGGGTGCTCCCTTCTGGCCCGCCCATGCGCGTGTTGGTCGAACCGGTGCTGGGCATATCTTGCCACACTAGCAGGCCCAGCTTGTCACACCAGTAGTACCATCGGGCCGGCTCGATCTTGACATGCTTACGGGTGGCGTTGAAACCCAGCTTACGGGTGACCTTAATGTCATAACGCAACGCCGCATCGGTCGGAGCAGTGTATAGGCCGTCGGGCCACCAGCCCTGGTCGAGCGGTCCGCTCTGGAACAGGATCTGATCGTTCAGGGCCAAGCGGTCGATCCCCGCCGCATCCTTCTTCAGGCTGACCTTCCGCATGCCGAAGTAGCTGTGTATCGTGTCCGTCTGGTTCCGGAAGGTCAACTTGACCTCCAGGTCATAGAGGTGCGGGTTGTCGGGCGACCAGAGTTTAGGCTCGACCAGCTTCAAAACGATCGGTTCTCCCGGTCGTCCGGTGGCCTTCGCTACCTCCCGGTCCCCATCCAGCACCTTGAGCGATACGGACCCCGCCGGTACCGCTCGGGGCAGACTGGACTCCTCGACAGTTACGCGCAACGACCCGCGATCTACGTCGGGCACCAGTTGTAGGTTACGGATATACGCGCCTGGTACGGGCTCCAACCACACGGTTTGCCAGATCCCAGTCACCGGGGTGTAATAAATCCCTCCTGGGTTGATTACCTGCTTACCCCGCGGCTGCGGACCATCACTGGTAGGGTCCCAGACGCTGAGCACCAGCTCATGCTCCTCGCCAAATGCAAGGCCGGTGAGTTCCAGGGTAAATGGGTCGTACCCCCCGCGATGCTCCCCATACTGCTGCCCATTGACCCAGACTGTGGTATGCCAGTCGACCGCGTCAAAGTGCAGCAGCACCCGCTGGCCGGCCCAGTCCTCAGGAATGGTTAAGCCGCGGCGATACCATAGCCGGTTGTCGTCGCCTATCAGCTTGCCAACCCCGCTAAGCTTGGACTCCACCGGATAGGGCACCAGGATGGTGCCATCCCATTCGATCGGCTTGGGTTGGTCCTTGGGCCGAATCGCATACTGCCAGCGACCATTCAAACTTTCCCAGCGTTTCCGTTTCAGCTGCGGCCGAGGATACTCCGGCAGCGGTTGCTGGGGGTCGATCTCCTTGGCCCAGCGGCTGGTCAATTCGGAGGTGTAGGCTGCCTCGACCGGCGGTCGCGCGGCATCCACAATCTGTACATCGATATACTGTCCACCCTGAGTCTGGTGACAGTGCACCGCCAACAGGTTCTGCCCTTTGCGTATCGCCTGCTTACCCGCCTCACCCAGAGGAACAATGCTGTAACGTGTCTTGTACCCGGTGAAGGAGGCCACCTTGGTGCCGTTGACATAGACCTCGGCGTCCTCGTCGTGGTGAATGCGTAGCGCGGGTTTATCGGGGATGGATGGCTGTGTGAAGTTGCGCCTTAGCCAAATATCTTCACTCTGCCACACGGTACCCACGCGTGCTCCAGGCGTGTCAGGCTTACCAAAGCCACCGGGGCCCTTCTTCCAGGCCGAGGCATCAAAGTCTAGCTGATACCAGTTCGCCGCTGGCTCGGTGGTGGTGTACTGCCATGTCGGCGGTTCGGCCCAGGCTGGAATCCAGCCGACCAACAGCACTAGCAAGGCAACGGTGAAGCGCATCTGGATACTCCCGCACCTAGAATCATTTGGACGGTTCCCTTTCGCCTGCCGGGCGTTATTCTAGAAAGCAACCTTCGCGTTGCGAGGCCAGGGATCCCTCGCATCTATTCTCTATCAAGGGTTTTTATGCTTCGATATATTTTCCTCCTATTTCCCTGCGTGGCCCTGACCACGCCCGGATTGCAGGCCGATGAGTTTGCCGACTTAATCCTTACTAATGGCAAAATTGTCACCCTCGACCCCAACCAACCTCAGGTCGAAGCCTTGGCCGTCCGAGGCGATCGCATCGACGCCATCGGCACCACCGCCGCCATCGCCAAGCACCGCGGCTCGAACACCAAGGTACTTGACCTCCAGGGTAAGCTGGCCATCCCCGGTTTTATCGAGGGCCACGGCCACTTTCTTGGCTTCGGTCAGTCGCTGATGAACCTGGATCTGAGTACTGCCAAGACCTGGGACGCAATCATCGAGCGCGTCGAATCCGCAGCCCAGAAGGCCCCCAAGGGAACCTGGATCATCGGTCGTGGCTGGCATCAATCCAAGTGGACCAAGCCGCCCGAACCTCACGTCGATGGCTACCCCACGCATCGCAAACTCAGCCAACTCACTCCCGACCATCCGGTGCTGCTTAGCCATGCCAGCGGCCATGCCAGTTTTGCCAACGCCGCCGCCATGCAAGCCGCCGAGATCACCGCGACCACGCGTCCTCCACGTGGCGGCGAAATCCTCAAGGATGCCCACGGACAACCGATTGGCGTTTTCCGTGAAACCGCCCAGGGGCTGGTTCGCCGCGCGTACGCCTACAACCAGCGGCAACGTTCCGCCGCCGATCGTAAGCAGGAAACCCTCGAAGCCATCCGCCTGGCCACCGATGCCTGCCTGCGCAACGGCATCACCAGTTTTCAGGATGCCGGTTCCAGCTTCGCTACCATTGCCCTGTTCAAGCAACTGGCCGAACAAGCCAAGCTTGGCGTCCGTTTATGGGTCATGATCCGCGAGCCCAATCGGCGACTCAAAGGACGGCTCCCGCAAACCCGTATGATCGGCGTCGGCAACCATCATCTCACCGTCCGCGCCCTCAAACAGGCCATCGACGGCGCCCTCGGCCCCCATGGCGCTTGGCTGCTCGAACCCTATGAAGACCTGTCCAACAGCTCCGGATTGAATACAGCCTCGGTGGCATCGGTTCGCGAACTCGCTCAGCTGGCCCTCCAGCACGACTATCAACTTTGCATCCACGCCATCGGTGACCGGGCCAACCGCGAGACCCTCGACATTTTTGCCGAGGCGTTCCAAAAAGCCCCCAGCTCAAAGTCTCGTCGCTGGCGCATCGAACACGCCCAGCACTTGCATCCGGCGGACATTCCCCGCTTTGCCGAGCTGGGGGTAATCGCGTCGATGCAGGGAATCCACTGCACCTCCGATGCCATCTTTGTGCTCAAGCGGCTGGGCCATCGTCGCGCCATGCAGGGAGCGTATGTCTGGGAAAGCCTCCGCAAGTCGGGTGCGGTGATCAGTAATGGCACCGACGTTCCCGTCGAAGATATCAATCCGATTGCGTGTTTTTATGCAAGTGTCACCCGCAAACTCACCAATGGCACGGTCTTTTTTGCTGAGCAGTGTATGAGCCGGGAACAGGCACTCAAAAGCTACACCCTCGATGCCGCCTATGCTGCGTTCGAGGAGGATCTCAAGGGCTCGTTGACCCCAGGCAAGCTTGCCGACTTGGTGGTCCTGTCCCGGGATATTCTCACGGTGCCCGAGGAAAAGATCCTTGGTACCCGGGTGCTGACCACCATCCTAGGCGGCAAGGTTCGCTACCAGCGTTAGCCGGGTGACGTGACGGCCGCCGGCTCGGCCAAGGGGAGCCACAAGGTAAACTTGGTCCCCTTGCCCAGCGCACTCTGGGCCTGGATCCAGCCACCATGAGCCTGCAAGATCCGCCGGGTGGTCGGCAACCCCAGGCCGTTGCCACTGGGCTTGGTCGTGTGAAAAGGTTTGAATAGTTTGTCCAGTTGATAGGGAGGGATCCCTTGACCCGTGTCGATCACATCCAGACGGACGCCATCGTCCTGGGGCTGGGCTTGTAGGATTAGTTGCCCGCCCTCGGGCATCGCCTGCTCGGCATTGAGAATCAGGTTGAGAAGGGCTTGCTTGAATAGATCCTGATCGATGGAGAGCATCGGCAAGCTCGCCGGCACATACGACTGAATCTCGATATTCGATTGACGTGCCGTGGGCTTGATGAAATCCACCATCTCGCCCACCACCTCATCGAGGCGGGTGGGCTCACGATGCAACTCGACTATCCGGGCAAAGCGGAGAAACTCTTGCGACAAGTCGACCAGTCGCTGGCATTCGCTCTGCAGCTTTTGAATCCGTTGCAGGGCCCGGCGTTCACGCTGTGTATGCGCTTCGGCGAAATCCTCGGCCAGAAGTTGCAGGTTGAGGCCGAGGGTACCGATGTGGTTTTTCAACTCATGAATAAACCCGCCAGCCAGTTCGGCCAGCTCCAGATAAGGATCGCTCGGGGAACTCTCCTCCATGCCGGTGCCTCTTGTGTCGGTTGATCATGCGGCCATGTGGGCATAGCCCGATGGGCGAGCAGGCCTGTCGTTTAGCGGCGACCCGAGCCACTGCCCCGACGGCCACCTCCATCCCCCCGACCACTGCCTTCACCGCGACCACTGCCGTCGCCCCGATCGCGTTCGCCACGGCCGCCGCCTTCACCGCGGCTACTGCCTTCACCGCGACCGCCCCCCTCTCCTCGACCCGATGGGGACGCCGCGGGGCTGCCGCCATCACCATTCTCCTGCCCTTCGAGCAGCACACGACGCGACAGTTTGACCCGATCCTGATCATCAATCGCGATCACCTTCACCTGCATACGGTCGCCAACCTTGCAAATGTCTTCCACGCGACCGACATACTTGTCGCTCAGTTCGCTGATGTGGCAGAGCCCGTCACGGCCGGGCAGGATCTCGACAAACGCACCAAAATCCTTGATCGAGGTCACCTTACCCTCATAGATCTTGCCGACGCGAACTTCCTCGGTGAGCGCTTCGACACGTAGCTTCGCCGCCTCGGCCCCCGCCGCTTCATGGTGCGAGATGTTGACCGTCCCATCATCTTCGATGTCAATGCGGGCACCGGTCGCTTCTTGGATCCCCTTGATCGTCTTGCCCCCAGGTCCAATCAGCAGGCCAATCTTGTCGGGACTGATCTTGACCTGCAACAGCCGCGGAGCGAACTCGCTGATGGTCTTGTTCGGCTGCCGCAGCACACTCAGCATGGTACGCAGGATGTCGCGGCGTGCTTCTCGCGCCTGTTGCAGAGTCGCGCGGATGATCTCCTCGCTGATCCCATCAATCTTGAGGTCCAGCTGGATGCCCGTGATGCCGCGCTGCGTCCCGGCCACCTTGAAGTCCATGTCGCCAAAGTGGTCCTCATCCCCCTGAATGTCGGTCAACAGGATAAAGCGATCGGGCTCCTTGACCAGGCCGATCGAGATCCCGGCGACAGGATCCTTGATCGGGACGCCGGCATCCATCAGGGCCAGGGTACCACCACATACCGAGGCCATACTGGAGGAGCCGTTCGACTCCAGAATCTCTGAGACCAAGCGAATGGTGTAGGGGAACTTGGTCGGCGAAGGCACCACCGGCTTCAGCGAGCGTTCGGCCAGCATGCCGTGGCCGATCTCCCGCCGCCCCGGTCCACGAATAGGCTTCGCTTCACCGACACTAAACGGTGGAAAGTTATAATCAAGCATAAATTTCTTGCTGATCTCTTCCGTCAGTCCTTCCACCCGCTGTTCATCGCCTCCCGTGCCGAGGGTGGCGATCACCATCGCCTGGGTCTCGCCACGCTGGAACACCGCTGAGCCGTGCACGCGAGGCAGTAGGTTGACCTCGCAATCAATCGACCGCAGTTCCTTGGGCTGGCGGCCATCAATGCGGGTCCCCTCCAGCACGATCTCACGGAACACCCGCTCTTCCAGCGACGCAAACGCCGCTTGAACCTGTTCGGGAGCATATTGCGGCTCTTCTCCTTCGGGGAGGTATTCCGCGATCACCCGCTCACGCATCTCCTGGATCTTCTCGGCTCGCTCCAGCTTGCCCGCCGTAAGTTTACGCTCACGAAACTCCTGCTGATACTTGGTGTAGAATTCCTCGATCAGCGGATTGGCTTCCGGGGAGGGCGGTACCTCCTTCTCCGTCAGTCCCATTTCCTTGCGGAGTGCCTCGGTCAGATCGATGGTTGCCACCAGCTGCTCGTGAGCAAACATGATCGCCTCGACCATACGATCTTCGGGCATCTCGCGGGCAAATCCCTCGATCATGGTGACGGCATCACGCGTCCCAGACACAATCAGATCCAGCTCCGCCTCCTCGAGCTGGGCATAGCTCGGCATAGCGATCAGCTCATTGTCCACCCGGGCCACCCGGACCGAACCGGTCGGCTTCAGAAACGGTATCGGCGTGATATGCAGCGCGGCACTGGCGCCGATCATGGCCAGAATATCCGGATCATTCTCCCGGTCGGCGGACAACACCGAGGCCATAATCTGTACTTCATTCAAATAATCAGGCGGAAACAGCGGGCGGATAGGGCGGTCGATCAGACGGGAGGTTAACGTTTCCTTGATGGAAGGTTTGCCTTCCCGTTTGATAAAACCGCCGGGAAACTTCCCGGCGGCATAGGCTTTCTCACGATATTCGACCACCAGGGGGAAAAAGTCCCGGCCAGGATCGGCCCGCCCTTCCACCACCGTGACCAGCACCATGGTGTCTTCGAAGCGAACGATCACGGCGCCCGTCGCTTGTTTGGCGAGCTTGCCTGTCTCCAGACTCAGGGGTCGGCCCCCGAACATGCATTCCACACGACTTACCGTCACAGGAAAATCCTCTCTCGGGATCGATGGCATGGAAGAGAAGTTCGTCAGCGAGAGGAACCCACTGCAGCGAGGAAGAACCGAGTGCCGAAAAGCACAGAAGAGATGCTGGCACCGCGACCTCCTTGGAGAGCCATCCTACCTACCATGGTGCCGCCCCGAAGGCACACACGCCTTCGCGCAGGTAACCGACGAAGCGTGGCCCAGCGGCCACCTTCTCACTTGCGCAGACCGAGTCGTCCAATCAACATCAGGTAGCGGTTGCGATCGGTTCGCCGCAAATAGTTCAGCAGACCCGACCGCTTGTTGACCATCTTCAACAACCCACGCCGACTGGCATGATCCTTCTTGTGCACCCGCATGTGCTCGGTCAACTCGTTGATCCGAGCCGTCAACAACGCGATCTGCACCTCCGGCGAGCCGGTATCATCCTCCGAACGCCGAAAGTCTTCAATCAACGTCGTCTTGCGCTCCTTCGTGACTGCCATCGGGTTCCTCACTCGCCTCTGCTTCCCCAGTTACCTAAGCTCTTCTCTTCAATTCTCTTTAATTCTCTTTAATGCTTGAGCACACTTCTAGCATTCTTAAACAAAATTCTTGACGCGGCATGGATCCACAATCGTGTTCACAACTGTGGCGGGTTTGCTGCCTGCCTTCGCATTTAGATGTCCATCCGCCTATCGTTCATGTTCTATTTTCTTAAAATCATTCTATCAATACTATTCTATCAATATCATTCTATCAATACCATTCGATGTACTTCATTTCGCAACACCGAAGATTGCCTGGCTCAACCGAATGTTGCTGGGCGAGAGCCTCGGCATTCCCCACTCCTCATCTCCAGGGCGGCCTTGTCCCAGGTTGACCTCATCCCAGGTCAGCCTAAGTTGGCGAGCAGGGGAAGAATGCTGATCGATAATCAAAGGTGTCAATAGCAATTCACCATAGATCCTAGCAGTCTATGGAGGCATTGCAAGAGCAGTTCCCTGGCAACCCCGGTCACGATGCAGCCAAGGCTTGACCGAGCAGATCCTCACCCTCCCTGGACTAACCCCGGCCGATTTTGATTTGACCAGGCCGAATCGACATTTTAGGCTAATCGGGAACTTATATTGCGCTCCTAGCGTCTCCTTCTGATCGCGGTGCAAACGCTTGGCCACCACGACCATTGTTTCACCAAGTCGAACTCCCGTACAGCGACTTGGTCGTTCTGGACGTCGCCATACTTCCTTGTCGCGACTGCTTGAGCTGGCCTTGCTCACGCTCCCTGTCGTGTTGCTTGGTCTGGCTGCCTTACGCATCTCCCATGCCAATACCCGGCTGTGGTTGGTGCTGGGCGGAGCCATCGAGCTGATTGCAGTCCTATGGTGGACGTATGGCAGCCCCCTCGGCTATCGCTCGGCCATCTTCCCGGTGGGGATCTTTTCCCTCCTCGCCGCCATCTGGTTCTGGAAATGTCCCGATCAAAGCGATTGGTTCATCTCTTTTGCCATGTCGCTGCTGCTGTTGGGACCGCTCCTGATGCTGGGAGTGGAGTTTGCCTTACATGCCGGTCTCCCCAATCTCCGCCAAGCCCATCGGCTTATCCGACGCTTACGGCGGCGCCGTGATTGGCCCAAAGCCCTCTCCGAGATTCGCTTCCTGCCGGAAGTGCGCCTGCTCCGCGAGGCGGTCCGCCAGGATGCCCTTCCAGTCTGGTCCTTGTTAAATCATCCGCATCTCACCATGCGGATCGCCGGTTTGGCGGCCCTGGAGTTTCGTCCTTATTGGCATCCCAATCAGGCCGAATGGCTCATGCGTTTCCTACAACCCACCCATGAACCGGCCATGCGGGCCGCCACCATTCGCGCACTCGGCGATATCGACGATCCCTACCTGCTCGATACCTTTGAGCTGTGCTTGCGCGATCCTGTCCACGAGGTCCGTCAAGCCACGGCCGAGGTCTTGCTTACCCGCTCCGAACATTTATGGCCACGCTTTCGTCAAGCCTTACATGGAGTGCTCTCCGATCCGCGCTTTCGAAAAGATGGACCCCTCAATGAGGAGCTGCCCACCTTACTACCCAGCCACGCCGTCAACGACTTGTTGGGCTGGGCGGGCGAATCAGGCCCAATCGCCGCTCGAGCAACCATGACCCTGATTACCCACTTTCGCCGCATGCTTCAAGAGAACCCGAGCCGCGAGGTGATTGATCGACTCAGCCAGTCGATGCTCAATCCCAAGTTCCCAGCGATCCTACGTGTCGAACTTGCCCATCTATTACGTGAAGAAGAAAAACTTGACTTTGAATTGACCAAGCAATTGCTTGGCCCCAATCATCCCAGCGGGCTCCGCCTGCTGGCTGCCGAAGCTCTCCTCCTCGAGAATCCCCGGCAGCTGGACGCCATTGAGGTTTTGAAAGAAATCGCCCGCCAGCCCAATCGCGAGCTGGCCCTGACCACCGCCTCGATTGTGCAACGCTGCTTGCGAATTGATCTGGGCTTGCCTTGGGGCCAGCCACTACCCTCGCCGCACAGCCGCCAGGCTGCCGAAGTTACCCGCCGCGTGATGGCCTGGGCCATGCAAATGCCCATGTCAACCGGATCACATGCTTCGCTTTCCTCCGATCCTGCCCTGGCCATTGAGGTGCCTCCACCACCGCCGCCGACCGATCGTTCCAATCCCCTGGGCTGGGACTTCTGATCTCCCCACCGGTCAAGCGCCACACAGCCTGGCTCGGCTCGCACGAGCGGGCCAGACCCCAATGGTGTTCGGCACGATGATTGCTGGTGGTTCTTCTCCACGCATCGGAGCGGCCACGCAGGGTTGCCGGCTGGGTGGCACGCTCG
>CAYPIE010000147.1:0-10496 GCA_964410665.1 uncultured Alcaligenaceae bacterium
GTAACATCAAGCCCCATCCCGGCGGGCCGGTCCACTGAGCTTTGATCGTCCGGCGGCGGGAGTGTACGGGGGGTCGCCGCAGAGGTTAGTCAGATGGAGAGAATGGAAACGGCGGTCACTTGGATCACACTCGGCTTGGTCGCCGTGTGCCTCGTCTTGCAGGCCATCAAGTATCGAAAATCGCGGGACAAGTGGGACATGATTTCGGCGATCCTATATGTGTTGGTCGCCACAGCCCTGGTGGTGCTACTGCGATGCGTTACTCAAAGTGAGCGGCCAAAGTGCCGAACCAGACGTTGCACCGGGCCCGGCGGGGATGTAGGCTTACCCGGTTTCATAGCTGCCCGCGCCCGCCGGACCGGTGAGCTTGCGCGGTAGGCCCCAGTCATTCAAGCGTCTGACGCCCTTCTTGGTGTGTCAGGTGTGGTGCCTCCACTTGGAGAAATGCCATGAAGAATCGAAGGTTCGGAATGTTTTTTGCCGTGACAACCGCTCTCTGCTGCACATCCGTTGCGTATCCGGATACGAAGTCCGGCAAGGCGAATCTACAGGAAGAAAAAGGGCAGGGTGTTCCCGAGGAGGCACTGAAGGTTAGCCTTGGCGATAAGGTGAAGGCGAACTGCACCTACTATATCATCCCTGATTTCCTGGGTAAGAAGGTTGTTTCGGTACAGGCGAACATCAAGAACACCTCGGATAAGCAGATGTACTATGGATACTATGTCGCGTTCTTGGACAAGGACAAGAACCTGGTCGGCTGCTCCTCTTTCGCCGGCGAATTAGCGCAACTGGAGCCCGGCGGGGTAGGTAACATCGGCAGCGTAATCCGGTTGCCGAACGAGCAAATCAAGAGAATCGCCTTCTATCAAGTTTCCCTGTGGGAAGATGAGAAGGAGTTCGGGAAGTAACGTTGCAGGCCCTAACAAGGCGGTGCACCGAAGCGGGCTACTTTTTCGGTTTTTCCGCGTCGTTCGCTTCAATTAACGTTGTCCCCATGTCCGCCGCCCTCGACACGCTCGCCCTGGCCCTCGACCCCTGGCAGCGCCGCTTCCTGCTCTCCGAGAATTCCCGGACCCTGCTCTGCTGTTCGCGCAGTCGGAGTGGGTCCAACTCTTGGCCCTGCCCGAGTCCTGGCCCACGGAGATTCCCGTGAACACCATCAGCCCCCTGAAGGCCGGCGCGAAGCACGCCAAAACAAAGAGCCACGCACGCGGTCGCGTAGCGACGGAGTAAGTGGTCAGGGCGTCTTGACGCCCCAATAGCGAGGGCAGACAATCGATGCCTGGTCGGGGCAAGAGCTGTTCGACTGCCGAGGGATTCGCTGATGAGTAAGCCGCGATTCACCGACGTGCCGCCACCACCGGACCTTCTTGACGAGTACCCGAACTGGGTCCACGCGCCGGGTGAGGAGGGCCGTCGCGGGCAGGACGAGACCACGATCAAGCCGCAGCGACAGCAGAAACGGATCGACGACGACACCCAATACACCGCCATCGATGTGTGGCTCGCGGATGGCACTGAGGCGGTGGGGTTGCTGGGCTTG
Source organism: uncultured Alcaligenaceae bacterium (assembly GCA_964410665.1). Classification (GTDB taxonomy): domain Bacteria; phylum Planctomycetota; class Planctomycetia; order Gemmatales; family Gemmataceae; genus CAYPIE01. The sequence continues at coordinate 1,544 of CAYPIE010000147.1, forward strand.
GATTGGGGCAAGCCGTCCCGCATCACCGTGTACGATGACGGGGCCGTCTGGCGGTTGTGGCGGAGCCGGCTTGACCCGGTCTGGCGGCCGCTCGGCGTGGCCCCCGTCGAGCTGCTCCCCCTCCACTACCGCAGCCGCCTCCGCTACGAGCGGAAGCCACTTTGTGGGGTGATCAGGCCCGATGGGACGTGGTCGGACTGGACACCCGAGGACGAATGAAGCCGCCGTTTCGTAGGTAGTGATCAATGAACCCGACCGAACCGAACCAGCCGAACATGAATGACTTTGCGGAACAGATGACCGAGCACATGGTGGCCGCCCGGAAAGCCCAGGAAGCCGCCTACGGCGACAAAGCCCCACCCCAACTTTTCCCGGGTGCCTGGGACTTCGGCGACGGCCCCCTCGGCCTGTCACGGGCCGACTTCATTGAGAGCGTCCGACGGGCCGAACCGGACTGGGATCCCGAGCGGGTCGTCCTGCGCAACTGGCGTGTCCTCGCCATCTACCAACCCGACCCGCCCGGCCAACCCGATCGACTACTCTCCGCCGACCTGCGGGCGGACGACGGGGAATGCCTGAGAGCCGGGGAGTTGCTGTACAAGTTTTATGCGGCGGCTGCGGCTGACCTTCGCGGCAGTCAACACCGCCACTTCGAGGGGTTCGACTTCATCGGGTGGGTGGTCGCAGGGGTCGAGGACGCGGCGATCTACCGGGCCTTCCTCGGGAGTTGAGGCGGGAAAGGCAACGGGCCGAACCAGGCGCTGCGGCAGACGGGGCGGACGTTCGTTGATCCCAGACCATAGCTCAATCGGCCCCCGCCGCTGCTGAGCTTGATCGTTGGGCTGAGACATGAAACGACATCACAGGATTATATCGCTGCTCATGCTGATTGCCGTTCCCTATCGCTGCTCATGCTGATTGCCGTTCCCTCCATTTGCCTGGCAAACGCGGCCATCCCCGGCCCCCTGATGCATTTCGGCGCCATGAATACCGGCGTTGGTATCTGGTGGCTTGTTCTGTCCATATTCACTTGCACACTTCTGGAAGGGATCATCTTCCACGTGGCGCGCGTCTTCAAGCGACCCTACGTGTGCAGCTTGGCGCTCAACGGTCTTTCCCTCATTGCTGGTGTCCCGCTGGCATTTGTCGGTGCTGCGCTCGGGGATTTCATGATCATCGCGACAGCGTTGTCCATTGTGACAGAGGTCGCTGCCGGTGTGGCATGGCGCAGTCAGCGCAAGCTCAACGGAGGAACATCGTCCGCACGGCGGACGGTGCTTTCCGTGCTTGGCGGTAATGTCCTCTCCAATGTCGTGTTGATCCTTCTTCTCGTCTGGATGTCCCACCTCTATCCACCACGCTGGGTTTACGAGAGGGAGTGCATGCAGAACATCCGTGCCCTTCAAAAGGCGGAACTCGAATACCAGATGGCCACCAACCCGACCAACGGCGCACCCATAATACAGGAAGCCCTGCTGCCCTACCTGCCGGACAATGAATGGCCGGTCTGCCCCTTCAAGGGGATATACCACATTGGCGCGGTCGGCCAAGAGCCGACCTGCACACATAGACCGGGAGACAAACCGATCCGAAACAGGAGAGAGCCCAACAAGATGCCTGGACTCGTACCTTGAAAAGCCGCGCTTCGCACGGCTCTTCAAGTCCGGTCAGGCACGGCGTTCGGCAGCAGAGGGTTCGCTCATGAATCAGTGCTGCTCGTGCAGAGCCCGCTGCGGCAAGTTTTGCTGCGAGAACCACATCACCTGGTTCCACACCACCAACAGCGCGGGGGCAGTTTGCAAGGACTGTCAAGGCTCCGGCTGTATAATGACCATCGTGGGTCTGATGATCATCGCGCTGGTCGTATTCTCGCAAATGGGCCGGTGACGCCTTCCGAGGCGCGAAGGAGGTCTTCCGTGAACGAGCAATGGCGATCGCGAATCACCATCGAGCGAGGTAAGCGTGGCGGTCGCCCGTGCATTCGCGGCATGCGCATCACCGTCTACGATGTCCTCTCCTACCTCGCGGCCGGGATGACCGTTGCCGAGGTTCTCGATGACTTCCCGTACTTAACGCCTGAGGACATCCAAGCCTGCTTCGCCTTTGCTGCGGAGCGCGAGCGGAGCATGTTGGTCGTGGTCGCATGAAACTGCTCTTCGACCAGAACCTGTCACCGAAGTTGGTCAACCGATTGGCGGACTTGTTTCCCGGCTCCAGCCATGTGCAGTCGGTGGGGCTGGATTGCGCCGACGACGACCAGGTATGGGAGCATGCCCGGTTGAACGGGTTTGCCATCGTGACCAAGGACGTTGACTACAACAACCTGAGCGTGCTATGGGGCCAGCCGCCGAAGGTGATCTGGCTTCAACTGGGGAACTGTACGACCGCCCAAGTCGAAGCCTTGTTTCGTGCCCGCTCTGCCGATATCGAGACGTTTGACAATGATCCCACAGTGGGCACGCTTGTGTTGAGTTGATAGGAAGCCGCTGAACAAGGTCCTGCAGCAGACCGGGGCCAGTTCGGTCTTTCCGACTCCACGGCAGCCCGGCCCCGGCTGCTGAGCTGTGTCGTTACGCTTGCTGCACTTTTCCCCGCTCCCACGCAAACCCGACTTTCTCCACACGGCTACCCATCCTGTCGTAGCCGGGTACCACGGGGAATCCCGTACCTCCCGCGGGAAGCGTACGCCCGAGCCGGGTGGGGCTGCCAAGGAATGTCAGGGCGGGACCGCGGGAGGGATCGCCCTCCTGAGTTGGTTCGCCACGGAGATCGGGCGTCTGCAAGTCGTCGCGAGGAACCGCTGGGGCTTTCATGAACGTCCCCGCGGCCTGCCATTTGTTCAGTAATGCTTCGACCTCCGACCGGAGGACCGCGTTGCCCCGCAGGCCCGGTCGAGGAACGCTTGCCGCGACTCAAACGGGCCTATCTGCAGTGCCAACTCGAGAGGGCGACCTCGCTAAGGCGTGCCCTGATTCAACGCAGATTGGCAGAGATCGCCGCTGCCGAAGCACAGCTTGTCACAGAGTTGACGCAAGCGATGCCGGCCTGACCGTCGTTCCTGGAGCCGGCCAAGACCTTCCGGAGTTCGGCGGCGGCTTTGCGCTCGTTGGCGGGCGTCTGTTCGCCCTTGAGCAGGATGACGCGCCGGCCTTTGACGGTGGCGGCGTACGCTTTGTTCTCGGTGAAATACCAGGGGCGTGCGGTGCGACCCATGACGGAAACCCTCCCATGCTCGGAAACGGCAAGGACCAAGGAGGGTCGTGTTGCGGGCCGATTGGTGGTGACAACCGGCCCGGTCTTTCACGGGTACAGAATCAGGTACAGAAAAACCCGGCCTGATGTGTTCGTTCTATTCCAAGTCTGAATGTCGCAAGTGCCTTATTATTCAGGACTTAGAACTGGGCGGCACAGGATTCGAACCTGTGACTTCCACCGTGTGAAGACGACAAGAATGCCCGCCGCAAGGGGGCTCAACTAACCGGGAGATATGAATTTACGACGATCGTTCAGGCTTTGCAAGACACGACGACAATGAACGAGGTATAAGGACTTACGACGGTATTCGGTGGGTTTGCGCGGTAGACTGCGCGGTAAAAATGAGCCTGCGGGAGCTTGCTTAACCGCGAGACAATCATTCGTCTCGGGATGGGATTCGGATGTTACTCAGTACGGGCCTTCTGTCCGGATGAGAACCTGCGCTTGGCTGCCGGCTCCGACGTCACGAGCTCGCTCTGTGTGGCACTCGTTTAGTTGCGGATCGCCGCCGGCGAGCACTGGGACCGCTGCCGGGAGTGAGGGGCCGCGGACATCTCCGCGACCCCAAGAAGAGACGACTACTCGCCGCGGCGGATGTAGCCCTCGACCCAACCGCGTGAGGCCTGCGGCGGCACCGCGTCGGCCACGTCACTGCCGTCGGCCAGGGCGAACGTCACCGCGAGCGGGAACTTGCCCTCGGGCGCGCCGCGGGTGAAGCGGCCCTCGCCCCAGTGCGTGCCCTTGGCCACCACATCGAAGCGCGTGCCCTTGCCATCCTTGGTCTCGACGAAACCGAGCAGGTCGGCCTCGTAGCCGCGATCGCCCTTGTCCGTTTTCAAGACGACGCGGCCGGTGAGCTTGCCGTCGTCCAGCGACATTTCCAGCTCGCGGATCTCGTCCTCGCGCCACATCGCCGGCTGGCCGCGCGTGTTGTCCACGAGGTGATACCGCGCGATCCGCTTTTGCAGGCTGACCGGGATGGTCCCCTTCATCAGGGCTTCGTGCTCGCACTTCGAGACCCACAGGTTGTCGCGCGAGACGGCACTCTGGAAGATCGCCTTCCACCGGTCGGTGCTCGGCTCGTAGCCGTCGAGAACCTTGGCCCGAGTGCGGACGACGAGGCCGCCCTCCGGCGGGTCCGGGTTGTAGCGGCGATCGACTTTGTCTCCCTTGACGATTGATGCCTTCTCCCGGCTGGCGTCACTGCGCTTGAACTCGGCGAGGCGTTGTTGCATGAGTCGCCGGACCTTTTGCGGGTCGCGGTTATCGTTATACAGCAACAGCTTCCCCGAGGCTGTCGCGATGTAGAAGCCTTGCGTGGTGTTGGTGAAGTCGTCGCGCGGCCCCTGGCCGGCGATCTTGCGGTAGAAGTCCCCTTCGTCATCTTTCTGGCGGCGCTGGTACGCCTGGTCGTAAGTTAACCTTTCGGATACCGCTTCGTAACCAGCTCCTCCCTCATCTACACGTCCCCGAGCCCACTCCGAGTTGGGAAACTCGCACCGGTCAGGCCTCGACCTCGTACACCTTCACCATCTCGTCGCCGTAGTGGTTGATTGCCTTCACCGCGATCCGCCCCAATGCCGTCGGCGCGAACGGCGCGCGCTTGGCCGAGTACAGCTCCGACCACGCGACCTCGTCAAGGTCGGCCGTCGTCGACGATCACGCGCCCCGGCACTCCGACGGGCGGCGACCGGCTCGCGCCTGAGCGAATACGCGGCCGACGGCCCGACCGTCGGACAGGTCCCGGCGGGGGAAACTTGCCGACTGTCGCCGACCAGCGAGTGATTCGTCCCGGAGCCGACGACAGTCGACTTGCCCGGCTCGACGTTCGGACCGCACGCCGCCGCCGTGTCGCCCGGCGGGTCGCCCGTCTCCTCCTCTGGGGACTGTGTCCGCGTCTCGTAAGTCGCCGGCCGGACGCCGGCCGCCGTGGTTCGCCGGGTGTGCCGACGGGCAGCCGGGCACGGGACTCCGGCGGGCGGGACGAATGGGCACGGTTCTTCCTCTCGGCCGCCCCCCGGGCCGATTGTTCTGGACGGCCCGACAGCCGCTCCAGTTCGCCGGCGTTCTCGCACGACGGGAAGAGGTCGGCCGGCCGTGTGAGACGCCGTCCGCACCGCCGAGATCTCGACCCCATTCTGGGGCCCGGGGCGAGTCCCGGGGGTCCCAGAATGGGGTCGGGGCGGTCTTCGGCGCGGCACGTTCGGGCTCGTCGGACCGTCGGCCCGGAATTTTCTGCCAATTTTTTGAGACTCTCCGGCTCCCGATTTCGCACTGGGTTGTGAATCGGACGTCCCGGGCGATGTCCGGAATCGACCCGCACGGGAGTCCGCCGGAGACGGGATCCACCCCACTGAGGACCCTGATGAGACGCTCACCCACACGTTTCGGCCTTCGGCACACCCCGTCCCGGAGTCCGGAACGGGCCAACGCTATCAATCCATCCGGTTTTGATCGTGGGTGTCGGCGTGGACGACTCGGGCCGGGTCTTCGGATTTCAAGCCGTACCGCGGTGATGGATCGAGGACGCGTTCTAGGTCGTGCTGATGGAAGCTGGGTAACTTTCGAGGCGATTCTGCAAATTTGGGCAGCCTCGGTAATCATCAAGGGAAGAGAAATCCTCCAAGCCCAGCCTTATCCGTGGAAAATCTGGGGGCCAAGCTCGAAAACGGCCTCCAGAAAGGGGAATCTGGCTGAACGTAGTCTACCCCGAACCCGAAAGCCTCCCAGCTTCAATCACCACGACCTAGTCCCGATCTCGCATGACCTCTGTTTCCGGCCCCTCGCCGCCGCCCGCGGGCGAGGCCGGCCACCACGACTCGCGGGCCACACAACACGGAGTCCAGACAGATGACTCGATTCACGACCACACTGGCCGGCGCCTTGCTACTCTGCGCGTTCCCCTCCGGGACGTTCGCCCAACCGAGCGGCTACGACGTGATTCCGCTCAAGCCGCCCGGCCTGCAGGTCCGGGAGACCCACGCGGTGACCCTCACCGAGTCCGGCCTGGTGCTCGGCAGCTTCATCACCAAGGACGCCGACCCCGGCCGGCGACGAGGCCGACTTCGACGCGGTCGTCGGGCTCATCGAGGACGCTTGGTAATTGGCATCGAAAAGGAAAACGCGATTGGCATCGAAAAGGAAAACGTCGTGGCGGGTTCGGATGGTTCATGAACCCTTCTTGGCGGCCTTCTTTTCTTTCATCGATTCCCGGAAGCGGTAACTTTCCCCATTCATCTCGAAAATATGACAGCGATGCGTGAGCCGGTCCAACAGGGCGGCGGTCATGCGATCCCCTTGGAACACTTGCCCCCACTCGCTGAACGGCAGGTTGCTGGTGACCAACAGACTCCGCCGCTCATCCCGATCGGCGAACACCTCAAAGAGCAACTCTGCTCCGGTCCGCCTGTAGGAAAGGTACCCCAACTCGTCCACGATCAGCAACTCCGCCCGGTCGAATTGGCCGAGCAGCTTCTCCAACTGATGCTGCTCTCGAGCCTCCTCCCGTCGGGTGACCAGCCCCGCCGCTGTGCAAAACCGCACCCGATGGCCTTGCCGGCATGCGGCCAACCCCAGCCCAATCGCCAGGTGGGTCTTGCCGGTTCCGGCGTTGCCGATGAAGCAGCAGTTGTACCGCTGGCGAATCCACTTGCCCCGGGCCAGCTCCAGTACCAACGGCTTGGATAGATTCGGCACCACGGTGAAGTCGTAGTCGGCCAGCTCCTTGTCCACCGGGAATCCGGCGGTGCGGATCCGGGCTGCCAAGGCGTTGGCCTGGCGGACAGCCAGCTCGGCCTCGGTCAGCCGCAACAAATAACCTAGATAGTCCTCCGAGACCGAGGCCGCTTCCCCGGCCAACTTCGCGAACTCCGCTCCCATGGTCGGTAGCCGGAGCTGTTTCAGGTGAGTCTTGAGGAGTTCCGCCCGTACGTCATGACTGGCCATTGGTTTCTCCCTTGGATAAAAGTCGATCGAACTGTCGGAGGTCGGGCTGCGGAACGTCCACGGCGGTGCCCGCTTGTCGGGCTGCAGCTGCCAGGTGTCTGGCTTCGGTGCGGGCGAAGATCTCGGCCCGGCTGCGGATGGACACCGCTTCGGGGGTGCCCAGCGGGAGGCACTGCTCGATCGCCTGGACGACGCGGGCCAGAGGGTGATCCATCAACAACGCCAGCACTGCGGTGTATTGTTTGCGTCCCCCGATCGGGCCATGCGTTTGCTCCAGGTAGGACCGCAGTTGGGCAAACACTGCTGGCAGCCGCCAGTCACGGAAGACGGCCGCGTGATCCAACGCCGCCGGCCGCCGGGTCAACGCACGAAGGTAGTGCAACGGGTCGAGGATCTGCTCGCCGCGGGCGTAGCAACGGGGGTGACGCGCGACCTCCCGCTGAGTGGTCTGCAGCACGATCTGCTCGACGTAGGCCTTGAGCGTCAGCTCGCCAAAGGCGAGTTCGCTGGGCACACTGTAGCGGTTGGACTCGAAGCGAACCTGCTGATACTTGTCCACCTTGACCGTCTTGGACACGCAGGCGTCGAACTCCCCGAAGCGATGGGGCCGGCCGATCCCTTTTCCTGACAGAAGTTCGTGCACGCGGGTGTTGACCGATTCAGACTTCTGGAACATAATACTTCCAGAAAAGTGATGCTGGAGGCATTATGTCTTGACACCTGCAACCACCAATCAAGAAGCCCAGAGCATCCGTGCGGCCCGGGATGCGTTCGAAAGGGCCGGCGGCACGCTGCGTATGGCCGACGCGCTGAGGGCCGGCATCCACCGCCGGACCCTTTACGCGATGCGGGACGCCGGGCAACTCGCAACCCTCGCCCGCGGCCTATACCGACTCGCCGATGCCCCGCCTTTGGCGAACCCCGACCTGGTCGCCGTCGCCGCCAAGGTGCCGCGCGGGGTCGTCTGCCTGATCTCCGCCCTGGCGTTCCATGAAATGACCACCCAGGTCGCGCACGAGGTTTGGGTCGCGGTCCCGCGCAACAGCGAGCCTCCGCGGCTTGACCACCCGCCGATCCGGGTCGTTCGGCTGAGTCCGGCTCCTTACGAGGCCGGCATCGAGGGGCACACTCTCGACGGCGTCACGGTGAAGGTGTATTCCCGGGAGAAGACCCTGGCGGACTGCTTCAAGCATCGCGGCGATGTGGGCCTCGACACCGTCCTGGAGGCCGTGCGGATGTACAAGGAACAAGGTCGCATCGACGTCGAGGCCATCCTACGCTACGCGGCGATCTGCCGGGTCGCCCGGGTCGCCCGGCCGTACCTGGAGGCGCTGCTGTGACCTGGAACCTGCCCGCCTCGGTGTGTCAGCGGTTGACGAACAAGGCGAAGGAGACCGGGCGACCGTTCCAGGAGTGGCTCCAATACTTCGTGATGGAGCGCTACCTCTACCGGCTGTCCCGGTCGCCGCACGCCGACAAGTTCGTCCTGAAAGGGGCGCTGATGTTCGCCGCCTGGGGGGCGCCCTCGGCCCAGCCGACCAAAGACATCGACCTGCTCGCCCGGATGGACAACGCCGTCGAGGCTGTCGCCGGGGTGGTGCGGGAGGTGTGCGGCCTGGAGGTCGAGCCGGACGGGCTGACGTTCGACCCGGCGGCGGTGGTGACCGAGTAACCAACGTTGTTGGACTTCGAAACGCCCCGGCTGCGCGGTTACCCCAAGGAGACGGTGATCGCCGAGAAGTTCGAGGCGATG
>CAYPIE010000148.1:0-10461 GCA_964410665.1 uncultured Alcaligenaceae bacterium
TTCTGGCTCTTCGCATCGCAATCGCTTCTGCCGCTTCGCATCACAATCGCTTCTGCCTCTTCGCACCGCAAACGCTTCTGCCTCTTGTTGGTTTTGCGTTTCTCTTGCAACTCCACGGTTCTGGATTCATTCAGGCATTGTTGCTTTGGGAGTATGTTCTGGTGGAAGACATCCGTCCTGCCTGCGCTGCAAGTTACTATTGTGATTCGACTCTTCTGACGCCTTTGCAGCGGGCTCAGAGCTGCGAACTTCGACAAGCTCGGCATCAATGCGTTCGCGAAGCAAGAGTCGCAACCACTCTTCGGCCTGACCACGGGTCATATGCTCGGCAAAACGAAACGGTGTTTGTTGCATCAGGGCACTGGCCTGTTCGGCAGGGATGCCGCGCGCCAATCGGACGCGTACGGCGAGGTCCTCGCGCATGCCAATCGGGTAGCCACGCACCTCGATGCCCCAATTCTGTGGGACCGGTTTACGTTGGATGAGTCGGCCCAGATCCATGGGTGTGGTAAACACGGTCAACTGATCGCCCGGTTGTAGCCGGTAGTTACTGGTATCGCGGCTAGCGTTGGGGTCGAGACCTGAAAGCCCGATCGGGATGAGGTTGTAGTCGATGGCAATGGTTTGCAAGGATTGACCGACCAGGGTGGTGTCCTCGGCCTTGACCTTCAGATCCACCACCACCATATCCTGTTCGCCGAGCCGGAACACCGCTTGGACGCGGTCCTCAAACAGGCCGGCCATAAAGGCTGGGGCGGCGAGAGCAGGTAACGAGACTGCCAGCGGCATGGTCTCGGCCGCAGCCATGGTCTCGGCCAGCATCGGGTCGCTGAGCCGCACCACGACACGTTTGTCGGGAGCGAGATCGGGGACCATCAGGGCGACTTCCAGGTTGGCCAGTTCGTTCGAGGTCACTGCGATGACGGCTTTGGCCGACTGGACGCGGGCTTGCACGAGCACTTCGGGAACGGTGCCGTCGCCGATCAACACGGGCACTCCAAAGCGCCGACAGGTCGCGACAAAGTTGCTGCTCTCATCCGATTCGACCACCACAACGCGTTCACCCACATCCAATAGATGCTCGACTAGACGAAAGCCAACATTGCCCAACCCAATCACCACGACATGGCCACTGTCGGGAATCTTGCGAATTTCCAGGGCTCCGCCGAGGCGTGCCCGCAGCAGAAAGTTGGTGAAGATCGCCGTAAAGGCGGCGAGCATGATCGCACCCATGATTCGCATAAAGCTGACAAAGACCATGGCGGCTTTCGGATAGTCGACATCTTTGTAATCGTCGCCGCGGAGGTCGGTCATGGTGGCCATGGCGCTGATGGTGCGGTAAAGTCCATCGGCCCAGCCACGTTGCAACCAATAATGGAATATCAGCGTGCTGATCAGCAGAATGAAGGCCAGCACTGCCCCGGCAATCTTGACCGAGCGATCGACCTCCAGGAGGGTACGGAGCACGACTCGCCACAGGCGACGCAACTTGCCGGCCCAGAGGACTGGGGGAAACAGGTCATCCCGGCCCGGATCCCGGGCGTGGGCAATCGCCTGCGGGGGCCCGGCGACGGTCAATCGATCCCCGACCTGTAGCCGGGCGTGAAAGTCGAGGTTCATCAGCACACGATGCTCGGCCTCGGGGCACTGATGGGCCACCGATTGGAGGCCATGGCGGTTAAACACTTCCCGAATCGTGAGGCCGATGAGTGGTGAATCCTCATCCAGGATCAGTTCCGTGACATGGTTCTGGCCGCCCTCCACATTGGTGAACTCGGCCAGTTCTTCGCAGTCCAGGGCCCGTCGGGCCAGCCGAGGGGCGGCGAGAGCCGAGACCGACAGGGCGATGGTATTGGGCATCATTTTGCCCAGACGGGTCACCAGATTTTGGTTGAACATGCGGATAACAATTCGCACTTCAGAATTGAGCCGTCGGATGCCGAGCGCACAGGAGATGTTGATGAGGTCCTTGCTAGTGAGGATCAGCACGCCGCGGGCGAGGTGGACATCGGCCTGTTCGAGGATCTCACGTTTGCGACAATCGCCTTGGATTAAGCGGACATGGGGATGTTGCAGGCGTGGATCATCGGGTTCGGCCTGGTTGTCGACAACGACTACCGGATGGTCTAGGCTTTTGAGATGTTCCAGGACCCGCCAACCGACCAGGCCTAAGCCGCAGAGAAGAATGGGTCGATCCATCGGGAGTCCCCCTTGTAGGCATGGATGGGATGGCGAACAATGGAGCATGGGGCCTCGGGGCCTGCTACTACATTAAGCTATTCGCCCAGCGGGGATGCTTTTTTCGGAATGGAGGATCAATGCAGCCGGACGACAAGGTCTGCTACTGCTTTCATATCACCTGTCGCAAGCTGGTGAACTACGTCCGTACCCAGCAACCGCGCGTCGTCAGTCAGTTGTCCGGGTGTGGCGGTGCCGGCACCGGTTGCGGTTGGTGTGTGCCGTTTCTAAAGGTGATTTTCCAACAAGGCAGCCAAGTCAGCAAACTCGAACAGTTGACACCTGAGCGGTATGAGCAGCTGCGGGCCCGCTACATCCAGGCGGGGAAAGGGACTCCCCCAGCAGGAGCCACACCTCTGCCGGGGGGGGAGGAATAGTCGTGGGGTGAGCGCTGGACGGAAGAACGCTCAACGGTGACGGGGTATGTACGCCAAGGTGCGGCGTTGCTGCTCAATTGGAGCTGGTGGAAATCTGGCGGAAGCGGTTACGGAGATAACTGGCGCGAGCTTCGTTGCGTTTCTCCCCATCCAACTCTTTTTGCATGAGTTTTTGCAGGTGTGCAGGCTGGGTGTGAATGAACAGCTCGTTCAGGGTCATGGGCGACAACTCATCAACAATCTGCAGATGGATGCCGAGTCGGACCGAGGAGAGCAGTTCGACGGTCTCATCCGAGGTCATCATGGTAGCCGACTGCAGGGTACCGATGGCACGGGAGATGCGGTCATGGAGAGCCTGTCGATTTTCTCGCTGTAATGTCAGGCGAGCCTGACGTTCATAGTCAACAATCTGGACAATCACCTCGCGGATTTCCTGCAAGGCGGTCGTTTCGGTTTTGCCTAGAGTGACCTGGTTGGAAATTTGAAAAAAGTCTCCGGCGGCGCGACTGCCCTCACCGTACAACCCGCGGACCACCAGATTGATCCGCTGCAAGGCACGAAACACTTTTTCGATTTGTTTGGTGAGGCTCAAGGCGGGCAGATGCAGCATGACACTGGCCCGCATGCCGGTGCCCACATTGGTGGGGCAGGCGGTGAGATAGCCAAACTGTTCATGAAAGGCATAGATCAGCCGTTCCTCGAGCAGATCATCAATTCGGTCGATCTCTTGCCAGGCTTCATCGAGGGCAAAGCCACTGCGCATTACCTGGATGCGTAGGTGATCTTCCTCATTGACCATCACGCCCAGGGACTCACGGTCATCGAACGCCACCCCCCGAGGTCCTTCCAGGACATTGGCGAGTTCGCGACTAATCAATTGTCGTTCCACCAGGAATTGGCGATCCAACGGGTTCAGCTGGGTCACCGGGATATAGCGGAGCGGCTTGACGAGCTCGAGTTTGAGTAAGCAGTCGCGTAGACGCGCTTCGATCTCAGTTTTCTGACCGAAGCTCGCTCGGGTGGTGAAGGGGTATTGTGACAGATTGCGGGCCAGGCGGATGCGTGTGGAGACAACCACCTCGGCTTCGGGTCCGGTGCCACGGAGCCATTCGCCCTGGGACGGCAACAGTTCATCGAGATTCATCCACGGCATCCTTCTGGCGGAGCTGGTCGCGCAGGCGGGCCGCTTCTTCGTACCGCTCGGCCGCGACCGCGGCCCGGAGTGATTGATACAGCCTCAAGCGCTGGTCCGATCCTATTCCCCCGTGCCCTGCTTGCGCATGTTGGCGGGGGCGTTTGCCGGTGTGAATGACCTGGGGATGAACCCGCTCGAGAATCGGCCGTAGCTGATCGCTAAAGATATCGTAGTCATGCGGGCAGCCCAAACGTCCAATCTTCGCCAAGCTCCCAGGGTCGAGCCCACACACCGGACAGACGAGTACCTGCGGTGGCGTCGGAGTGGGTTCGGAGGGGTCCAGGAAGAGATCCATGATGGCATGGAGATCAAGTTCCTGGGCCTCGGAGGCCAACAGACGCAACTCGGCGGCACAGGCCTCGCACAGATGCATCTCTCGACTGGTCTGCTTGTCGATCTCAGTCAAATGGATCGTCGAGGGATTGCCACACTGGTCACACTTCATGCATCCGATCTCACCGCAAGGAAGAGGGCCGGCGATACCACTGACGGTGGCGGTCGGCCAACCGCCAGATCATTCGGCCGTCCAGGCAGCCGAGGAGTCAAGCTTGCTCCAGGGTGCGAATGCGATCACGCAGTTGGGCGGCTTGCTCGTAGTTTTCTTCCACCACGGCCTCTTGTAACTGCTTGCGGAGTTCTGTCAATTCGCGTTCGACTTGCCGCGTCTGCGGGAGGCGACGCGGAATCTTACCTACGTGCCGGTTGTGGCCATGAATGCTGTCGAGCAGGGGGACCAACTCGGCGTGGAACACCTCATAATCGTGGGGGCAGCCGAGTCGACCGGTGTTGCGGAAGTCGGAAAACTTAATGTGACAAATCTCGCACTGCTTTTGATCCAGCTGGCTGGTTTCCTCGCGATCTTCGAGCAAACCTGCCTGCAGACTGGATGCCTTGGGCGAGCTCGGCGTTTCCAGGTACTTGTGCGCGCAATCATCACAAAGATGAAGTTCCTCATAGCGGTCGTCGCTGAGGATCTCTGTAATGTGTAAGATGGCCTGTTTCTGACAATTCTGACACTTCATGGTCAATTGCTCCCCGCCAGGATCGGCCGCGCACCATTCCCCCGGGTTCTTGGCGTCCTGATACGCCGCTAATAGGTTATTGTAATGAGTGGCCTGACCTAGTCAAGCAAGCCCCTTCCGGGAAGTGCTTGCGGTCGATACGGGTTGATTCATTCCGGAGGCTTCTGGGTGAGGACTTGGGCCGAACGGTCTTTGTCATCGGCCAGCCAGGCCACATCGCTTGGATCATCTTCAAACCGCTTGAGCCCAGCCGCCACAATGGCCGTATCGGGAACGACGTCGAGGGGGGTGTAGCGCGGGTGATGGGATTCCTTATACGGATCATTACGTGCGGCATTATAGCAGCAGATCATTGTCCAGCGTGATTGCTCGGAACGATTTTGGTCCGAGCGATGCAGCAGATTGCAATGGAAGAACAGGGCGTCGCCTGGATCCATCTCCACGTAGACCAATTCGAGGCGATTGAGCAAGTGCTCGACCCGTTCCATGTCCGCGCCCGCCTGCTGGCCGGTCAAGACGTGCTCCACACGGCCACATTGATGGGAGCCGCGTAAGACCTGTAAGCAACCATTCTCCTTGCGTGCCGGATCTACGGCAATCATCACGCTGGTCAGCCAAGGCATCAGTACGCCATTCTGATACCAGTAGCCATAGTCTTGATGCCAAGTCCAGGCACCACCGACCTTGGGGTCCTTCATGATCATCTTGGAGTGATAATGATAGACCTCGCCGCCGAGGATCTTCTCGGCGGAACGGACCATCCGGGCACAGCGGGCAAACGTCCCATAGATCCCCTCGCCGGGATGATTCCACAAGGCCAGGCGGACGGTGCCCCCCTCCCCATCGGCCCTGCCAAAGGAGTGGCGGTCCAGTTCCCGATCTTCCTTGGCTGCCCGGCGCAGTAGATCCATCTCTTCGGTGGAGAACAACTGTTTGGCCAGGATATAGCCATCCACCTGATACTGGGCAACTTGCAGTTCCGTCAGTGGTTGATCTGGCATGATCGATCTCGGGTGGAATGAAGGAGCGTGGCAGATTCGGTTCTTACTCTAGCGTTCGTTCACAGACACCGCAAGCATGCCCGGTCCGGGGCCGGCCGGTGCACGGCCCCAGGCCACCGCCCGCTCAGGAGACCACCGGCAGGCTGCCTTTCTCGGCCATCTCGCGGATCCGTTGGGTAACGGCCATCGAGCAGAACTTCGGCCCACACATCGAGCAGAACTTGGCCGACTTGAACACCTCCTGCGGCAAGGTCTCGTCATGCAGCCGCCGTGCGGTGTCGGGGTCGAGCGACAGTTCAAACTGCCGGTTCCAATCGAACTCGAAGCGGGCCTTGGACAATTCATCGTCGCGATTGCGTGCGTTTTTGCGTCCACGCGCGATGTCTCCGGCATGCGCGGCAATCTTGTAGGCGATCACGCCCTGGCGCACATCATCTTTGTTGGGTAAGCCGAGGTGCTCTTTGGGGGTGACATAGCAGAGCATGGCCGCCCCGGCCTCCGCGGCCAAGGCCGCACCGATGGCGCTGGTAATGTGATCATAGCCGGGGGCAATGTCGGTGACCAAAGGCCCTAATACGTAGAATGGTGCTTCATGACACAAGTCACGTTCCTTCTCGACATTCATTTTGACCAGATGCATCGGGATGTGTCCGGGGCCCTCGATCATCACCTGGCAGTTGTGTTCCCAAGCCTTGAGGGTCAGCTCGCCGAGCGTCTTGAGCTCGGCGAACTGCGCTTGATCATTGGCATCGGCCAGGCAGCCGGGCCGTAGACCGTCGCCAAGGCTAAAGGTCACATCGTAGGCACGCATGATCTCGCACAGCTCATCGAAGTGCGTATACCATGGGTTCTGCTGGTGATGCGCCAGCATCCACTGCCCCATCAGCGCACCACCGCGGCTGACAATCCCCGTAACCCGCTCGGTGGTCAGCGGCAGGTACTCCAGCAAAATGCCGGCATGGAGGGTCATATAGTCGACCCCTTGCTGGGCCTGATGCTCGACCATGTCGAGCAACTGCTGGGGCGTCAAATCAGCGGGGTCCTTGACGTCCTGGATCGCCTGATAGATTGGTACGGTGCCGATCGGCACCGGCGAGGCGTCAATGATTGCCTGGCGGATGCCGTTGATGTTGCCCCCGGTCGACAGGTCCATCACCGTATCTGCGCCGAGATGGACCGCGGTGTGCAGCTTTTCCAGCTCGTCCTCGACCTTGCCGGTGACAGCGGAGTTGCCGATGTTGGCGTTAATCTTGCACACCGAGGCCACGCCAATGCACATCGGTTCGAGGGATTTCTGCAGGTGAACCTTGTTGGCCGGGATGACCATGCGGCCGCGGGCCACCTCCGCGCGGATCAGCTCCACGTCCAAGTCCTCGCGGCGAGCAACATATTCCATCTCAGGGGTGATGTTCCCCTGACGAGCAGCTTCCATCTGGGTCATTGTTCTTCTCGAAGCAGGGTGTCAAGCACACAAGCGGATGGGCTGCGCGCGGAGCTGGTTGGCAATCATGGAAGGTGATCGCTTTCCCACGCC
This sequence comes from uncultured Alcaligenaceae bacterium, assembly GCA_964410665.1. Classification (GTDB taxonomy): domain Bacteria; phylum Planctomycetota; class Planctomycetia; order Gemmatales; family Gemmataceae; genus CAYPIE01. The sequence continues at coordinate 7,368 of CAYPIE010000148.1, forward strand.
GGTACAACCCGGTTCGGGTGCAAAGGGTCTATTCTCAGCCTCTCGATCCGCGAGAGGCACCCCTAGCGATGTAATGGCAGTGTAGGCAGTTCCGCTCAACTGTCAAGCATGCCTCGGCGTCACTTCGACGTGCTTGGTCCCTCATGCAGGCCGCGGGGACTGGGAAAGTTCGCAGGAATTACTATTCTGACCTCAAAGCGAATACCCTGGGCCTTGCTTGTCTGGAGACGATGATGCGTATGCTGGGATGCCTGCTTCTATTCTGGAGTACTGGTCCAGGAAGCGTCCGAGCCGTCTTCCCTGAGCCGCGCGAGACGAAGACGGTCGCCACCCGGCCGGCCTTGGATCTCACGGCGCTGATCTACACCGAGCCACGCTCGTTGCGTTGCTGGGTGGCTCGGATCGACCTGACCGACCCCAACCTGGACATCCGAGTGACGCCGCCACGGGCCGAGGACTCGTTTGAAACCTCGTGCCAGACGACGCTGGAATTCGCTCGGGAGCAAGCGGTGCACCTGGCCGTCAACGCCAGCCCGTTTCGCCCGTTCCGTCAACACAGCGGGCAGGGGATGGACATCGTCGGGCTGGGGGTGCACCAGGGCGAGCGCTACTCCGAGCCGCAGGGCAACTATGGCGCCTTGGTCCTCGATCCAGCCGATCGACCTCGTATTGTGGTCGGTCCCATCAAAATAAAATCACTCAAAAATGCCTGGACTGCCGTGACTGGCTTCACGGTCGTGCTCAAAGATGGCCGCAACCGCTACGCCGCCGAGGCGGATTTCCCCAAGTCCCCCGCCCACCCGCGGACGGCAGTTGGCGTGACGACCGACGGCAAGACGCTGGTGTTCCTGGTCGTCGACGGCCGGCAGAAGGGGGTCAGCGAGGGCGTCACTCTGAAGGAGCTGGCCGAGCTCGGCAAGGCTCAGGGGTGTGCCGACCTGCTGAACCTGGACGGCGGTGGCTCGACGACGTTGGTCTACCGGGAGACACTCACAGCACAACCTCGGGTCCTCAACACCCCGGTGGGCCGCGGCAAGCCGAACACACTGCGGCTCAATGGTAATCATATTGGTATTCGTTTCCTGCATCCCCCCGAAGGGGTCAGCGTGGTCCAGCTGCGGGCGATCATGCCTCGGCTGACCGCCGAGCGGGCCGCCCGTTTCGTCGGGCCGATCAACCAGGCGATGCGCGAGGCCGAGATCAACACCCCGAAGCGGCGGGCAGCGTTCCTGGCCCAGATCGCCCTAGAGAGTGCCCAGCTACGCCACATGGAGGAACTCGCTGACGGCAAGGCGTATGAAGGCCGCAAAGCCTTGGGGAACATCGAACCCGGAGATGGGCCGCGCTTTAAGGGACGTGGGCCGATCCAGTTGACCGGCCGGACTAACTACACCGACGCGGGCAAGGCTCTGGGTCTGGATCTGGTGGGCCAACCCGAGCGGGTGGCCATCCCGGAAGTAGGGTGCCGGGTCGCCGCCTGGTACTGGCAGTCGCGTGGGCTCAACGCCCTGGCCGATCAGGGTGACTTCGTCGGCATCACCCGGCGGATCAACGGGGGTACCAATGGCTTGAAACAGCGGCAACAATACCATCAATGGGCCAAGGCTACCCTCGGCGTTGCCGACTGAGGGGGCTCACCCCTTTTCTGCTGAGAACCGACCATGAGCGACCGACTGCCTTCGCCACGCACCATCCTCGAACAGGCCATCGCCCACAACTTTGATGATCGCTTGAATCATCAGGCATATGCCGATCTGCTCCTCGAAGACGGCGACCCACGGGGTGAGTACATTCATCTGCGGCTGGCTTTCGAGCGAGACGACCTACCCCAGAGCGAACGCAAACGCCTCAATGCCCTGGCGTCCAGCCTGTATCAACGCTATGAACGTACTTGGCTTGGTGATCTCGCGGATCTGTTCGTGCCGGAACGGCACGGCCCGGTGGAGCCGGTGGCCCCGAATCTGGACTTCACCTGTCAGCTGGGCTGGTTGACCGAGCTGGAAGTGTTCGAGGTCACGCCGACGATCATCGAGCGTCTTGCCGCGGCGACAGCGGCCCTGTGTCTGCAGCGGTTGACGCTCCTGGAGGGGGCTGCGGAAGAAGTCCATCTCGAGCCGCTGGCCAACGCTCGGGCTTTGCGGCAGCTGCGTCATCTGCAAGTTGGCTCGGCCGACGAGGACGACCCGATGATCACCCGCTGGACTGGTCTGGTGTCGCTGATCGGGCGCCAGCCGCTGCTGGAGTCGCTGACCCTGCGGGTCGGTGATTTGGACGCCGCCGGGCTGTTCGGCTTGCCCATGAGCCAGCTTAAACGACTGGCTGTGGCCTCCCCCGCCCATTTTCCGCTAAACGTGTTGGGCCGCAACCTGGCACTGACACGCTTGGAGGTGTTATCGCTCATCCATGCCGCGGCTCCCGCATGGGGGTGGGACGATGAGGTGATCGAGGAAGCGCTACCGGCCCTGCCGATCCTCACCAGCGAAGAGCTACGGCAATTCTTCGGCTCGACCCTGCTGACCCAGTTACGCACGCTGCAGCTTTGCTTGCCGTACGAGGGGGATCGCATCGCCCGGGTGCTCCGCGAGACCGGCCTGTGGCCCAACCTGCGCGTGTTGGACCTATCTTACACCGGGCTGACCGATGAGGGAGCGCGGCACCTCAGCCGGGTCGCCGGCATCCGCAACCTCGAACAGCTTGTCCTCCACGGCAACCCGTACCTGAGCGACGCCGCAGCCGAGGTACTCAACCGGCTGAACATCCCGGTGCTACTGTCGCCCAGTGACATGGATCCGGAGGCGGATCGGGAGGCCGGCGAAGATGATTTCTACGGCCAGGGGGTGGTGGGTAGCGACTGAGTCAACTTGCAAGCGCTACGGTCGACGGGGAGCAATTGTCCCGACCACTGCGGTCAGGTGGCAAGACCGGCGTCTTCGAAGGGCGTGATCTGTATCCAGCGTGACCAGCCATGTGGGTAGAGCGTTGCCCCTCGCCGCTTCTTTCCGAGCGTCGGGTGGGAACCCAAAGGTGTTCGGCACCATCGTTGCTCTGGGCTGGGTGGCACGCTCGGAGTCGGCGACGGGCGTGGGAAACGCCC
>CAYPIE010000149.1:0-10234 GCA_964410665.1 uncultured Alcaligenaceae bacterium
CCGCACTCGCCGCGGGCGCTACGCACGCCCCGCAAACGCCTCTGCTTCTTCCCCGCACCGCAAGCGCTTCTGCCGCTTTCCCCGCATCGCAAACGCTTCTGCTTCTCCTCGCAAGCGCCTCTGTCGCTTCCGGTGACGCACGGAGATGTTGGTCTTATCGCAAGCGATCGGTTACTTTGCTCACTTTTGTTCGCGTTGGATTTGATCGATCACGGCTTGGATGGCTTGGATGCTGTCCGCGGCACGGGCTTCATAATAGCGCTGCGTATTGACATGCTGGGGATTGGGCGCGGTGGCGACAAACAGCCATTGGCCGCTGTTGAGCTGGCGCAGACGATGGCCGGTCACGCCTAGCGCCTCCAGGGCAGGGGCGACATCGTCCATGCGGTGGATATGCAGAGGCGAGTTGGGCTGATGCGTAGCTTGCGCGTCGACGGACGGCGTCGACGGTTCGGGTCGCTTGGCGATTCGCAAACCGGAGGTGTCTGGAAAGTCGAACGGAGCCCCGTTGGCCAGGGCGGCATTGGTATTGCTCGGTTCGTGAAGGACCGGGTAACGCGGGGGAACGCGTGGCTGGGAAGTCAGGGCGGTTCCGCCAGTACGGGCAGGAGGCGGAGGCAAGACGGAGGCCTGTGTTCCCTGACCAGAGTCCGGAGCGGCTGGAGCGGCATAGTTGCCCAACAGCGGGTCGACGGGGGGCGTGGTTGGCTTGCTGGGCAAGATACTTCCGGTACGCCCTTTGCAGCCGCTGGCCAGCACCAGCCAGAGCAACAAGAGGAGGCCGCGTCCAGAGATTCGTAGCAGGAGCGCTTTCATCATCTTGACCGGATCCTCTGGCGGACTACATTGTCGGCGATTGTTCCGCCCGAACCCTCTCCATAAAAGGCACCACAAGGGAAATCAATGGCAGTTCCACGTATTGCGGTGATCGCAGGCGACGGCATCGGCCCGGAGGTCATCGAACCGGCCATCACGGTGGCGGATGCCGCCACCAAACGCTTCGATCAGATCACCCTCGATTGGCATCGGTTGCCCTGGGGCTCCGAATACTACCGCCGCCATGGCCAGATTCTGCCAGCGGACGGCTGGACTACCTTGCAAGATCACGCTTCTATATTCCTCGGCGCCGTTGGTACTCCAGATGTGCCCGACACGGCCACGGTGCACGGTCTGTTGTTGCCGATGCGGCGTAAATTCGATCAATATGTCAATCTCCGACCCGCCTATTTGTACCCTGGGGTGGAAACGCCGCTGAAGCCGAAGGCGCCGGGTTCGATCGATTTTGTCGTCTATCGCGAAAACACCGAAGGGGAGTACGCTCCGATCGGCGGGCGGCTCTACGAGGGGACGCCCGATGAGCTGGCCTTGCAGACGTCGGTGTTCACCCGCCGCAGCTGCGAACGGATCATCCGGGCCGCCTTCGAGGGCGCTCGACAACGACGCAAGCAGCTGACCTGCGTGACCAAGTCCAACGCCCTGGCCCACAGCATGGTCTTCTGGGACAGCGTTTGCCTCGACGTCGCTCAGGATTACCCGGACGTCGAGTTGCGCTTCTTGCTGGTCGATGCCGCCGCTATGGATCTGGTGCGGCGGCCGGAGTCGTTTGATGTCATGGTTGCCAGTAATCTGTTTGGGGACATTTTGACCGACCTGGCGGCGATCGTTACTGGCAGCCTGGGCCTGGCCGCCAGCGCGAACCTCAACCCCGAGCGGCGTTTTCCCAGCATGTTCGAGCCGGTGCATGGCTCGGCTCCGGACATCGCCGGACAGGGGATCGCCAATCCGCTAGCGGCCATCCTGTCGGTTAGCATGTTGCTCGACCACTTGGGCTATCCGACCAGTGGCGTGGTGGTTCGTCAAGCGGTCGAGCGGGTACTTGCGTTGGGTCAGACGCTGCCGCGCGACCTGGGCGGAACGGCCAGCACCCAACAAGTGGCCGCGGCGGTGCAGGATGCCCTGGAAGCACCGCGTTGATCCCGTTCATTCCCATCGCCTGCTTGTGTCGAGCCATCCCACGGAGAGCCCGCCATGACCCCGAGCAATCTGATCGCGGCCTTAGAGCAGGTGAGTCCCAGCGTGATCCCGGAAGCCAACGTCATCCGCTTTACCTTTCAGGAGGTGGCGATGATGGTGGTTTACGATGAGAACGCCGATCGGATGCGGCTGATAAGCCCGATCATGAAGGTCGAAGACCTGGAAGAAGGGCAGCTGGAGGCGGCCATGGAGGCGAACTTCCATTCCGTGCTGGATGCCCGCTACGCCACCTCCGGGGACATGGTCTGGGCGGCCTTTATTCACCCGCTCAACGACCTCACACCGGAGCTCTTTTTATCCGCGGTTCGCCAGGTCGCCCTGGCCCGGCTAACCTTCGGCGAGGACTACACTGGCGGCAGCCTCCGCTTCGGCGGGGAGCTCGGCTGAGGAATGGAGGTAAGGTGATGACCCAGGGTTTTCATCAGTTGTTACGCGCGTCGGCTGCCGGGGACCTGGCGAAGGTCTGCGAGCTGCTCGACCAAGGTGTTGATTTGAATGCCGACTACGGGGCGCCACGCGGCTGGTCCCCATTGATGGAGGCGGCCTACGCCGGCCATCGGCCGGTCGTCGAGCTCCTGGTCGAGCGCGGCGCCCGGCTCGACGCGGTCGAGGTCGACCGATGGTGGACCGCGCGGGACCTGGCCCGGGACGCGGGATATCACGAAATCGAGGAATATCTCAAATCGGAGGGGATGCCCGAGGGGATCCAGGTGCCCAATCCCCATCGTGGGGGACGGCTCGGCGGCTGGGGCTAAGCGGCGGTGTACTTATGCCTCGGCGACATAGCCGAGCAGCAACCCCAGCCCTTCTTGCGGGTTCAGTGTGGGCACCGGTGGCAAGGCCAGATACTTCGCCCGCGCTGCGTTCAGCAGTGCCAGATCGTCCACGCTTGCGCTCTGGATGCGCGCGTAGGTGGCGATCACGATGGCGTTGCGTAGCACCATGGCCCGTACCCGGATCGTGCCGGGGGAATAGCGTCCGGGGTGCAGATGCACGTACCGCTCACTTGCATGAGCGTCGTAGCCCAGCCGTAGGGTCCAGCGTGAGCCATCGGGAGCCGCGACCACCTGGTAGCCCCCGTTTGCCGCCAGCCACGCAGCGTAGGCGGTCGGCTCCAACCGGCCTGTCCTGATAAGATGGTGATATAGATGAGATAGCAGGGTTGGTATGCTCAGGGGGCCGAGATACAGGTCAGTTACGTCGTTGCCAAGGATGACCAGTTGAGGGACCAGTCGGCTCAGGGCAGCTTCACCGGCTGCCGCCGTTGTGGCGATCTGCTGGCGGATGTGGCCGAGGTGGTGTTTCCACGGATTGAGCATAAATGGCTCTGGTATGCTCGGTTCTCCCAGCTCGATCAGGGTCATGTTCCACCCTCCCCGCCACGCTTACAGCTACCAGTTTGCGATCCAAGAAGGAGAACTCGGGTGGGTCGGTGGTTCATCCGGTGTGGGTCGTCGCCGGCACTTCCCTACAATATTCTGGATGGACGATCTGCGTATGGCTCGGAATTAAAGCAAAAAAGGATGGAGATATATGGCAACCTCGACCCCGGCACGCCGCTCCTGGTTCGGCCGAATCTTTCGCCTGGGCTTTCCACAAATCGTGGTGCTGTTGATGGTAGGCACCATGCTTGCCTATCGCAACTGGACACCGGGTGAGCTGGAAGCACAGTTCTGGAACTTCATCCCGGTGCTTAGTCTGGGACTCGGCTCCATCCTGCTGGCGGGCTGGTTTGTCTTTGCCTCGGGGGTTCTCTGGCGGATCACTGTGCCTACGGTGGTGCTGGTATTGGGCGGCGGGTTTGGCTATATCGCCTTGGGCATTGTCTATGGCTGGGTGTTACTCGATGGCAATATGGGCTTTCTGTTCCGCTCGCCGTTCGTTGCGGCCGCGGAGCAACTAGAGGCCGACCGGGCACGCCAGGAACGGCCGGAGGACCTGAACACGCCGAAACTCGTCCCGACCGAGCTGGACTCCCCCGGGTTTCGTGGCCGCGATCGTACCGGGATGGTGGCCGGTCCGTCGCTGAATCGGGACTGGGAGCGACAGCCACCGCGCGAACTGTGGAAGCAGCGGATTGGCCCGGGCAACGCCAGCTTTGCCACCGCCAACGGCTTTTTGGTGACCATCGAGCAACGCCGCGATCAGGAAGCGGTGGTCTGTTACGATGCGGCGACCGGATACGAGGTCTGGGTCTACACCTACCCGGCTCGCTTCTTTCAGGCGTTGGCCGGGGAGGGCCCCCACGCCACCCCCACCATCCATGACGATGGGCTGGTTTACTCCCTGGGGGCTACCGGCCACTTGGCCTGCTTGGACGGAGCCACCGGCAAGCCGAAATGGACCCGGGAGATCTTGGACGAGACCGACAACCTCCAGTGGGGCATGGCCGGCTCGCCACTGATCGTCGGCGACCGCGTGATCGTCAACCCTGGAGCACAAACCGAGGCGGCCAAGGGCAAGGCCCTTCAGGCCTTCGATCGGCTTACCGGGGAACGGGTGTGGGCCAGCGGTGACACCCCCGCGGGGTATAGCTCGCCGATGCTGGGTACCCTGGGGGGCGTCGAGCAGATCCTGCTCTTTGATGGGGCGGGCTTGGCGGGTTATGACCCCGTCAGCGGCCAACGCTTATGGTTTTCGCCGTGGATCACCAACCAGGGGATCAACGTCGCTCAGCCGATCGTCCTGGATGAGGAACATGTCTTTATTGCCTCCGGCTATGGCGTGGGTGGCGGAGTCATTAAGGTTACCCGCCAAGCAGACGGCTGGAAGGCCGAGGAGGTCAAACGTACCAAGTCGGTGGTGATGCGTTGCAAGTTTGCTAGTCCGATTAAAATCGATGACTACATCTATGGTCTGAACGACGGCAACCTCGAGTGTGTTGCCGCGGACAGCCTGGGGCGTCAGTGGAAGGACGATCGGCGGGCGCGTGAAGGGGATGGGGCTTACAACCATGGGCAGATGCTTTATTCCGATGGGCTGTTGGTGATCACGACCGAGTATGGCGAGCTGGTGCTGGTCGAGCCCAACCCCAACGCGTTGACCGAGCTAGCTCGGCTCAAGGTGCTCGAGGGGGTCCGCACTTGGAATACGCCGACCTTGGCCGATGGCATTGCCTATGTCCGCAACGGCGAGTGGATGGCGGCCTACGACCTGCGTGCTCAGGCGAAGTGAACCAGCTGGTGAACACCTACCCCGCTTGAGTGGCAGCCGCGGATCCAGCAGATTCCCACCATTCAGAAGATTCAGAAAAACCTATACCTTGTCACCCTTCTCGGTCGATTCATCCAAAGTAATTCGCGATCGAGGAGGGGGGCAAGCATGGTGCGTGGTGGGGTGGCACTGGTAATCCTGGCAGCTTGCGGCAGCTTGTTCGCAGCGGATGATCCGCCACCGCCGCCCCCCGCTCAGGTGGAGGCTGCCCAGTGGACGCTGCAGCAGCTGACCCAACTTGGCCTGTCCCGCAATCCTCGGCTGGCAGGAGCGCGATTGGCGGTCGATGCTGCGTCGGGGCTGGCGCTTCAAGCGGGGCTATATCCAAATCCAGAAATATTGATTTCTGGAGATGAGATCAGCGACAACACCGGCCCGGGTGGGATATGGACAACTCCCTTTATCAGCCAGGAGATTGTTACGGCCAATAAGCTCGGTTTAAGCCAAGGGGCGGCGACTCGAGCGGTGGATCAGGCCAGTCTGTCGGTCCAGACCGAGCGGTATGCCCTGCTGGCCCAGATTCGTCAGGCATATTTTGCGGTGCTCACGCTGCAGGAACGGGTGACTGTCCTGGAGAAGCTGCTCGAGGTTGCCGAGCAGTCCCTCGATACGGCAAGCAAGCTGTTTGAGGGCAAACAAGTTGCTCGGCTTGATGTGTTGCAGTTTCAGGTTGAGCGTGGCCGCATCCGGGCCCAGCTGGCGGCTGCTCGTCGTCAACGCGCGGCCGGGTTTCGCAATCTGGCGAGTCTTCTTGCCGTTCCCGAGTTGCCCGATGCCCCACTGGCCGGTCAGCTTGAACAGCCTTTCCCCCCCTATGCCATCGATCGGCTCGAGGCGTTGGTTCGTAGTTATCACCCCGAAATACGCGCCGCGGAGGCCGGGGTGGAACAGGCTCAGCTGTTGCTGCGTCGGGCCGAGGTGGAACCGATCCCCAATCTGGTATTTGGGGCGGGCTACATTCGCCAGAACCAGAACCGCTCCGACGACTGGGGAATCGCTTTGGGACTCCCGGTGCCGTTATGGGATCGCAATCAGGGGAATATTCGTGCGGCGCGTGCCGAGCTGGGCCGGGCGAGGCAACGGGTCCGCCAGGTGGAGTACGACCTGCTGCAACAGCTGGCCCTAGCGTGGGGCAATTTCACGGCCGCACGCGATCAGGTCGAGCTGTTTCAACGCCAGGTCCTACCGGCTGCTCGTGAGTCTCTGCGCTTGTCGCGTCAGGCTTACCAAGGTGGGCAGTTTGAATACCTGCGCGTGTTACAAGCACAACGGGACCTGGTGAACGCCAACTTGACCAACTTGACGGCGCTAGGTCAACTTTGGCAGGCCGCGAGCAACCTGTCCGGGTTGGCCCTGGAGGACCAGTGGCCTCCGGTGATCCTGACCCAGCACAAGCCGCCATCCCAGTCCGCAGTGAAGGATTCGACCACGCCCCAGCGACGACGGGGACAAGAGTCCTCAGGCTCGCCCCCCAAGTGACGGCGACCATCGCCGCCGTCCGGTCAACTGTGTCAACGTCTTCCTGCGGAGGACTCGGGCTTAGGGAAGGGTATTCATGAGAATTTTCTCCTTGAATCCTGGCTGCAAGTCCTTGTGGGTTTGAGTAGGATGCAAGATGGTGTTGGTCCAACGCGTTAGGTTTTTTGGGTAACTTGGCGAGTCTAGGTTGACCGCACCCCCGTAGTTTGTCTGGTTTTCTCATGGAAAGGTTGTTCAACGTGCCATTCATCACTTCCCTGACTCGGCTTAGCCGCGCGGGGCTTTTCGGCATTCTGCTCCTTGGAGTCAGTGCCCCGGTCCTCGATGCTCAGGAAGTCAGCAGTTCGGCCAAGCCGTCGAGTTCCGCCAAGTCGCGGAGCGCGCGGAGCGATTTCCCAGACTATGACCAGGTCATAGATGGGTATGAAAAAGTGGTTTCGACCATCGATGGATCCAGAGGTCTCTATACGATCTGGGTCGACAAGAAGAAAAACCGCATGCTCGCCGAACTCCCGCGCGATTATGCGAGCAAGAAATATTTTGTGGCCCTGACCATCTCCAGCGGAGAGCCGTTCGCCGGCCTGCAGTCCGGTGATCTCTATGTGTACTGGAAGCGCTTCGACGATGAGCTTGCCCTGATCGAGGCGCAACTCAGCACCCGCGCCACCGGAGCCAAGGAGGCCAAGCAATCGGTCAAGCGCATTTTCACCGACCGGGTGTTGGTCAGCATTCCGATCAAGACCATCTCTCCAGCGGGCACCCCGGTCATCCCCATGGACCAGCTTTTGACCGTGCAGGCACCGAAGTTCTTTGGCTTTTCCTTGCGCGGCGTCAGTGGCAAGGATCTGCTTAAACTTCGCGAGATCAAGACCGCCAAGGCGTTCCCCAAGAACGTCGAGCTAGCCTACACCGTGCCGTTGCAGGGGGGCACCCTCAAGACATTGCACTACTCGTTCAGTGAAATTCCCAACAACACTGGCTATAAGCCGCGAAAGGCCGATGACCGCGTGGGCTTTTTCACGACAGCCTTCGACGACCTGAGTAAGTATCAACGCGGACAGACGCGGACCCGTTACATCAACCGTTGGCACTTGCAGAAAGCCGACCCGTCGCTGAAGAAGAGCCCGCCCAAGGAACCGATCATCTTTTATATCGAGCACACGACGCCGATCCGTTACCGTCCGTGGGTCCGCAAGGGCATCCTGGCCTGGAACAAGGCGTTTGAAAAGGTGGGCCTGGTCGATGCGATTGTGGTCTACCAGCAGGATGCCACCACCGGGGCGCACATGGACAAGGACCCCGAGGATGTGCGTTACAATTTCGTTCGCTGGCTCAACAACAATATCAGCACGGCGATCGGGCCGAGCCGGGTGCACCCCCTGACCGGTCAAATTCTGGATGCCGACATTGTCCTAACCGATGGCTGGATCCGCGCCTTCGAACGCGACTTCTCCAACCTGCTGCCCAAGCTGGCGGTGCAGGGCTACGGCCCGGATACCCTGGCTTGGCTGGAGCAAAACCCCAGCTGGGACCCACGTATCCTGCTGTCCGCACCGGCCGAGCGCGAACACATCCTTCGCCAAAGGGCCTTACGCGCGGCCACGCTGGACCCGAACCCGCAGACCAAGGTGCTTGGTGATGAGGAGCATGACGGGCTGGTCGGTCGGGTCAGCCAGGTCAACGGCATGTGCCTGGCCGCCGACGGCAAGGCTATGGACATGTCCTTCGCCCGCATGACCCTGGATCTGCTCGCGGCTGCGGCTGCGGACAACAAGGAAGACGGCGACCAGGACGAGGACGCCCCGCAGAAGCTCGACGGTATGCCCGAAGACTTCATCGGACCGCTCTTGGCCGACCTCGTTGCTCACGAGGTCGGGCACACCCTGGGTTTGCGGCACAACTTCTGCGCTTCTGCCTTGTATACGCTCGAGGAGATCAACAGTGAGGCGATCAAGGGGAAAAAACCCTTTGCCGCTTCGGTGATGGACTATCTGCCGGTCAACATTAATATGAAGGATGGCAAGATCCAGGGTGACTACGCCATGATCGGGGTCGGCCCCTACGACTTATGGGCCATCGAGTACGGCTACACCTTTGCCAAGGACCTCAAGCCGATCCTCAAGAAGTGCAACCGACCAGAGTATCGCTACGTCACCGACCAAGACACCTCGGGCCCCGACCCGCTGGCTCGGCGCTATGACTTCTCCAAGAAGCCGCTGGATTTCGCCAAGAACCAGATCAAGATTGCGACCAACCACCGCCAACGCTTGATCGACAAATACGTCCAGGAGGGCGACAGTTGGGCCAAGCTCCGCCAGGCCTACGAGCTGACTCTGAGCCTGCAGACCCGCTCGCTGAGCATGATGGCCAACTGGCTGGGCGGCACCTTTGTTCGCCGCGAACACAAGGGCGACGCCGACCGCACCCCGATTGAGCCGGCCTCGGTCAAGGACCAGCGAGAGGCCCTGGAGTGGGTCATCGAGAACGCCTTCAACGACAAGGCCTTCGGCCTGACCCCGGACCTGCTGCGGCGGATGAAGGGTGACCAACTGCAGTCCGATGAGCGGTTCGGCAGCGGGGACATTACCTTCCCGATCCACGATCGGGTCATGGGCATCCAGTCTTCGGTCCTGACCATGGTCATGAACCCGACCACCCTCAAGCAGATCTACGACAACGAGTTCCTGCTCGAGGCCGACGAAGACGCCTTCACCCTGCCGGAGCTGCTCGACACCGTCTGCAAGGCAGTCTGGACCGAACTGACCCAGCCTAACGGCGACGCCGACTTCAGCGTCCGCAAGCCGATGATCTCCAGCCTACGACGCAACCTGCAGCGGACCTTCGTCGAGCGCCTGATCGACCTGACCCTGCCCGGCAACGACCGGACCGCGGCCACCAAGCCGATCTCCAATCTGGCGTTGATGAAGCTGCGCGAGCTGAACAAGAAGGTCGGCGACACCCTCAAGGACCAGGGGGGCGAACTCGACCCATATACCCGAGCTCACTTGGAGGATGTGCAGACGCGGATCACCAAGGCGCTCGAGGCTCAGTACATCTACAACGCCAAGGACATCGCCGGCAGCAGCGGCGGCTTTTCGTTCATCCTTGGCCAGCCAGGTAGCGCTGCGGCGTACAACCGGCCAGGTTGTGTCCATTGCCAACGGCAGCCGATCGCCCCGCAGGGCTGGCAACGCTAAGTTGAAGATGGGAAGCGCGCTCGACCTCCGGGAAGCAGAAGCGTTTGCGCTGCGAAGCGGCAGAGGCGGTTGGGGTGCGGGGGAGGGCGGAGGCGCTTGCGGGAAGTCTGAAAGAGGCAGAGGCGCTTGCGGGAAGTCTGAAAGAGGCAGAAGCGCTTGCGTTGCGGGGAACCCCCGGACTGACGTCCGGGGCTCGCCTGAAGAGGGCAGAGCAAGAGCTCCGGAACTTACGTTCCTACGCAGTGCACAGTCTCTGCTCTGGCGAAGGACGTCAGTCCGAAGCTCTGCCCAGACAGACGCTTGCCATCAAG
>CAYPIE010000150.1:0-10159 GCA_964410665.1 uncultured Alcaligenaceae bacterium
GCGCCATCGAACAGTTACCACGGTTGGGTTCGGCCCATCTTGGGCCACCAAATTCACGCACCACGGTCGGCAACGGTGAATTTCCTTGTACTTTCCTTGTACAAGGAGGTGATTCTGATCGAGGTTTACTGAACAAAATTGAGGCTGCCAGTCTTGATCAGAAGCCGGGTTCTAAATCTAGAACTGATAGGGATTTAGGGCGATTGAAACGGGCTGAGGCCGAGAGAGGGGAAGAGGCCGCGGGCGGATTCGAACCGCCGAATGACGGTTTTGCAAACCGTTGCCTTACCACTTGGCGACGCGGCCAGTAACGAATGTACTGCTTGAGTTGTAGCGGGCAGGTCCAGGACTGTCAATTGTAGCCATTTGTTCGTCATGTGGTGGCCAGAATCTCCAGCTTTTTTTCGGAACTGACTTGCACGGCCATCACTTCGGCAGGCTCGCCCGCTGCCAAGGTCGGCTCCGGCAAGTCCAGCAGCCGACGCGGGTGCAACGTGGCCGTGGCAATAGCCTCGGGGAACGACATCCAATCCGCGGCAACCAAGTTCGCCAGGCAAGTATCGGTGAACACACCCGAACCGGCTAAAAATGGACTGTCAACGACGCCAACGCGCCCTTCCGCCGTCAGTTCGACCGTTTGCCCCCAGAGCGAATACTTGCCCGGAGCACAGCCGGCGACGGGGGAGGCATCGCAAGTCAGGATCACCCGATTGAGAGTCTTGCCCCGGACCAGGCTGCGGACCACGGCGGGTGGCAAATGAAAGCCATCGACAATCAGAGATGCCCACAACTCATCGCACGCCAGTTGTTCCCAGAGATAATTGTCATGCCGTGGCAAATACGCGTGACAGCCATTGCCCAGATGGGTGCTTAGACGAGCACCTGCTGTGACCGCGTCGCGGATGCAGGCCGGAGTCGCGGCAGTATGCCCAATGGCAGCGATCACGCCCGAAGCAGTAAGCCGCTCAATGAAGTCAAGAGCCCCAGGGAGTTCCGGAGCCAGGGTTACGAGGCGGATCTGGCCTTCGGCTGCGTTTTGGAATCGCTGGAACATGTCCCAGTTCGGGTGGCACAGATGTGCCTGTGGATGGGCGCCGCGCGGTCCGGTTTCCTGTGACAAAAACGGCCCTTCCAGGTGCACTCCTGGCAAGCGAAATGATAACTCCGTATTCCGCTGACAAGCCGCTTGCAGTGTGTGTAGCGATTGCTCTAGGGTTGCTGGGGCCGCCGTGACCAGTGTCGGTAGCAGCCGTCCGATCCCGTGCTGATGCGCCACCGCGACTATGGCCGCAATCCCCTCCAAGGTGAGCTCTGGGTCGTTAAAGGCATGGCCCAGCGCCCCGTTGATTTGGACATCAAAGATCGAAGGGGCCAGCCATACCGTCTCAATCCCGGTGCTCGAGCAGGGCTGACATTCCTGGATGATGCCATCGGCAATGGTCAATGTAATGGGGGAGCCGGTGCGAAAATGGCGACCCGAAAGTTCCATAGGCTGGGATCCTTGAAAAAATCCCCCTTGCCGGGGGGAGCTGATTTGTCTTGAATAGTCGGTAGAGGTTACCCCGTTTCGCGGCCCGACATACGCATCCTTTTCTCGCCGGTTAAGCTCCCGGACGAAAAGTATGTTCCCCAGGTTCCCTCCTCATCCGCTGCCGCCGAGTTCAATCCTCGTACTCCGCCCATCGCGATGAGTCACCGAACCTCTGGCCGGGCCTTCGATCGGAAAGTGCCCACGGCGAATCCCAACTGGCCGGATCTCCCACAAGCGTCATGGAATTGTCACGCAACCTCCGAGTGGACAGTATCTCGCGGTTGGGACCCACCCCTGCCCGACAGCTGGAGGCCAACGCCACGGTGGCCGATGCCGTCGCGCGGATGCGTCAGGAACGTGTCGGTTGCTTGCTGGTCTGTGACCAGGGCCCGTTGGTGGGAGTTTTCACCGAGCGCGATCTCATGCTCCGAGTGCTGGGCGGCGGTGGCGGCCTCCACGATCCGCTTGCACGGCATATGACCTCCAATCCGGTGACTGTGGAACTCAAAGATTCGATTCATACCGCTATTGAACGCATGGAACTCGGCGGGTATCGCCATCTGCCAGTCGTGGATGAGGAGCTTTGTCCGGTGGGCATCCTGTCCATTAAGCGAATCATTCATTATCTGGTAGAACATTTCCCCGCCACCGTATACAACCAGCCCCCCCGCCCCGGTCTGGTTCCCCGCCGGCGCGAAGGAGCCTGACCTGCCCACAATCCCAAACCGATTGAATCCCAACCCCACGAGGTAGGTGGCAATGTCCGAATCAGCCGCTTCCCCGGCCACCCCGGCGGAAGATGTCAGTCAGCGGAACGGAACCGCATCGTCGGTAATGGAACTGGAATCGGTGACCATCCGCTTTGCCGGTGACTCCGGTGACGGCATGCAGCTCGCCGGCACTCAGTTTACCAATGCCTCAGCGATCCTGGGCAACGATATCAGTACCTTGCCCGACTTCCCCGCCGAGATTCGTGCTCCGGCCGGCACCCTCGCGGGCGTCTCCGGGTTTCAGGTCCACTTTGCCAGTACCGAGATTCACACCCCCGGCGATCGCCTCAATGCGCTGGTGGCCATGAACCCCGCCGCCCTCAAAACCAACCTCCGCGACCTCGAGGAAAAAGGCATCCTGATTGTCAACTCCGATGCTTTTTCCCCCAACGATCTGCAAAAGGCTGGCTATCAGAGCAACCCCCTCGAGGATGGCTCGCTGCGCAATTATCACCTGATCCGCGTTCCGATCAACAAGCTCAATCGCGAGTCCGTCAAAGATGTCCAGTTGTCGCCCCGCGAAGCCGACCGCTGCAAGAATTTCTTTGCTTTAGGGTTGGTCTACTGGATGTATGAGCGGCCCATGGAACCGACCCTCCAGTGGATTGAGCAGACCTTCGGCAAGAAGAAGCTCGAGTTTGTCGAAGCCAATACCCGGGCACTCAAGGCCGGCTACCATTACGGCGAAACGACCGAACTGCTGCCAGTGCACTATCGCGTCCCCAAAGCGAAGATTGCCCCAGGCACTTATCGCAAGGTTACCGGCAACGAAGCCTTGGCCATCGGTCTGGTCGCCGCCACCGAGCTGGCCCAGAAACAACTGGTCTACTCGACCTACCCAATTACCCCGGCCAGCGATATTTTGCACCAACTCGTCCAGATGAAAAACTACGGTCTGCGGATCCTGCAGGCCGAAGATGAGATCGCCGCGGTCGGCGTGGCCATCGGGGCGTCGTTCGGAGGAGCCATTGGGGTCACGGCCACTTCCGGACCGGGGATCTGCCTCAAGGCGGAGGCGATCGGCTTGGCCGTGATGACCGAGTTGCCGATCGTGATCATCGACGTGCAACGCGGTGGTCCAAGTACCGGTCTGCCGACCAAGACCGAACAGGCCGATTTGTTGCAGGTGCTTTATGGCCGCAACGGCGAGTCGCCGGTGGCGGTACTGGCTCCTTGTTCCCCGGCAGACTGCTTCACCATGGCTTTCGAGGCGGTACGCATTGCCACCCGCTTTATGACCCCGGTGTATCTCCTGTCCGATGGCTATCTGGCCAACGGAGCCGAGCCTTGGGCGGTGCCCAAGCTGGAGAGCTTGCCACGCATTGTCGTGGATCATCCTACTCAAGCCAATCAGGGCTTCGATGGCAAGGTGCATGAGAATGGTGCGGGCGAGCCGGGCAAGTTTCTGCCTTACAAACGCGATGAATATCTGGTCCGCCCCTGGGCCATCCCAGGCACTCCCGGACTGGAACATCGCATCGGTGGCTTGGAAAAAGAAGACATTACCGGCAATGTCAGCTATGACCCGGGCAACCACGAACATATGACCCATACCCGAGCTCAGAAAATTGCCAACATTGCCCATACCATCCCCGAGCTCACGGTCCAAGGGCCGGAAGAGGGGGATCTACTGGTCCTCGGCTGGGGTGGCACTTATGGCTCGATCGCCACGGCGGTCCACCGTGTTCAACGGAAAGGCTTGTCGGTGGCGCAGGCCCACCTTCGCTATCTCAACCCGATGCCCAAAAACACGGGTGAGGTACTCAAACGCTATCGCAAAGTTCTGATCCCAGAACTCAATAGCGGCCAGTTATTGATGTTGATTCGCTCGATGTTTCTGGTCGATGCGGTGGGACTCAACAAAGTCCAGGGAAGGCCGTTTCTGGTCAGCGAGATCGAAGGCAAAATCGAACAAATGCTGATGGCGTGAGACGGGCTTGCATGGTGGGCCGTCCGACCTTGGGGCAAACCCTTCGGGTGGGACGGCCCTTTCCGACCCTCCAATACTTAAACTCTTACAATAGAGGTAATTGATCGATGGCCGCGACCGCCTTACCCACCTTGACCAAGGAGGCACTCACCACCGACCAGGATGTCCGCTGGTGCCCCGGATGTGGTGACTATTCCATTCTGGCGCAGATGAAGAAAGCACTGGTCGCCCTCGATGGCGTAAGCCGGGAAAACCTGGTCTTTGTCTCGGGGATCGGCTGTTCGAGCCGCTTCCCCTACTATATGAATACCTATGGTTTCCATACCATCCATGGACGCGCACCCACCTTTGCCACCGGGCTGAAACTGGCTCGTCCGGAACTGCAAGTCTGGGTCGTTACCGGGGATGGCGATGGACTTTCGATCGGTGGGAATCACCTGATTCATGCGATCCGGCGGAATATCGATATCAAGATTCTCCTGTTCAATAACGAGATTTACGGGCTTACCAAGGGGCAATACTCGCCGACCTCTCGGGTGGGCACTCTGAGTAAGTCCACCCCTCAGGGGTCGCTGGACATGCCGGTCCGTCCGTTGTCCCTGGCAATCGGCGCGGAAGCTACCTTTGTCGCCCGCACCATCGATGTCGATGTCAATCACCTGACCGAGACGCTCAAGCAAGCAGCGGCCCACAAGGGGACCGCTTTTGTTGAGATTTATCAAAACTGCAAAATCTTCAACGATGGAGTGTTCGAGTACGCCACCGACAAAAGCGTCAAGGCCGACAATGCTTTGTACCTCCAACATGGCAAACCCATGGTCTTCGGCAAGGACCGCAACAAGGGGATCCGCCTCAATGGTCTGCAGCCTGAGGTGGTCGAACTAGGCAATGGCATCCGCGAAGATGATCTGTTGCACCATGATGCCCAGGCGGCGGAACCCACGCTCGCTTACCTGTTAAGTCGCTTCGTCTATCCCGAGTTCCCCGAGTGTATCGGTGTCTTCCGCTCGATTGAGCGACCCGTGTATGAGCAGAGCGTCATCGATCAGGTCGATCAGGTCATCAGTAAGAAGGGTCGTGGCAAGGTTGAGCAGTTATTCCAGAGCTCGGATATGTGGGTGGTCGACTAACTCAACAGGGATCAAGGATGCGGGACCCAGGTTTGACCAACCAACCATGACGGTGCGGCTTCAACCGATCCGTGGGATGGTTCGCAAGGGCTGCGAAGCAGCCCTTGCGCTCCCTTGCTCACAGTTTGTCCTTTGATTCCATGATCTGTCCCTGCTGCGGTCAAACCAACTTGCCTGGCAATGATCTATGTGAGCGGTGTGGGTTCGCATTAGCCAGTGTCGACCGCCCGACTGGGCAAGATCGCATCGAGAATAGCCTCCTCCATGACACCGTTGCCACCCTGGCTCCCGCGGTACCCGTGACCCTCCCGTTGAAGGCAAACCTGGGCGAGGCGGTCGCGATCTTGACCCAACAGGGAATCGGTGCCATCCTCATCCTCGACACCGACCAGCGACTTCGGGGGATCCTCACCGAGCGCGATTTTCTCGTCGAGGTTGCCGGGCTCGTCGAAGACTATGCCTGTCTACCTGTGACCGACTTTATGACCCCGAACCCGGAAACGGTCTCGCCCCACGACATCCTGGCCTTTGCCTTGTTCAAGATGGACGTCGGCGGCTACCGCCACCTGCCGGTGGTCGAGGATGGCTCCCCCGTCGGCATTATCTCCGTTCGTGATCTGTTGCGACACATCACCCAACTCTGTCAGGGGATGCTACCTCGCCTGGAAAAATGAAGGTGGCGAACCCGTGAACGCCACCTTGTCGATGCTTAGCTCAGGCAGCCGTCTTTGGCAACCGCCTGGAATTGTTCGCGAAACTGCTCGGTCGTCATCCCAGCCGCCTCCGCCAACGCTGCCAGCCGCTGGGGATCCTCGAGGTCACTCAGATCCAGACGCTTCATATACTGGCAGGCGCTGGCAAAGGCAATACTCGAGGTATCGACCAAACGCGGACGCATGCGGCGGGTCGTTGGATCGAGGATGTCGTCGAAGGGAAGTGGCCGCATCTGCCCCTGGACAAAGCTGATCACGGCTCCGTAACGCTCCGCTTCCGTGGAGCAGAGAAAACGTACTGCCGAATAGCCGAGATCCCGGGTGTATTCCGCATCAAAGGGAATCGGATCCACACATCGCAGCTCGTAGCCAATGTCCTTGGTGACAAAGGTCACCTTCAGACCAAGCTCCTTCAGGCGTTCGCTCAGAGCATCCTTAACGATGCGGCCAAATTCAATCTCACCAAGTCGCAAGTGACCGTGTGGATCGCGGACAATGTTGCCGTAGTGCCCCAACGCTTCTTCACCACCCAGCGCTGCCAACAACGCTTCTTCGCCGATCGCTTCGATTAGCCCCTCGGCCAGGACCACCACTCCGTAAGCACGCCCATGCGCCTTTTGCTTCACGATCGATCCGATAATCAGATCACGGATTCGTTCCAGGGTCACCGGCTTGCCACGTAAGGCCTCAGCAATCAGTGTGAGCGTTGCGGGGACTGCCTTGCCAACGCCAAGGGCTAGGTGGCCTGCTGCACGTCCCATGCTCACCACCAGATACCAGCGACTGGTTGTGCGTGCATCCTCAAGCAAGGCTCGGACCAGGCCGACGCCATAGTGGCGAGCCGACTCAAAGCCAAAGGTTGGCGTCGTTCCTGGGAGCGGGAGATCATTATCAATGGTTTTGGGCACATGGGCCACACGAATCTGATTGCCCACGCGTTTGGCAACCTGGCTGGCGGAATAGCCCGTATCATCCCCACCGATCGTCACAAGATCGGTTACTTTGAGTTCTTCGAGCACCTGCAGCAGGCGCTGCATCGTCTCTTCCTTGGCCGCTGGATTGGTCCGCGATGTCCCTAGCATCGAACCGCCACGGATCTGATAGGGTTCCACGTCGGCTACGCTGAGGGGACGAACATGATCGGTGCGTCCCTGAACTAAATACTTGAAGCCGTCTTGGCAGCCCAGCACGGTCATCCCTTGCTGAATCGCCTCAATCGTGACCGCCGCGATCACGCCATTGATTCCTGGTGCGGGTCCGCCCCCGGCCAGAATGATCAGCCGTCGCTCTGAAGCTACCTCCGACATGCCCTTGTTCCTCAACCACGTGAAGCGGACCAACCTTTATACGCATGGTCAAGTTAGGAAGCAGCAGTCGGTTTGTCTACCGTTCTTCACAATCCGAACCAGCAAGCATCTGCGCCACCCCATCGAGGCCGGCCAGTCCGTTCCAGGCCGTGATCAATTGACGGGTCAGCGGACCCGGCCAGGGCAGCCGGTGCCCGTCAATCTGGGCAACACCCGCAATGCCAAACGAAGTGCCGGCCAAAAACGCTTCCTCCGCAGCGGTCACCTCGGCAAGCGTCAATACACCTTCGCGAAAGGGAATCCCGAGCTTCTGACAGAGCTCACGCGTGATCCGCAGACTAATGCTATCGAGGATCCGTTCGGCCGGTGGACAGCACACCACCCCGCTGCACACCAACAGGAATGCCCCGATGGGGGTATCGGTCAGACAGCCATCGGGCGAATCACATAACAATGGAACTGCATGCTCCCTGGGATAGTCGGCGTGCACCGCCTGGCTCGCTAGCCACCAGTGTAAGCGCGAGCGGTGCTTGACCCGGCGATCCACCAAGCCTCCAGGGATGAACGGCAAGCTTCCCGCAATCCGCAAGCGTACGCCTTCGGTAAAGAAGCGGCGATAGCGGGTGTAAGGCAGGGGATAGGTGTGCATCAACAACGTTCCCGGTCGGTCGGGCATTGCCTCGGTGGTGGGCCGATAGTGTCCCACCGGCCCCGGGGTCACACAGGTGATCAGGGTCAACTCCTGTGTCGGCGGGAACTGAGCGGCGTTGTGGGCGACGAGCTGTTCCGCCAGCGTGGTTAACTCAGCATCACAGTAAGGCAAGGGAATCTGACAGGCGCTGCAGTCGTGGCGTAGGCGTTCTAGGTGATCGCTCCAACGAAATAGCCGATGCGCATAGGTGCGACAAGCATCGACCACCGTTGCCCCGAACACAAAACCACCATCGTCCACGGACACCGCCAACCCGGCTTGCGGCACCAACTTCCCATTGAGGCATCCAAGCAAAGCAGGCCGAGGACCGGAATCTAGTTGCTGCCCAGTGGGGGACGAGGGTGCGGTTTGCGGATTACCGGCGGCAGCGTGGCGTTCTTGCATCCGTCGTCCAACCTCCTCGCTGCACTCTTCTTCATAGGGGGGCATTACCCTAAGATAACCGCAGCGAACCCGATTGTCTCCCGTACAGGAGTCTGCGTGATGGCAGAATATGAAGTTGGCATGGTCGGTATTGGCGTCATGGGCCGCAACCTCCTCCTGAATATGGCCGATCATGGCTTTTCCGCTGCCGGGTTCGCCCGTCACCAAGACAAGGTGAATGTCCTCCTCGAGGAAGGAAAGGGCAAGCCGATCAATGGCACCAACGATTACCAAACCCTGATCGGTATGCTGAAAAAGCCCCGGGTCATCATGATGCTGGTCCCGGCCGGCAAGCCCGTCGATGACGTCATTGAGCAACTCTTACCGATGATTGAGCCCGGCGATCTGATGATTGATGCGGGCAACTCGTACTTCAAGGATACCGACCGCCGTTACCGGACCTTACTCGACAAAAAGATCAATTTTTTTGGCATGGGGGTCTCTGGTGGTGAAGAAGGTGCCCGCTTTGGTCCGAGCATCATGCCCGGTGGGGTTGAGGAGGCGTACGAACGCGTCCGCCCCGTCCTCGAAGCCGTTTCGGCCAAGGTCAATGGCGAACCCTGTGTCACTTATCTCGGCAAGGGCTCGGCCGGTCACTTTGTCAAGATGGTGCATAACGGCATCGAATACGGCTTGATGCAGCTCCTGGCCGAGACCTATGACCTGATGAAGCGCGGTCTGGGCATGAGCAATGATGAGATGCACCAAGTCTATGCCGAGTGGAATGCCGGCGAACTCAGCTCGTTTCTGGTCGAGATTACCGCCGATATATTCCTGAAAGTCGATGATAAGACCGGCAATCGCCTGCTCGACCAGGTCCTCGATGTTGCCCGGCAAAAGGGTACCGGCAAGTGGACCTCGCAGGAGGCGATGGACCTCGGCGTGCCGATTCCCTCGATCGATATTGCCGTGACCATGCGCTACCTGTCGGCCCTCGAGGCGGAACGGAAACATGCCAGCGAACACTTACATGGGCCCAGCCCCAGCAGTGGTGCCCCGCGGGAGGCCATGCTGGTCAAACTTCGGCAAGCCTTCCATGCGGCCATGATCATCACCTACACCCAGGGCCTCGCGATGCTTCGCAAGGCTTCCGATACATATGAGTTCGGCCTAAATATGGAAGCCGTCGTGCGTATTTGGCGTGGCGGCTGTATCATTCGCTCCGCCCTGTTGGAGCAACTGCGGGTTGCTTTCAACACTGCTCCGAATCTGGAGAATGTCCTGCTCGATCCCACTCTGGCCGAGGTGGTAAGCAAGTCCCAAGAAGGTCTGCGTGAGGTGGTCCGCACCGCGGCAAACTGGGGGATTGGCGTTCCCGGCTTCTCCACCACCCTGGGTTACTACGACAGTATCCGCACGGTCCGACTGCCGGTGAACCTGGTGCAGGCCCAACGTGACTATTTCGGCGCCCATACCTATGAACGTATCGATGATGAGGGCATCTTCCACAGCGAATGGGCACCAGCGAACAAGTAACCAGCCTTTTACCCGGAATAGGCAGAGGCGGTTGCGGTGCGGGGAAAGAGGCAGAGGCGTTTGCGGTGCGGGGAAAGAGGCAGAGGCGCTTGCGGTGCGGGAAGAAGCAGAAGCGTTTGCGATGCGGGGAAAGAGGCAGAGGCGCTTGCGATAAGTCAGAACCCCCG
>CAYPIE010000151.1:0-10095 GCA_964410665.1 uncultured Alcaligenaceae bacterium
GGACCTGATCGCGGGGGGCGGGCCGGGGGGTGGGCCGCGTGTGTTGGCTCTGTCCGGTGCGGAGGTTGTGCTGGGTAGGCAAGTCCAGCTGGCAAACTTTTTCGGGGGGGACATCGAGAGTCGAGGCGGGATCCGTGTAGTGGCGAAGGACCTGGACGGGGACGCGTTCGCGGACCTGGTGGTGGGGGCCGGGGATGAAGCCGGGTCACTCTTGACACGGTATTTCGGAAGGACCATCCCCTTCGAGGGGATACCCCGCGAGGACGAAGCACTCGAGGTCTTCCCCGGCTTCAACAATGGGATCTTCGTCGGATGATCGAGCCGAAGGCTCAGCGTGCTTGAGTTGGCCTAGCTTAACCTTCGTCGTTCGACGAAATCGGCAGGTTGCACACCCGAAGTCTGCAGCGGGCCTGGAGACATCCAACGGAGGGTAGCTCCTGTCGGCGCGCCCGGAGAACGGAGCAGAGGCTCGCTCGTTGCGGCCGCAACGAGCGAGTTACCCTACACGATTGCCTCGGAGCTTGCTCTTCCCCATATCCCGCCCACGGATGACGAGCCATGCTCGGCGGCAGGGTCATCAAATCAACGGCAATGACCCATTCGGAGCAATCATGTGAATCGGCTTGGAGA
This sequence comes from uncultured Alcaligenaceae bacterium, assembly GCA_964410665.1. GTDB lineage: Bacteria > Planctomycetota > Planctomycetia > Gemmatales > Gemmataceae > CAYPIE01. Next base: position 631 of record CAYPIE010000151.1, read on the forward strand.
ACTTGGCCATCAAGACCGGCCGGAGCAGGTCACCCGAACCTGACCCACTCCGAAAAAAAAACCCCGACCAGTCGATCCCCGGATTTCCGCGCAGGTAATGAGGTGGGAAACGAGATGAATGGCTCGTTAACACCAACCTCCACCTGCTTTCGAAGGAAATTCCCATGCAACGCAAACTCAATCTGCAACACCTTGAAGCCCGTACGGTCATGTCCAACGTCGCGGTGGACGTCGTCGCCGGCGACCTTATCCTCACGGGCGACAATGGGAACAGCGACATCGAGATCCGCCAGATCGATGCCGACTCCTATCGCGTGATCGCCAAGAACGGCAGCGGCATCAACGGTGGCTACGCCCCCTGGTGGAGCGGCAGCTTCCACGTCGATTTCCACGGCGTCACCGACGACGTCCGCATCAGCATGAACGGCGGCAACGACAAGATCAGCCTGGGCACGAGCAACCAGGTGACTTCCGTCCGAGATGACCTCGTAGTCAACCTGGGCAGCGGACATGACATCCTCAATTTCCATCAAGTTTCCGCCGGGGACGACTTCTGGCTCAACGGCGGTTCGGGGCACGACCGGATCATCGACTGGGGATCGCGAACGGGCACCCGGACAAATCATGGCGACATGGCTCTGGATGCTTTTGAGGACATGGACATCTTCAATACCGTGGTCGATCGAGATTTGTCGGTCAACAACGAGACTTCCTCGGGGACGGTCGCCTTTTCGACTTCCGGGGTCCTGGTCGGCGATGACCTGCGGATTTCGACTGGCAGTGGTCGAGACTACATCGACATCATCAATACCCATGTCGCTGACGACACGGTACTGTCCACGGGTGACGAGCCGTGGTCGACCTTCGGGGGAGACTTGATCATGCTATCGCAATCGACCACCGGGGACCGACTAGAGGTCGAGGCCGGATCCGGCAATGATATCCTCAAACTGCAGAACTTCGACGGGGCCCGGGCTTACCTGTACGGCGAGGGCGGCAGCGACGAGTTGGACATGGACGCCGCGTCGAGCTTCTCCGGCACCTTCGTGAACGCGTTCTAAGGTTCCGAACACCCCGGCCGGCAACTTGACGGCCGGGGTGACTCATGACTCGGATCCCAGGAGATGCCGCTGTAGGGGCGGTGATCCGTCCTGTTCGAGGATTGGCTAGTCGATGTCACCTTTGGGCGGATTGGCACGAGGGGCTGGCGGATCCAATAGGTTGTTGCCGGGAAAGACGATGCCGCCCGCAAGCTGGTGCAAGCGAAGCTCCACGACCGCGCCATGGCCAGACAGCAGATCCGCGTGGCATACCGGGTACGGGAATTCGTGGATACCCAGGGATGAACCGGAGCTAGAGGATTTCCTCCAATGGATACCTCAAGGGCTATTTTCAATATATTTAAATTTTTTAGTATTATTGAATCAACAGACAATATCAATACCCCACTAGGACGCGTCCTCGGCGTCCGAAGACTCGCCTTGGTGCTTTCGCATCATCCGCCTGAGGGTCGCCCGGGCTACGCCGAGTTCCTTAGCCGCGGCCAAGCGGTTGCCTTGCAGCCGGGTGAGTACTTCTTCGACGAGGGCCGGTTCGATGCACTGGAGCAAGCGGTCGTATAAGTCGCCGCCGGACTGGTCGAGTTGTTGCCTCGTCCAGTCACGGATCAGTTGCATGATGCGTTCTTCGAGATCCTGAGTCCGCGACCGCTGAATGGGTTCGGGGAAATGGCTGGGCAGGACGGGACCGCCTCGAGCGAGAATCGCGGCGTGCTCCAGGGCATTGCGCAGTTCGCGAACATTGCCGGTCCATGGTCGCGAACGCAAAAACGCCACGGTGGCCCCCGGCAAGGGCAGATGGGCCCGAAACTGATGCAAGAAGTATTCCGCTAGCAACACAGTGTCATCGCCCCGCTCACATAGCGGTGGCAAGTGAATATTAAATACATTTAATCGATAATATAGATCATGGCGGAAGCGCCCTTCATGCACCGCCTGGTCCAACTCCTGGTGGGTGGCCGACAGTAGGCGGACATCAATGGATTGCGCCTGACTGGCGCCGACCGGAAGGACTTCCTGATACTCCAGCACCCGCAGCAGCTTGGCCTGGACCTCCAATGGGATGTCGGCCAGCTCATCGAGAAACACGGTGCCCCCATCGGCCAAGGTCAACAATCCTGGCCGTGCTTGCGCAGCACCGGTAAAGGCACCGCGGGCATGACCAAACAACTCACTCTCGACCAGATTTGGATTGAGCGCTGCGACATGTACCGGCAGAAACGGCCGCTCACGCCGCGAACTATGCCGATGGATGGCCCGAGCCACCAGCTCCTTGCCAGTACCGCTGGCCCCGGTAATCAACACACAAGCATCCTGCGGTGCCACCAGGGCGATGCGGCGAAACACCCCCTGCATCGCTGGCGACTGACCGATCAGCCCCTCGTCGACCACCGCTGGGGGCGTCCGCTCGGTGGTCGCTTGAGGCAGCGCGAGCGCACGGGCAACCAGTTCCTCGATCTGGCTGAGCTCGAACGGCTTGGGCAGATAGTCGAACGCCCCACCTTCGACGGCGCGGACAGCCGTCGACAGGTTGCCATGGGCAGTGATGACAATGATCGGGACCCCAGGAAGCCGCACTTGGAGTTCGTTCAGCGCTGCGAGTCCGTCCATCCCCGGGAGACGAACGTCCAGAATCACCACCTCCGCAGGCTGGCGCGATACCATCTCCAGCGCCGCCTCGGCCGAAGCCGCCACCAACACCGTATGGCCCTGACGCTGGAACGCTTTCCGTAGCGACCAGCACAGAGCCTCTTCATCGTCAATCAGCAGAATGGTCGCCATCGCTGCTCTGTTTAGGCATGCTTTTGCCGCCGATAGCGGTCAATCAACGTCGCGGTCGAGGAGTCATGCGGCTTGCTCGGTGCTGCGTCCCCCTCCAGCTCGGGGATGATCCGCTGCGCCAACACCTTCCCCAGTTCAACGCCCCACTGATCAAAGGAATTAATCCCCCAAATTGTTCCCTGCACAAACACTTTATGCTCATACAGTGCCACCAGCTTGCCCAACGCTTCGGGGGTCAGCCGCTCAAGCAACAAGGTGTTGCTGGGACGATTCCCCGGAAAGGTGCGGTGCGGCACCTGAGCCTCGGCCACCCCATCGGTCCGAACCTCCTCGGCAGTCTTGCCGAAGGCCAGGGCTTCGGTCTGGGCAAACAGGTTGGCCATCAACAAGTCATGGTGACGACCTAGCGGATTCAAGCTATGGACAAAGCCAATGAAATCACACGGGATCAGCTTGGTCCCCTGGTGAATCAACTGATAATACGCGTGCTGGCCATTGGTCCCTGGGGTCCCCCAGACAATCGGCCCGGTCTGATAGGTCACTGGATAGCCATCCAGAGTCGTGGATTTACCATCGCTCTCCATATCCAATTGTTGCAAGTAGGCCGAGAATCGCCCCAAGTAATGATCATACGGCAGGATGGCCACCGTCTCCGCCCCGAAGAAGTTACCATACCAAATTCCCAAGAGTCCTAGGAGCACTGGCAGGTTCTGCTCCAACGGAGCGGTGCGGAAGTGCTCGTCCATGGCATGAAAGCCGGCCAACATCTCCTGGAACCGCTCCGGCCCGATCGCCAGCATGGTCGATAGACCAATCGCCGAGTCCATCGAATAGCGGCCACCGACCCAGTCCCAAAAACCAAACATGTTGTTGGTATCGATGCCAAATTTGCGAACCTCATCCGCGTTGGTCGACACCGCCACAAAATGCCGCGCCACCGCGGCAGGGTCCCCCAGCTTGGCCAGGCACCAATCGCGCGCGGAGTGGGCGTTGGTCATGGTTTCCAGGGTGGTAAAGGTTTTTGATGAGATAATGAATAGGGTTTGTTCGGGATCGAGGTCGTGGGTGGCCTCGACAAAGTCGGTGCCATCGACGTTCGAGACAAAGCGAAAGGTCATCTCCCGTTGGCTATATTGCCGCAAGGCCTCATAGGCCATCACCGGCCCAAGATCGGAGCCGCCAATGCCAATGTTGATGATATTGCGGATCGGCTTGCCAGTGCCACCGGTCCACTGCCCAGAGCGAACCTGTCGAGCAAAGTTGGCCATGCGGTCGAGGACGCCATGCACCTCGGGCACCACATCGACCCCATCCACCACCAGCGACTTGTCCCGGGGCATCCGCAAGGCCACATGCAGCACGGATCGGTGTTCGGTGACATTCAGCTTCTCGCCCGCAAACATGGCTTCCACCCGTTGCCGCAGCTGCGATTCCTCGGCCAGCTGGATCAGCAGGCGAAGGGTCGCATCGGTGATCCGATTTTTGGAGTAGTCGAGATAGATACCGAGCGTCTCGGCATTCAAACGCCGGCCCCGGTCGGGATCTAAGGCGAACAGCTCGCGAAGATGGCGGTCGCGGAGCTCGGTGAAGTGCTGTTGCAAGGCAGTCCAAGCAGGCCGCTGCAGCAGAGGTAGGGTAGCCGATGTCATCGAAACGTCCTTTCAGGAGTTGGCAAATGGCACGCTGCAGTTACTGCTATGCTCCATCCAATGCTCGGTCCACTGGAAAGACCCAGACGAAATTTCCCTGCGGTTCCTTTGCCGGATTCGGAGTGCAGCGTATGATAGGGTAAATGTATTCATGCCGATTCATCCGGGCCGCAACCCAGGGGAGCTGCAGCATGGCCGACGCCTTAGAGAACGATCAAGAACTGGTGGCTCGGTGTCGAGCAGGCGATCAAGAAGCGGCCCGCATTTTGTTTGAGCGGTTTGTCGAACGGCTTCTCGTCCTGGCTCGTCGTCGCATCAGCCAGCGTTTGGCCAGTCGGGTCGACGCCGAGGATATTGTGCAGTCGGTCTTTCGCACGTTCTTTAATCGCCTACGTCAGGACCAATTTGAGTTTGAACACCAAGATGATCTGTTCAAGCTCCTGGTGCGAATCACCGTGCACAAGACCCTACGTCAGGTCGCCTATCACAAGGCCGCCAAACGCGATCCCAATCTCGAGATGTCGCAGGGGGAGAATGATCACGAGATGTTGATGCAAGTGCTCGATGTCGAACCGACCCCCGACACCATCGTCGCCTTTATGGATCAGCTGGAGCATTTCCTCGGTCAACTCGAACCCGAGCAGCGGCAAATCTTGGAATTGCGTCTACAGGGCTACAGCACCGACGAGATCGCCCGGCAGATCGGTTCCTACGATCGCAAAATCCGCCGCGTCCTCGAACGGATTCGTGGCATTGCCGAGAACGAACAAGCACCTTTTGATGACTGATCCCGCCTCATCGAGCCTCACCGAAGCTCATCGAGCCTTGGATCGAACACGAGCATCCGTTGGATCGCGGGCATCGACCCGATCAAATGTCAGCCAGACACTGCTTTAACAATGCCACGCCCGCGGCGATATCGGCAAAGCGTTCTTGCTGGTTGCCCACTTCCCGTTCAATACACAAGGGTCCGGTATAGCCGATCCGCTTGAGGGCCTGGACATAGGCCGGGATATTCACCTGGCCCTGGCCCAGAGGTACTTCGCTGCCCCAAGCCCCGAGGGTCGTGGGGCGGATGGCATCCTTGACATGAACGCTGCGAATGTTCGCGGTCAGCAATTCTAGGGCTTTGAGCGGATCATCCTTGTCATAAAGCAGCATGTTCGCCGGGTCAAAGTTGATCTGCAGATTGCCGCACTGCAGCTCATCCAGCGTTTGACGTAGTAGTTGCGCGGACTCCTGCCCGGTCTCGAAAGCGATGATGACTCCTTCGATGGCGGCCAGGCGAGCGACCTCGCGCAGGGTATCCAGGAACGGCTCACGGTCGGGGTCGCCCGGTTCCGGGATAAAACCGGCATGCAGGCTGAGGTCGCTGAGGCCCAGAGCTTTGGTCCGCTCCAGTCCCCAGCGCAAGCGGTCGAGGCGTTCAGTCCGGGTGGCGGGGTTGCCAAAGCCACCCGTGGCCTGGATGGTCTGCGGCGAGGTGTAATCTTCGCCTGGAAAGCCGAGCATGGCAGCGGACATGCGAAAACCGGCGGCCTTGGCCGCTTCGGGCATGGCGTCTCCCTCGTCCCAGGAGGCGTGATGCGGATCGCCGCAGGCGATCTGCACCAGGTTGATGCCCAGCCGGTCGAGGAAGCCGCGCAATTCGGGAATGCTTTTGACCTGTAACGACCAGCTACAGACGCCGATTTCCATGCGAGGCTCCTTAGCTTGGGGCCAGGTTGATGGCCGGGTTGATAGCGCTGGGACTTCGGCCGCCGAGGCTAGCCTACTCGGCCGGTTCGACGCGGCAACCCAGCGGCCCAAGATCCTTGCCGCCGGCGCGGATCTCGTGGAAGGTAAGCACCTGTTCGCACTTCAATTCGGCCACTTCTTTGGGCCCGGTCCAGATTACTGCCTCTCCGGTCTCATGGGCAGTGAGCATGAGTTGGACGGCCTTCTCGATAGTCACTGTGAGAACCTTGCGCAGCACTTCGACGACAAACTCCATCGAGTGCAAGTCGTCATTTTCTAGAACGACATTGTATGGAGGCAAAAGTTTGGCCTGGGAATCGGTTTCAACGTCCGTTTCAGGCGAGGCGGTGTTGAGGGTCGGATCAACCGGCGGCAGCCGCATACAAAGCTCCATCGTTTGACCGCAAAAGGGATGGTATACCGACCCCGTCATGGTAACGGCTCATGCGGGGCAATGGCCATGCGGATCTGCCTCCCCCTCGACACCAGGCCTCGCAGGGTCTATCCTGAAACGCGTTCTTGGCAACCCTCCCTGCCCGGATAGGTGGTGGATCATGTCTTCTTCCGGTGACAACGCCCCGATTAGCAGTCTGCTCAAGGAAGGCCGTAGCTTCCCGCCCCCCGCAGACTTTGCCGCACAAGCCCACATTGGCAGCATGGCCGACTATGAGCAGCTGTGCCAACGTGCCCAACAGGACCCCGAGGGCTTTTGGAGTGAACAAGCCCAGTCGTTGGTCTGGTTTGCACCCTGGCAACAGGTGCTGGACTGGCAGTTGCCCCATGCCCGCTGGTTTGTCGGCGGCAAACTCAACGCCTGTTATAACTGCGTCGACCGACATGCCCAGAGCGACCGTAAAAACAAGGCCGCCATCATCTGGGAAGGCGAGCCGGGAGATGTCCGGGTACTGCGCTACCAGGATCTGGCCCGCGAAGTGAAGCAGTTCGCCAATGTCCTCAAGCAGTTAGGCATTGTCGCGGGCGACCGGGTCACCATCTACATGCCGATGGTTCCGGAACTGGCCATTGCCATGCTCGCCTGTGCCCGGATCGGTGCGACCCACTCGGTCGTCTTCGGAGGCTTCTCCGCGGAAGCCGTCGCCGACCGCAATAACGATGCCCAGTCCAAGCTCGTGATCACCGCGGATGGCGGCTGGCGACGCGGCAACGTCGTCCCCCTCAAGCACAATGTCGATGAGGCTCTCTACAAGTCCCCGTCGGTCGAGAAGTGCATCGTCTATGACCGCTGTCACACCGCCGTGAACATGCGGCCTGGCCGTGATTTCTGGTGGCATGAGCTGATGGCCGAGGCTTCGGCCGACTGTCCCGCGGAAGCCTTCGACAGCGAGCAGCCACTTTTCGTGCTGTACACCAGCGGTTCTACCGGTAAACCCAAGGGCATTCTTCACTCAACCGGCGGCTATCTGCTCGGAGCCTCACTGACGCATCGCTGGGTCTTTGACCTCAAAGAAGACGATGTCTATTGGTGTACCGCCGACGCGGGCTGGATCACCGGACATAGCTACATTGTCTATGGCCCGCTGGCCAATGGCGCCACCACGCTTATGTATGAGGGTGCACCGAACCATCCACGGGAGGACCGTTTCTGGTCGATCATCGAACGCTACGGCGTGACCATCTTTTACACCGCGCCCACCGCCATTCGTGCCTTCATCAAATGGGGCGATGACTGGCCCAAGCAGCATGACTTATCCACACTCCGCCTTCTGGGCACCGTGGGTGAACCGATCAATCCCGAGGCTTGGATGTGGTATCACCAGATGATCGGCCAGAGTCGCTGTCCGATTGTCGACACATGGTGGCAGACCGAAACCGGCGCCATCATGCTGTCGCCACTACCAGGTGCCACGCCGACCAAGCCGGGCTCGGCTACCCGGCCCTTGCCCGGGATTATGGCCGAAGTGGTGGATAAGGCGGGCAACCCGGTGCCGCCCAACCAAGGAGGCCTGCTGGTGATCCAGCGGCCCTGGCCGTCGATGTTGCGGACCATTTATGGCAATGATGAGCGGTTTCATCAGCAGTACTGGAGCCAGATCCCCGGGGCCTATTTTACCGCCGATGGCGCGCGCAAGGATGATGATGGCTATTTCTGGATCATGGGGCGCGTCGATGATGTACTGAACGTCAGCGGCCACCGCTTGAGCACGATGGAGATCGAAAGCGCCCTGGTCCATCATGCCAAGGTGGCCGAGGCGGCGGTCGTGGGTCGCCCCGATGAAATTAAAGGCGAGGCCATCGCTTGCTTTGTCACCTTGATCGCCGGGGTGTCTCCCACCGAAGCCCTCAAGAAGGAACTACGCGAGCATGTTGCCCACGAAATCGGTGCCCTGGCCCGACCGGATGATGTCCGCTTCACCGATAACCTGCCCAAAACCCGCTCGGGGAAGATCATGCGTCGCTTCTTACGCGATGTCGCTGCCGGCCGTGAGTCGACCCAGGATGCTACCACCCTGGAGGATCTGTCGGTCTTAGCCCGCCTGCGGCAACGCGAAGACTGAACTGGCAAGCCTGCCAAGGCCTCTTGAAGCAACGAGGCTTTCTGCTATGTTCAGGGTAATTCACCCAACCAGCCGAAGTGGCGGAATGGCAGACGCGGCGGACTCAAAATCCGCTCCTGGCAACAGGGTGTGGGTTCAAGTCCCACCTTCGGCAGTCTTCCGGTTGGGTATCCTCACTCGCTTTCTGGCTGTTCAAGCCAATCCACTCGCCGTCTTTACCCCTCGCCACCCGAATGGATCCTGGATCCTCATGCCCCTACACTAGCTATGACCCAAAATGAACCCGGTTGAACGAAACCGATTGGAGGATCCTTCTCATGCCAAAGCTCACAGTTCAAGATGTTGGCGAGTTTACCGTGCCCGAGGGACAGCGTCTGGTCTTGGCTCTGACGGACATCGCCGGGGTCGATCAGCTACATGCCTGTGGTGGCAACGCCCGCTGCACTACCTGTCGGGTGGAGTTTGTCGACGGGGAACCTACCCAGATGACCAAAGCCGAGAAGACGGTGCTCCAGGAACGGGGCTTGACCGGCGTGCGTTTAAGCTGTCAGATCCCTTGCATGGCCGACATGACCGTCCGCATCATTAGTCGATTGGAGGGCAGCGGTCGAAGCGATGCCGGTGGTCGTCCGGATGAGGCCATTCAACCTCAACCCGTCGAGTGGGTCGAAAAGTGACCGCTTCTCCAGGCAGAAGCGATTGCAGTGCGGGGAAAGAGGCAGA
>CAYPIE010000152.1:0-10087 GCA_964410665.1 uncultured Alcaligenaceae bacterium
CCGCCTCCGAAAGGCGAGCCCCGGACGTCAGTCCGGGGGTTCTGACTTACCGCAAGCGCCTCTGCCTCTTTCCCCGCACCGCAACCGCCTCTGACTCTTGTTATCGCAACCGCCTCTGACTCTTCCGCATTGCAACCGCCTCGGCCTCTTCGCACCGCAAGCGCCTCGGCCTCTTGTTATCGCAAGCGCCTCTGCGGAGTCACCCCCCGGACCGGACGTCCGGGGGTGACTCCGCAGCGCAATCACTCCGGGGTTTGCCAGACAACTTAACTGCCAATGATCAGGTCGTTGCTCCCGGCAAACCTCAGTTCATCATCGTCATCGCCAAACAACATATCCGTATCGTTATCGGAAACAAAGCTTAAGCCCATGGGCAGATCGTCGGCTGCCCGGGTCATATACTCCATCAGCAGCTCGATCAGCGGATCTCCCTCGGCGGTGCCATCGACGAGCCGATCCGCTCCAGTGCCAGAGTGCAGCATGTCGCGACCGGTGCCGCCGATGATCAGGTCATTGCCGCTGCCGCCTTCCAGAACGTCATTCCCGGCGTTGCCCATGAGCATGTCATTGCCCGCCTCGCCAAGGAAATGGTCGCGGCCAATGCCACCGATCAACAGATCGTCGCCTGCACCCGCCCGGACAAAGCTACTTCCTTCTTCAACGGTGACGCTGTCGTTGCCGCTGCCAGTGGTGATGTTGTGATAGCCATCGCCAACTTGGATCTGGTTGTCACCATCGCCGGCATCAATGAAACCACTTCCCCCACCAACATTGATGCGATCGTTGCCGGCCCCGGTCGTGATGTTATCGAAGCCTTCTCCCGCCGTGATCAGGTTGTTTCCTCCACTGATGCGGATAAAGCTGCCGCCATCGCCGACGTTGATGGTGTCGTTGCCGCCCAGGCCGCGGATGTTATCGAAGCCGTCCCCGGTGCTGACCTGATTGGGGCCTTGGCCCAATTCGATCAGCGTACCCCCCTCGCTGTCCTCAATGGTCACAGGCAAGGAGATGGTCGGGGCAATCCGGATCACATCAAAGCCACCTTGGGTCTGGATCAAGATCGAAGCGACATCCGTGTGCATCATCGGTTGCCAGCCGGTGATATCACCGGTGACAATGATCCCGGAGTTGCCGGTCGGATCCCCGTTGGCTGGGAGGATGGTAACGTAGTTGGTACCGTCGGTGCCGGTCAGCGTCAGGGTATCCGTTGGCGTGTCACTGGCTTCTAGATCAAAGGCGGTAATGCCGAAGGTGATGGTGAAGGGTTCACTCTCGATGGCAGTGCCGTCGGTGAGGGTACCGCTGACGGTGACCTGGACCTCATAGATGCCCGGTGCGGTGAAGGCCCAGTTGTAGTGCTCGTGGGTGCCTGGGGCGGCGAAGATCTGGTCGGTGTCGTCGATGCCGTCGGCGGTGGCCATGACCGGGGTGATGCCGCCGAGCCCGTCGACCTGCCAGACGGCGAATTCGCCGGGCCCGTCGACGGCTTGCAGGTTCATCGCCAGGGGCCCGTTGAAGGCGGTGGGGTCGACCTCCTCGGCGCCGACGCCGAGGAAGAGGCGTTGCGGATCGTTGTCTTGGGGCAGGACGAAGATGGTTTCGCCGGCGGCAACGCCGATGAAGTCGAAGTCGGAACCGTCGGGGCGGGGCTGGGCAGCACGGAGGCCAGCGTACAGGACGGCCTCGTCGGTGCCGAACTCCTGGTCGACGGGGTCGTCAACGTGGGCGTGCAGTTCGAGCTCGCCGTCCTCGAACTCGATGCCGAGGTCGGTGTGCTCGGTGCTCAGCAGGGCCGGCTCGACCAGGTAGGTGATGGTGAAGGGTTCACTCTCGATGGCGGTGCCGTCGGCCAAGGTTCCGCTGACAGTGACCTCGACCTCATAGGTGCCCGGTGCGGTGAAGGCCCAGTTGTAGTGGTCGTGGGCGCCCGGGTCGGCGAAGATCTGGTCGGTGTCGTCGATGCCGTCGGCGGTGGCCATGACCGGGGTGATGCCGCCGAGCCCGTCGACCTGCCAGACGGCGAATTCGCCGGGCCCGTCGACGGCTTGCAGGTTCATCGCCAGGGGCCCGTTGAAGGCGGTGGGGTCGACCTCCTCGGCGCCGACGCCGAGGAAGAGGCGTTGCGGATCGTTGTCTTGGGGCAGGACGAAGATGGTTTCGCCGGCGGCAACGCCGATGAAGTCGAAGTCGGAGCCGTCAGGGCGGGGCTGGGCAGCGCGGAGGCCGGCGTGCAGGGCGACCTCATCGAGTTCAAACTCCTGGTCGATGGGTTCCTCGACGTGGGCGTGCAGCTCGAGCTCGCCGTGGTCGAACTCGATGCCGAGGTCCACGTGTTCGGTCGTCAGCGGCGTCACCGTGCTTGGGGTGGTGCGATCTTCGAGTTGGTGTAGAGTCAACCATGGTGTGAAGCGGTCGCGCGTCATGGCAACGCCATCCTCAGTCCTAAGGGAGATAAATTAGTTATACTATTTACTACGAGGGACCATAATGGAATGTCAAGGGTACTAGGGAAGAATTGGTAAAATAGAGTAGAATGATGGGTGAATATGAAAAACGAGTTACAACAGGATGCCAAACCCTGGACTGCAGGGCCAGGGTTTGGCGAAAGTTCACGATGAGGAGGGTGTGACGGTCGCGTGGCACGCCCTTCGAAGCCCTAGGGCGTGGTCTGGGAGCACCCTGTCCGTTGTTGTCCTAGTTCATAGATTCGGTGGATGTTGAAGTGGTGGAGAACAGTGCTTTCACGTCTGGATTAAATAATACGATTAGAGACCAAATACCGAGCGGAATTCCCGGCAGGCAACAACCGGTGGGGTAATTCAAGATGGCCAGAACACTGCCCAGAACGGCAAGCCAGAAGCCGCGACGCACGAGCATGGCCAGCGCGGCCAAGCAGGTGATCCCGGCCATGCCAGCCCCGAGGGTGTACTGGATGCGCATGAGGTTGAGCGACTCGGCCCGCTCCTCCGGCGTGAGTTGTCGTTCGGACAGTTTTTCGAGAATTTCGATCATCTGACCGGGATTGGCGGCCAGGGTGTACATCATAAAGCCGTTGAGCATGGCCCCGAGCAAGCCCAAGAGCAGGAGCAGAATGGCCGGGGCTGCGAGTCGACTAGCCAGTCCGGAGCGTGGGGGAACGCGGTAGCGTTGCGGATCGAGTGGCAGGCTATCGCCGAGTTCGCCGCTGGCGGTCTGCTCTGGAGCGATGAAGAACTCATAACACAGCGGGCACTGGACTCGATCGCCCAAGAGCGAATCGGGTACCAGCACGTCGTGCCGGCAAGCTGGACACTTGACTTGCAATTCAGCCATACAGAACGATTTCCTTGGTGGGTTGGCGGCAGCATCGGGGTGGCCTTTGGCCGGTCAGCGATTTTCCAGGTAGCGCTGCTTAGCGGGCTCTCTGATAAACCACACGAATTTCTGGTCGGCCGCCACGTACCAGGACCTTGAAGCGGGTCTCGATAATGTCCTCTTCACGGCGGTTGCGGTGACTGAGCTCCTTCCGCGTCAGTTCTTTTTCAATTTCGAGCGGGAAAAAGGCAAACAGTCGGGGAGGGCGGAAGCTGAGCCGCAGGGACTGGGCAATTTCGGCCACCGCACGTGGATTGTCATCAATAAACCGCATTCGACCGTTGGTCTCTAAATAACCCCGGTCTTCTTCGTGTTGGGATGGGTTGCCGCCCAGGTTGTCGACGACCCATAGCTGCCCCTGAGGGGTTTCGAAGACAAGCGTAGCCTTCATCACTGCCAGCTGCCGTAAATAGTCACGGCCGTCATTGGTGTTAAACTCAATGGTCCAGCGTAGGAGGCGTTTGGTCCGCACGGCGGGTGGAGGTGGATTACCATCGCCGCTGCCACCCCCGCCGGAACCGCTGCCGCTGGTGGCCGAGCCGGTGCCCTGGTCTTGCGGGTTGTAGCCCTGGGCAACCCCTTTGGCCATTTTCTGTTGCATGTCTTCTTGCAAGCCACGGAACCGCTCGGAGGCCTCGGTAGTTTGATATTTGGCAATATCTGAGGGGCTGAGTTCGGGGACCCACTCGCGGATATTCTCAATGGGCTTTTGCAGCTCGACCGGGCTGAGGTTGGGGTTTTGCAGTTCCGGGGGGACGTCGAGGTCGCCGGTCTCGGCACCCATGACGCCACCAACGCCGGGGTCGCCCGGGCCGGGTCCGGTGCCAGGGATCAAGGTTTCTTGGTCACCGATGCCGCTGACCTTGACTGCCTCGATGGGAGGGGCGGGGGTGTGGTCGTTCTCGATAAAGTAGGTCAGGATAACAAACAGTGTGACCGCAGCCAGAACGTGCAGGGCTACCGAGGCAATACTCGACAGCGGAAACTCATAGTGGGGGGAGTAGATTTGCCAGAAGGCATCTTCGGGGGGACTGAGGGGTTTGCCGTCACGCGACGAAGCCGCACCGGGTGCGGTAGGGGAAGTTGGCTGGGACATGAGATAGCACTCCCGAACCGGATGCAAAGACAGGGCAAATATCTTGTTCAGAATACCGTACCCGCGGAGTGATGCAAGCAGATGCGATCCGATGCCAGCGAGATGGGCATTTTTCAGACCAGGGTCTGGCCGAGTTCGGCAAGGGAATCGATCGTCAGGAGAGGTAACGCAAAGGTGTAAAAACGCACACCTCTAAAAACGCACAACTCTAAAAAAGGACGACTCCCTTGACGAAGAAAGACAAGGGAGTCGTCCAAGATGATAAGAGGTCGTGATACCAGGTGTGCGGCCCAATATCGCAATTTAAGCTAAACATCCACGGCTGGGTTGTCAATGGCTCGGCTGGGAGTTTCCGGAAAAGATGGCATCGATGTGTGGAGTTTGGCCCAGGGGCGGGAATGCAGGATGGCTCGTTTGGATCGGGCCAACAGCTGATTGCTTGGGCAATAGGGGTATCGGGAGGAAGACAGTCAGAAGCGATCGGATTTGCGGAAGATTAAGCAATGGGAGGGGCTTTTTCGGTGGCATCCGGTGGATTCGGGATGATATCACGCAGGGCATATTCGACCAGCCAGTCGGGGAGCCAGTGGGTCGCGCCAATTACCAGACGCATAACCCAGGGTACATGCAACATCTTGGCCCGGCGTTCCAGGCCGCGTCGGATACGGCGGGCGGCTTGTTCGGGGGTAAGTAGGAAGGGCAGCCAGCGGTCGCCGAGCTTGTCAATGATCGGGGTTTTGACAAACCCGGGGCAGATGGTGGTCACGGCGATCTGGTGCGGGCGTAGCTGTACGCGCAGTCCCTCGAGGTAGGCATTCATGGCCGCCTTCGAGGCGGCATAGGCGGATTGCCCGGGCAATCCGTGGTAGGCGGCGATGCTCGAGACCGCGGCCAGATGACCGCTCCGGCGGGCGAGCATGTCGGGCAGGACTGCCTCGATGGCGTGGATCATGCCCAGCAGATTGATCTGGAGCACCTGGTGCTGGGTAGTGTAGTTGAACGGGCGGATGTGGGTTTCGCCGCCGATGCCGGCGTTGGCGATCAAGAGGTCGATCGGACCGAGTTGCTCGCGCAGGCCGGCGATCGCGTCATGAGTGGCCTGTTGGTCGGCGACATCGGCCGTGGCGATGGCAACGTGGATCCCGTCCTTTTCGAGCTCGGTACGCAGTTCCTCGAGCAAAGCGGTACGTCGGGCGAGCAGGCCGAGTCGAGCGCCGTGGCATGCGAACTCGACGGCCAGGGCCCGGCCGATGCCGCTGGAGGCGCCGGTGATCAGGACGACCTGGTCGTGCCAGCGGGCCATGATCGCTCCTTTTCGTCGTTCAGGTTTGCCGCACGTTTGTCAGCATTTTCCTGGGACTTTCGGTTGGGCTGACCCGGCCGTTGTCGGCCCGGAGACGCATCCTACAATAACCACTCTGAACTGACTTTGTCTGCCCTCGGCTCCTGGTGGGCCGTGTCCCACCGCTCGACCACGTTCGGAGAACTCCCATGACCCAAGCGCAAGCTCCCCTATCGGTGACTCGACTTCTTGGTTTGCACCTAACTCCTGGTAAACTGCGCGGTTTGCAGCGAATTAGTAATCCCAACGGCACCTTGACGATGGTGGCCACTGACCAGAATAGCTCGATGATCAAGATGATCAACGAGGCCAAGGCCAAGAAAGGGCAGACCGGCGAAGCCACCTATGAGGAAATTGTCGAAGCCAAGGTCATGCTGGCCCAGACCCTGTCGCCCAGCTGTAGCGCCCTGTTGGTCGATGGCTACTACGGCTACTGGAACAGCATTGCCAGCTTCGTCATCCCGCCCAGCGTCGGCGTACTGGTTCGCGTTGAGAAGTCGGGCGGCGCCAAGAACCGGCACAAGGCGCCCCTGGGCGAGATCGAGGCCGGCTGGAGCGTCGAGAAGATCAAGCGTAGTGGCGCGGATGCGGTCAAGCTGCTGGCCCAGTTTGAGCCGACCGAAATGGAATCGGCGGAGCACCAGTTCAAGCTGATTGAACATGTCTATGATGAGTGCAAGAAATACGATATTCTTATGCTTTTGGAAACGGTTGCCTTCCCCTATGGCGCTGAGGACAAGAAAAGCGACAGCTTCCTCAACCGCAAGGCCGAGACGGTGATCGAGAGCGCCCGCTATCTGAGCCGCTACTGCGACGTGTACAAGGCCGAGTTTCCGGGCACCACCGGCCGTGACAATGAGGATGTGCTGATGCGCAACCTCAAGCAGCTCGACAGTGTGTGCGAGCGGCCCTGGGTTCTGTTGAGTGCAGGCGTTGACTTCCCGCAGTACAAGCAGCAGGTCGAGATGGCCATGCAGTGTGGTGCCTCCGGCGTGCTCGGCGGCCGCGCCTTCTGGAAAGAGTATTTCCTCCACGACACGCCCGAACAGCGGCTCAAGTTCGCGACCACCGAGTGCACCGACCGGATCAAGCAGGTCGATGACATCGTCAAGACGAACGGCACGCCGTGGTTTAAGCGCTATGGCCTGGACATGGACGTGCTGCACAAGATGCGCGTCGCCGAGGGCTGGCACTTCCGCTACGCCGGTAGCGGGGCGGACGCCGGCTCGACGGAGCGGGACAAGGACGCGGTGTATTGAGATAAAAAGGCGAGTGCTCTTGGGCAGAATCAAGAGCACTCTTCTCTGCTTCTCTGTTGCAATCCCACCCATCGTTTCGTGGTTGCCAACCTCTCTCATCAACCCACGCGAATCATCTGCGGCTGTGTGTCGATAAGCGTCTCGGTTGGCACGCCCGTCGCAGACTCCGAGCGTGGTCTGCACTCTTCCCACTGAGCGGCGGGTGTGAACCTGCCGAGCGTTGGACCGCGGTGCCTTGGCCCTCCGCAGTTGTCCGCCCGCCGTGTTGGACGCGAGCCTCTCGGTGGACGTCTGCGCAACCCGCACGACCGCCGTGCCGAACGTGCAACAACCCCAGCGGTTAGCTGGCGACGCGTGCCACTCGGCGGGTTCACACCCACCGCTCGGAAAAGGCACGTCGGCCATGTGATGAACGACAACTACCGGGTTATCCGTGATTGACGCGTGTCAGTCGGCGGGTTCCCACCCGCCGAGTGGAAAGACCGGCGTCTGCCCGCGGTGGTGGACGCGTGTCTCTCGGCAGACGTCTGTTCAACCCACGGTGGGTGTAGTCGGGTGTCTGGTTACTCTACCCTGTCCCTTCTTGTTCACCGTCCGGACCTCAATAAGGGAATCGTTTTCCCTCTCCCAGCTGTTACAACCCCACCGATCGCTCTGTTAACGGCAACCCCTCCCAGAATCCCACACGACTCCGCCAGGGCCCAGGGCCGATAAGCGTCGATACGGATCCGCCACGCCAGGGAGGGAATGCACATGGACGGCACCTTTCATCGACGCCATTGGCTGCAGGGCGCGGCTACACTCACCGGCTACCTGGCCACTGCGAACAGTCCAGTCGCGGCTTTGCCGCGCCGGCATGCCTCAGGGGTGGTTTCCGGGCGGCTCACCGGTGCGGAGGCGATCGTCGAGACGTTGCAGGCCGAGGGATGTACGGTGGTCTATGGCATTCCCGGAGCGCAGCAGAATGAGCTGTGGGACACCTTCAAGTCCAAGGGGATGGCGTACCTGTTATGCACCCATGAGTTTTCTGCATCATGCATGGCCGATGGCTATGCACGAGTGACCGGACGCCCGGGGGTCTTGGCGGTAGTTCCTGGGCCAGGGTTGACCAACGCGCTGACGGGGATTGGCGAAGCATTGCTCGATTCGATCCCGATGGTGGCCATCGTCGGCGAGGTGGCCTGTGGCGACAAGGCTCGGCCATTTCAGGTGCATGCTTTGGATCATGTGGGTTTGTTGCGGCCAATTACCAAGCAGGTGTTTGTACCGACCTGTGTCTCCGAAATTCCGCAGACCATCCGCCAGGCGTTCCGGGTAGCTCAGACGGGAGAACCGGGACCAACGGCGGTGGTCATCCCGTATAACCTGCTCATTGACAAAGTGGCGGTGGAGTCGCCGCCGTTACCACTGCTGGGGTTGCCGTTTGACGCCGCGGCGTTTGACCAGGCGGTGGGGTTGTTGTGTCGCCACCGGGGACGGATTGGTATCTACGCCGGGCAGGGGTGTATGGAGCATACCCCAGCGTTGGTGGCGGTGGCGGAGATGTTGCAGGCACCGGTTGCCACCAGTGTTTCGGGCAAGGGTGTCATCCCGGAGAATCATCCGCTGGCGGTGGGCTGGGGATACGGGCCGCATGCCACGCGGACGGCGGAGAAGGTGTTCGAAAAGGTTGATGCGGTGTTGGCAATTGGTGTTAAATATAGCGAAGTATCGACTGGTTTTTATGGCGACCCCAAGAAGCCGTGTCAGATCCATGTCGATGCCAATGCCGCGAACCTGGGTCGAGTGATGCCGACGAGTGTGTGTGTGCAGGCGGATGCCGGGGTGTTCCTGCACCACCTTCTGGGTTGTGGCCAGTACCTGGCCCGGCCGGTGGATGGTGGATTGCAGGAATGCATTCGCCGCAACAAGCACGCCGATGCTCGCTGTCATGCTAGGGTCCGGGCAAAGTGTGGCATCGCTCCGATGCAACTGATTCTGGCATTACGGCAACAACTACCGATCGATGCGGCGTTGTTTGTCGACGTCACGGTGTCGGAGCATCTGGCGGCCGAGGCGTTCACGGTGTGTCGCTCCCGGTCGTACTTTAATCCTGTCAACAACCAGTCGATGGGCTGGTCGATCCCCGCGGCCCTGGGCGCCCAGATGGCCCAGCCGGGTCGGTGCGTGGCCACTCTGACCGGCGATGGCAGCCTGTTGATGAGTGGCTTGGAACTGAGTACTGCAGCGCGGACGGGCTTGCCGGTCAAGTTTTTTGTGCTCGATGACCAGGCGTACGAGTACATGCAACAGCTGCAACTGCCCGCGTATCGGCGGACCACAGCGACGGTGCTCGCGCAGCTGGACTACCCGAGCCTGGCCCAAGGATTGGGCATTGCCTACCAGCGTATCGACCACCCCGCGGCGTTGGCCGAAGGCATCCGCGGGGCCTTGTGCCATGCGGGTCCGGTGCTGGTACAGGTGTGCATCGACTATAGCGACTGCGAAATCCGCTGGATCGACGCAGTTCGGAATCGGTATATCGATGAGTTGTCGGTGGCGCAGAAGGCGCGATTCCTGGCCCGGATCTCGGCACGGACGCTGGACCCGCGGCCGGAGGTGAGTGATTGAGGATGCGTAAGGCATGGTTGGGCTGAAGTAGGCGTAGGTGATGCGATTGGTCGGGTAGGAACGAGAATGGCTGGGGAGTTACCCCCAGCGTCTGCAACGGTCGTGTCATACGGATGTCACTTCGACGCAGGTGGTCGAGTAGTACGAACCCTCGCACTTGGTCTTTATGTACACCCGGTCGCCCGGTTGAAGGTGGTAGTTGGGCTTGTGGCTGTCATAACCGGAGCACTGCTTCTTGCGTCGAGCGCCGGACGTTCGAGGTTAATAATATATACATGTGTTGACACATTGGTGAGAAGTCAGAACCCCCGGACTGACGTCCGGGGCTCGCCTGAAGAGGTAGAAGCAGAGCTCCGGAACTTACGTTCCTGCGCAGTGCACAGTCTCTGCTCTGGCGAAGGACGTCAGTCCGGAGCTCTGCCGACG
>CAYPIE010000153.1:0-9907 GCA_964410665.1 uncultured Alcaligenaceae bacterium
CTCGCTCACGCAAGCGCCTCCGAAAGGCGAGCCCCGGACGTCAGTCCGGGGGTTCTGACTTACCGCAATCGCCTCTGCTTCTTTCCCCGCAGCGCAATCGCCTCTGCCTCTTTCCCCGCATCGCAAACGCCTCAGCCTCTTTCCCCGCATCGCAACTGCTTCAAGAAGCAGCTGTGGGAGCGTAACTGCTTAACAGAACAGTAGTTATTGCGACGATCGTACTGTTCCATAGCCGCAGAAGTCCGTCCTTGGCAATTCCCCCGGCTCGACTTTGGGTGCAGGAAAGTCCCCGATAAAGCCCCGGAAATGTCCGGAAAATGTCCAGAAATGTCCCGGAAACACACCGTTGCACGGACAGAACCGCAAAGTCGCTTCCACATGCGGAAACTGGCCATAAGGATATATACCGGCTGCCGGGCAAAATCATGAGAATTCTTTTCACCAGTCTACCATCCATCGCGATGGACTTCACGGCGATGAGCGCTCTTCCGGCCAGCGGCCTTCTTGACGTAGTGCCTTGATCACCCCTTCACGAAGATCGTTTGGCACCTGGGTCATTGGGCTCTCATCCGCTAATGGGTCGATCAGGTGATTCAGGTCGCCGTGCTCACGCAGGAAGCGGTCACAAAAGCGATAATCTTGAACCACCGGAATCGCCTCCGCTCTTCCACGCGGTGTCAGCCGATACTCCTCAGGCGTCAATTCCTCCAGCCAGCCTTGGTGCACGCCGCCGTTCAACAGCCGGGTCAACTCGCCGGGCTGCCAGACCCGTTCGCGCTCCAGTTGTGCAGCCTGCACCGGGCGGTCCCCCTCCGTCAGCTCATACACCACCCGGAGCAACTTGCGTTCTGCCAGCGTGGATCGGAAGCGGCGATGCATCAGATACCGACCCAGGATGCCTCGCCGCGGTGCGAATACGACCGAGAACAGAAACAGACTGGCACCGACCAAGGTGATAATGGGCCCCGCGGGTAAGTCATAGACCAACGCACTTAAAAATGTGCCGATCATCCCAGTCAGAGTGCCGATGAGGACAGACAGGCCCAGCAGGCGATCTAGTCGGTCCGTCCAGAATCGCGCCGCCGCCGCTGGGATGATGAGTAGCGATGCCATCATCACCACCCCCACTGCCGGCAGACCCACCACCACGGTCACCGCGATGAGGCTCATCAACAACCAGTCGAGCAACCATGCCGGCCAACCTTGGGTGCGAGCAAAGTCCCCATCAAAACTAATCAGTAAGAATTCTTTATATAACAGTACTACCAGCAGCAGGCAGACCAGCGACACCCCGCCAATCTGCATCACGTCCTGGGTACTCATGCTGGCCGTGTGGCCCAGGATGTACGAGTCCAGGCCCGCGCGGCTATCGGCGATGGCTCGGTGCTGGATATACGAACTCAGAACAATCCCCAAGCCAAAGAATACACTTAAAACAATGCCGATGGCTGCATCGTCCTTCACCCGGGTGTAGCGGCGTAAGGCCGCGATGATGCCCAGCCCGACCACCCCGGTGGCAAACGCCCCAACCAGCATCCAGCTCAGGTTGCGCTCGCGGATCAGCAGCACCGCCAGACACAACCCGGGCAATGCGGCATGGGCCAGGGCGTCGCCGGTCAGCGCGCGGCGACGTAAGACCGCAAACCCGCCGACCATGCCAGCACACGCGCCGAGCAGGCTGACGCCGGCCAGAACAATCAATGTATTGTATTGCAAAAAATCGTTCAGGCTGCCCATGCCCGCTACCCCTGTCGGCCGAGTGCTTCGCCGGCCGCGTCGAGAATGTCCAACCGGGCCCCATAGGTGCGGCGTAGATTGTTCAGGGTAAACACTTCCGAGGTCGGACCGCTGGCCACGAGCCGCATGTTCAACAGGATGACGCGATCGAAATAATCCGGCACGGTTCGTAGGTCGTGATGGACCACAACGACGGTTTTGCCTTGTTGCCTGAGCTCGCCCAGTAAGGTGAAGATGGCGTGCTCGGTGGCGGCGTCCACCCCGGCCATCGGCTCGTCCATAAAGTAGACGTCAGCCTCCTGAGCCAAAGCCCGGGCCAGGAAGGTGCGTTGCTGCTGGCCACCGGAGAGGCGACCGATCTGCTGCTCGGCGTAGTCCGACAACCCGACCTTGCGGAGACAATCCAGGGCCAACAGATGTTCGCGTCGGCCGGGCCGGCGAAACCAGCCGAGTTTCCCGTAGGTGCCCATCAGCACGGTATCGAGCACACTGACCGGAAAGTCCCAGTCGACACTTTCGCGTTGGGGGACATAGCCAATGTGGCGTCGTTGCTTGGCGACCGGTTGGCCGAATACCTCGACTAGGCCCCCGGCAATCGGTACCAGGCCAAGCACCGCCTTGATCAGCGTACTCTTGCCCGCCCCATTGGGGCCGACGATGCCGACCAGGGCCGGCTCGGGGACCGTCAGGTCGATGTCCCACAGGACCGGCTTGTGGTGGTAGGCCACGGTGAGGTCGTGGATCTCCAGAATGGGTGGCAGTGCTGTCTCGGCAGTGTTAGCAGTCATGACTAGCGTAGCGCCTTGACGATGGTGTCGACATTATGGCGGACCATGCCCGGATAGGTCCCTTCCGGGGTGCCGTCCTTGCCCATGGCGTCCGAGAACAGTTCGCCGCCGATCTGCACGGCGTGCCCGTTGCGTTCGCAGCCTTCGAGCAAGGCCTTCATGTTGCGGTCGGACACGCTGGATTCAACAAACACGGCCTTGATCTTCTGATCTGTGATAAAGCGGACGAGTTCGTTGATAGCGCGGACGCTGGCCTCGCTCTCGGTGCTGATGCCCTGGATGCCTTTTACCTGGATGCCATAGGCTTTGCCAAAATAGCGGAATGCATCATGAGCTGTGATCAACACCCGACGGGATTCCGGAATGGTGACAATTTGCTCGCGGGCATAGCGGTCCAGTTCAGCCAGCTTCGAGCGATACGCTTCGGCGTTCTGGCGATAGGTCTCGGCACGGTCGGGATCGTAATCGACCAACACTTCCTCGACCACCTTGCTGGCTTCGGTCCAGAGTGTAACATCGAACCAAATGTGTGGATCGTAGGCGCCCTCTTCGGTGCTCAGCAGTTCTTCGGTGGGCAGATACTCAGCGACCGCGAAGACCGGCTGGCTTTTCGCAAGATTGCCCAGCACCTCAGCCATTTTCCCTTCGAGGTGCAGTCCAGAGTAAAAAATGAGGTCGGCGTCACGTAGCTTACGGATGTCACTGGGCACCGGCTTATACAGGTGCGGGTCGACGCCCGCGCCCATCAGGCTGGTGACCGCCACCTGCTCGCCGCCAATGTTGCGGGCCAGGTCGGCGACCATGCCGGTGGTACAGACGACGTCGATGGGATCGTCCCCGCCATGTTTGGCCTCGACCACTGGCGGCCAACTTCGCGGCAAGCCCGCGTTGTCTCCCGACGGCCCGCCAGGGCCATCACCACAGCCGCACAGGCTGATGAGCATCCCGGTGATCGCGGCAAGTCTGCGCATGATGCCACTTCTCTTCGACAACAAAAGCGTCCACCGCTTAGGCTAACCTAAACCGTAGGGCTAGGGCAAGCGAATTTCAAGCGTGGTTGGGCAAGGGGAGAGCGAGCGTTGGCTGGGACGCCCGTCGCAGACTCCGGGCGTGCATTCTTTCGGTGCCTTCGATCACCGACCCGATCTAGGGTATTGCCTGTTTTGGAACAGGAAGACGACAAGAGCAAACTCCCCGGGTTCCGTGATATGAACATTTGTATATAAATCGCTTCGGGCCAAAATCGCGACGCAACACGCAGGCGTGACCTGTCTCAGCAGATGCGCAAGCTGTGCGGAATGGTACACCGCACTGTTGCCGAATCAACCAACGGATCGTGTCTCGCAGCCATCGGTCCGTCAGGGCGGAACCCGCGGCAAGAATCCGAATCGTGTAAATCCTTTCCAGATAATGGGTTGTGGCTTGAAAACTGAATGGAGCCTCGGCAAAACTCCGAATTGGCATCCGAAGTGCATTAATAGAAAGGCGAGAGGCCCGGTATGCGAGTCCCGGACCAAAAACAGCACATCCAACAGCACACCTTCCGGGGCGTGGGGTTTGGCCGGTTTGCGAGTCCCGGCCATAAAATCCCACGCCCCCACTTCTTTTATACCGACACATTTCACCATAACATCCTTTATCTATGCTCCGCGACCGAGCACAATACAGCACAGCGGTGCGCCTGCAGCCCAATAAACCCATTTCCGCTGAGACCGGGCGAACGGGTGGCACGCCCTGGGTATGTGGAAAGGCCCGTGGAAAAGCCATAGAAGGGGGCACGGCTGTGGCCTGCGACGGGCGTGGTGGACCAACCACAAGTTCGGTCGAATCATCCGGCAGCGACACGATAAAGAATCAAATTTTAATGCAAAGGTTTAAGATATGAGCCCGAAGTGGATGACGTATACCGTCCGGATGATCTGCGTGGCACTCGCCCTCACTCCTAGCAGTCTGGTTGCTCAAGCACAACGGCCGAACATCGTGCTGTTGTACATTGACGATTGGGCCTGGAACGGCTCCCCGGTGGCCATGCACCCTGAGATGCCAAACTCAAAGATGCCGATTGTGCAGATGCCCAACATCGAAAGGTTGGCCCGCCAGGGGATGAGGTTTACCAACGCCTATGGATCGCCACAGTGCTCACCAGCGCGGGCCTGCGTCCTGACGGGCCAAACGTCCGCGCGGAACGGCTTCACCGTCTTTATGAACCCCAGGGGCAACGCGTACTACGACACCAGTAAACAGTACGAAGGCTTTAAAGTTGTTGCCTGCATCGCCAATAAGAGCGTGGACCCGGCTACCACCTTCGGCATCCCGAAAGCCTTGCTGCCCATGGGCTACGTCAGTGCCCACGTCGGCAAGTGGCACATGCGGAGTGACCCTGGCGACCACGGCTACGCGGTGCATGATGGCGACACCAACAACAACCCTGGCAACACGATGAGGGCGGGCCTGGGTAAGGACGATGAGAAGCCCAAGCGATTGACCGAAGCGAACATGAAGGATCCCAAGTTGATGTTCAGCATCACGGAGAAGGGGATCCAATTCATGGAAGATCAGGTTAAAGCCGGCAAGCCCTTCTACCTGCAGATATCGCACTACGCCATGCACGAAGGTCGGGAATGTAAGGTGGCGACCCGTGAGAAATACGTGAACCATCCGTATGTGCAGGCCTGGTACAAGCTTCACGGCAAGACCGCCAAAACCGTCCGACGCAAGGAGGACCCGGCGGTATGGCTGGGCATGGCCGATGACCTGGATGGGCGGATCGGTGCTGTTCTGGACAAGATCGATGCGCTCGGCATCGCGGACAACACCTACGTGATCATGACGGCCGACAATGGCTATCGTCACGCCTTCCTGCCGGGCCTCACCCAACCGCTGCACGCGCGCAAGTGGTGGGTCTGGGAGGGGGGGATTCGGGTGCCGATGATCGTCAAGGGGCCGGGGATTACGCCCGGCAGTACGTTCACCGGGAACGTGGTCAACTACGACTTCCTGCCGACCTTCGTTGAGTGGGCTGGCGGTGAACCCAACTCGCTCAAGAACATCGACGGATTGAGCCTGGCGGCCTACCTAGCGGGCCGAGAACCGGATAACACCTTTCTGAACCGCAACCTCTACTTCCACTACCCACATTATCGCAGTACCATGCCGCACACGGCTGTGATCTCAGGACAACATAAGTTGATGCATTTTTGGGAATATCCCGACATTCCCATGTTGTTTGACCTGTCTAAGGACATCGGGGAGGTCCGCAATATCGCTGAGCAGCACCCGGACGTGCACCAGAAGCTGTTCGGTGACATGATGACCTACTTGAAGGAGGTCGGTGGGCGCATCCCCAAGGCAAACCCCAACTTCGATCCCGAGAAGTACCGGGCAGCTAAGAACTATTGGGATCGGCTGGATTGGGGGCCTTTCAAGGGCAACAGGCAACTGGACGATGATGAGCGGGAAGCCCAGCTTGTGCCCGACCAGGAGCCTGCGAAGACTGTCGGGGACGCCCCGCAGGTCCAATTCACCAACCTCAGGGATGGGGCGCGGTTCCCAGCGGGAACCGACCTTCGGGTGGAGGTAGACGCAACCGATGGAGATGGCATTCAGGAGGTGAAGTTTTATTTGAACGGCCTACTGGTCAATCCACAGGGAAAGGTAACCGCACCGAGGGTTTGGAGCAGTACCGGCGATCCTCTGCTGAGGGCCTTAAAGCCTGGAATCTATCACTTAAAGGTGGTGGCAACCGATAAGACCGGGAAAGCCAGTCACCGAGCGATCAAGATCGCTGTGGGTGATGCATCGCGCAACACCGCGGCAACCTCGGGGGATAAGGTTTATCAAGTGATTCTGAATGAGGGTGAATCGATCAAGACCGGTGACACCCGCAGATTCAAGCGATTAGGATGTCACTTAAAGTTGGATCGACACGGAAAGCTACTGCTCCGAGATGACAACCAGGGGAAGCTGTTTCAGTCGGATTCGAAGAGCTCTGTTGGACCTCATTATGCCAAATTAAAAAATGGGCAGCTGAGGATCTATCGAGGCACCCCCGACCAACCAGGAAAGGTCATGTGGCAATCCCCAAAGCCGTCTGGCAAAGGCCCGTATCAACTTGGAATCACGGCATCCAAAAAGCTGGTCGTGTTTTGTGACATCGAGGGGAAGAAAAGAGAAATTGTTTGGCTGAGCAAATGAGCATTTCGCTTTCGCCGGGTAAGATTGGTCCATCTTAGGAACCGGAACAGCAGCCACCAGTTCGTGTGGCACGACCTGAGTCTTTGCGGAGCGTGGTCGGGGTACCGTGTACCTGCAGGTCTGCAACCATGTGGGTGGAGGGTTGAGCACTGACGCTTCCCTCCGAGCGGCGAGTGTGAACCCAATGGTGTTTGGCACAATGGTTGCCGCGGGCCAGGTGGCACGCCCGGAGTCCTCGACGGGCGTGGTCGGGAACGCGTTCGCCGGTACGGGTGGGACAGGCAAGTTACTGCATTTGCCTTGGCGTTTCCCACGCCCGTCGCAGACTCCGGGCGTGCCACTTTGTCGCGGAAGGAAGCTTATCCAGGATATTATTTTTATGTATAATTGTTCCAGGCTGATGCGGACTGCGGCGACGGCTTTCCGCGCTGGCACGCATGGCTTTGGAGGCCGCAGGCCAATTGGAACAAGGCGTGGTCAAGGACCCCTCGTTCTCATAAACCGAACCTTCTGCGGGTCAGGACTGTGATGCCCGCTTTTCCTCTCTTTGCTTACCAGGAAACCGACACTATGCATCTGCGATTGCTGCTCGGTGCCGCACTGCTTGCGGCTCTCGGCACTCTTGGCTGGCTGGTCGCCCCGAACGCCGCGACGGTCGTTGCCCAGGAGAAGAAGGGCGACCCGCAAAAGACGTATGTCCCCGACCGCAAGATCCTGCCGATCCCCGAGCCCCCGTTTAAGGGCAAGGTCGGCCTGCGGCCACAGGACTCGGAGAAGGACTTCCCCGAGGGTGTCAAGCCTCCCAAAGGTGCCCCGAACATCCTGCTCATCCTCACTGACGACGTCGGCTTTGGCGCTTCGAGCACTTTCGGCGGGCCGATCCCGACGCCCACCTTCGACCGCGTCGCCAACCAGGGCCTACGCTATAATCGCTTCCATACCACGGCGCTGTGCTCGCCGACGCGTGCTGCCTTGCTCACCGGCCGCAACCACCACAGCGTGGCCACCGCCTGCATCATGGAGTGTGGCATCGGTTATCCCGGGTACAACACGCTCGTCCCCAAGTCGAAGCGGGGCCTGGGCATCATTCTCAAGGAGAACGGTTACAACACCGCCTGGTTCGGCAAGAACCACAACGTGCCCGACTGGCAGACCAGCCAGGCTGGGCCGTTCGACCTGTGGCCGGTTGGCCTCGGCTTCGAGTACTTCTACGGCTTCGTTGGCGGCGACACGAACCAGTGGGCCCCGGCCATTGTCGAAAACACCCGGCCGGTCGAGCCGCCCACCGATGACCCGAACTACCACTTCGACAAGGACTTGGCCGACCACTGCATCAACTGGATCCGCATGCAGAACGCTGTCGCCCCGGACAAGCCGTTCCTGGCCTACTACGCTCCGGGCACGGCCCATGCGCCGCACCACGCTCCCAAGGAGTGGATCGATAAGTTCAAGGGCAAGTTCGACGATGGGTGGGATCAACAACGCGAGCGGACCTTTGCCAAACAGAAGGAGATGGGCATCATCCCGCAGGACGCCCAGCTCACCGAGCGTTCGCCGGGTATCCCCGCTTGGGACTCGCTCAACGACGATCAGAAAAAGGTCTACGCCCGCATGATGGAGGTCTACTGCGCGGCCTTGGCCCACTGCGACCACCAGATGGGCCGGGTCATCGACGCCATCGAGCAGACCGGCGAGCTGGACAACACGCTGATCATCTTCATCCAGGGCGACAACGGCGCCTCCGCCGAGGGGAGCCCGCAAGGCCTGCTCAACGAGATGACCTTCTTCAACAACGTCAAGGAGCCGTTCGAGGACGTCCGGGCCAAAATGGACCTGCTTGGCTCGGCGAAGACCTTCAACCACTACCCGATCGGCTGGGCCCACGCCATGGACACGCCGTTCCAGTGGACCAAGCAAGTCGCCAGCCACTTCGGCGGCACACGCAACGGCCTGGCCATCGCTTGGCCGAAGCGGATCAAGGCTCGCGGCGAGATCCGCACCCAATTCCACCACGTGATCGACATCCTGCCGACCGTCCTGGAGGCGTCCGGCATCCCGGCACCGGTGATGGTCAACGGCGTCGACCAGGCCCCGATCGAGGGGGTTAGCATGGTCTACAGCTTTGACGATGCGGAAGCGGAGTCCGCGCGAAAGACGCAGTACTTCGAGATGTTCGCCAACCGGGCGATCTACGACGATGGCTGGGTCGCCACCACCACCCCGACCACCCCGCCCTGGGTGAGCGTTCCCGAGAAGGTGGATCCTATCGACGGTTACAAGTGGGAGCTTTACAACGTCGAGAAAGATTTCTCCCAGGCGAATGACCTGGCGGAGTCCGAGCCTGAAAAACTCCGCGAGCTGCAGCGACTCTTCTACATCGAGGCCGTAAAGCACAACGTGCTGCCACTGGATAACAGCAAGGTGGAGCGGCTCGACGTCAACAACCGGCCGAGCAACACGCGCGGCCGGACCGAGTTCACCTACTACGACGGTCTGACCCGCATTCCCGAGGGCGGCGCGCCCGACCTGAAGAACAAGTCTTTCGGCATCAGCGCCGTTGTCGACATCCCCGAGGACGGGGCCGAGGGCATGTTGATGACCCATGGCGGCCGCTTCGCCGGCGTGGGGTTGTACGTGCTCAAGGGCAAGCCGGTGTTCACCTACAACCTGTGCGATGTCGAACGCTACACCGTGGCTGGCGACCAGGCGCTGACGCCGGGGCAGCACGTTATCACCCTGGACTTTAACTACAACGGCGGCATCGGCGGCGGCGGCACTGCCACCCTGACCGTGGACGGCGCGAAGGTCGGGACGAAGAGAATCCCCCGGACCATCGCCTTCCGTATGTCCCTG
Source organism: uncultured Alcaligenaceae bacterium (assembly GCA_964410665.1). Taxonomy (GTDB): domain Bacteria; phylum Planctomycetota; class Planctomycetia; order Gemmatales; family Gemmataceae; genus CAYPIE01. Next base: position 9,573 of record CAYPIE010000153.1, read on the forward strand.
GACGAGACCCTGGACATTGGTGAAGACACCGGTACGCCCATCGTCGAGGACTATCAGGTCCCGTTCAAGTTCACCGGTGAGCTCAAGAAGGTGACCATTAACCTCGCCGACCGAAAGCTGACCGAGGCGGAGCTGCAGAAGTACCGCGAAGGTCGGCTCAAGGCCGCGCTGGCTCAGTAAGCCTCTGCGGCTGGCGGGACAGGCCCGGCCTCGGGTCCATTCCTCATCGGCGGTTCCTTCCGAGCGGCGGGTGTGAACCCAAAGGTGTTCGGCACGATGATTGCTGGTGGGTCTTCTCCCCGCATCGGAGCGGCCTCGCCGGGTTGCCGGCTGGG
>CAYPIE010000154.1:0-9777 GCA_964410665.1 uncultured Alcaligenaceae bacterium
CTTTCCCCGCACCGCAATCGCCTCTGCCTCTTTCCCCGCACCGCAAGCGCCTCTGTCTCTTTCCCCGCACCGCAATCGCCTCTGCCTCTTCCTGACTTCCCGCAATCGCCTCTGCCGCTTTCCCACACCGCAACCGCTTCTGGCTCTTCGCATCGCAATCGCTTCTGCCGCTTCGCATCACAATCGCTTCTGGCTCTTCGCATCGCAATCGCTTCTGGCTCTTCGCATCGCAACCGCTACTGCCTAAACCACTCTCTGCTTGCTACGTCGGCCGCGAACGGAATGGGGAAACAGAATCTCTTGGCGAAGATTATCCTGCACGTCGAAGGGAAGTGGCCGGCTTTCGCCCCCGATCTCCAGCTTAGGCAACTGCCGGGCGTCCTCGGCCAAGCGGGGCGAGACCCATAGCTCAGCAACCTCCAACGTGTTGGGAATGCATGCAATCCGTAGATCCTCCGCATTGGGCTGCCAGCAAGTGTCGACTCCGGCCTGGATACATTCCCGGTCGTTCGGAAAGCTTAAAGGAAGCTTGGACCGCCATAAAAAGCGAGCGGTTAGATTGTTCATGCGAAATGGACCTGGATCGATGGCCGCCAGTACCCGGTCGGTGGTCAGGTCGGCAATGCCGACGCCGGTGGCGTTGCCGTGGCTCTCCGGGGACATATCCAGGACACAAATCCGGGTAATCCGCGGCACCGGCGTTTCCAACTCCGGAGCGGCTTCGATCAACAGCCGGCCGACCACATTTGGATCGATCCCGGCCCCCGAGTAGTTCTTGCCCAGCTCGCCGATGACTAACAGGTCCAGCTGCGGGAACGGTAGCCGGCCCATCAACTCCTTGGACCGCTGTAACAGCCCTGGTTCGGCCTCGAGCACCTCATCCCGGTCGACCACCTGGAGCTCGGCGGTCTCCTCGCGGGCGTTTTCCAGGATGGCCAGCCCGCCGAGAAACCTGGTCTTGTCCAGGATGACTTTGGCCGTCTCGGGCATCATGTCGCGCAAGCCTCGATAGCCCCAGCGGTGGTGCTGCGACGCCCCCTCGCGTTTACCCAGGCCGATGACCAGCATTTTAACGATGCCGCTCTCGTATTTGCCGCGAAAGTCGGTGTGTAACTTGATCCGCGAAACCGTGACGACGCCATCAGCCTGGAGGGCATTACAGTCCCACCAGACCGGCTCGTTCCACTTGTTGATGCCGATCTGCTCGGAGCCCATGTCCGTCTTGACCGGGACGCCGAGCGCCTGCTCGGTGATACCATAGCTGGCCAGGAGGGCGGCCTGCCCTTCGGGAGTAGCCCCGCCGTGCGAACCCATCGCTGAGACGACAAAAGGGTCCGCGCCCAGTTCACGCAGACTGGCCAGAGTCGCCTTAACAATCGCCTGAATATTGGCAATACCCCGACTGCCGACACCGACGGCGATGCGGTGGCCCTTGCGGATCCGTTTGGCCACGCCGGATTCGAGCCAGCGTTGGCGGGTGGTGTCAGCCACATCGTCGATTCGCGGCTGGGACCCGGTCTGGCGAAGGTGCACAATCGAGGGAATATCCACGGCTTCCTCGGGCAGCAAAGGATGAATCGCTTGGTGCTATTGTATGATGCCAGACCCGGTCGGGCTTGGCCAGAGGAGACGGTCTGGATCTGTTCACAGCTGTGAACCGAAGCGCTGCCAAAGGTTGTGTAGCCGGCGTAGCCGCTGCGGCCGTTCTGGATGGGTCAGCGTCTTTGATCGCGTCGAAAGGTAGGACCCACACGGTGACCGCGCTGACCGATATAATATTTATGTATTTAAGTATGTTTGAATTTTTTCGGAGATGTCGACCTCACCATCAACTTCGGCTTCACCCAAGGAGTCGAGGGACGTTGACCACCAGCGCACTCAACGATATGACCAGCCTTTCCTCGTGATCTGAGTCACCCTGGCCAAACTTCCGCGGTCAGCCAAACAGCTCGTGCACTGGCGTGGCGTCAATCCCGGGCAGCTCGACGTCCAACCCCGCGGCCACGGTGGCGGCGATCTGGGCCGCATGGATCGGACAGTCGACCGGCTCCCCGCCCAGAGCATCGGTCTGGCCGATCACCTGACCCGGGCGGATCGGGCCACCGGCCAGGAGTACCGGCCAGGCCCGAGTCCAGTGATCGCGACCGCCATGCACATTCAAGTACGGGGTCCGGCCCATCTCGCCATGCACCACCACCAACGTCTCGTCCAACAGCCCACACTCCTCCAAGTCATCCAGTAGTTGGCATAGGTTTCGGTCTAGGGCGGCGGCCAGTTTGGGGTAGCGTGCCAAGCGAATGTCGACACCATGGGGGTCAGCATGGCAGTCCCAGCTGGTGGCTCCGTGCAGATGGCTCGCCGTGTTAAGCGTGACAAACCGGGTACCCTGGGAGAGCAGCTCGCGCACTTGGGCCGGCCAGGGCTTGGTCACCTGTTCGGGGATCCAGGCAGGCTTGACAAACTGGGAGTCTCCGGCTGTTTGTCCATCACGGGCTCGTGCATCCAGCCCAACCAAGGGGGCACCCAGAATCACCCAAGCGGGCGCTTCATTGGCGTGCGCATTCGCGGCGAGTACCGCCCCGAGATGCGGCGTAACCTGGGTCCCACAAACGAGTCGACCCGTTTGCAATAGTTGTAATCCGGCGACATGGAGGGCTGCAGCATCGTGATACACCGTGCGTAGCAAAGCGATACGGTCCAGCCGTGCAGCCAAACGTGGGAAGCCCTCGCTTAGATAGATCCCATGGATTTTCGTGGAAATCGCCGCGAACGGTCCACGCACCGATGCTGGGGCATCGGGTTTGGGATCGAAGCTATCCAGTCCACACGGGCCGCCGATCAGGTTGATCTGCACACAGCGGGTTGCTGGCCGAACGACCGTAGTCCTTCGGGGTGCGGTCATAGCCAACCCGGCCAAGCTCACTTGGGTCGTTGTCGCCAGAAACGCCCGGCGGGTGATCCCCCGCTGCTGAACTGCCGTGGACATGGTGCACCTCGTCTGTTACCAAAAATCGATAAAAAAATGAATAAAACGGGTCTGGATATCGTTAACCTTCTGAGGACCCGTTGGTCTCCTTGAGCGAGCCGTCTACCATCGCAAGTCGGCGTGGGAAGTAGTCGGCCAGCTCGCGTGAGTGGGTCACCACCACCAACATGGAGCCGTGCGTGGCGGGCAAGCCTTGCAACAGCTCCCCGATGGTCCGAGCGGTGGCCCGATCCAGATTCCCGGTCGGCTCATCGGCCAACAGCAGGGCTGGACGATGAATCAACGCGCGTGCCACTGCCACCCGTTGCCGCTCACCACCCGAAAGCTCGGCGGGCCGATGCGTGAGCCGCTCGCCAAGCCCGACCCGTTCCAACAGCTCCCGGGCGTATGCCTCCACCGTCTCGCTTTGCTTGTCGGGGTTCACCAGCGTCGGGATCAGCACATTTTCAAGAACGGTGCACTGCGGCAGCAAGTAATGATCCTGAAAAATGAAGCCAATCCGCCGGTTGCGAAACCGAGCCAGTTCGCCTTCGGACAATGCAAACGGATTGATCTGATCGAGCCGTACTTCGCCCGAGGTTGGGGTATCCAAGGTCCCCATGATGTGCAGCAAGGTGCTCTTGCCCGAACCCGAGGGCCCCATCACTGCCAAGGCCTCGGCTGTCTGCATTTCCAAATGAACATTGCGCAATATCGACAATGGTCCACTCGGAGTGGGATAGTCCTTGCTCAGGTTGTGTACTGTCAGAGTCATGCGCCTGCCTCACCTGCTTGCATCCGACGTCCTGCGGCCAAAAGGTCTCCTTCAGGAGGTCGCGGCCTCAGGTTTGCTGGTCCATGCCAGCGTGCTCAAGCCGTAGAAAGTGTATTCGACATCGCTGGCATTGTCCCACAATCCGCCGCGAAATCCCTGGATGGGCGCGGCGACCACTCGATTGGGGCGGTCCAACATTTGCTGGGCACAGGCGGATCCGAAAGCGAGCGGCTTTTCCCCCTACGCGGCAACCGTACCGTTGGCTGCCCGTATGCCGCCGGGAGAGCAGCGACGTCCTGCACCAGAGGCGTGGTCCGAGTGATTTACTCAAGCTCCTCGACTCGATGGGCAACCGGTTGCTTCAAACACCGAAGAAGCTTTTCTGAACGGCGGCTGCTGCGACGAGCGAATCGACCACCCTTCCACACGAATAACCCCTTGCATGGGTTTGCGCGATATCGCCTTTCGCGAAAGGAGTTTTCGGATATGAATGTCTCCCCGCTCTCAAGCAACCCCTTCGGACCACCCCATCGAGCCTTGTGGGGGGCGACCATCCTGGCGCTGGGACTTCTCTTCCTGGGTGTCTATGTGTTCCCTCAGCACCGCGTTACGTTTGGGATCATCGAGGCCGAGCCTCTTGTCTCTGCCCCACCGCCTCGCCGTCTTCCCCCGGTCAAGCCGATTGCCACCGATCCCTGGGACACCAGCACGCCGCAGCGGGGTCCTTCGATGGCTGCCCACAAGCGGGCTCATCGCGGGCTGGGCGAGCATTCCTTGACGGTGACCGAAGAGGCTGGCAAGGTGGTGTACAAAGTACAGTTTACGCAAAGTGGCGATATTATCACCATCGATGCCGAGACTGGGAAGCTGCTCGATGTGGAAATCCCTGCGGCCAGTTTCTGAGGTGTTCACAGCCGGAAGTGGATCACTTGCGCCAACTTCAGGCTGGATTCGCTGGGGGGCTTAACAGCGCCGCACGCATTTCCGGAGGAATCTCCTGGGAGACCATGCCGGTTTCCAACGAATGCTTGCAGTAGACGCTGGTCAACGATCCGCGAGCCAGCACCTCCGCATCGCGACGGAACTCGATGCGGTATTGGACCGATTTTTGGCCCACCTTTTCCACTTGAACCTCGATGTGGATCCAGTCGCCAAACCGCGCCGGCTTAAAAAACTCACAACTCACCGATACACGCGGAAAGCCATACTTCTGTCCGGAGGCATCGGTCCAGGATACCGACAGCCCTCGGGCCTGCAAGAAGTCGGTCTCGGCCACCTCCATAAAGCGAAAGAAGTTGGCAAAATACATGATCCCAGCCATGTCGGTGTCGCCAAACTCGACTCGCCGCAGCGTGCTCGCCATCGCTTGGGCTCTCCAGGCGGTTTGTCTTGACTGCTTCGGTCACGCAAACTGAGCGCACACCGCGTGAGTTTCCTCGGCCATGCGTCGGGCATGGTAGCGGGCAAACACCGCCTTTTGCCCTTGTTCACTAAGTCGTTGCCGCAACGGCACATCGGTGATGATTTGCCGCAAGCCCTCGGCCAGCGCAGCGGGATTGTCCGGCTCCACAATTAAGCCACCTTGCGTGGCTTCGACCAGCTCGGGAAACGACCCGTGCCCGGGCTGCACCACGGGTACGCCATTGGCCATAGCCTCCAAAATGTACAACCCCTTCGGCTCTCGATAGGTCGTCGGCACCGAGAGCACATCGATACTGTGCATGAAGTCAATCTTGTCGGCGTGGCTGGGAGACTCAAGATGCTCGACCTCGTCCTGTAAGCCGGATTGCTCCAGAAGCTTGATTTGCTGTGCAAAGTAGTCACGCTGATGTTCGCCCAGCCAACCGGAGATGCGTAAGCGGGTTGGCGGCACCTCCGAGGTGGTCGTTCGTAGCAGGCGATAGGCCTCGACTAAAATGTGCAGTCCTTTCTCGGGACAGATCCGAGCGAAGTAGCCAATCGTAAACGGCGGCTCATGGCGAAATGGCCGAAAGGCGCCGTAGCCTTCGAGATTCAAGCCCGGGTGAATCACATGCATCTTCCTCGATGGCAGGCCCAGATACTCCGCCATAAAGTCGGCATAGTACCGGCTGGTGACCAGAAAGCCATCGACCTGCTGACAGTTCTGGCGGATCAGGGTCTTGGCACGCATCCGGTCAGCCACTGGCAACGCTTCGAGGAAAATATCATCCCCCTGCAGATGAGCTAGCACCGGCTTGCCTAACCGCTCTTTGAGCTCGGGCACGACACCCGAGAGCAGCACATTGGTCAGGGTGACCACATCGGGCTTGAGCTCCTGCTCCAGCCAAGTTGCCAGTTTGGCCACTTCCTTGCGTTGAAAACCATCCTTGCCTTTGAGCATCGAGATGGTCAAATCGCCCAAGGTGTCGGCCTGCGTGCGCATGGCATAGCGAGAGACCCAGCGCAGCAGCCGTGGCATATCCCAAAGCCGGTCCAGGAACCAGGGAGTGTAGCGAAACAAGAATACTTTCTGTTGCAAATATACGTTGATGCCACCAAAAAAGACGCGTCGTTGGCTGACATCGACCTCATCGGTACGGATGGGTGTGTAGGTGGGAATCAGCACCGCATCATGGCCCAGGTCGGTGATGGCAGCTGCCAGGGTGTTGTCGTGCATACAACTGCCGCAGTACATGCCGGCGGCACCAGCGGTGATCATTGCAATTTTCATGCGTTCATGCAGGCTGGCCAAGGGGTACAGGGGCTCCCTGAATGGACGATCCTGTTCTAATTATATTCACCAAAACAGCCCGCGGCGAACGCACTGTCGACGACGCAAGCTTGCTGAGTGACCGCTTTGCCAGATACAACGGAGGCTAGTGCTTTTTCCCTGCGGCCTCTCCACCGGAGGATGCCTCGATCATGCGACCTTGGTTTCTGCTGGTCCTTGCAGGAATGCTTGGCCTCCCTTACGGCGTGAACGCAGCGCCACGCAATGTGGTGCTCGTGATTACCGATGACCAGGGCCAGGATGCCGGCTGTTATGGCAATCCTGTGCTCAAAACGCCCCACCTGGACCAACTGGCCAAGGACGGGACCCTATTCCCCTATGCGTTTGCCACCACGGCCAGCTGTAGTGCGAGTCGCTCGGTCTTGCTGACGGGGCTGCATAATCACCGCAATGGCCATTACGGCCACCAGCACGCCTTCCACAAGTTTAGTAGCTACCCCAATCTACAGAGCCTGCCGTTGTACCTAAAGAAGGCCGGCTATCGCACCGCCCGGATCGGCAAGTATCACGTTGCCCCCGAGTCGGTCTATGCCTTTGATCAAGCATTCCCGGGCAGCAGTCGCTCTCCGGTACAAATGGCGAACCGCTGCAAGCCGCTCTTCACAGCGGACAGCCCCAAGCCGTTTTTCCTGTTGTACTGCACCAGCGACCCCCATCGTAGCGGTGCGTCCGTCCCCGGCGATCCGCTGAGACCGAACGCCTTCGGCAACAAGGCCAAGGGCTATCCCGGGGTCAAACCGGTCGCGTATGATCCCAAAGAGGTGATCGTCCCCTCGTTTTTGCCCGACACCCCCACTTGCCGCGCCGAGCTGGCTCAGTATTACCAGTCGGTTTCCCGGATCGATCAAGGCCTTGGCCAACTAATCGACAACCTCAAGCAAGCTGGGGTCTATGAGGATACGCTCATCATTTATATCTCCGACCATGGGATCGCCTTTCCGGGTGCCAAGACGACTGTGTATGAGCCAGGTTTGCGTTCGCCGTGTGTGGTGCGCAATCCGTACGCCAAGGACCGGGGTGTCCGCTGCGATGCCATGGTCAGCTGGGTCGATATCACCCCGACCATCCTGGACTTCGCCCAGGACGTGCCGGAGCGAGCGAACTTCCATGGTCGTTCCTTTTTGCCCGTCTTGGAACAAACCAACACCAAGGGCTGGGACACGGTGTTTGCCTCGCATACCTTTCATGAAATCACCATGTATTACCCGATGCGAGTGGTCCGCGAACGGCGGTATAAGCTGATCTGGAACATTGCCCATCCCCTACAATACCCCTCGAGTACCGACCTTTGGGCAGCACCGACCTGGCAGGAACGCTATCGCCAGGGTCCCGAGACGCTGTATGGCCAGCGGACCGTCCAGGCCTACTTGCATCGGCCAAAGTTTGAGCTGTATGACTTGGAAAACGATCCGGACGAGGTACACAACCTGGCCGAGTCCGAAGAACATGCGGCCGTGCTGACCCGTCTTCAGAAGCGACTCAAAGATTTCCAGAAGAAGACCGAAGATCCCTGGATCCTCAAGTGGGACTACGAATGACCTTGCTCGCCAAGTGAAGGGTCTTGTCATGAATCGCTGGATGGGCTGCTTGTGTGGGCTGGGCCTGTTGTTGATGCCGCTGCAGCTGGCGGCCGAGGAACGGGTGACCATTGATACCCCGACGCGCAAAGCCATCGACCGGGCTCTGGAATGGCTCAAGCGGAAACAGAATGCGGACGGCTCCTGGTCGGAAGGACGCTATCCGCATAACACGGCGATCACCGGCTTTGCGGTGCTCGCCTTCTTGTCACAGGGTCATGTCCCGAACCGCGGGCCGTATGGTCCCGAATTAACTCGAGCAGCTCGCTTCCTGATGGCATCGGCCCGAGAGAGTGATGGCTATCTGATCGGTCCACGCGAAGGCAACATGTATTGCCATGGCATGGCCATGCTGGCACTGACGCAACTTTATGGCATGACCGGGGACCCCGAACTCAAGCGGGTTCTGGAGCGGGCCGTCGCCTTGACGGTCCGCTGTCAAAGCCCCGAAGGCGGCTGGCGCTATCAACCGCGGCCATCGGGCTCGGACATTTCGGTGACCATCATGCAGGTGATGGCCCTGCGTGGAGCCAAAAACAGCGGTCTGCATGTGCCCGATGCCACCTTTGACCAGGCGCTGGCCTATATTGACCGCTGCTACGAGCAGCGCTCAGGCGGCTATACCTACCAGCCTCGATCGCGGCGTCCCGGCTTTGCCCGGACGGCCGCGGGCATCTGTGTCACCAAGCTGGTTGGAGCTTACCAGCGTGAGGTCGAAAAATCCGTCGACTACCTGATGCGCCATCGCAACACTCGGGACCACTTCTGGTACGGCCACTACTATGCCAGCCACGCCATGCACCAGGTCGGTGGCACCGCATGGCAGCAATACTATGACCAGATTCGGCAAACTCTGCTGGACACACAGGACCGCAATGGCGGCTGGAGCAACCGGCGGCTCGATCACAATTCCGCCGGCCCGGTCTATCAGACCGCCATTGCGGTGATTGTCCTGTCGGTACCTTCCCATTATTTGCCCATCTTTCAACGCTAACCGGCTCCTCAAGGCAAGATGACGGCACCCCCCTGCGGGAGCCAAGAAAGGGAGGTTGTCCATGACGTTGGCGCTGACTGGGGTCATTGATCACTGCACGATCATCATCACCGATGTGCAGCAAGCTCGGGCGTTTTACGGAGAATTGTTGGGATTACGGGAGATTGCCCCGCCCAAGACATTCGACTTTATTGTGCTCTGGTATGCACTCGGCGATAGCTACCTGCACCTCCTGCTCAAAGAGCATCCCGACACCGCCAGCCCACGGCATTTTTGTCTACGTGTTCAGGACATCGCCGCGGCACGCCAGTGGATGAGCCACAACGCCATCCCGATCGAGGAGACGGTACCGATTCCAGGGTGTGATCGCTTTTTTATCTTTGATCCATTTGGTAATCGCATCGAGATTTTACAATGGCTACAACCTTATCGACCGGAGGTGGATGGTTTGATGCAAACTTAGACGCCTCGCTGGTGGCCGGTTGTCTAAGTCCGGTGCTCCGCTAGCCGAAGCGACATATCGATTGCGTGAAAACCACCCGAGCTGATCACCACGCAAAAGGGTGAGCTAGGCAACCACGCATCAACAACAGACAACCCGGTGGTGAACGGTCGACGCGGCCGTCATGCCTTTTCTGAGCGGTGGGTGGGAACCCAATGGTGTTCGGCACGATGATTGCCGGTGGAGATTCTCCGCGCTTTTCAACGGCCTCG
>CAYPIE010000155.1:0-9567 GCA_964410665.1 uncultured Alcaligenaceae bacterium
GTCGCTCCCGACGAAGCTGCTCCTGCTGCAGTCGCTCCTGGACCCCGGCTTGATAGGCCGCCACCGCCTCCGCCACGGCCGCCCCATCGGCAGGGCGGTCGGCTTTCTGCGGGGCCAGACACTGCTTGCACAAGGCCACCAGCTCCGGGTCGGCCCCGCAAGCGTCGAGCCGCGCGAAGCAGTCGGCGACCTCGCCGCGGGCAGCCATCACCCGGGTCGTCTCCGCCGTGTCACTGACAAACGGCGGCCGGCCCGTCAGCAGCGCCGCCAGGATGCCGCCGAGGCCGAACACGTCGCTGCGGCGATCGATCTCGCGGACCGCGCCAATAGCCTGCTCGGGCGGCATGAAGGCCGGGGTGCCGAGCACGGTGCCGTCCTAGGTAATCAAGTCATCGGTGTCCCGCAGCGACTCCACCCGGGTCCCGGCGGCGGTCGAAGCCGCATCGGCATCGGCTCCGGCGGGGGCAGGTTCCCCGAGAACCTTGGCCAAACCCCAGTCCATCACCTGGACCTCACCAAAGGCCCCGACCATGACGTTGGCCGGCTTCAGGTCGCGGTGGATGACGCCGTGGGCATGGGCATAGCCAACCCGCCTGGCACACCTGCTCAAAGGCCGCCAGCAGCCGGCTGCGGTCGACGGCTAGGTCGGATCACCTAGCAAGCAGTGCGTCGAGGGTGTCACCTTTGATCAGCTTCATGGCCAGGAAAGGACGGCCGTCGGGTAGGGTGCCGAGGTCGAAGGTCGGCGGGATCCCGGGGTGTTGCAGCTGACCGGTGATGCGCGACTTGTCGAGGAACCGACGGGCGATCGAAGAGTCCGGGGCGAACTTGTCCAGCAGCACCTTGACCGCGACGTCGCGGCCGAAGGCCGCATCGGTGGCGCGGTAGACGCTGCCCATACCGCCGTGGGCGATCTCCTCGATCAGCGTGTACCGACCCGCTAGGACGGTCTCTGGGTGTTCCGAAGGAAAGTCTGTTATCCCACCGGCGTCCTTGAAGGAATCAGTCGGAGATGCCGCCGTCACTACGGACGATCGAACTTCTCGCCGTCAGGGGTGGCCGACCGCCCCTCCGGGTCGGTCGACGGGCGGATGTGCCCCCGCAGGGGACTGTTGCTGAGCCAGTCACCGGCGGAGGGTTCGTGCTGCAACAGTGATCTCACCTGCTCGGCCAACCACGGCTGCTCCACGCCTAGCCGCTCCAGATAACGGCCGCGCTCAGCATCGGAGAGCTCCAGCGCCTTGGCCAGCGCCACCTGGACCTGCTGCCATTCCTCAGGGGTCATATTCATGGGCATACTCCTTCAACTCGCGACGTAGCCACATCTTCGCGGTCTGGTAGGCACGCTTCACCGTCGATGCCGAGACCTGCAGGATCTCCGAGGTCTCCTCGATGCTGCAGTCCAGAAAGTAGCGGATCCGGAACACCAACGCATCCTGCGCGGCAAACACCTCGAAGCGGTCCAACGCACCCTGTAAGTCCAACAGCAATTGCGGGTCCATGGTCACCGGGCCGGCCACCTGCGCGAGCGCCTCCGCCTTTTGCTCCCGGTCCCTGCCACGTTTCTGCGCCTGGTCCCGGCGGGCGATGTCCACCAGCAGGTTGTGGATCTTGGTCGCCGCGAACCGAATGAAGGCCTTCCGGTCGGCGGGCGCGGCGGCCTTCGCATCGTGTCCGGGCAACAGCCGACAGAAAGCCTCATCGATCAACAGCGTTACCGGGGCGTCGAGATGCGGCGGGTAGTCCTGACGACGCCGAGCGGCGATCACCCGTAGCTCGGCCTCGACCTGGCGGAACAGTTGATCGGCCGCCTCGCGGTCCCCCTGTTCGATGCGGCGTAGGAGCAACGTGATTTGAGTCGGCACGGACGGGCTCCGACAGCAATCAATGTATCGATTGGCCTGCCCCCATCGGCGGGAGAAGGGCCCACCTCAGGCAGGGAAGACGATCGGCGAGTAGAAATCCTTAGTTGTGTGAGTTTACGAGGAAGTCGGTTGATCGTCCAACAATTTCTCCTCACTTTGCCGAAAAGACAGACACCACCCCCACCGCTCTCGACACCCGCTCAACCACCGGTCCGCTCAACAAGGGAACCGTGGGTGCACAGCAATTCTGGAAAAGCGCGTACTTTTCTCGGCTCGTTCTCGAAGTGATTGTGGGCAAGCACCCGCGGCACCCGCCGCGACCATTCTTCTCACCGGAGCGAACGATGACTCGCAAGAACCACCAGCTCCTCCCCGATGGAGCCGTCGAAGTGGACACCTCTGTTGGCACAGATTTTGTACCAACAACTGATTTGGACCGAGGTTTATTGCGCTTTAGTTTAGTGATGAAGCCGACCACGCAATCGGGTTGGTGGCACACTCATCGCAAGTATTTGAAGAATCAGGAGTTGAGTCGGATTGCGTTGGCTTGAAAGCGATTGAGAAGAGAGCGGGCGACCGGATTCGAACCGGCGACGTCCAGCTTGGGAAGCTAGCATTCTACCACTGAATTACGCCCGCCTGATCGGTTTATCATATCGCGCTGCACCTGCATTGCAATTGCGCTTGGCCGGGATTTCCCCGCCCGATGTCCTACGCGGCCATCACTTCCAGGGTATCGCCCCCGGCTTTTTGGCTGCCACAAATCCCGCGGGTTGAGGCACGAATGAATGCGATCAGCTCTTGCACCTCGGCAAGCGTGCCGAGTTCTTGCTCCAGCTTGGTTAAGGCGACTTGCAGGGTGTTGGCTTGACGGAACAGAATCTGATATGCCCGACGCATCGCATTAATTGCCTCGGGCTTGTGACCGGCCCGACGCATGCCGATCACGTTGACCCCCATGACCGTGTTAAAGCCCTGATGGATCATAAAAGGAACGGCATCTTTAGAAACCCCAGAAATACCGCTGACCAAGGCCAACCGGCCGACCCGGCTAAACTGATGCACCGCGGCATTGCCCGAGATCATCGCCCGATCGCCTAGCTCGACATGGCCACCCAACAGGGCGTGATTGGCCAAAATACAATGATTGCCCACACGACCGTCATGCCCAACGTGCGAGCCAACCATCAAGAAATTATGATCACCTACACGGGTCAGTCCCGTAGCCGCAGTGCCGCGATGAACGGTAACATATTCACGAAATATATTATGATTACCAATACATATCTGGCTGGCTTCGCCGCCATCGTGCAGATGCTGCGGGCGTTCGCCGAGGACTACGCCGATGCCAATATCATTGGCATCACCGACGGTTAACGGGCCGATCAGATGGGCCCGAGCCCGGACCACACAACCTGGGCCCAGCCGGATCGGCCCTTCCAAAATGGCCTGCGGGCCGACTTCGACATCGGCCGCCAGGTCGACCTCCGGGCCGATCAAGGCGCTTGAGTGAATCCGGGGGCTTGCGTGCGGCATGAATATCCCTTCGTCCTACCTGGGGTCACGCGGCCTGCGGTGCCGATCCCAATCTCAGGGGCACCTCTTGTACCTTGCCCGGCCGCCCAGGTGAAGACGAACCAGCTCGTCCAACCACGCGGCAAAGCGGGCTTGACAGCCCCCAGGGGCCATCTCGTAGACTCAACTGGCTTTGCTCCTGGGTCAGGCCGCAAGCCGCGCCTCAGGTCAAAACGCGACGCTCTCCCTTGGAGCACCATCCGTGCACCCGTAAAATGAACAGGACGATCTGAACGGAATCATGGGTCTGCCCCTTTCTTCGGATCGCCATCACCGCCGGCGGGTGATGGAGTGTTGCAATGGTGCCGGTCACCCCTCGCTGGTCGAGGCTCGCTCGTCGTCGTTCATCATCCCGCGAAGCCCTAGGCTCACGCCGATCCTGTACCTGCTGCAACACTGGCGACATTGACACCCTGAACCACCACCTCGACACGAGCGAGGTCGCGGTTGGTTGCGAATCTGGCCGGAGGTCTACCGCGTCGCTCCGCTCGGATTCTGATGGAGGTTGAGCACGATCATGGCCAACGCGAAGGAACTCCTCACCGAACTCACCCGCGAGTTCAATATCGAGGATTACCGTAAACTGCACTGGGAAGGCTCCTTCGAGGAATACCTCGACATCGTTATGGGCCGTCCCGAGATCACCCGAACCGCTTACCAGCGGCTCTACGACATGATCCTCTACCATGGCACTGAGGAATACTACGAGAACAAACAGAAGATCACCCGCTACAAGTTCTTCACCGAGTACGCCGACAAATACAACGATGCCATCTACGGCCTCGATCATACCCTGATGGCCCTGGTCAACACCTTCAAATCGGCGGCTCAGGGCTATGGGACCGATCGCCGCGTACTGCTCCTGCATGGACCGGTTGGTTCATCCAAAAGCACGATCGCTCGCATGCTCAAGCGAGGTCTCGAAGAATACTCGCGGACCGACGAAGGCATGCTGTTTAGCTATGCCTGGAAGATGGACGACGACCACTGGGTCAAGTGCCCCATGCACCAGGAACCGCTCCTGCTGGTGCCCAAGGAATTACGACCTCGGGTCCTCGACCGGCTCAACCACGACAACCAGCACCGCTATAAAGCACAGATTCGTGGCGAGCTGAATCCGTTCTGCCGTCATATGTTTAATGAGCGCATGCAACGCTATGGCGGCGACTGGCAACGGGTCTTGCAGGATGTCAAGGTGTTTCGGCTCCTGCTCTCCGAGCAAGACCGCATCGGCATCGGCACCTTCCAGCCCAAGGACGAGAAGAACCAGGACTCCACCGAATTAACCGGCGATATCAACTACCGCAAGATCGCCGAGTACGGCTCGGAATCCGACCCGCGGGCCTTTAACTTCGATGGCGAACTCAACATCGCCAACCGCGGCATCGTCGAATTCATCGAAGTGCTCAAGCTCGATGTCGCCTTCTTGTACGACCTCCTGGGGGCTTCCCAGGAACACAAGATCAAGCCCAAGAAGTTTGCCCAGACCGACATCGATGAGGTCATCCTCGGCCACACCAACGAGCCCGAATATCGCCGCCTGCAAAACAACGAATTCATGGAGGCTCTACGCGACCGGACCGTCAAGATTGACGTGCCCTATGTCACCCGGCTTTCCGACGAGATTCGCATCTATGAGAAGGACTTCAACCCGATCCGCGTTCGGGGAAAGCATATTGCCCCGCACACCATCGAAATCGCCGCCATGTGGGCGGTGCTGACGCGACTGACCGTGCCCAAACATGCGAACCTGACCCTGCTGCAGAAGCTCAAGCTCTATAATGGCAAGACTCTGCCCGGCTTTACCGAAGACAATGTGATCGAACTCAAGCGGGAAGCCTCCGACGAGGGCATGCGTGGGATCTCGCCGCGCTACATCCAGGACAAGATTTCCAACGCCCTGGTCGCCCACCCCGAGGAAGACAACCTCAACCCGTTCATGGTCTTGCACGAGCTGGAAGCCGGCCTGCGACACCACTCGCTGATCACCGATGATGAGACCCTGCGGCACTATCGCGAACTGTTGCAGGTCGTCCGCGAAGAATACGAAGACATTGTCAAAAACGAGGTGCAACGCGCCATCGCTGCCGATGAAGATGCCCTGGCCCGTCTGTGTGCCAACTACATCGATAACGTGCGGGCCTACACCCAACGCGAGAAGGTTCGCAACAAGTACACCGGCAACTACGAGGAACCCGATGAGCGGCTGATGCGCTCGGTCGAGGAAAAAATTGATATCCCCGAGGGCCGCAAAGATGATTTCCGTCGCGAGATCATGAACTACATCGGCGCCCTGGCCCTGGACAACAAGAAGTTTGACTACAAGACCAACGAGCGCCTGCAAAAGGCCTTAGAGCTCAAACTGTTTGAAGATCAAAAAGACACCATCAAGCTGACCAGCCTGGTGTCCAATGTGGTCGACAAGGCAACCCAAGAAAAGATCGATGTGGTCAAGAGCCGCTTGATCCGCGATTATGGGTATAATGAAGCAAGCGCGACGGACGTCTTGAACTTTGTGGCGAGCATTTTCGCCCGGGGTCAGACGAAGAAATAACCGACGCGAAAGGGCTCGGTGGTGGGGTCCTGGCCGACGTAATGCCATGAACCTGGTCAGGCCGGAAGGAGCAGCCATAAGTGCGCTGCACGGGCGGCTCAGGGTGCCCCACCGCCGATCCTTTTCCCGTCGGGGTTTGCCAACCATCAGCAGCAGACCCCCTTCCCTCGGCGTCCCCCCACTTTCAGAAGAGGCACCATTCCTGTGGGACAGAAGATTGAACGCGACCAGCAACGGTTTCGCAAGATTGTCCGCGGCAAGGTCAAAAGCAATCTGCGAAAGTACATCAGCCGGGGCGAGATGATCGGCAAGAAGGGCAACGACTTTGTGTCGATCCCCATGCCGTCGATCGATATCCCGCAGTTCCGCTACGGCCAGCGCGGCTCCGGCGGCGTCGGCTCTGGTGAAGGTCAACTCGGCCAACCCCTCGGCCCACCCCAGGGACAGGGCGACCAAGGCGGTGCCGGCGACCAGCCGGGCGATGGCCACCTCATGGAGGTCGAACTGACCCTCGAAGAGATGGCGCAAATCCTCGGCGAAGAACTGCAGTTGCCGCGCATCGAGCCGCGCGGCAAACGCAACATTATCACCGAAAAAGACAAATACACCAGCATCCGCCAAGTCGGCCCCGAGTCGCTGCGGCACTTTAAACGGACCTACAAACGGGCCCTAAAACGTCAACTGGCCTCCGGCTCGTATGACCCCGACGACCCTCGGGTCATCCCGATTCGCGAGGACAGGCAATATCGCTCCTGGAAAGAAATCCAGAAGCCCGACTCGGTCGCCGTGGTCATCTACATGATGGATGTCTCCGGCTCGATGACTGATGAGCAAAAAGAAATCGTCCGCATCGAGGCCTTCTGGATCGATACCTGGATCAAGGCTCACTACGAAGGCATCGAGACCGTCTACATCATTCACGATGCCGTGGCCGCCGAGGTGGATGAGCAGCGTTTCTACCACACCCGCGAGAGTGGCGGCACCCGGATCAGCTCGGCCTATGACCTAGCCGATAAGATTATCGACGCCCGCTATCCGCCCTCGGAGTGGAACATCTATGCCTTCCACTTCTCCGATGGCGACAACTGGGGCGACGATATTCCGCACTGTATTGAATTGCTCACCGAGAAGCTGTTGCCCAAGCTCAACCTGTTCGGCTACGGCCAAGTGGAGAGCCCCTACGGCAGCGGTGAGTTTTATGATTACGTCAACGAGCTGCTCGGTGCCCATGAGCATGTCGTGGCCACCCGGATTCCTGAACGCGAGGCGATCCTGGACTCGATCAAGGCGTTTTTGAGCACCGGACGCTAACCACGTGGACCGAACACGCTTGCGGCGGTGCCCTCCCCGACCGATCTTCTCGGGGCAACGCCAACGCAGTCGGCGTGTACCGCCGGCAAGCATCCCTCTTAGCATCCATCCACAGGTTGACTGACCATGTTCTTCTACACCAATCTGCCGCCCCACCTGCGGGCTCTCAAAGAAGAGATCGAGAGCCATGCCCGCGATTATGGCCTCGACTTTTACGAAACCATCTTTGAGGTGGTGGATGCCGATGATCTCAACGAGATTGCCGCCTACGGGGGATTTCCCACCCGCTATCCGCACTGGTCGTTTGGCATGGCCTATGAAGAGCTCAAAAAGGGCTACGAGTATGGTCTGTCAAAAATCTACGAGATGGTCATCAACAATGACCCATGCTACGCCTACCTGATGCGGTGTAACCACACCGTCGACCAGAAGTTGGTGATGAGCCATGTCTATGGCCACTGCGACTTTTTCAAAAATAACCAGTATTTCGCCCACACCACTCGCAAGATGATGGACGAAATCGCCAACCATGCCTCACGGATTCGCACCTACTCCGAGCGGTTCGGCGAGGACCTGGTCGAAAGCTTTATCGACCGCTGTATGTCGATGGAGGACCTGATCGACATCCACTCGGTGGCCATCAAACGCCGCGAAGACCGCTCCCGCTATGATTTCTCCGAACGGCAGGTGGACCCGCACCGCCTGACGCGGTTCAAGAGCAAAGACTACATGGAGGAGTACATCAACCCCAAGGCGTTGTTGCAGGCCGAGCACGAAGAGCAGCAGCGTGAACTCGAACAGGCCGAACGCCGCTTCCCCGAGCAGCCCGAGAAGGATGTGCTGCTGTTCTTGATCAACCACGCCCCGCTTAAACCCTGGCAGCGTGACATCCTATCGATCGTCCGCGACGAGGCCTACTACTTTATGCCCCAGGGGCAAACCAAGATCATGAATGAAGGCTGGGCGTCCTACTGGCACTCGACCATCATGACCCAGAAGATGCTGCACCCCTCCGAAGTCATCGATTATGCCGACCACCACTCCGGCACCATGGCGATGTCCGGTGGTCGGCTCAACCCGTACAAGCTAGGCATCGAACTGTTCCGCGATATCGAACACCGCTGGAATACCGGCAAGTTCGGCCTCGAATACGAGGCCTGCGATGACATGGTCACCAAGCGGGCCTGGAACAAGGATCTGGGGCTGGGTCGGAAAAAAATCTACGAAGTGCGCAAGATCCACAACGACATCACGTTTATAGATACCTTCTTGACCCCGGAGTTTTGCATCGAACACAACCTCTTCTCCTTTGCTTACCAGGAGCAGATGGGGCAGTACGTGATCGAGTCACGCGACTTCGACATGATTAAGAAACGCTTGCTATTTAGCCTGACCAACTTTGGCAAGCCGTGGATCTATGTGGTCGATGGAAATTATCGAAATCGCGGTGAGTTACTCCTCAAGCATGAGTACAATGGAGTAGACTTGAAGCTCAATTATGCCCTGGATACGCTGACCAACCTTCAGTTTCTCTGGGACCGCCCCGTCCATCTGGAGACGGTGGTCGATGACAAGCGGACGCTGATCTCGTTTGACGGCTCCGATCATTCCACCAAGACCCTGGGAGATGCCAATGAAGTGCTACGAAACGGTACGAGCAAAACTCGCTGACTGGCGTCCGACCGGCCCGGGTCCTCATAGCCTCACCGTACGGCCCGATGATACCCCCTGGGCGGTCACCATTCGGGCCGACCGTGTGGAAAGCCTCGGCTGTGCCACCCTGGACATTACCCTGCAACACACCGACGGTCAGGGCCCGAACGATCTGCACGCCTGGGGCGAACGCCTTACCAGCCAGGTCACCGGCCTGATCCAGCCTTTGGTCATCCACGAGGTGGATACGCTCCGCCAGGAAGCGCGTTTGCGCAGCCAGGATCCTGTGCAGGAAGCTCAGGCCATTGTCTACGATGAGCTGGCACTCAAGGCCGGCCAACAAGCGGTGCTGAAACGCTTTCATGCACCAACCGACCCGGGTAGCCGCCGTGAACAGACTGCCTTCCCACAAACCTATGAGACGTTGGCCACGGTCATCGCCGAGCTGATCGCTGCCAGCTGAGCTAGCGGCGGTCATCCAGACGAAAGCAAGGTAGTGGTTGCGGTAAGAAGCGGCAGAGGCGGTTGCAGTGCGGGGAAAGAGGCAGAAGCAGTTGCGGTGCGGGGAAAGAGGCAGAGGCGCTTGCGGTGCGGGGAAAGAGGCAGAGG
>CAYPIE010000156.1:0-9498 GCA_964410665.1 uncultured Alcaligenaceae bacterium
TTCCCCGCATCGCAACCGCCTCTGCCTCTTCTGCTCGCAAACGCCTCTGCCTCTTCTGCTCGCAACCGCCTCTGCCTCTTCTGCTCGCAAACGCAAACGCTTCTGCCTCTTTTCGCAACCGTGCTGACTTTGCGCAAGCGAGTTGACTTCCCGCAACCACATGGAGTTTTCTCGATTACTTCAGCAGCCACTCAAGCAGCGCCTTCTGGGCATGCATCCGGTTTTCGGCCTGCTGGAAGGCGACACTTTGCGAGCCATCAAGGACCGCATCGGTGATTTCTTCGCCACGATTGGCGGGGAGGCAGTGCATCACGCGGGCGTGATGCACTGCCTTGCTTAACAGTTCTTCGTTGACCTGGAAGGGCTGGAAGCGATTGAGGCGTTCGGCCTTTTCATCTTCTTGTCCCATGCTGGCCCAGACATCGGTGTAAATGATGTCGGCTTGGCGGACGGCCTCGATCGGGTCGTGGAGCACCGTGGGCAAGTTGGGCGACACGGACTGGCGAAACTGGGTTAAGAATTCTTGATCAAAGGTGTAGTCATTGGGCGAGGCCAGAATGAACTGCATGTTGAGTTTACCACAGGCAATGGCTAGGGAGCGGGCGACGTTGTTGCCATCACCAATAAAGGCGACCGTACGGCCCTCGGTGTCGCCAAAGACTTCATGGATGGTAAAGACATCGGCGAGGGCTTGGCATGGGTGAAACAGGTTCGACAGGCCATTGATCACTGGCACGCTGGCATACTGACAAACTTCGTCGAGGGTGGTGTGACGTGTGACACGCATAATCATCGCATCGACATAGCCGGACAGAGTCCGGGCAAAGTCACCCAGGGTTTCGCGCCAACCGAGCCCAACTTCGCTGCCGGGAAAAAACAGGCTCGTCCCCCCGAGTTGAGCGATGCCCGCCTCGAAGCTGACCCGGGTGCGTAGCGAGGGCTTCTCGAAGATCAGGGCGATGGTCCGGCCGGTGAGCGGGGTGAGCAGCTGTCGCGCTTCGTGAGCCGCTTTGAGTTCGCCAGCGCGGTGCAGCAGGGCTCGCAGTTCATCGGGCTGGACATCCAACAGGTGCAAGAAATGACGCATGGATCGCGGCCACGGGTAGGGAAGAGAAAAACTCAGAGGTTATGCGGCTTGTGCCAGCAACACCTCCGCCAGGATCGCGCAGCCTTCCTTGATCTCATCATCGGTCACATTCAAGGCAGGCAATAGACGCAGGACCGTCTGGTGGGTGCAGTTGATCAACAGTCGCCGCTCCAGGCACTGTTGCACAATCGGGGTACCATCGATGGTTAGTTCGATGCCGATCATCGCGCCCTGGACACGGACTTCTTGAATCAGTGGACAGCGTGGTTGCAATTGCTCGAAAAAGTCACGAAATTGCTCACCGATCTGTTCAGCTCGATGGAGCAACTGGTCCGCCTCGATGGTCTCAATGGTGGCCAGGGCTGCCCGGCAAGCGATCGGGTTGCCGCCGAAGGTAGCGGCATGGGTGCCAGGTTTGAGGTAGCTTGCGACCTCGGTTCGGGCCAGCATCCCACCACAGGCAACGCCACCACCCAACGCCTTGGCAAGGGTGAGGATGTCGGGCTGCACATTCCAGTGCTGGTGGGCATACCAGCGGCCGGTGCGGCCCATGCCCGACTGCACCTCATCAAAGATTAACAGCATGCCATGCTGATCACACAGGTCCCGTAACCCCTCGAGGTACCCCTCGGGCGGCAAGTTGATGCCTCCTTCGCCTTGGATTGGTTCGAGAAGAATGGCGCAGGTCTCGGCATCAATCTGCCGGGCAAGATCGTCCAGGTCGCCATAGCGGGCGTAGGCAAAGCCGGCCAGCATCGGCTCCACACCTTGGTGGTACTTGGGCTGGGCCGTGGCACTCAAGGCACCCATGGTGCGGCCATGGAAGCCCTCGGTCATGCTGATGATTTTGTATTTTGGAGCATCGACGTAATGCTGGCGGCCATATAGACGGGCCAGCTTGATGGCTCCCTCGATGGCTTCGGCTCCCGAGTTACAGAAGAAGGCCTGGGCCCGGAAGTCCAGTCGTTCGCATAGGGCTTGGGCCAGCTGGCCCTGCGGCTCGGTATACCAAGTATTTGGCACATGAATCAGCTGGGCCACCTGCTCCTGGACTGCCTGCACGATGCGTGGTGGACAATGGCCTAACAAACCGCAGCCCCAGCCGGGGAACAGATCTAGATAGCTGTTGCCCTCCGCGTCCCAGATCCGTGAGCCTTCCCCACGTACCAAACAGACGGGGAAGCGGCGATAGTTACCGATGACATAGGTTTGGAACTGCTCGATCACATCCGGGGTGCTGGTGGTGGTCGTGCTCATGGGTTTTCCGTGGTCCAAAAAACTGGCGAACGCCCGTCCGGGAGACGGGGCCAGGGCTGGGAGGTTAGTCTTCGTGCGCGTGGCGGACCGCATCGGGGTGGTGAGACGGAGGACGATTCTGACGCAAAACAATCTCAGTGCCGACGCCTCGGTCGGTATATATTTCCAGCAGTAAAGAATGGCGTAGCCGGCCATCAATGATGTGCGTCTTGCGGACCCCACCACGCAAACTATCCAGGCACGCCTCGACCTTCGGGATCATGCCACTATCAATCACACCCGCGGCAATCAATTCGCGACATTGCTCCGCCTCGAGGCTTGGTAACAGTGACTCAGGGTCGTCACGGTCACTGAGGATACCGGGAGTGTCCGTCAGCAGCACCAGTTTCTCGGTCTTCAAATGCGAAGCGACCGCTGCGGCCGCCGTGTCAGCATTGGTGTTGAGCCAGCCGCCGTCTCCGGTATCAATAGCCAAGGAGGGGATGACTGGGATGACGCGAGCTGCGGCAAAGTCCAGGATCAATTCGCCCAGAACGCGGCGAATCGTGCCGACCCGGCCCAGGTCCATGGCACGCCCTTCCTGATTGGTGAGCTGGAGACGCTCCCCAAATAGACATTGCAGCGGGCCCGAGTGCAGGCCGACGGCCCGGCCGCCTAGTTCTTGCAGTTGGGCGACCAGGCCAGCATTGATTTGGTCGAGCAGGACGCTGACCACCAGGGCCAGTGTGGCCTCATCGGTGTAACGTCGGCCCTGAATTTTTCGAGGTTTCAGGCCAGACTCCATCATGGCCCGGTCGATGGCCTTGCCGCCGCCGTGCACCACAATCGGCCGTAGGCCGACGGTTTCCATGAATAGGACCGACTGCAGGGTGGCATTGACGGCGGCGGGATCCTCCATGGCACTGCCGCCGAGCTTGATGACCGAGTGGCGTCCGCGGAAGGTGCGGATGTAGTTCATCGCCTCGATTAGCGCGTCGGCTTTGCGGATTGCCTCGTTCATCGCCACGGCTTCCGACCCACCTACGGTTGACTAGCAAAAGAACAATCCTAGGGATCCGGGGGGACTGCGTCAATCCTCGACAGCGATCGGTTGCGCGGTCCGAACCGGCCGGGGCTTGTCACGCACATTGATATAGGCCCCGAGTAAAATCAGGGCAGCCCCGGCAATGGTCCACACGCTTGGAATGTTGGCGAAGATCAAGATGCCCCACAGGGTGGCGAAGACCACCTGCAGATAAGACAGAGCCGCTGCTCGGGCGGCCGGCTCTTGTTCGAGGCCACGGGTAAGATAGACCTGGCCCATCTGGGTGAAAATCCCCACGCCTAACAGACAGGGCCATTCCCAACCGACCGGGGGCACCCAGTTGGCGATCACCCGCGGCAAGGCGAGGGGCACGGTGACCAGCGGAAAGTAAAAGACAATCACCAGCGGATGTTCCTTGCTGGCCAACCGTCGCACAATGATGTAGGCACAGGAACTTAGGAAGGCGCCACAGATGGCAATTGCCACCCAGGCGGGTTCAAGGGCCGCGCCCAAACTACCAAAGACCGGGCCCGGGCGAGCCACAGCAATCACTCCAAACGCACCCAGGACAATCGCCACCAGCAACCGCGGCCCGACTGCCTCGCCCAAGATCACGGCGGCAAAGATGGCTGTGAAAATCGGATAGAGATACTGGATCACCGTGGCTTCGGCGATCGGCAAATGCGTGAACGAGAAGAACACGCAGTGCAGGGAGATGCAGCCGAGTACACCACGCAACAGCAGCATGCGGCGATGGGTGCCCCACACGGAGATGCCGGCTCGGGCGAGCAGGCCATAGCTTAAAAACAGCGAGATGATGGCCCGAAACAGGACAATCTCCTCGCTGGGCAAGCGTTGTCCAGCCAGCTTCACGAGCACGCTCATCACGCTGAAGCCGAAGGCCGAGAGCATCATATATTTGGCGCCGAGTGGGATCACGCGGCGGCCTCATCGATGTGCACAAAGCTCAGATGCATTTCGCAATGCCGCAAATGCACCCAGAGCCACTGGTCATGCTTGAGAGCGGGCCCACCGGGACTGCGCTGATGCATTCGCTCCCCTTGTTCAATACGGCGTAGTTGCCGGCGGAGATAATCGGCCCCGGCATCGAGGCTCATGGCGGGCTCGGGTTCGACGGCCTGGGCAGCGGACTCCGGGTTGGTGTACCCCGGCTTCAGGATCAGGCGATAGAAGCCTTTCCAGGAGAAGAAGGCGAACGCTTTCGCCATCAACCGCATAGGTCGTGGGTATTGGAAGGGGAAGCCGTCGATGGAGTACTCGACCCAGCGACCCAGGTGGGTAAAGATTTGCCCGACTGTCCAATTGCCGGTCGTGCGCACCCGCTCCTCGGCGGCAGCGATCTGGATGCGGTCGATCTCGGCGAACAGATCGGCCAGGGTGTCCAGGGTCACGGAGCGACGTGGCGACTTACGGGTATCAATGGCCGTGGTCATAACAGTGCCTCCTCGTGCAGATGGTTATATATGGCCCGCCACCGGTCGGGGAGGTTGGCGATGCAACCCTTTTATCATTCATTGATTGGGATACGATTCAATCCATTCCTTGAGGTCATCATCTCGGAGCGCGGCCATGGCGAACAAGATGATCACGGTCTTCACGGTGCAAAAGATCCGCTGGGAGTATGGGGACGACTTCTACTACAACGAGGGGCAAGATTGTGTGAAGACCTTTCTGAGTCGTGACAAGGCCGAGGTCCACCGCCAGGAACTTGAACAGGCGGCGTTGGCAGAGCGGACGCCCAACATCCAGCCTGAGTTTGGCAATCTTCTCTATGGCGAGCGATGTAGCTTGCCGTATGCCGAGGCGGTCGAATGGTTGCAAGCGGTGGGGATCACTCCGCCGGAAGATGAGAAGGCATTTCCGGCTTGGTTTGACGCCCATTGGGAAGAGGGATGGGAGAGTCTGCATAGCGAACAACGACAAGCGATGCTTGAGCTGATTGACCGAGTGCCAATCTATCGGCTGGTCGAAATGCAACTGGAGGTGAGGGGCGAGTGATGATGGAGACGGGGAGTGATGCAAAACTCTACATGGTCGTCCGCCTCAACTGGGATGACCATTGGAGCGGTGAGCAAAAGGAACTGCGTCCTGGTGAGGGCACACCGTTGTGCCTATTCACCTCTTATGCCGCGGCCGAGGCGTACTGCTATGAGAAAGAAAACCGGCAGCGCGGCAAAGTAAATCCCTTTGCGTATCCTGCTCCGCTTGCAGAAGCCGAGCGTCGACGGCTTCTCGAAGCCTACTGGGCCCGTGTGCGTGCGGGCGAAAACCCAGGTTCAATCGTCGCAGCGCGGGAGCTGCCCCAAGACGATATCCCGCGGTTCAGCTCGCTCGACGGTCCGCGGTTTTATGACTGGCTGGGAGATATTGACATCGTGATGGATCCTGGGAGTCAGTCCTGGACGGTGGAGCAATGGCGGCGCTGGTGGTCGAAGCACAAGAAGAAACTGAGCGAATATCAGGTTGCCAAGATCTGGGAGGCGCTGAATAGGGTGCACTTTCATGCCATCATCGAGCTGGATCCGGCCGAAGTGTGATGGCGTGAAGGGAGTTGAATCCGTGCCCTAAAGCCTCTGTAAAAACACACCGCGCGTGCTGAGAGTGCTGGACCTGGGGGGATGATCGTATGTCAAAGCCGTGGATTCATGCCCTGTCTTCGGTCCGCTGCTGGGGTGGAGTGCCCGAGGATTACATTGCCATCCATGAAAAGATGGATTCGACCAAGATGGCCCACGCCGAGGTGACGCACCGCTGCGTATTTCACTCGGCGTTTGGCATTTACTTGATCGAGGAGTTGTTTGGCCGCATGCTGACCAATTCTGCGGGCCGGGAGGTCCAGGTTCGCGACATTGCTGAACAACATGTGCTGGAGGATTTGGGGTTTATCCCATCCTTGTCGGATTGGCTCAAGGAGATGCCGGCCCAGCCATGGATGGCGGGGATGAGGAAAATGAAGGTGGAGATGGTCGATTGATCGACCCCGAGCTCGGCTCAGGGGTCGATCCAGGAACATCAGATCCTGAGCTTTGCCCATTTGAAACCGCTCATACCGTCATTTCCTGGAGTTTTGGTCAGGAATGCACTGTTGCTTTACTCCATTTCCGGAGAAGGGTTGGAGTTGG
This sequence comes from uncultured Alcaligenaceae bacterium, assembly GCA_964410665.1. Taxonomy (GTDB): domain Bacteria; phylum Planctomycetota; class Planctomycetia; order Gemmatales; family Gemmataceae; genus CAYPIE01. The sequence goes on from CAYPIE010000156.1 coordinate 6,512, forward strand.
TTGTTCGGTTTGCCAGTAACTCGCTCCAAGAGGCTGCTTGGTTGAGCTGGCAGAGGAGGGGATCGAGCAACTCGACGCGATCGAGCTGCTCGATCTGGGCTTGTTGCTTCGCGGAGGGGGGATGCCCAAAATGGTGTTTACCTTGAACAAGTAGGGCGTGACGGATTCCTTCCACCAAGCCTACTTCTCGCCCTTCTTCTCGCCCCTTTTGGAGTCCCTTGGTGAGGATTTGCTGGTAGGTGGTCGATTCTTCCATGGTCGGGATCCCCTTGAGTAGCTCTTCGACCCACGCGGCTTCGTAGCGGAGGCCGAGGAGAATGCGGATGATGGTCCAGAGCTCGCCGACGATCGTACGATCGGGCTGCGCGCGAAGCCGCGACTCGATCTGCTGGATCACGCCCGGTAAGGCATTTCTGTCGACCGCGGCGATCGGAGCGAGCGGGAGTACGCCGAGGCCGCGGTTGAGCAGGTCTTCGACGGGCATTACCCAGACACGGATGACCTGGTAGCGAAACCGGACGTGCGGTTCCGTGGCCTCGGGAAGTTGCTCGGAATAGTCGCCATCCAGACGTTCATCGTTCGCTTCTGGACGTAACAGCAAGACCACCGATTGCACCGGCAAGCGGTGCCGGCTGGCTAACAAAGCATTATAGCGATAGACGCGCTGCGGAAGGTCGGCATCCCGCGAAGTCTGAAACTCAAAATGCAGGATGCGGTCATCGGTTCTGAGCACTTTGTCGGAAGCAGCGGTGACCGTGGACACATCCCCCTCGACCACATGAATCCGCATTGCGGGTACGCCCACCAGCATGGCTCAGTCTGCGGGACTGGCCATGAACAGGGCCTTGATGGTTGCGTCGAACGGTTTGCTCATCGGACTCCCTTCGCTACAGGCGAGGGGTGGCCTCCCGGAGGGCTCCTGGTCGGCTCCGCTCGATTCGTTCTGCGCTGTTGTCAATGGTGTTGTGCTGGTGTTGTGCGAAGGTCTTCTCCTTAGTCGTCCCGTCCCACGGCATCGAGCGCGACCCATTCGACCATCAAGGGCTCGTGTATTTCGCGGATGAATTGGATAGCCGCGCGTGCCTGGGCTGGGGTAAGTAATTTGCGGCGGGTGCCGCCGATACTCCACCAAGTTTTGCCGATCGGTTTGCCGAACTGGCGGGTGAGTTGCCGCGAGGTGTAGCTCTTGAGCTCCTGCTGGATAAGCCGGGGGTCGAGTTCTTCGAAGACGCGGACGACCACATGCACGTGGTGTGGCAGGACGGCAAGCCCCAACAAATGCCAGTTGCGGAAGTGGGTGATTTGGTGCAGCTGAGCCAGCGTGACGGCCGCCTGTAATAGTCCCAGTTCGAGGGACTCGCTTTGCCGGACGGTTTGGCTGTGTGCCTCGAGCCCGGGCAGGTGGGCCGAGGGGTGACTCGGAAGGTGGTAAGTGGGTGGTGAGCCGGCATCTTCGCGTGGGTCGCCCGGGAAGATGTGTAGGTCTTTTCGTAGACGCGTGCCATAGGTGGCCCAGGTGATCATCCAGGTGGGGTCCATGACAGTCTCTCAGGGTGAAGTTTGATGAAGAAATTGTCAGCGTTGGAAATTATGGCAATCAGAAATAGTGTCGGCAATAGCAAAATGAAAAAATTTACAGATATGTGACGTCTGTTTGTGAAAATGATCGGAGCATCCGCTCAAGGTTCCGAGCGGGGATGCGTAGGAAGTTTGTAGAGATGTGGTGGCTGGCGCCAGAGGTTGCTTCATCGACGGGCCGGCGTGCCATTAGTGGCCGCGGACGAGGTATGCCAGGTGGGAGGCCAGGTTGCGATAGGTGCTGTACTCACCGAGCACGGCCAGCGGGGTGAAGTGGTCGCGTTTTTCGTGGCGGCGATTGAGTAACTTGGCTCCCCAGTTGACCAAAGTGTTGAAGGTCGACTGGGGCGAAAAGTAGTCTTCCCAAGCCTGGCGAGCCCGCTGGCTCATTTGTCCAAAGCGATGGGCATAGGACTCGACGATTTTGGGGACCCGGTCGATGTCTTTTTCGGGTACCCGCAGTGAAAAAGTGTCCCAGTCGGGCCCACAAGGCAGCAACAGGTGATCGGAAATGATCACCGGCACACATCCGGCTTCCAAAGACTCGTACAGGCGAATGGTGGAAGGGCCGCGGCCGCGCGGGCACAGCGCGAACCGCGTCCGCTGCATGATCTGACGATAGTCGGTATAGCACTGGACTTGCTGCTCAGCAGCTTGCTGCCACCAATGCCGATATCCGTTATTGGGAGAGGTATCCCGGAGCAGGGAGTGCGGATGCCTGAGTTTCAGGACACGTTTACGCATGGAATGGGTGTTTGAAGATCCGACAAAGGAAAACAGGAGATCGCGCTGGGCCTCGGGGATGTCTTGGTCGAAGCGATGTTTATGGATATGGGTAGAAACATAATGCCCACCGGTAATCCATTCGCTTGGCTGCCAGCGGCTGCTCACACTAGCATAGATGCCTGGGATGATCGGGAAGATGTAATCATCGGGGCAAAACCCGACGATTTTGTCGGCGTACGCCTGAAACAGCGGGTGGCGACGCAACTGCTGAAAGAACGCCCCGCACGCCCCGGACTGTACAGGAGCGATGATCAGCTCGGCGTCGTGGCAGTCATCACCGAGTTGATGGCGCTGGAAGCGATCGCGCTGGGCCAGCGCGACAATTTCGACGAAGCAGGCCCGGGCATACTCACTGACTTGTGGATAAATACGTTTCGGGTCAAGGACATAGACTTTCATGGCAGACCTCGAGGGGTATGTCTGGCATCAAGCCTGATCCAAGGGAAGTCCGTGAGTCATTGTGGCAAAACGGTATGTATAGAGATCGCTTACCTTCAATATTTCTATGGAACGACGCCATCCGGCCAATCGGCAAATACACCATTTGCCGCGGACTATTGCTAGTTTAGAGCAAACGGTTACCTTATGAAGGTTGCTAGGATGAAAGCAAGCCACGGAGGGAA
>CAYPIE010000157.1:0-9421 GCA_964410665.1 uncultured Alcaligenaceae bacterium
AAAGGCGAGCCCCGGACGTCAGTCCGGGGGTTCCCCGCACCGCAAGCGCCTCTGCTTCTTTCCCCGCAGCGCAATCGCCTCTGCTTCTTCCGCACCGCAAACGCCTCTGCCTACGCCGCACCGCAACCGCCTCTGCCTCTTGAATCGCAAACGCTTCTGCCTCTTCAAGCGAGTCCCAGACGTCAGTCCGGGGGTGACGCAGTGCCTCCAGCGACCTCGTAATGGTCAAAAACAGCAGATCTTTAGATGTAGAAACCTAGAATTGGTCACTAACCACCTCGCCGCCGGCGCGGGTACCTAACGCACGCCACACATCGCGAGGAATGCTCTCGCGGACGAAGCTTACCGAGCCATCCATGCGTAGCACATTCACACCACCAGTATGGTAGCTGCGGCTAGTAACCACAGCATACGTTGGAAGCGAGGTCGAGCGGCCTTCGCGGTGTGAGTTAAAGTCGACGTCGTAGGTAATGTTCCCATCGTTGTAGAGCACCTCGGTGTTGGGCGGGAAGGTCGTCGTGAAGCCGGTTTGGTGCACTCGGGCATCCACCCACTCGGTATGGCCGGAATCCTGTTTGAACTCGCCCGCGGAAAAATATGCGGTCAGATCGGCCGGCGTGTTGGGCACTGGAGTTCCTGCACCGCCAGGATTGCCCCCATCGCGCCAATAGGGCGTAAATGCCTTCACTTCGGCCATGCCCAGAGTGTTACTCAGACCGTCTTGAATGTCGCCCACGCGAGTCGGTCGGTTGACGCGAAACACGCCATCACCCACCCCCATCGGCGGCGTGAACAGCATCCATTGTCCAGCGTTGGCGGCATAGTTCAGGGGGTAGTGCACAAAGCTCGGCCCATCTTGCCGTTCGCGGTCGTTGGGCTCGCTGGGGCACAACAGGATCGGCACACGGACGCGTGCCACCTCGGGCTGCTGGTTGATGGGGCGGGTGAAGTCGATCAGCCGTTGCAAGTTTTCTTGCTCGACGTAGGGCAGCAGCCGGCTGTGCAGGCTCCAGTACACCGTGCCACCGGCCAGGACATAGTCGCCCAGCGATGGGAAGTTGCCCAGGGCCGATTCGCGATTGTGCAGAGCGAGTCCGAGTTGCTTAAGGTTGTTGGAGCACTTCATGCGGTTGGCTGCCTCACGCACCTTTTGCACAGCGGGTAAGAGCAGGCCGATGAGGATCGCGATGATGGCGATGACGACGAGAAGCTCGATCAGGGTGAAGCCGCGGCGATTCATGCAATACTTCCTTGGAGTGCGCTGAGGGAGCGACCGTCCCGACGGGCATGCCCCCTTGGCTTCCCAGGTGGGCGGAACGGTAGTGCCAGAGATTGGCTATACGAGCGCTCCGCTACCCGGCAACCCAAGATTTTCGGATGTAGGAAACTTCAAATGACTACCCGATGTCTCCGCGAGTCACCTCGACGTGCAACCAAGCCCGGGCATAACGCCACATGCGGTCGGCGGTGGCCGGGGACACGCCGAGCACTTCTGCAGCTTGCTCCCCGGTCTGCCCGGCAAAGAAACGCAGCTCGACAAGCCGGGCGTGCTCAGGCTTGATTGCCGCTAGCTTGTCGAGCGATTCATTGACTGCCTCGACATCCGTCCCAGGTATTGGACTAACAAGCTCAAAACCATCAATTGGAATTGCCTTTCCACCGCGTTTGGCCGTCGTACGGGCCCGCGCTTGATCAACGAGGATTCGCCGCATGGCCGTGGCCGCGACCCGGAAAAAGTGCTGCCGGTCGGCCCAGTCGACGGAAGCCTGGGCCAGCTTCAACCAAACCTCGTGCACCAGCGCCGTGGCCTCGAGCGTATGCTTTGCGCCTCACCGGCCAGCTTTGCCGCCGCCAGCTTGCGAAGCTCATCGTAGACCAGCGGCAACAACTCAGCAGGGGTCAAGGTATTCTCCGAGTGGTGGGTGTCTGCTTGCCGTGACTGACTCGATCATCTCGACGGACCTCAGTTCGCTTCCTGGCGAAGGTCCGGTCTTTTCCGAGCGGCAGGTGGAAACCCGCCGAGCGTTGGGCAGACGTCGGTCCTGGGGCCTGCGGCAGTCACGGCAGGCAGACTACCGCAGAGGTTGGAGGCACCTCCGCCCAACGCTCGGCGGGTTCACACCCACTGCTCGGAAAGACGGACTTCGCCCTGACCAGCATACCAAACCAACCACCACGAGTTTACGCCTGACCCACAGCGGGCTCCCACCCGCCGCTCAGAAGACACACCCTCCGCGGGGACAGCTCTTTCACTTCTTCTCCTTCAGGGAGGGATACTTCGCTCGCTCGGCCCGCCACTTCTCCACCTGGTCGGGCTGCTCGAGGGCCGCATACAGCGCGATCAGCCGGTCCACCGCCTCCGGCAGCTGCACCCGACCGGCCACCGGGATGTTCCCTTGACGAGCCCGCATCCCTTGGTAGCCCGCAAGCAAGAGTGGCTCCGCCTCGGCATACCGCTGCTGGCCCAGTAGCGAACCGCCCAACAGCGACAGGGTGTTGAAGGTAGTCCAGGCTCCAGGTTGAAGTGATTGACGGAGCACCGCACACTCCCGCAAAGCCGGTTCGGCCACGGCGAAGGCGTGCTGCTTGAGCAGCCCAGATCCTAGCAGGGCCAGCGAGTATCCGTAGAGGGGGCTGCGGCGACCGAACCTGGCCCGATACCGTAGCACCGCCTGCTTTAGAAGCGACAATGCCTTGCCCGGCTCCCCTGCATCTTGGTAAGCCGCGGCCAGGTAGGCCATACAGTTCAGCATGTCCGGGTGCTCGGGACCCCGCTTCGACTTCATCCGCTCCAGCGTCTGTTCCAGAAGCCGGACCGCCTTGTCCAACTCGCCCACCTGGAAGTAAGCCTCCCCCAGGTGTCCCATGGTCCTCAGCGTGTCCGGGTGGTCCCTACCCAGCTTTGCCGTACGCATCTCCAAGGTCTGTTCGAAAAGCGGCACCCCCTTTACTCGGCTCCCCCGACCTCAGGTACGCCACCCCCAGGTTATTCATATAATCCAGCGTATTTAGGTTATCCAGTCAGCCCTTCGACTTCATGAGCTCGAGCGTCAGCTGGCGTTCATCGCAAAACCGGGTGATCGGCACCCCTTTGACCAGCTCCATCACGAAGTACGGCCGGCCGCTGTCGGTGCTCCCGGCGTCGAGCACCTTGGCGATGTGCGGGTGATCCATCAACGCCAGCGCCTGCCGCTCGGCTTCGAAGCGGGCCAGCACGGCCTTGGAGTCCATCCTCGCCTTGATCACCTTGACCGCCACCGGCCGCTTGACCGGCTCTTGCTGCTGGGCCAGCCAGACGCTGCACATGCCACCCTCGCCGATCTCCTCGACCAACTTGTAACGCCCGGCCAAGACCATCCCAGGCTGTTCGCCGGCGTAGCCCGCCGTGGGTGGGCCACCGGGGCCGTCGGTCGGGTTGAACGCTCCCCCAGTCGCGGGCGTTGCTCCCAGCCCGGCATCGGCGGCCAACAAAGCCTCCACCCGGGCCCGCAGCTCGGGGTTGTCTGCACATGCGCGGTCCAAAAATGCCGCCCGTTCCTCCGGAGGAACACTCAACGCGCGTTCGAACAGGGCTTCTTCAGTCATGGGAATTCTCGCCGCAGGGAGCCAGGAAATCGTCCTTCACTCCATTAGCGAGAAAGAACCGCCATGAGCGTCACGGAATCGTGAAAAAAACGATGGGTGTCGACAGCAGGAGCATCTTCGCCTCGGAAGATCTCCCGCACTCAGACAGGGGAGGCCGTCGATTCCCGCTTCTCCAACCCCGCCGACCAGGTCATGCTCGGTGGCGTGCTCACCGGCCGCCGGAACAGGCTCACCAGCAGCAACAGCAACCCGCCCAGCGTGCCGATGGACAGGATTAGCTGCACCGCCAGACCGAGGCCGGCCGGCACCAGCAGTTGCCACAACGCCGCGCCCACGAATAGGACGCAGCTGATCGGCAAGAAGTATTTCAGGCAAGTCATCATCACCTGATCAATACGCAGCCGCGGCAACGACCATCGTATCCACATCATGACAAACACTAGTGCGAAACACTTGGCGATGAACACGGCAATGTTGATCAGATGGCCCCACAGGCCCAGCGATACGCTTAGCTCGCCCGGGACAATGCCCGTGTGCCAGCCGCCCAAAAACAGCAACACCGCCAACGCCGCGGCAGCGAACATGCTGGCGTACTCGGCCAGGAAAAAGATCGACCAACGCAGCCCGGAGTATTCGGTGTGAAAGCCAGCTACCAGTTCGCTCTCGGCCTCCGCCAGATCAAACGGGGCCCTTTTGCAACTGGCCGTCGCACAGACGAAGAAAATGAAGAACGCGGCATAAGCAAAAGGATCGTGGAAGATCGTCCAGTTCCAGATCGCTCCCTGTTGGAGATGGCCGATCGTATTCAAGTTCAGCGTCCCGGCAATCATCACGGGCACCAGAACGCACAAAGCCCGCGGCACCTCGTAACTGACCACTTGTGCGGCTTCACGCAGGCCGCCAAACATCGACCACTTGCTCGCCGAAGCATAGCCCGCCAGGATAATGCCAAAAACTTCACTAGAAAGTACCGCCAACATGAAGAAGACAGCGATGTTGAGCTCGTAACCGACGATACCCGCACTGAATGGTAAGACCAGAAAGGCAACAAACGTTGACACAAAGGTTAACAGCGGGGCCAGATAAAACAGGACCCGGTCCGCCCCCGCGGGAATGGTGTCTTCCTTGGTCAACAGTTTGATGCCATCAGCAATGGTTTGCAGCCAACCAAAGCGGCCACCGACTCGCGTTGGCCCCAGCCGATCCTGGATGCGACCTGCGACCTTGCGCTCAGCCCAAATAAAGAAGACTGCCAGCGCAGCAATCAACGTGAACAGCAGGGTCGCCACCACCAGGCCCGCCATCAGTAGGGCCAGCGGGTCCGGGAAATATTCTTGCATTATGGTGTGCATGCAGCAGTCCGGGGTTGCAGGGCACAATCCGACTGGTAGCCAACCGGGGCGTGCATTACTCTACGCCGTGGCACTCGCCTCGACAAGCGGCCTGGTGGACACCCGTTATGCAGTTCCGTCCTATGCAGTGGGGGCCGGCCGGTCGCCGCGATCCCCGCCAATTTCCGCGCAACTATCGGCCGAATCTGCGGCAACGCTATGCCGAGGATCCTGGGCAGGCCGGTGGCAACGATCCCTTGGCGCGCGATGAGCGGCTGGCCCGGCTGGAAGCAGCCCTGCTTCTGGCCGATGAGCCGCTGGCGGCCCGGCGGCTCGCGACCATTGCGGGCCTACGCGATAGCGCCGAGGTCCGCCAGCTGATCACCTGGCTGTGCGACAGCTACGATGCCGATGGCACCGCCTACCAGGTCGAGGAGATTGCTGGCGGGTATCAGCTGTTAACTCGTCCCGTGTTCCATCCTTGGCTCATCCGCTTACGCCGCAGCGGCCATGAATTACGCTTGTCGAGCGCGGCCATGGAGACGCTGGCCATCGTGGCTTATCGCCAGCCGATCATGCGGGCAGAAATCGAGAAAATTCGAGGTGTTCATTGTGGAGAGATATTACAACAGTTGATGGAGAAGGGGCTGATTCGCATTGCCGGCCGCGATGATTCGCTCGGTCGCCCAGTGCTATATGGAACCACCAAAAAATTCCTGATCAGTTTTGGCCTCAACTCGCTCAAACAACTGCCTGAGGTCGAGGAGTTTTCCACTCCACCCGCCGGCAGCACTGAATCAACTCCCTCGTCATGATATCCCCGGGTTGATCGGGCTTTTCCGCGGCGGTCCACTCCACAGCGGTGCATGGACAGCTGGGATGATGCTCGATGACCCCAACGTACTGACGGTCGACAAGATTGTCCCCCGCTTGGTCGCCGTGGCTCCTCCACGCCAGGGCACACGGACAAGCAGTACAGCACAGGCAGATGCCTTGATTTGTCAATTGTTCAAGCGTACCGCAGGACTGGCGTCGGAATGCTGCAAGAGGGCCATCGCTCTGCGGACTGAGCCGCTCGGGCGCTACACTCTCAGAGACCCACGGACCGCCCCGAAGGCCTGTTGCAAGCAATGAAGGAGAGGGGGACAAGCAACCATGCTCCATCCACCCTCTGCTCCCTCCAGATGTGTACAGGAGCCTCCGGGTCACCGGCAAAGTACCAAGACCAGCATCTTTGCTCCCTTGCCGGGCGTATCGGCCCTGTCTAATGCCTCAACTGCGCAGCGCAATCTGGCCCGAGTGCACCCTTCGCCGACCGCTGCAACCCGGCGAGTCGTGCTCGTCGCGATCGACACATCCATACCGGTGCAGCGTCCTTCTCGGCAGTTGAGTGCACATCCAACGGGGTGTCTTGGCCAACAACCGCGTGGAAAAGTGAAGTAATTGGGTAAGCAGGAAGGGCAGCACCTATTCGCATCGGCAGCTCTCTCTACCAACCGCCAATAAAATGGTTGGCGAAGGACAGAAAAACAGCGAAAATCCTGCGGATTGCACATCTTTTCTGGGATGGCTGGAATCTCCGTGGAAGGCGCTAACCGCAGCGAAACGGGCTTGTTCCACTTCAGATAACCCAATCCATGCAATCTGACAGAGTCTGGAGAAATTCACTCAATTTCGCCCATGCTGTGTCCGGGGTCTCGTTGACACCCCTATAAAATCGACGTAGACTCCCTCCGATCAAGTGTGTTACGAACGGTGGCGAATATTGGAAATGGGTGCTCGGACGCCTGGCTTAGCCAACCTCAGTCCGGGCTGCGATGGCCCAGCAGGTGTGTTCATGCGACGTAGTCGTCGGTTAGTCTGGTCGAAGCTTCGTCGGCATGTGGGCGACGCTCCCGCGGGATCGTCCGCACGCGAGCTGCCCGTGCGGGTCACGCTTCCGAATTATTACGAGCCTAATTACCCCTATCCACTGCTGGTGCTGTTTCACGGCAATGGGGGTAACGAAAAACAGGTCATGCGTCTGGTGCCGCAGATAAGCCAGCGCAACTACATTTGCATCAGTCTCCGGGGCCCCGAAGTACTCAGCCCCAGTGCCACACCCCGTCCCTGCTTTGGCTGGGGCAATGTCGGCGAATACGACACTCTGGTTGAAGAATATCTCTTGCAAGCGATCCAATGCACCGCACGGCGTTATCACATTCATACCGAGCGCATCTACCTGGCTGGGTTCTGTGAAGGCGCGCAAATGGCCTACCGTATCGGCCTGAACCATCCCGATCGCTGGGGCGGCCTGATTTCGCTTAACGGCAGCATGCCCAATCCACGCGAAGCTGGCCCGCTGATGCAACCCCAGCAAATCCGCCACTTCCGCGTGTTTATGGGCCATGGGATTGCCAACGCCATCGTGCCACTCAGCTTGGCCCGGCGGGACTTTGGTGTGCTCTACGCCTTAGGTGCAGAGGTAAGCTTGCATACCTACCCCACCACGCACCGCTTGCACCCCGACATGCTCCGCGACGTCGATCGTTGGATCATGGATCAGGTCAATGCCGAGGTCGACTCCCTGCTGATTGATGAGCATCCCCCGTGGTGGATTGACTGATCCACTCACTGCGGACGAGTACGCTCCTGGTGGATTGACGGATTGCTTGCTGTCTGGCCTTCCTCCAACCACGCCGCCTCTCACAAAATAAACCGCGTCAAATCTTCATGCTCAAGAATCGGCTCTAGGCGGTCACGCACATACCCACGATCAATCGTGACCTTCTTCTCGGGTAAATCGGGCCCGATAAAGCTCACTTCCTCCACGACCCGCTCAAGAATGGTGTGTAAACGCCGGGCTCCGATATTCTGCGTCGTCCGGTTCACCTCAAAGGCAATATCCGCCAACGTTTCGATGCCATCGCGGGTGAAGGTCATGGTCACCCCTTCGGTCGCCAACAACTCCGCATACTGCTTGGTCAGAGCATGCTTGGGCTCGGTCAGAATTCGCAGAAAATCATCCCGCGTCAGATCGGTCAATTCCACCCGGATCGGAAAGCGCCCCTGTAACTCGGGCATCAGATCCGATGGCTTGGTAATGTGAAAGGCTCCCGCGGCAATAAACAGAATATGATCGGTCTTGACCGGACCTTGTCGCGTGTTCACCGTGGTCCCCTCGACGATCGGAAGTAGATCGCGCTGCACCCCCTGACGCGACACATCCGGACCATGGCTTGATCCCGTACCGGCCACTTTGTCGATTTCATCCAGAAAGACCATGCCCTGATTCTCGACGAGCTCGATGGCCTTTTCCGTAACCGCGGTGCGATCAATCAATGCCTCGGCTTCCTGCTCGAACAGAATGCGCCGAGCCTCACGAATCGGCACTTGGCGATTTTGGTTCGCCCGAGGCATAAACTTTTCAAACATGTTTTGGAACTCCATTTCCATCTGTTCCATGCCCATGTTCGAGAAGACCTGCACTGGCACCATCTTTTGCTCGACGCTCAGCTCGACCAGCTTGTCTTCCAATTCGCCGGCCAGCAGCCGACTGCGCATTTTATCCCGGCTCCGTTGCCGCCGGTTGGCCTCCTCGGAGCCTTCTTCTTCCCAGGCCGGCTTCTGATCGGGCAACAGCAGTTCTAACAGCCGTTCGGTCACGCGTTCTTCGGCCTTGTCACGCACCTGTTCCCGTTCGCGGGCACGAATCATGCCCACGGCAATCTCGGTCAGGTCGCGGATCATGCTCTCGACGTCGCGACCGTGATAGCCGACCTCGGTGTACTTCGATGCTTCGACCTTGAGAAAGGGAGCGCCAAACAGCTGGGCCAGCCGACGCGCGATTTCGGTTTTGCCCACCCCAGTAGGCCCAATCATAAGAATATTCTTGGGTGTTATGTCACGACGGAGCTCTTCGGGAAGTTGTTGCCGCCGCCAGCGATTGCGAATTGCGATGGCCACGGCTTTCTTAGCATCTTGTTGTCCGACGATATAGCGATCCAGTTCGGCGACAATTTCCCGAGGCGTCATGTCGGCCACGTTCTCTTCTCCTCGCTGATGGCGCACCGAAGCGCCTCCTTGACATGCATCCTGTGCCGCGACCGGGGATCGGCGACCAGACCACGGCTCTTGCAAACGTCCAGCTTACCATGGAACGGACGACCGCGGGGAGAAAGTTCGCCCATAGATACCCAGCAGCTGCGTCTGGGGGATAGCGGCCATAGCCGTATGCCAAGCACAGGAACGAACACTTCGAGAGAAAACGCCGGCCAGGAAGCGGTTAGAATAACCACGATGGGCAAATGTAGCAAGCCGCGGACATGCGTTGTGACAAATCGAGTATTTTTGACGTTTCTACTACACAACAAGCGGTTGCGGTGCGGAAGAGGCGGTTGCGCTGCGGCAGAGGCAGAAGCGCTGCGGCAGAGGCAGAAGCGGTTGCAGTTGCGGCAAAAGCAGAGGCGGTTGCGGTGCGGGGAAAGCGGCAGAGGCGTTTGCGCTGCGGGGAAAGAGGCGCTTGC
>CAYPIE010000158.1:0-9068 GCA_964410665.1 uncultured Alcaligenaceae bacterium
AGGATCATACTTATTTCGTCGGGTGCAGAGAGTGGGGCTTCAGCGTCTGGGCGCATAACACAGGCTGTGCAACGGAAATTCAGAAGCTGCAGGATCGAATAGCTGAGCTTCGCCGTCGTCTCAACGCTCCCTCGCTCTTTGACGATATCAATGACGTCGAGAAGAAGCTGCTTCGAGAGTTAGAGGATGAACTACTAAGTAAACAAGTACAGTTAAATACGGCGCTAGTTAGCCCATATAATCCACATTTTCCTGGTCGGCCTGATCCCGCAAGATCGATCGATTCACGGCTATTGACTGATGCAAAAGACAAGACAAGCACAGGTTTTCCGAGGGATAATCTTCGAGGTTGGGAACGATGGATCTATGAACATCCGGACCATCTGAGCGATGTTAACAAGGCTTTGGTCTTGGGGAAGAATCCGATTACAGGTAAAGCACAGCCTCAGAGGTCACCGAAAATTGACGATCAGTGGCTCAAGTTCTTTCCTGAGCATACTCTCTATAAAGGTGAGGATCTGTTTCTACATCATGCTCAGTGGAGAAACCCTAAGACTGGTCTCTATGAGAACGGGCCTTACCTACACCCTGTTCCTAAGCAAACTCATCTTGGCGATGAGGTCCATTGGCATGGCAACTTAGACAAAGTGAATTATTAATGCGTAGTACGAGTCGGTGTATAATTCAAGTGGTGATCAGGATGAGAGTCAAACCAGAAAGTCGTCACAGCACTACAGCCCTCTTTGGACGTAGGATTGGAGGATTGTGTGAACTAAACCTTGTACAATCAAGAACTTCCGTTGCGGCCTGCCCAGAACTGGTCTCTTGGTTTACAAAATACTAATACAAATTTAGTCTTCTTGTTTTCAAAACACTCGGTTAGGTGATTTTGGAGAAGAGAATGAATCTCAAAAGGATCGAACGATTCGTACAGACGTTCCTTGATACGATGGGGAGCTCCCCAGCTCCAGGTGTTCCGATCGAAATGAGAGTTTCCGTCCCAGACGAATCGGAATGGACACAATGGAGACCTGTGGACTCTCCAATCTCCGAGATACAACTGACCGCACTTGAATCCCGCGTGAACGGTGTTCTACCTCGTTTGTTCAAAGACTACTTAATCTACAAGTGCTTGCTTATGACTGATTTTGGTTCCGTTTCTCTCCCGGAGATCCGATCAGATGCACCCTGGAAAGAATTGGGGAGTTACTTGGACTTGTACGAGAAGACACCATATCTTACCAGCAATAGGTACTTTCCATTTGGTAACGATAGTCGTACGGGTACCCTAGTCTGCTTTTCGCTTCGCGACCTTGATTCTACCCAAGACTGCCCGATCCTTGACGTTGATCTGGAACAGGCTAGACGAACAGATTACTCTCCGAGAGTTCGTAACCCATCCTTTTCCACTCTGCTGGACGAGATCGAAACACATCTGTTAATGTCATCGTAGATCCTGGTGACTACCCTGGTCACACCTTTCGAAAGCTGGTTAAGTTTACGTGAGGTGGAAGCGTCTCGCGAAGCACATCTTGTGGGGCGTGGTAACCTCTCGGGCAGACCGACTGTCTGTGCGAGGAACTAGCTTATGGCGCGACGAGGCAAGCACCGCGAATGGTGGCTGGTGTCGTAGACCAGTGCGATCGACGTTCCAAAGACGGTTACCAAACAAGACGGTTAGACCCTCGGATGGGATGGCCAACTAGATAAGGCACATCCCAATGTTCCGATCCGACAGCTGATTCCTCTCACAATTGTTCGAGGTTGAGCGATTGTCAACAATCAGGTAGCCCACCTCGTCGATGATCAGCAGCCGGGGTTGGTTCAACGCCTTCAGCTCCCGGTGCAGCCGGTTCCCGTCCACCGCCCGGGTCAGCTTCGTCGCCAGGTCGATCGCCGTGGTGAAGTAGGCCCGGTGGCCGGCCTCGCACGTCCTGACACCCAGCCCGATCGACAGGTGCGTCTTGCCTACGCCCGGCGGCCCCAGCAGCACCACGTTGCGGCCCTCGGCCAGGAACCGGCCCGTGCCCAACTCCTCGACCAGCCGGCGGTCCAGCCCCGGTTGGGCGGCGAAGTCGAACTCCTCCAGGCGCTTCACCAGCGGGAACTTGGCGAACTTCAGGTTGAACTCCACCCGCCGGCGGTGCCGCTCGGACAGTTCCCCGTCGAGCAGGTAGCCCAGGAAGTGCGAGTAGCTCCAGCCCTCCGCCGCCGCCCGCTGGCAGGCGGTGTCCAACTGGCCCAGCGCCGTGGACAGTTCCAACTCCTCCAGCCCGGAGGCGGCCCTGGCTTCGTAGACCTGGCTCATCCGGCCACCTCCTCGAAGAGGCGCAGCGGCATCCTCGCCACTTCCGCGTTGGCGTCGCCGAGTTGCCACTTCGCCTCTTCGGGCGGCTTGACACGCTCGGCGGTGAGCTTCCACAACTCGGCCAGGTGGTCCGGCTCGACGACGCACTGGCCGGGCTTGGCGGCCTGCCGGTGCTCGGCGATCACCGCCCCGTCGCAGCGGACCACGATCAGCCCGCCCTCGGACTGGACCAGCACGGACTGCCCCGAGAACTCCGGCGGCACCGAGTAGCGGCTGCCCCCGAAGTGGACCATCGACTCCACGCTGACCTGCCGTTTCACCGGGAGCGTCTCGGAGTACGGCGGGACGCTCCCGTGGGGTGTCAGCCCCTCCGCCGCCAACAACTCCGAGGGCACGCGCCCGGTGGTGCCGTGGGTCCGGGCGTTGGCGACGCCGTCCAGCCAGGCCCGGCACTTGGCGTTCAGGTCGTCCAGGCCCGCGAAGGAACGCGCCTTGAGGAAGTTGTCCTTCAGGTAGCTGATCGAGCGCTCCACCTTGCCCTTGGTGCGGGGGCGGTAGGGCCGGTGGGTCTTCGGGGTGAACCCGTAGTGGGCGGCGAAGTCCAACAGCTTCTGGTTGAACCGGCCGCCCGGCTCTCGGACCTGGCGCATGTTGTCGTAGAGGACTTCCTCGGGCCAGCCTCCGAAGTAGGCGAACGCCTCGCGGTGGGCGGCGAGCAACTCCGGCAACTTCATCGAGCGGGTGAAGCAGGCGAAGAGGTTGCGAGAGTAGCCCAGGACCATGGTGAAGGCGTAGACCGGCCGGTGGACGCCGCCCTCGTCGGGGTGCCGGCCGCAGTCGGCCCAGTCGGCCTGGGCTTGCCGTCCCGGCGGGGTTTCGAAGCGGACGGTCAACTTGGCCCGGCGCTCGCCCTCGCCCTTGAGGGTGGCCAGGAAGCGGCGCAGGGTGGCGATGGAGCCGCCATAGCCCAGGGGCTTGATCTCCTCCAACAGGCGGACGGCGGAGAGGCCTGTCTCGTTGAAACGCTCGGCCAGGTAGTCCTTGAAGGGGTCGATCTTGGTGGTCCGCTCGGCGGGCTTGCGGGTGAGTTCATGCTCGCCGCGCGGGACCTTGCGGACGGTGTTGCGGGCGGTGCCGGTCCGCCGAGCGATCTCGCGGATGGAATGCCCCTGTCGGTGCAGATCGTGGATGTCCAAGTGGTGCTCCAGAGTGATCATGGCGGGTCGCCCCGAAGGTGAGGGTCGGGGCGGCTCTGCCGGGTGAAGGAATCGGATCGGTGCCGCCCGTTGGACAAGCATGCCCGACGGAACGGCCGAAGGTGTACGACTGATCCAGGTGGGTCAACTTCACCTGATCGCTACTGGGTCATTTTGACTTGCGTGCTGACAGCGATCTCATGGGAAGCACTCGACCGCCTTCAGTAAAGGGCAAATTTTACCTCATTCAAGATGACGAAGACGAGGTGTCCTCAGCAGGTATGACGAAACATGGGGAGCAAATGCTTCTGGGTACACATCCAGACTTCTCTGTTGCCGCTGTTTTCTTTAACACCGCAGGTCGATTTCTTAGAACTGAGTTTCGTTCGATCGCTTCAAGTCTTTCTACAGCAGTCATCACTATTATGTATCGTTTAGCTGATAGCCGTAGCCGCGGATGTAGTTGGCACACTCCGCGGGCGTAAACTCGCCGACGACCTGCCGCAGTGCATCCAACACCCCATTCACGGTCCGCTTCGGTCTTACGCAGCTGCCGCTTGAGGTGACTGAACAGCCGCTCGATGGGATTCCAATCCGGGCTGTACGGCGGCAGATCCACCAGCGAGGCTCCCGCTCCCTCGATCGCCTCCCGCACCCCGTTGACCTTGTGAGCGTTCAGGTTGTCCAGCACTACCACCGCCCCGGCCGGCAGCGACGGCACCCACTTCTGCTCGACCCAGGCGAGGAACCAGTCGCCGTTCATCGGCCCGTCCAACGCCCACGGGGCGATCACTCCCTGGGCGGTCAGCCCGCCGACGAAGGTCCACTGCCGGTACCACCCCGCCGGGACCGCGTCGAAGAGGCGTTGCCCCCTAGGGGCATCGCCGTGGGTGGTGGTCAGGTCGGTGCGGGCCGCCGTCTCGTCGACGAACACCAGCGGATCGCCGGCCAACAACGGCTTCAACTCGTGCCGTTGCATGGCCACATCGGGGCGGTCTTGCTCAGCGGCCCTCAGCGACTTTTTTTTCGCGTCAGCCCGAGGCGTCGGAGCATGCGCCAAACGGTGACGACGCTGACGGGCAGGCCGAGACCGTCGCGGAGTTGTTCCGGGGTGATGCCGGGTTTCGAGGCAACGACCGCCCGGAGTTGGTCCTCGTAGCCGGCCAGCTTCAGCGGCGGCGGGGCGCCCCGGGGCCGGGCGGCGATGCTGCCGCGTTCGCGGTCGTGCTGCATCAGCCGGCGGACGAACGCCGGGGAGACGTCGAAGCGGCGGGCGACCTCGGAGGTGGGCTGACCGTCGCGGCGGGCCTGGTAGATCCGCTGGCGGAGGTCGTCACGATAGGCTTTCATCGGCGAGTCCTCGGGTTGGTCGGCGGGTGCAGAGTTGTTAGAATACAACCAACCCGCAAACGCTACAATACCCTGAGACTGCTATAATCCTGGGCGACTTGCTCCTGGCACACGACGGCAATCCATGTACTGCGATACAGGCAAAGGAGAAATTGCTCGCAAGTACAAAGCTAGACGCAAGAGTCACAAGTGCTTTGAAGCAGGGAGACATTCGGAGTTCCGCAGAGACTGCGGCTGCTCGAAACTTCTTCAAAAATCATAAAAAACTTGCATGAAGGCTTTGGGAGGAACGCACTGGCAAGACGTGGCCCACTCGCAATGGAAAGCCAGTCATTGCAGAGCATACCCGTCCCCTAAGAGAAGGAGGCGACCCGTTGCATGTAGAGCCAATCAAATTCAGAGCCGCAAAATCAAGCAAAGCCAACAATCCTCATATGGTCAAAGGTGCTGATGGACTGTCTGATCAGCAAAGATGGGGAGCCTTAGGAACGCAACAGCGAATTTTAAATCAGCAGCGAAGGCAACTCGAAGCGCTTCAAGCCAAGTTCTGGTTCTATGTGGTCCAAAATTTCAGACAGTGACAGTCGAAGTCGCCGTAATTGGAGAGTAAAATGTTTGAATGGCTAGATAAAGAGATTTACCTTGTTCGGGATACCGTGCTTCATTCGCTAGATGGCCCTGCTTCACCTGCATTGAGAGAAGCTATATGCGATAATAGTGAGCGATTTCCGGAAGACTATGTTAACTTCATCCTAAAGTACGGCAACGCCCGCCTGTTCAAGTGGCAGGACTGTTATCTGCTTCAGGTGTTTGCAACTCCTGATCTCCTCGAATGTCCAGAGGGCCTGCTATTTCGTTTTGGCACCGACGATGATGAAGATGTCTATTTTTTCGACGATGGTGTCGGAGTGAAAATGAGCGAAGCCGTTTACACACATAGCGATGAGGGGCTGCGAGAAGTTGCGCCAAGTTTTGTAAACTGGCTAAAACAAGGCTATCAATCAACGTTAAACCAATTCTCCGAAGAAGAGTTAACGAGGCTTCGGCGAGATGCTAAATTTTCACCTGAAGATCTTGCAGTCATTAGCGCTCGCAGAAAGTTCCGATGGCGAGTTGAAGGGAGAACTGCCGAAGGCAAGATCCAGATTCGAATAATGAATGATTCTGAGCGAATGCTTCCGTTCTACACTATTGGAGTGAAAAGCAAGGACAGCGACTTTACAGGGGCTGTCTGGGTTCCCGTTGATGGCATTCGCCCAGGTGATGATAGGCTGTTAGCTGTGGATTGTTATTCTGAATTGCTTTCCCCAACAGAAGTGACACTTTTTGACATGCCAGAACCGACTCCACCAGAACGAGATTCGTATTGGGAGTTTCAGGAATGTGATAACCCTAATTAATGAGAGGCTAAAAAGGGGACAGGCACTCACGATAACCGCCCTGCACCGTGGCTTTTCGGTCGCTCATTTGCCGATCGCCACCTTGAGCCAAAGCTCGGCACCGTCGCTATTGCGCCTCACGCGCAAGAGCTTGCCCTTGATGCCGACGATGATGAAATTCTTGGCAAGTTGCCTGTTGTCCCAGACTTGGCCGTGCTCGGCTTCAGGTCGAAGCCAGTTCGAGACTATCAACAACCAGTTGAACTTACCTGTACCTGTCTTCTCTACACCATGTCACCGTCCATCAGATAACTCCTCGCTTTCGCCGCTACTCTCCGAAGCCTGATCCCAGATCCGACATCAAGCACCCGTTCTGGTTGTTTGCCCGGGGGTGGGCCACGACGGGCTGCTGTTGGCGGTGGCGGAGGTGTACGATACTCAAGAATACGAACCCGTGTACAACCTGCGGGTTGGCAGCGGCCACACTTACTTCGTCGACTCCCCCGAGTGGGGCTTTGCGGTATGGGCGCATAACCAATGCACGGCCGAAGAGATCGCTGCTTACGCCCAGAATTATGCCCGCATTGCGAGGGAGAAAGGCGGCAAGTTTTACAAGGCATGGGATCAGGTCGCACCGGGTCGAACCTTGACTGCCGCCGACAAGCGTGCCATCCGCACCCATATCCGAGACAATCCTACTTCCTTCCCTGGTCTGCAGATCAAGATCCGGAACACCGGTGGGGCAGGTGGGGATGCTGCGACTCGGACGCAACTCGACGCATACGCTCAGCGGCTTGAAGGCCGTGGCCGGACGATCACCAATGGCCCTCGGTCGGGCAATCCTGAGCAATGGATTCCTGGCCCAATCCCTGGTTCACGTCAAGGAGGGACATCTATCGATCTGACTGCAACAAGGATGGTTGGCGATACCCCACGGGTCTTGCGTGTCCAAACCATCGACACGCTTGCCGATGGTGTGACTCCGACCATCCGTGAGGCCCAGAACGCAGCCCGCATCCGAGCAGCTTTTCCGAACGATCACTTGATACTCGTTCCGAAAGCTGGCAACTAGAGTCACCTACGCCTCAAAGGACATACACATGCGATTGGACTTCTTTGCTACGGGATCAGACCTGCTACCTGCCGTCGAAGCGTTCGAGGCCAACAACGCCGTTCAATACCTGCTTCAAGGAATGTTTGACGAAGCACTGACCGAACAGTGCCACTCGGCGGCATCGATCCCAAACTTGGGCATTGCAGCATTCGGCCATCGTGATGCGGAGAAGACGTATTTAGTGATTGACCGTACTGCTTTGGCAACCTTCCGTGAAGTGCCCCAGAGAAGAGGGCAGTCACGGTATTCGTTGGACTTGATGACTAACCCTACGGGATTCTCTTTTCGGCCGAGCGGCATGTTCACCGGCCAGTTTGTCATCGACGGGTATATCGGAACGGCCACGGGCAATCCGGTTTCTAGTGAACTGTGCAAGGCACTAGCCCGAGAGATCAGGAAACGGTTCACCAAGATTCGTGACTACTACGTTGGGCCAGAAGCCCTGCGGTTGATGGAAGGCGGTTGGCGTCTGACGTTCAGCACACAAACCCCAAAGGAATTCGATCTGAAGTTGGGAGAAGAAGTCACCGAGTCGAAAGTTGTAGAGTAATGAACCCAAACTCCGCTCGCCGGATGGGGACGGCAATACCCTACGCCCTCCTTCAGACTCCCTCCTGCCCTGCGAGCAAACGAGCAAGGGGTGGGTGAGGCCCGGTTGGCCTTTGCTCGTTTGCTCGCAGCGCCCTGACCATCCGGCCGTAAGGTTATTAACGGCTCTGGGTGTTCCTCACGGCCCGACCGTACCGCCGCCAGTCCCTTGCAGGGTCGGGGTTTGCCGTGCGCTGCTGGGGCACGCTGGGGTCGGCGACGGCGTGGGTCTTGATCCCGCCGTGCGTGGGCAGTGTCGCATCAGTGGACCCCCGACAACTCGCTGCAAATCATTCCGGGCAGTTCCTTCGCCTCCGCCGGCTCACTCGGCTCCACCCCGGCTGACTGGGGTGCGACGGACGGGCTGGGTCGGTAAGTGCATTCGTAGGACGGGCTAGAGCAGAGGACGGCGCTGAACAAGGCGGCGGGGTCGGTGGCGGAGTGGATCGGGACTGCGAGCAAAGCGAGGCGCTGACTTCGCTCGCTTTGCTCGCACGGGTTCGGGGAATGAGAACAAGACTTTGCTTGTTTGCTCGCAGGGGATTGAGGCAAAACGTGATGCCATCCACAATTGTAGAGGCAAGCCGTTAGCCGGATACCTTCGCACGAGCGAGTGCCCGGTAGACGGTCTTGCGGGTCAGGCCCACGGTTCGGGCGATGGAAGCCACCGGGGTGCCTTGCTCGTGAAGCTGGCGGATCACCACCTCCTTCTCTTCGGTTAGCCTTACCCGTGTGCCTTTCTTGCGGCCTCCCCAGCGTTTCCCTTCCGTCTTGGCCTTGGCGATGCCAGCAAGCTGCCTCTCTTTGCGCACCTCGGTCTCGTAAGCGGCTACACTGGCCAAGACACCTGCCATGAGCCTGCCCGCCGGGGTGGTCAGGTCGAAGCTCTCACGGAGCGACACAAAGCCGACACCCAACGTCTGCAACTCGTCCAGCAGGGTCAGAAGCGTCCAGCAGTCCGGCCCAGACGGTCGAGACGCCAGACGCACACCTTGGAGACCTTTCCGCCACGAACGTCGGTTAATAGCCGCTCCAAGCCGGGCCTCTCCATCGTCGTGCCGGTGAAGCGGTCCTGGTACCAGACGGCCTTGACGGCGGTCTTTGGCCTCGAGCCGACCGTCGAGTCACTGGCC
>CAYPIE010000159.1:0-8601 GCA_964410665.1 uncultured Alcaligenaceae bacterium
GGGGGTCAAGCCAGAGCAGCTCTCGGGGACCATCCAGAACGATATCCTCAAGGAGTTCATGGTTCGCAACACGTACATCTACCCCCCCGAGCCGTCGGTACGGATCATCGCTGACATCTTCGCGTACACCAGCCGAACGATGCCGAAGTTCAACAGTATTTCCATCAGCGGCTACCACATGCAGGAGGCCGGTGCGACGGCCGACCTGGAGCTGGCGTACACCCTGAGCGACGGGCTCGAGTACGTCCGCACCGGGATCCAGGCGGGGTTGGACGTGGACGACTTCTGCCCGCGACTGTCATTTTTCTGGGCGATCGGCATGAACTACTTCATGGAGGTGGCGAAGTTGCGGGCGGCGCGGCTGCTGTGGGCGAGCATGATTAAGCCGCTGGGCCCGAAGAAGGCCAAGAGCATGTCGCTACGCACACACAGCCAGACGAGCGGTTGGAGCCTGACGGCCCAGGACGTGTACAACAACGTCGTGCGGACTTGCTTGGAGGCGATGGCCGCCACTCACGGCCACACGCAGTCGTTGCATACCAACGCGCTCGACGAAGCGCTGGCTCTTCCGACGGACTTCTCGGCCCGGATCGCCCGCAACACGCAGTTGTTTTTGCAACAGGAGACGGACACCTGCACCGTGGCTGATCCGTGGGGTGGCAGTTACTTCGTCGAGCGGCTGACGGCGGACCTGGCGGCGCGGGCGCGGCAGCACATCCGCGAGATCGAGAGCCTGGGCGGGATGACCAAGGCCATCCAGGCGGGCATCCCCAAGCTACGCATTGAGGAGGCGTCAGCGCGGGCGCAGGCCCGCATCGACACGGGCCAGCAGACGGTCGTCGGTCTTAATAAGTACCAGCCGACCTCGCCCGAACAAATCGCCGTGCTCAAGGTGGACAACACGGCGGTTCGTCAGGCACAGATCGCGAGCCTTGAGAAGTTGCGTGCCGAGCGGGATGTGGCACGAGTAGAAGCGGCGCTCGCGGCGCTGACCCACTCAGCACACACCGGCGAGGGCAACCTGCTGGAACTGGCGGTCGAGGCGGCGCGGGCGCGGGCAACGGTCGGCGAGATCAGCCTGGCGCTGGAGAAAGTGTACAATCGCTACGAGGCACCGGTGCAGGCGGTGCGCGGCGTGTATGCGGCCGAGGGGGGCCTGAAGGGTGCGGCGGCGCGGGTGCCGGAACTGGTGGTGGCGTTCGAGAAGGCCGAGGGGCGTCGGCCACGCATTCTGGTGGCCAAGATGGGCCAGGACGGGCACGACCGCGGGCAGAAGGTAATCGCGACGGCGTTCGCCGATCTGGGCTTTGACGTGGACATCGGGCCACTGTTCCAGACGCCAGCGGAGACGGCCCGTCAAGCGGTCGAGAACGACGTCCACATCGTCGGCGTCAGTTCGCTGGCCGCCAGCCACCTCACCCTGGTGCCTGAGTTGCGTGAGGAGCTGAAGAAGCTGGAGCGAGAGGACATCATGATCGTGGCCGGCGGCGTGATCCCGCCACAGGACTACCCGGCATTGTTCGAGGCAGGCGCGGCGGCAGTGTTCGGGCCGGGGACGGTGATCGGTGACGCGGCGGCGCGGCTGCTTGTGTCCCTGGCCGACCGGCTGGACATCCCACTGGGCGAGCCAGCCTGATGCAGCCTGCCTTCCACCCCAATCCGGACCGTTTGCCGCGCCGCCGCGAGGTGAG
Source organism: uncultured Alcaligenaceae bacterium (assembly GCA_964410665.1). Taxonomy (GTDB): domain Bacteria; phylum Planctomycetota; class Planctomycetia; order Gemmatales; family Gemmataceae; genus CAYPIE01. The sequence continues at coordinate 1,692 of CAYPIE010000159.1, forward strand.
TGTCGAGGAGCTCGAAGCAGGAGTTCGCGCTGGGCAGGTGGCGGCGCTGGCGCGATCGCTGACGCTGATCGAGTCGAGTAGCCCACGGCATCAGCCGACGGCGGAAGAGTTGCTCACCCGGCTGATGCCGCACAGTGGCGGCGCTGTGCGGTTGGGGATCACGGGCGCACCGGGGGCGGGCAAGAGCACGTTCATTGAGGCGCTAGGGGTGCACCTAATCAAACAGGAGCTCCGCGTGGCGGTGCTCGCGGTCGACCCTTCAAGCGGTGTCAGCGGCGGTAGCATCCTGGGTGACAAAACACGCATGCCGCGACTAGCTGTCGAGCCGTCGGCGTATATCCGGCCGTCGCCGTCGGCGGGGACGCTGGGGGGCGTAGCGCGTAAGACCCGCGAAGGCATGCTGGTGTGCGAGGCCGCGGGATTCGACGTGGTACTGATCGAGACGGTAGGTGTGGGTCAGTCCGAGACGGTTGTGGCCGGCATGACGGACTGCTTCTTGGCGCTGATGCTGCCAGGCGCCGGGGACGAACTGCAAGGAATCAAACGCGGCTTGATGGAACTGGTAGACGTGATCGTGGTGAACAAGGCCGACGGTGTGATGAAGGGACCGGCGGAGGTGGCGGCAGGACAACTGCGCACGGCGCTGCAAGCGCTTTCGGGTCGTCACGGTGAGGAGCCGCCGGTCATGACATGCAGTGCGTTGCACGGTGAAGGGATCGCGGCCACGTGGGAAGCGGTGATGCAACGACAACGAGCGCTGGAAGCGAGCGGCGAGTTGGCTGAGCGTCGCCGCCGACAAAGCCTGTGCTGGCTGTGGTCGCTGGTGGAAGAGCAAGTGTTGCAGTCGGTCCGGCGGCACCCGGCGGTCGAGGGCCTGTCCGACCAGATCGAGCGTGAAGTGCTGGCGGGCCTCCTGCCAGTGGGAACGGCGGCACAGCGCATCCTCGAGGCGTTCGGGATGGGGTCAGGGTGACGCCTGACTGCTTGTCCCGCTCCCGTCGCGTGCGGCCAGGCGTTCTCACGGAGAGCCTCGTTACGCAATCGCCACTCGGGGGGCCGGGACCCCCAAGGGCAAGGAGGCGGGTTCCAGGATCCCCCGCCCGAGTTTCGTCCGATCCGGACTCGAGTGCTGCGACTATGAACCTCCGCCGAGAGGCAGCTTCATCAACAACGTAATGTTGTGACGAATAAACTCATACGCTTGACCGTCTTCCGTTCCTGGAATTGGCTCCTCGACACTGCTGCGAAATGTGTAATTGCCAGAATCCTCAAACGGAAGTCGGATCCGCCCTCGCTGGTCGGTTTTCATATTCTTGCGAAAACGATTTGGACCGCGCACGAAGATCATGCGATCCGAAACGGGCTTGCCTTTCCAGAGTAAAGTGACTTCCAACTGTTGCCCGATATTGTGCGGAACAAGATCGAGATCCATCTGTTCGGCGCGGCCGAGCTCGTGAATGGCGTCATGAGAAGCAACGTTGAGGTTCCTGGCGTAGTAGTGCAGTAAAACTTTGGTTTTTCCGTAAGCGTACACACCAAATTTACCATAGGTATCGATGCTGTACTCGGACGCTTTGGGCAGCGGGACCTGCATCCACCGGTTCTTGTCCTTCTTGACCTCTGAGGCTTTCACGGAGACTGGACTTGGGTTTCCCAGTGTCCGAACCCAGACGTTGCTCGAGCCGAGAAAGTGATTCAGGTAGTGCCCGTCTCCTGCACTTGGAGCTTCCTCAAAATAGATGTTGGCGACGCGTTTTCCGTCCGGTGTGTTAGCTGGCACAACCCACAAGTAATGCGCTGAAGCCTGTTCGCAATACGCTGCCAGGGCGAACGCATACAATCCGAAGATCAAATATCGCTGATTCATGATTGGCTTCCTACGGCTACATCGTGTGAACCAATTCGAGAGGCTCATTGCGAATCTCCTGCGCAGGTTCAAGGATCATCGGAGGGTGAGCTGCCTTGGTGGCCTTCCAACCGGCAACTTCAGCCTCAGATGAGGGAAACGGGAAGTTGCATCATACAAACTCGCACAAACAGTTCAATATCAGTTCGCTGATATTCAGTTCGCCGGTACCGATCCGTCCAACCGTCGGCGAGTGAGTTGGTGGAGGGACACCGAGCGACCGTTACCCTCCCCATGAGACAACCACGTCCGACAGGAAATACTTCCGTACCCTCCCCATGAGACAACCATGTCCGACAAGAAGTGCTTCCGAAGATGGTTCGCAATCGCTTGACTTAAACGGACGGGATGGTTACGACGTAAAACCAGTATAGGTTGACTAGTGGGTCACCTCGATCAAGATGACGACCCGGTGTCGGACCAAAGCTGGGCATCCGTAAGTGTCACACCGGGGGCGGGGAAGTGTTGACACGCGCTCGCTGGGTGGGTGACGCGTTGGACAGGGGCGATTCCTTCGGAGCGGCGGGTGTGAACCCGCCGAGGGTTGGACAGCGGTCGGTTGAAGATCCCGCGTCTGGCAGGTCGTGCTCCCACTCTGCGTTGGTCCGAGGCGCTTCCGCCCAACCCTCGGCGGGTTCCCACCCCATGGTGTTCGGCACCATAGTTGCTGCGGTCTGGGTGGCACGCTCGGAGTCTGCGACGGGCGTGGGAAACGCCCACGGCTTCGCCACCCCTGGATGTTTCCCCTGCACCGGCGAACGTGGGCCCGGCTAACCCTCGGACTCCGCGCGGGAGGGACGCAGGGCATGCTCCCCAACCCGGGCATTGCCATGACCCCCACGCACCGGGCGTTTCCCACGCCCGTCGCAGACTCCGAGCGTGCCACCCAGACCAGAGCAACTCTAGTGCCGAACACCATGGGGTTCCCACCCGCCGCTCCGAAGGAATCGCCCCTGTTTGTCCGGCCAGGTTCGGGTGGCACACTTGGCGGCCACTTCGATGGAGGTGGTCAACTAGCATGGACATTTCATCAATACGCTTAAAAGACGACTGACGATGCAGCCGAGTCGCGGGAAGCGTTGACCTGCCCCAAAAGGGGTCCACTACTCAATCGCCTTGTTTTTTTGCCTCAGTTCCGTTGAGGCGATCCAGCGACCCCGTTTGAGCACGCAACATCACATCAACTGGTTTGGGCACTTAAAAGGGGAATCCGGGTCCTCAGCATTGCTTCCTAAACTGACCAAAAATGTGGTGGAGGATTTATAGCAGTGAAGTCACAAGATCCGAAAAGCCCGTAGGGCGGGAACTGCTGTGCTGCTCCCGAGCGTGACCTCTATCGCGACTCCATCGCTGACTTTAACAGGACTTATAACACACAGCTTGACTCCTTCAACACGTTGGCCGCTGCCAAAGACTGGCGACCCCACACGGAGTTGTTCAACGCAAATGAAACTCGGGACAACATCGAGTTTCTTCATCGTTGCGTTGCTCGCTATTACCAGACCGCTCGTGACGCTATCTGTCGTTACGACTCGAACCACATGTTTGTGGGCGACAAGATCAACGCTAACACCGATTCACTGGACACGGTCCTTCCCATCACCAGCCAGTATACTGATATGGTTTTTTATCAAATGTATGGGCGATACGAGGTCCAAAAGCCTGGTCTTGACCGCTGGTCGAAGCTGGTCGACAAGCCACTCCTTAACGGTGATTCTTCATTTACGATGACCACTGACACGATGCCGCGTCCCTACGGCCCTGTTGCGGACGATCTGGATCAGCGTGCGGAATGGACCGCCGAATTCTTCGTTCAGGCTTTCGACCGACCAGATTTTGTTGGCTGGCACTATTGTGGCCTGATTGATGCCTCAAATCTCGTTCCTCGCAAGGCAGCTCGCCAGCATTCTGGACTGCTGAATGGGTACGGCGAACCATATCCCCAGCTTGAGAGAATACTGAAAACGTGTGCTGAGGGAATCTATGAAATCGCAACCAGGGGCGCATGACGGAATAAAGAACCGCGTTTGCAGACGGCGGGGGTGAAGATAAATATGGGGACGATCGGGGTCGGTATCTGGACAGGGTGGATGTCAAGCGGCTTCGGCTACGCCCAAAGTAAGACTACAGCGATCCGAGCTAGGATGAAGGGGATCTCCGCTGTGTGTGGGCTGGTCGAGGAGTTCTGTTCCTACATCCTGTTGCAGCAACTCTCGCCGGATTCGGAAGAACCGGCCATTTTTTATCTATACCAAGAAACTCACCTCAGAATCCTACGGAGAAAAGGTTGCAGAGCCCCGTCCGAGTAATTATTCTAATCGATAAAAGAAGGAAGGAGTTAAGCGCTGCTCTATATGAACACTATTGGCTCACAGAAGCTCGTGCGTCGTCCGTTTCTACTCAATCTGGATCCAATCGATTCTCAGTAAGTATTGTCTGAGGGTTGCACTTGCCTGCACGTGCAGGAGTAGGACGCTTTGCTTCTGAATCGTGATAAAATTCTAAATAAAGGTCCGAGCAGAAACTAGTCCTTCTTAACACCACACAGCATTTGTAAAACAACTTGGAGCGAATCAGTGCAATCACAGTCGAAATTCTGTTGTGTTGTTCGTGCTTCTTTGGTTGTGTTATTCACTCTTGCAACAAACACTTCCGCCTCAGCTTCCAATCCCTCTCCATTCAAAGTCGCAGCGATCCAGTTCAATCCTGAGTTAAAGAAACTGAAGCCAAACGTTGAGCGACTTGTTGAACAGTTCGAGAAGGCTGCGACGAAAGGAGCGAAGATCCTTGTTGCTCCCGAGATGGCCACAACTGGGTATCTTTATGAGAGCCGAGCTGACATCAAAGACTTTGTCGACACCATTCCAGGCAAGACGACTCGCCGCTTTGCTCAAGTGTCGCGTAAGCACAACTGCTACATCGCTTGGGGCATGGCGGAAGTGGATTCAACAACAGGACTTTACTATAACTCGATGGCATTGGTTGGCCCCGAGGGTTACGTTGGGAAGTATCGCAAGCTCCACCTCTGGGAAAGTGAATCACACTGGTCGGCATACGGGAACCTCGGTATGCCGGTCTTCCAGACGGAACTGGGAAATTTGGCCTTGGTCGTTTGTCAGGATGCCAATTACATGGAGACGTTCCGACTCGCTTTGCTCGGAGGAGCGGACATCGTCTGTTTCGCCACCAATTCCTCCGGGCAAACGGTGGGTCGATTGCAGGCTCGCTCGATTCAAAACGGCCTGTACGTGATTAGCGCTAATCGCTGCAACGTCGAAAAAGATTTCCGGATGCGCGGCTGTAGTGCGGTGTGGTCTCCCAAGGGAGAGAAACTCTGTGAAGCTCCACTCGACAAAGAGGCCATTGTCTTTGCATCCATTTGCCCTGATCAGTATCGTTTGAAGAACAGGATCCTTGCGCAGCGCCGCCCCAAGCGTTATCTCAACCTGATTCGTCACATCGCTCCTTGGAACTCATTGATCGATCATCAAGTACGTCGGGTGCAGGGGATCGCCTTACAGTACGAGCCGGTGCCGGGCGACCTCCAGGAGAATATGAAGAAAGTCAACCTCCTCCTTCAGGAGCACGCTTGGCAGATCCAGAGCTTCTCGCAGCGTAAAACGTTAGTGGTCCTCCCGGAGCTTTCTTTCCTCGGCCATCCGCCCTCTGAGACTATGGCAGGGCTTGCAGAAACGTTTGCCGGCCCTTCTGCGACCTTTGTGAAAGGACTGGCCAAGCGTTATCAGTGCTTTATTGCATTTGGCCTGGCAGAGAGGGATGAACAGAATCGTTGTTACAACACCGTGGTCCTGGTTAACCCTGAGGGGACGATTCTCGGCAAAGCCCGCAAAGTACATCTCAACGTACATGATCGGGACTGGGCGACGTCCGGGAACCTCTTCGTGGTCGTCGAGACGAACGAGCTTGGGCGAGTCGGCTTGTTGGTCGGGAGTGATGCTTACATGCCAGAGTCGGGAGTCATCCTTGCCATTAACCGGGCGAACCTTGTCGCGGCCCCCTCGAGTTGGCACGGAGAGTGTGCCGGCGACGGCCAGATCCGCATCAATCCCGCGATCAACCCTCACAACAAAATGGGCGGGATGGTTCTGTGGGACAACCTCGCTTGGGAATGCACTTACTACCTAGTGGTGGCCAACTTTGTGGGGAGCCAGAAACAGTACTTGGGCCGTAGCGGCATCTATACGATTGACCCGATCTATGACCAGCGCTCGCCTGCCCTGGCCGGTGTCGGGCAAAACGAGAAGGTCATCACCGGTGTCTTCGACAGCCGCAAGAAGGATCACTGGACAACGCAAGCGACCTATATCGGTTCTCGTCGTGCTCGTGGGAAGCTGTACTATCCGTTGATCCAATCTTATAATAAAATAATCAAACAATGAATGCTGTAATGTTGCTCTCCTGTGATGCCTTGGCCTTAAGTCGGCCAATCAAAAGTGTTCGCTGCGAATGCGATGATGCTTCGATTGAGTTCTTGCTATGTAACCGTCTATCGAAGCACACCCCGGAGGGAGTGGTCACCTCTCGGTAGTCGTCTACGGGATGCCGGTCGCAGCAAGGCAAAGCAACAGCCCCCATTCCAGGTGACCGCCGAACCGGGGTAACTGTCGAGCCAATTCTCGCGTGGCGTGGCTCACACGAACCAGCAACGGCAGGTTGTTTCCAGAAGAACGAGCCCGGGTGAACAGTAGGGACTTGACCCTGTTTGCCGGGCTTTTGGAATGATGACTGCCGCTGCCTTTCATCGGTGTGATCGGCGTCCGGTAGACGGTCACTTTGATGATAAAGACGAGGTAGAACCAACCTGACAACAAACAGGTTGTGGATTGCTCATCATGTGTCGGCCAACCTGTGTCTTTTCGCGATGGTGGCCTCGCCAGCTTTAAGAGATTGGCTCTAGTACTACAGTTGTATTTGCTACAATCGCCATGGTAACGGGTTTTGTGGAGAAAAACCATGGCTGTGCGACCACCGACCACCGGCGAC
>CAYPIE010000160.1:0-8554 GCA_964410665.1 uncultured Alcaligenaceae bacterium
CCGCTTCGTCCTCGGTGAACGCATCGAACGCCAGCACTACCAACAACTGGAACTGCTGATCTGAGCCAAGTCCACGCGCGAACGCCGAACGTCGCTTAATCCAATGACGAAATTGCATACGAGACGACGGTGTTGGACGCGGTTGGCCAGGTGTCTGTGAACTGATTGCAACGGCTCGGGGCGAAACATCCCGGCATCGATGCCAATTACCAGATGCGCATCTCGGGGCAGAGACCGGCGGTTCCGAATTCTCCTAGCGAAACTCTCAGATTCGTGGCGAAACATTCCCAAGAAAGTGCTCGCCCACTTCACTCACACCCCGAGCTGGTGTCTCAAACAGGGGCCTTGGTTTTGGCTAGGCCATTTAGACTTCGCAGATCGATATGAGCACGAGCATTTGCTTGCCTCACCCAGCCGACATGTTACTCTGACTCGACAAGACATCCCAGGAGGGCCATCCAACGGTTGCTCTCTTGCGCCGATTGCCTTGGCCGTGTTCTGGGCGTTCGGCGTGTGTGGCCGGTACCGCGGCTGCGTCACTTACCTTCCCACCACTCTTCCATCGGAGACTTCCTATGAAACCACACCCGACAAGACGATCGATGGTACGCTTGACCGCCATGGCGATGGCATTGCTCGTGATTCCCCCCGTGACTGCTGAGGTTCCCGATCAGCTCCCTGATCCCGATGGGAAACCGTCGGATCAGACCAAGCCGGTAAAGGTGTTTATCCTCCTGGGGCAATCCAACATGCTCGGCTTCGGCCGGGTCGGCCCCGAGGACCAGCAGGGGACGCTGACGCACCTGATTAAGCAAGAAGGCAAGTACCCGCATCTGGTCGATGAGAAAGGGAACTGGACGGAACGAAAAGATGTCCGCTACGTGCAGGTGATGCACCGCAACAACAAGATGGGATTACTGCGTAACGAGTGGCTGACCGTCAAGGGCCGGCATATCGGGCCAGAGCTGCAGTTCGGCCACATCATGGGGCACGTACTCGACGAACCAGTCCTGGTGCTCAAATCCTGTATCGGCAACCGGAGCCTGGGCTGGGATCTGCTTCCCCCCGGCAGCAAGCAGTTCGAGTTCGATGGCAAGATCTACGCGGGCTACAAGGAATCTCCCCTGTCGTGGGCCAAGGGGACCAAGCCACAGCCCATCAACTGGTACGCCGGCAAGCAGTACGACGACGATGTCGGCAATGCCAAGACGATCCTGAAGGACCTCAAGAAGTACTACCCCGGATACCAAGGACAGGGCTACGAGGTCGCCGGTTTTGTCTGGTGGCAGGGACACAAGGACCAGAACGCCGCGCACGCCAGCCGCTACGAGCAGAACCTGGTGCACCTGATCAAGACCCTGCGCAAGGACTTTGAATCGCCCCAGGCTAAGTTCGTGTTGGCCACCATTGCTTTCGAGGGCAAGGATCTGAAAGGCCACGGGTTGACCATCGCCAAGGCACAGCTGGCGGTCAGTGGCGAGACCGACAAGTATCCGGAATTTCAGGGGAATGTGAAAGCCGTGGACGCCCGGCCTTTCTGGCGCGACAAGAGTATCTCGCCGACCGGGGCCGGCTATCACTACAACCACAACGCCATGACCTACATGGAAGTTGGCAATGCCCTCGGGTGGGCGATGGCAGAGTTGTTGGGGAAAAAGTAAGCGTGTGGGCTACCTCGGCTTCAAGCGTGTCCAGATTCGTGACTCGTTGCAGAGCCTGGTGGACTCAGGCGATGAGTTCCTTGATGACCTCGCCGCCAAATTGGCTAAGTTGCTTGTACCGCCCGCCGTGGAAGTAGGTCAGCTTGTTGTCGTCCAACCCGAGCAGGTGTAGCAGCGTGACATGGAAGTCCCGGATGGGGTGCACACAGTCCACCGCGCTGCTACCCAGTTCGTCGGTCGCCCCGACGACTCCTGGCTTCACACCGCCGCCGGCCAGCAGCATGCCCATCGCGTTGATGTTGTGCCCGCGTCCCAGTGAGTATACGCCGCCCCGCTTGTTGTTGTCGGGGGTGCGGCCAAATTCACCGGTCCAGATCACTAGGGTCTCGTCGAGCATGCCGCGGCGTTTCAGATCCTTGATCAGTGCGGCAAACGGTCGGTCCACGCTCCGGATCCGGGCGGCATGGCCTCGTTCCAGGTAGTCGTGACTGTCCCAGCCGCCAGCGAAGATTTGCACGAAGCGCACGCCCTTCTCGACCATCTTCCGGGCTAGCAAGCACTGCCGGCCGAACGCGGCCGTCTCCTTCGCGTGCAAGCCATACATCTCTTGCGTTTCCGACGTCTCACCCCGGAGATCCACCAAGTCGGGCACCTCGGCTTGCATCCGGAAGGCGAGCTCGTAGCTCTGCATCCGCGCGGCCAGTTCTCCGTGCTCGGGGTGCTGGTTTGCGTGCTGGGCGTTTAGCCGGGCCAGTTCGTCGAGAAACCGCCGCTGGTGCTTGCGCGACTTGTACGGCTGCGAATGCAGGTCGAGGATCGGAGAGCCCTTGGGGCGCAGTCGTGTACCTTGGTAGTAGGCCGGGAGAAACCCGTTGCTCCAGTTTCCGGTTCCACCCTGCGGGTACGCAAGTTCGGTCATCACCACGTAGCCGGGTAGGTTCTGGTTGGCCGTGCCCAGACCGTAAGTGGTCCACGCTCCCAGGGCCGGGTCGCCGCCGAGGCGGCTACCGGTGTTCATGTGGTAGAGCGCCTCTGGGTGGTTGAGGGATTCCGCCTGGCAGCCGCGGTAGTTGCACAACGCATCGGCCACCTCCGGATCGGCCAGGTGCATCCACTGGTCGCACATCTGAATCCCATGGTTGCCGACGGCTCGGAACTTGAACGGACTGCCGACGAAGAATTTAAACCCCGATTCCAGCGTGCCGGTGAGTTTGGACTCGGTCTTGTGCCGTCGGGTGAGTTCGGGTTTAGGGTCAAAGGTGTCCATGTGCCCGGGCCCGCCCTCCATGAAGAGCATGATCACGCTTTTCGCCTTGGCGGGGAGCATCGGAGCCTTTGGCGCCAGCGGCCCGGTGGTAGACGCAGGTTCCCTAGCCAACAGGTCGGTGAACGCGAGCGATCCGAGGGACGCACCTAGGCCAAACAGCGCCTGGCGGCGATCGAGGAGAGTCGTGGGGTTCATGGCGTCCTCAATACAAATAGATAAACTCGTTGCTGTTGAGCAGCAGTAGGCACAGGTCCGCGAGGGCGCGGGTCTCGGCGCTGACGGTGGCCGGCTTAGCGTCGGAGACGTAGTCCTCGAACACCGGCAGGATTTCCTGGTAGGTGAATTCTTGGCCGGAGAACTCCTCGACCAGCGCTTGCTCAATCCAGGTGGGGTACACCACCGGCTTGGGCTTGATGTCCCGATGGTAGGACTGCATCTCTCCGACGTAAGTGGTCAGTTGCTCCACCTCAGCGGGCGTCGCCCCGCGGCCCAGTACGAGACGGAAGGCCCGTTTCACCTGGCCCGCCAGGGTGTCTGCTTCCTTCTCCAACCGCTGCGCCAGGGCGATGCTGCGGTCGGTCATCAGATCGCTGTTGAGCAGGGCGAATGCCTGGGGCGACACCGCGGCGGTGTCGCGCAACTCGCAGGAGTCGTTCGGGTTCGGCCGGTTGAAGACTTCCAGGAACGGGTCGGGCAAGCCGCGGCCGCGGTAGGCGTAGATGCTACGGCGGTTGCGCTGCCGTGGCGTACGCGAGGGTTGGTACGATGGGGCGAGCGAGAACTGAATCATCCGAGGTTGGAAGGCAACCTCCAGGTTGATCTCGGGCATCACCGGTAGTCCGCCCATTGCCGGGTTCAACTCGCCGCTGATGTGGAGCATGGCGTCGCGCAACTCCTCCGCGGTTAGCCGGCGGGGCGGGAAGAACGCCAGCAGGTCGTTGTCCGGGTCGTGCTTGCGGAGTTCCGCGATCTGGGGGTGACGACTCCCCATCCGGTACGTCTGTGACATCATGATGCGTCGGTGCAGACGCTTAAAGGTCCAACCGTGTTCGACGAAATCGGCCGCCAGCCAGTCGAGCAGTTGCGGGTGCGTCGGCTTGGCCCCCTTCGCCCCGAAATTGTTCGGGTTGCCGGCGATTGGCTTGCCAAAGTGATACTGCCAGACACGGTTCACGATCGCCCGGGACGTCAGCGGGTTACGCGAGTCGGTGATCCATTTCGCCAGGGCGAGCCGCCGGCGCGTGATCTGCGCGGGCAGGACGTACGGATCGACGTCCGAATCTTCGACTGGCACGGCGACGCCGCTGAGGACGCCGGGGCGGACCGTCTCTCCCGGTGCCTCCAACGTACCGCCGAGTAGGATGTGCGATTGTGGCTTCCAGCTCTGCTCGATCTTCGCGGGCATGCGTAGCTTGCGTGCACTGTTCCACGCCAACCTCTGCTCCGGCCCATCGTAGACCGCGTTGACCATCGGCTGGTAGCGTTCGAGCCGGCGTCTCCAGATCCATTCATCTTGTTGGCGGACCTTGAGCCGCCCTTCATCCACGTGATCCAGGCCGACGTTTCGCGGTGGCTTCTTCGCATCGGGGTCGTTCCGGCGGGCTGCTTCGTTCTTGTACGATAGGTCGTGGGTCGCATACCACCGCCGCGCTGCGGCCTCGCGCTTGGCCTCGATCTTTTCTTTTTCCGTGGTGGCGTACTGAAGCAACTTCTCGACCAACGCCTTGCCTTCGACAAAGCCGTCACGGTTTTCCGCTGCCAGGAATCGCAGCGGCCGCTCGGCCATCTGGGTACCGGCGAACACCGCATACAGCCGGTAGTAATCGCGGGTCGGGATCGGGTCGAACTTGTGGTCGTGGCACTTACAGCAACGCATGGTTGTGGCGAGGAACGTCTGCCCGACCGCGTTGACCACATCGTCGAGGTAGATCTGTCGGGCCTGTGGCGGCATGATCATGGCGTTGTCCCACGGCCCCATCCGCAGGAAGCTCGTGGCCACGATCCACTCCGCCTCCTCGTCCGAGTACGCACCGGTGGTGCGGACCTCGGCAACCTTCGCCTGGTCGCCGTGGAACCGGCGTAGCACCGAGCCATCGGCCAACTCGTCCCCGGCCAGTTGCTCGAGGACGAAGCGGTCGTAGGGCTTGTCCTGGTTGAACGATCGGATGACGTAGTCGCGGTAGCGCCACATGTTGGACCGCTCGTAATCGTTCGCCATGCCGCCGGTGTCGGCGTAACGTGCCACATCGAGCCAGTGCTGGGCCCAGCGCTCGCCGTAGTGTGGGCTGGCCAGCAAGCGGTCGATCAATTTCTCCCAAGCTCTCTCAGGGTTGGATTCCCAATCGGAGAGGAACCGGTCCACTTCGAGCGGGGTCGGGGGCAGGCCGATCAGGTCGAACGTTGCCCGACGGACGAGCGTTCGAGGGTCGGCTTGGGAGGAGGGGGTGACACCGGCTTTGGCCAACTTCGACCGGATGAAGTCGTCAATCGGGCTCTCGGATACCTCGGGTAGATCGGGCTTCTTGACCGGGCGGAAGGCCCAGACGTCCTCCGGTTGATACCGACGGAACGTCCACTCCTCGGAGAGCCCGCCACTGGTCGGGACCAGGGTGCCGTCCACGGTAAGCAGAGTCTTCCGCTCCTGAGCGCGGAATTGCTTCTGGGCTTCCTCGTTTGGCCACGGTGCACCGGCGGCGATCCAACGCTGAACCAGTTGCACCTGGGCCACGCAGAGGCGGTCGTTCTCCTTCGGCGGCATCTCAAGGCCGTCCCACCTGACCGCCCGGACGAGCAGGCTCTCGCCAGGCTTACCCGGAACGACCCCCGGTTCTCCAGAACGACCCCCTGCGAGCAAAGCGGTCCGGCTCCGCAAGTCCAGACCGCCTTTCGGGGGCTCATCGCCCTCGCCGTGGCAGCCGAAACACCTCGCTTTCAAGAGCGGCAGTACCTTCAGGGTGAATTCCCGCTCGGCAGTCTTCTCGTCGGCCCGGGTGGTCGGGATAAGGAATGCGGCGATCGCCAGGGCACTCGCCAGAAGCAGCTTAGGGCTTACCATCGGTATAGAGCCTCCGGATTTCGTCACCCGAGAGTGGGGCGCTGAATAATTGGAATTCGTCGAGGCTGCCGTTGAGGTTCCGGACGGCGAAGTGGGGGGCGTCCCAGAACTTCGGCAACCCCCAGTTGCCCAACGAGGCGTTGCCGATCCGCACCGTCTCGACCAGGTAGTCCTCCGGGATTACCTCCCGGCTCAAGTCCTCACCGTTGAGGTAGTGGGTGACCGTGCGGGCATCGACGTCATAGACGGTGGCAATCATCAGCCACTGGCCGCTCAGGGCCGGTGTCCAGAACGGCGGCGAGTAGAAGACGTGCTTGTCTTTCTCCCCACGGGAGCGGTCGAACACTTCCCGCTTCTTGACCGAGAAAAACAGCCGGCCATCGTTCATGATCTGCCAGTGGGGTTCGCCCTGCTCGTGCCCATCGGTTAAGAACAGGGAGTTGTACCACCGGTCCAGGCTGTTGATCCGCACCCAGCAGGTAAGCGTCAGGGACCGGTACTCACCCGGCACCGACAACCGTACCCGACTGCCGGCAGGGCTGAAATCGAGCGCCCGGCCGGATCGCCCCCAGCGGTCGGCTGCAGGGGTGGCGGCGACCAACGCACCCGGGCTGGCGACCGTCTTTCGGTCCCTGACCAGGTTGGGCAGGCGGCGGGCGGCAAGGTCGTCCGGGGACACGCGATAAAACGCAACCAACCGCGGGTCGTCCCGTAACTGTTCCTCCCGGTCCTGCCAGCTCCTTAGCCGGTCCAAGTATAGCGTCCGCAACCGTTTTCGGAGTTCGTCCGGGCCGACGAAATCGTCGGGCCGCGAATCGAACGGTTCCTCCCGCCCGGTGTTGGTTCGAAAAAGGGCCTCCCCCTGACGCAGACGGCGAGCTGGTGCCCCTCTTGGCTTCCAATCCACTGCCCCATCGAGGACGTGCACCTCGGCCCCGTCTTCGGTGGCACGGACCCCAAACTCGGTCCCCAGATCCACGACTTCGCCGGTATCGGTCACGAGCCGGAAGCCGTGCGCCGGCTCAGGGACACTCGCCCGTACCTTGCCACGAGCGACGGCGACCTCCATCGGAGAGCGGACCGTGAGCCGGGCTTCTCCTTCGACGACCAGGACGACCCCGCTGAACAGTTCGAACTGGGCGACACCGGACCGCAAATGGATTTCACCCGGCGGGACCAAGCTACCGTCTGAGCGGGGACGGCCGTCACCCCAAACCGTATTGGCTTGACCGGACACGACGGCGAACCCACTGGCAAGTTCCTCGGAAGTCTCCCGATTCAGCGCCTGTCCGTGTGAGCCCAGGCGGGATTGGGCTTGCCAGGCCAGGGCCAGGAGTAACATGGCCGCGACGCCCGTCATGGTGGCAAAAGCAAGCCGCCAACGGCGTCGCGACGAGCCCGCCTTGGGCCGAGATGAAGTGGGAGCGGCATCGACTGGCGGAGAAGCCCCGGCTTCGTGCTCGAGCAGCAGCGATAACCCGACGCACGCGTAGTACTCGCGGCGAGCGATGGGATCGACCGACAGCTCCGCCTCCAGACGGACGAAGTCCGCTTCGGAGATTTCGCCCTCGAGCAGGGCGTCGATCAACTGATGTCGTTCCAGAGCGGTCATCGGTCGGCCCTCCGGCCCCGTAATCGTCCCTCGATGCAGGCAAGCAGCGCGGAGCGGAGCCGGTGGAGCGTGACCTTGAGACCACCCACGCTCCGTCCGGCTCGGGCTGCGAACTCGGCCAGCGTTCCGGTTTGTGCGTAACGATGGAGGAGCAGCTCCCGGTCCGCTTCACGTAGTTGCCGCAAGCACTCCGTCAGCGCTTCCTGTCGCTCCTGGAAGTCGTCCGGGATGTCGGCCAACTCACGGGTGATGGTCTGCTCCAACTCGTCGCTGAAGACGAGGCGGGCGTCTCGGGCCTGGCGCTTGCGATAGTTCAACACCTCGTACCGGGCGATACGGAACGCCCACGCCTTGAAGTTCGTCCCCGGTTCGAACGCGGCCCGCTTTTCCCAGATGGTCGCGTTCGCTTGCTGGGCGACGTCGCGCGCGGCCGAGTCGCCTGGCAGCAGGGAGCGGACGTAGGCCAACAGCGGCACTTGGACGGCCGTCAGTTGTCCGACGAAGCGGGCGTCCATCGACTCGGATTCACTGCGTTCCATTTAGGGAAATGCCGGTTCGGCCCAGAAGGTTAACCAGAATCGTACGGATTGGAGGCCGTGAGGCCAAGGTGGCGGCGAAGCCGTCTCGGTCAATCGACGAAGGCTCTCTCGAAGAGCGGGAGGGAGCTGCCCGAAGCCGCTGAGGAACCGTTTTGGTCGGTTCGATGTGGTTAAGAATCGTAAGTCGAGGTGTCATGATCTGCCTGCGCCCGCACCGGAGGGTCAAGGACACGAGTTTGAGCCGGTTGACCACCAACTCGGTCTTCATCCCTTTGCCCTTCTCAGGGCGGCCGGGCCGGCCCTCTCTTTACGGCCGGTATTAGAGGGCCCTCCGGGGGTGTGTAGCTTCGAAGCAGCGGGGGTCAGCCCAAAGGTGTTCGGCACGATGATTGCTGGTGGAGATTCTCCGCGCTTTTCAAC
>CAYPIE010000161.1:0-8450 GCA_964410665.1 uncultured Alcaligenaceae bacterium
CCGCATGCCAGTTGCCGCCGCGTTCCATGCCGGGCGGGAAGTGGGCGCCGCGGCCGGGTTCGCGGACGTTGCCCTGGGGTTTGGTTGAGCGAGCATGTTTGACGCGGCGACGCGAGGGCATGGGAACACTCCGGGAAAGGTCGATGCAATCGCTCCTTTCAGGATAGCAGAGCTGCAGAGATGGATCGCTTGGGGGGATGCGTTGAAATGGTGATGCCTCGTCCTCGGTTCCCCAGCGTTGGGAAGTGTTGCGCACCACCGAGAC
The DNA here is from genome assembly GCA_964410665.1 of uncultured Alcaligenaceae bacterium. Classification (GTDB taxonomy): domain Bacteria; phylum Planctomycetota; class Planctomycetia; order Gemmatales; family Gemmataceae; genus CAYPIE01. The sequence continues at coordinate 266 of CAYPIE010000161.1, forward strand.
CAGAAGGCTACGGTGACGGGTGAGCCACTGGGGTTGCTTCCCGCCCATCGCTGCTGAGGCATCTGCCGTCTTGACGAGGTGATAACCACCGCTCGTTCGAAAGCCCAGAAAGGATCACCGGATCGGCCGTTCACGACCCACGGCGAGCACCCGACCGACCCTCCAGTACTCGAGATGAGTTTGACGGCTTCGCCCACCTGATCCTACTTTAAGTCGGCGGTAAAGTAGACGCGCAGCGCGGCCCGCGAAGGGTCAGCCACTGGTTCGGCGAGGGCCATTTCCATCGGGATACGGAGTTGCCGTCGCACCCGCCCGTCGGTCCTGTCCATCCCCCGCCGGAATGCCTCCGCCAGAAGGAGCTTTCCCTTGACGTGCCCATGGGGTGGGGCCTCGCACCAACCGTCGGTCTGCCCGAGAAGTTGCCATCCGCTGCAAGATGGGCTTCGTTAGACGCTTACGGCGGTGAGGCCCAGAGCCCCAACGGGAAGCAACAATCCATCCGCATGGACGAGATGCCTCGGATGTCCCAAGAGCAGGCCATACCTGAAGTGGCCAGCACTGGAGCACTGGGAAGCACACCATATGCCATGATCAGGCCGATGGCCTACAGCAAAACCTCTGTTTCTGTCTTGGCATCTGTAACTGCCTTCACCTTGGAGGCGTTGGCTTTTCCTGGGAAGATACGTTCGTATTTACCGTTATCATCCAACGGTACTTCGGGGGGTTCGTAGACGTCGTCTATGTAGATCTTCACCCCCGTGGTCGCCAATCCCGACACCTTGAGATCATTGCCATCTATCGCTACCGAAAGTGTCAGGTTCGCCATCATTCAGCCCTCATGGATTGTTGTGGACATCCTGCGGCGCGAGAGGCCGCACTTTGAATTCCCGTACTGAAACAGTACATCCATAGATATATAAGCCTAGGCCTCCTTGCGGCCACCAACATTTCGGAGCGTTTTTCAAGTCGGACGTTCCGAGTCGAATATGTTCTTGGACTAAATCGTCACCGAGCTGGCCGGGAGCAAGGGACACACTTTCTCCCCTCCATGGGCATTCGGCGACCACACGGTTACCCCGAACTTTGATTACTATCCGCCGCCATGGTCCAGGTGGGGTGAATGGTCCGGGGGCGCGATAAGGTACTCGGGAGGTGCGTCTCGAACTCGAGAACACTCGGAACGGGCGAAAAGTAGACTGGCCCTGAATCACGACTCCTAGTTCGAATTGAGAAGAGGGCCGGCCGGATGCATCACGGTCGGAAGTCGCGATCGTACCGAGGTCTGCGAACGACACCCGGACATACGTGTGTTGCGATCCCTCGGCTGTCTCGAAGGAATTGTGGCCGACGTACGCGGCGACGAGGGCCATTGGGTTGTGGCATTCCTCTTGTCGAATCCAGATAGTCACCTCGTAATCGTCTCGATCCGTCTTAGGGAGGAGCTCGAAAAGCGAGGGTTCCAGGGTGGTGATGTTCAGGGCCTTAGGGTCGCCGTGGTTCTCTCGGCGGACTTCGCCCCCCCCGGCTCGCCAGAGATACCGCGTCTCTTCGGACGGTTCGATGAGTTCAATGGCGTGCCCGGAGGCCAAAGCGGCTATCTCGTCCTTCTTTTCCCAATGATATAGCCACTCCTCCCAACCGGGCGGACGAACTCCTAGTGCCACGGCAGCCCCTATCGCGACCGTGAGAATGAACAGTACCGCCCTTGCGGTCTTTGCCCACGGCCTACGGGACAGTCGACGAATCCGGCCCGCCAACCTGGCTGGGCGAGCTCGTATCGTAAGTCCGGCCAAGAAACGATCGAGGTCCTCAGCGAGATCCGCTGCGGAGCGGTAACGGGAACGGGGATCCTTCCGAAGACATTTGAGACACACGGTCTCCAGGTCACGATGGACATTCTTGGCCACCTTCGTGGGGCGAGGGGGGTCTTCATCAACGATCATCGCGTACAAGGCTGTCGGCTCGGAGGCCTCGAAAGGTGGCCGGCCGGTTAGCATTTCGTATAAGGTTGCCCCCAGACTGTAGATATCGCCAGCGGGGGTGAACCTTTCTGGCCCTCGGCCAGTGATAACTTCAGGTGCGAGGTATGCGGGTGTACCAAGTAGTGCTCCAGAAGGGGTGATCAAGCCGCAAGAGTCGGCCCTGGAGGCCAACCCGAAGTCGGCCACAAACGGTCGGCCGTCGACAGAGACAAGAACGTTGCTGGGTTTCAGGTCTCGATGTAGGATTCCAAGGCTATGTGCGTAGTCGACAGCTCTCGCGACTGCTGAGAGTAAAGCTGCAGCCCGCCGGCTTTCGAGGGGGCCTAGGGACAAGAACTTGTGGAGGGTCCCTCCGTCCACGTACTGCATCGCGAAGTAAGACTGTCCGTTGCACTCTCCGACATCGAACACGGTCACGATATTATCATGGGCCATTGCAGCTGCCGAGAGGGCCTCGCGCCGGAACCTCTTGACGGCTTCTTCCTTGGCTGCGACCGGCAGATTCTCCAGTAACTCGGGGCTGATGAGCTTGAGTGCAACAATACGATCAGCGCTCTTTTGGATTGCCCGGTACACGACACCCATCCCCCCCCGGCCGAGGCGATCGAGCAATTCGTAGTCACCAAGCAACTTAGGTATCTCACCATTGCCCGGAGAAAAGTATGGCGCCCGGTTCTGCCCGGGAAGCTCTGCTGTTCCCGTCAAACCTCGGAACGCCGAACGGACCAGTTCCACATCGTCAGGGAATCGGGCCAGATACTCTGCAGGCGCTGGCCTCTCCCCGGCCGAAACGCGGAGCTCTAGGTCGAGCCCTAATAGTCGCAGTAACAGATCGCTCCGGTGGTCGGGCCCGAAATCGGCGAGGAAGGATTCGATCACGGGCCGGTTGCCGGCTCGCCATGCGGACTCGTAGGCATCGCAAAGCCCAACAGCCCGCTGCAGGTCAGCCAGGGGGATGGACCCATCGGGCTTGGCAGACTTTCGAGTCACTTGGCGCTCCCTTGCTCGAGAGTTTTCCGGATCACGTCGAGCCGGTTCGTCACTGTACGTAGGGAGCAGCCTAGTCGCTGGCCGATTTCCTTGTTGGTGTACCCCTCCATTTTCCACAACGCAATTTGGCGGTACTGGTCATCCGGTAATTCACGAAGTAGTCGCTGGAACTCCTCGGCTATCGCTGCGGCCAGTTCGGGAGTCGGCTCGGTGCCGACTACTCGTTCGAGCACCGAGGGGTGCGACCGCTCGAATTGTCTACCTCGGCCGATGGTGTTCGCTTTTTCCAGGGTGTCCGCAATCTTGTAGCCTGCGATTGCTACCAATAACCGCCACAGATCGTGGCGATCTTCCAGGCGAGGGAACCGGCCGTTGGCAGCGCCAAGCCAGAAACTGCGAAATGCGCTTGCCGCAACGCCCTCCTCGTCGATAGCGGCCGAGGCCGGCAGTCGGGTCCTGACTAAGCGGACGAGTTTGGTGAAGTAGTGATCCCAGAGTGGTTGGGCGGACTCGTGGTCACCTGCCTTGAGCAAAGTTAGCCAATGTGTGACTCCTTGTTCGGGCGTTTCACGCATTGCTCGGCCTCCACAGAGTCCCCAACTCTGAAAACAATCCTCGGCGTTGCGCTATTTTGCGAGATTTCCGGAGTATTGAGTGGGCTCGCTACTCGTCGGCTCATCCGTCAACCGATGCCCCCATGGTCTCAGTGGCACTGCAGATCACTTTGGCAACAGTAGCGATCGATGGCCAGAGCCTACCTCACCGTAATGGGATTGTACTGACTTGAAAGTGGAGGTCCACAAGATGCCTTGACTGAGAGGGCATGTTGGTTGCTGATCTTCACTGATCGAATGGAAAAAACCTCAGTACGCAACGAATTGGTCGGCCTTGAGCCAGATGTGGGCCCGGGTAATAATCAGCGCCGAGCGTTCGCTTGCCATCATCAGGCCAGTGAGGTAGTTGCATTCGTCGGAGGTCAGGGTGACGAGGTACTTCTTGGCCATGAAGGGTCTCCTACCGGGCAATACGGTGGAATAGGATCGAGCAAACCGAGCGTCAGCTCTTCAGTGAAGACCGACTAGACCATCATCGTCTCATTCGCGGGGCGTCCCTGTAGGGACAGTTCACCGGTCACAGCCTCAGCCCCTCGTATGTTCGATAGAGCTGGTCTATTCGAGAGTTCAGATAAACCTTGACTGACACGAGAGATCTCTGGCCAGCCGCAGCGGCTAGCCTGGAGATTTTCGGCGATCGCCCCGGGTAGTCTGGGGAACGGGTGCCCGTCGGAATAGTAGGTACTTACTAACCTTGTAGAGTTGGTGTCCTTGATCGGAGTCGCCAAGCTTGTTGCTGAGGCGGATCGTGGGGCTTTGGGATAGCTCCTTGGACAGACGGTTGCTCTGCCTTCAAGGCGACCCCGCCCCACAAGCTGTGCTTGGGTAGATGGTTCCCGAGCGACGACTAGCTCGAACGGTTCTACCAGATGCTTAAGGGGGAGGGCCGATGTCGCTGTGTCTGGCCGACGCCCGGTGGATCGCAACTGACGACGTGGAGCCTTACAACAAGGTCTGGCAGTATGCCGCCTTGGGGTAGCTGACACCGGGGTCGAAGCTACAGGTCAAGGAAGAACGAAGCAGTGCCGAGCAGAACTGCAAGCAATAGTTCGCTCGGGTGAGGCGGAATTAGGAACGCAAGGCAGCATGGCCGATGACTGCGGGGAGATGGTCACGTAAACGAAACCTGGATCGAAATGCAATCCTGCCCCACTCTTGTATCTCAGAGCGGCTAGTTCTGTTCAAGCTTTGTCAAAGCAAAAATATCTCAAATGCTGGAGTGTTCATATTTTCGTTTTCAGCAATTTCGTTGTCGAATTTTCTTGACACAATACTGACAGATAAGTAGCATAACAAGGGTAGGTAGATCTTAATGAGTTGTTCACTCGGTATTATGAATAACTTAATGTGCTGATACCTAATGTGTGTTTTGGTGACTGTGTATAAGATTATCTCTGAATCTGTCTAATAATACGGTGGTTGCGCAGTAACTCGCGATACCCGAGATATACAATCACTATTCAAAGTTTGATATAGCGATGAATCATGCAATAAGGTTTATTTGGTCCGGCTGAATAATTTGCACATTCGGCCAAGTCGAAGCTCCACGAACCCGTGGGATTTTTCGTGTCCTTGTTATAGCGATCAGTCCGATGCTGATGTCAAGGAAGAAGATCCAATGACAGCTGATCAAGTTTTACGAAGATGTTCATCACTCGGGTCAGACTATTGGAATCGACTCAGCCTCCCAAAGATTCGTTCTGCCATCCCACTCCGCTGTAGCAGCCAGAACTCGTGCTTGGCCTCCGGCTGCTTGACTACCTCGATGGCGATCTGGTGCTCTTGGGCCGGGTGGCGCTTCTTCGATCCTCGAATACCATTGATTGGCAAAGGCGATCCAAAATGCCTCTCGTTGGTAAGGAGAGATGCCCTTTCAGCCAACGATACGATGTGGCACACATTCGGAGTCGTTTACTGCGCAGTTCGTCAACTCCAGGAGTTTTCCTGGGAATTATGGCCAAGGGGCACCTTCGACACGCTTGTCTCCTTGGTATCCGACACCCTCGAACGCGATGACTTTCTTTCGTGTGTCAAGTATATGGTCCGGACATTGAGGATGTAGCTCTGGAATCCAATGTCGTGGGAGATTGTCTCATAGACCTTCGCCGACAGAGTGCGGCGGGCACGTACATGGTCCGTCATATCGTATAAATGAGTGTGAGAATATCTTGATTTTGATTCGTATACAGCTAGTAGACCGCCGTGAGGCGCGTCTCATCGTGTGGTTCGGCTGAAGGTTGGGCTGCATCAAAGTGGGAGAGGCACAAGGGACACTCACTCAGCGTCACTGACTTCACAGGACAAAAAGGATGATAAGTCAGGCTTAACCGCTAGGTATGGGATGGATACTCCATCGAAGTCGAGAATTGGTTGAGGTGATAATAAGAATCGAGTCTATCGCTACGGGTCGATGGGAAGAGAATCTACTGTAGCATGGAAGTCCTCTTGAAGGGAACGATCTCTGAATGTCTTGGTCGCGTGCAGCAAGGATGACCAGTCATCAGCTACTGAGAGGAGCAACTGTGGTGGTTCCTTGTAGAAATCAGCCGAATTGGGTCCGATCAAGTATAAGCCATCTCGATGAACTTTTGTAAATAGCATTTTGCATATTGTATCGTGCGCATTGCTATGCACGAGATTTTCAGGTTAATGTTTGGGAGTTTGCTGTAGAAATCGGAGAATTCCGGCGACTTGGTCTTACCAACAATGAGTTTCGTTGGCTCCTCGTCAGTGGCTATGGTGATCATGCAGAGGAAATTACGCAATCAGGAGACGAACGACGGAGTTTTCGAGCTGCCGGGAAACAAGCATTCTCGGATCGCACTTGCTTTGTTATGACCCCAGACGGAGCAGCGTGGTTCGTTGGTCGTGCTGGGGAAGCGTCTGAGACGTCATCAACCGAGCAGATCAATTATCCAGGGCGCAGCAATGGCCTCATACACTCAGTACACACTCTAGTAGATGTCCCCACAAATGGGCAGCTTAATGATACCGTGACTGACATGAAGCCACGATGGGACGCGGAAAGGAAAGAGTTGTGTCTGGGGAATCAGTTGGTGAAGGTGTTCAAGTGGCCGTCTCCCAATCAGGAAACCATTCTTGCGGTTTTCGAGGAAGAGGGGTGGCCAGCAAAAATTGACGACCCCCTTCCTGTCGTCCCTGACCAGTGCCCCAAGCGACGTCTCCACGATACCATCAAGTGTCTCAACCGCAACCAAAGGGTGGAGCTGATCCGATTTCGGGGAGATGGCACCGGCGAGGGGATCATTTGGACATATCTGAGAGATCAAGAGTGCGTGTAAGAAGATTCTTGATCCGTTCCCCTTCCGATTGGGTCAATACACGAGTGGTTTCTGATACCCCGATATGAAGTTTCTAATTCCCACGAATTCGTTTCTAATACCCCGAAACTCGCAATCGGATTCTGATCCCCCGATACTTGACATTGGTTTCTAATTCCCCAATACTCCCGGCATGGTTTCTGATACACCGAAGGAATTACCTCTTCTGCCGGATCGGCATCCCCAGCACGATCTGTTCATTTGTGATATTGCGGATGCGGTTGTCAAGGACGACATGATGTCGATGGAGCATCCTTTCTTCTCGCTTTCCAAGAAGCCGGATACGAATCTTCGCCGTTATGAGAACGGCGACAAATGGTTGGAGGTCGTTCCCAGCGTCAAGGGGCTGGCTACGATCTATGACAAGGACATCTTGATTTACTGCATCTCGCAGATGATTGCCAAGATGAATGACGGGCATTCTCCATCCCCTTGCGTGCGAATCGTGGCCAAAGACTTGCTGACGTTCATTAACCGCACAACTGGCGGGAAGGATTCCGAAGCCCTCAAGGATGCCTTGGATCGTCTCGACGGGACCCGGATTCGCACCAATGTCCGGACGGGCGGCGAGGAGGAGTACAAAGGGTTTGGCTTGATCGATTCGTTTGAGATCCGGCATTCGGAGAATACCGGTCGTATCTTGGAAATGTCGGTCAAGCTCTCGGATTGGGTCTTTCGCTCAATTGCTGCCAAGGAAGTATTAACGTTGCACCGTGATTATTTTCGGCTGCGAAAGCCTATCGAGCGACGTGTGTATGAAATCGCTCGAAAACAGTGCGGTAAACAACGGTGCTGGCGGGTGTCACTGAACGTGTTGCAGAAGAAATGCGGGTCGCGTGCTCCGTTGAAGGGCTTTCGGCATGACGTGAGGCAACTTGCGAAATGAGATCATTTACCGGACTATGCGGTGGATGAGGACGAGTCGGGTGATATGGTGACATTTTATTGCCGCAATACGTTTAAGGAGCCTTCAATACCAGAAGAGTGCCCGAATTTGGACTCGGAAACTTATCACGACGCCCGCACGGTTGCTCCCGGTTACGACATACATTGGTTGGAACAAGAATGGCGAAACTGGTGGGCTGATAGCGACAAACCAGTATTTCATGATCCCACTAAAGTAGTTATTGCGTTCTGCAAGCGAAGATACGAGAAGTTGTCATGCCAAGCCAGAAAATCGTTGACCGCATTCGGAATGAAATCGTCGCCAGCACCTTTTCGAGTTATGGGAATTGCTTCAGAAACCAGCCTGACGAGC
>CAYPIE010000162.1:0-8371 GCA_964410665.1 uncultured Alcaligenaceae bacterium
TGGTCATCCGGAGCGGTGATCCGTACCAAAAAATCGCCAAACTCAAGCGTAAACTCGCCCCGACCAAGGAATTGCTTATGATGCCAGCCATTGACATCGGTGTAGCATGCCAATCGCGGATACCAATGGGCAATCTCGTAGATGTAGTTTTTGTCATCATCGAAGTATTCGAAGCCAGTACGCGCTCGGATCAGTTTGGCATCGTTGATGCGATAGTTCCAATCGACAATAAACGAGGTCTGGTCCCCCGGCTGGAGAGGCTTGGGAAGATCAATCCGCATCATCGTCTTGACGATCACATAGGGCAACGGATTCCCTTGGGTATCCTTGACACCTGTGATCTTGCAACCTCCATCGAAGGTCTCTCGAAGTAGCATGCTTTTGAGCGTACGAAACGGAATCCGTTCCAGTTTCCCGGAGGTATTGGTCAGATTGGCATCCGAATCTGGAGAAAAGATGTTGGCATCGAGTTGCAACCACAAGTAGTCCAACGGTTGCGGCGAACGATTCGTATAGGTGATCGTCTCCGTACCCACGATCTTCTGATTCGCATCGTCCAGCTCCACATCAATGATGTAGTCCGCCTGCTGTTGCCAGTACTGCGGACCCGGAGCACCTGAGGCGGTCCGGAACCCATTCGGCGTCGGAATGATCTCTTCGAGCTGGCGGAACTTGTCTGGCTGCGAGCGTTTCACGATCGGCTCCTGGCCCATCGCGTTGCAAACAAGCGCGCAATTTAGCAGTAGGATAGTGAAGTCAATTGGTTTCATAGTCATGTGGAGGTCAATAAGAGGAAGGATGGAGATCCACGGTTGTCATGCCGAAAGGAGAGGATTGAATGAAATTGTACCTTGCTGTTCGGTAGGCAGCAAGCAGGTGGATGACGCGAGGTCAATTCACTTCGAACGACCGGGACGCTTGCTTGACCCACCGGTTGCACTCCGCTAGCATCCTCCGTACAACCTGCCCTTAGCGTCGAGTCCTCCTTTTAATGAACGCTCCAGCTCTGCACGGAAACCGAGGAACGCATGGAACTCTTGTTTCTCCGGTGGCGCCCACAAAGTGTGCTGCTACTGATCTGCTGGATGATGACTCCGTCGTGGGGTCAAGCCGCCAATCCCAGCGAAGTCATTGTCGGCTGGGATCGCCATGATGGCCAGGTACTTCTTGGCGAGCTCAACTGTACGGCGTGCCATGCGGCCGATCAATTTTCCGAGTCCCAGCTGGTGAAACAGGCACCAATCCTCGCCGAGGTTGGTAGCCGTGTGACTCCCCAATATCTCCAGGCGTATCTTGCGGACCCCCAACAAGTTAAGCCAGGGACTTCGATGCCACATCTACTGCATTCGATCCCGGCGAAAGAAAAAGACAAGACCGTAGAAGCCTTGGTGCATTACTTGTCGTCGCTCGGTGGACCGATCGATCAGCTCAGTAGCGGCAGTAGCCTGGCGCAAATTGATCAAGGGAAAGAGTTGTACCATGCCGTGGGCTGTGTGGCCTGTCATCAGCCGTTCGAACCGGCTCCCAAACAGAAGTCTGATCCGAATGCGTTAAACTTTCTCGAAGAAGAGGGTCCGCCGTCCGAGAAGTCGGTTCCGGTCCCCCTCGGGGACTTGGCCAAGAAAACTACCGTGGATGAGTTGGCGAAGTTTTTGCAGAACCCCCTGCATGTACGGCCTTCCGGACGGATGCCCAGTCTCCACCTCAGCGACCGCGAAGCACGCTATATCGCCTCCTATCTGCTACGCGATCAGTTCCAGGCAGATAAGGTGGCACCCGACCGAGGATTGAACTGGGCCTTGTATCGTGGTTCCTGGGAGCGATTGCCGGATTTCACAGTCCTGGAACCAAGTGGTGAGGGCACCTGTGATCTGCTCACGTTGGATGAAGTCGGAGATGACCAAGGCCGCATGCCCGATCAAAACTTTGCCGTACGCTTCACCGGGATGCTGAAGATCACCAAACCAGGTATCTATAGTTTTCGAACACGTTCTGATGATGGATCGGCTTTGTGGGTCGATGGACAACGCATTGTCGATAACGACGGCGTTCATGGTACGGAAGTTCGCACGGGTCGGGTGAAACTCCGTGCAGGAGTGCATGAGTTTGAAACGGCATTCATGCAACAAGGGGGTCCCTATGTGTTCCAAGTGCAGTGGCGCATCCCGGGCGATCGCCGTTGGCAAGCAATCCCTGGGGAAGCACTGATCCGAAGTGGCGCGGCCATGATCCCAACGGGCAACGTCGAGTTCACTCTCGACCCCTCAATGGCGGAAAAGGGCAAGCAACTGTTTAAAACTCTCAATTGCACTGCCTGTCACGCAGTCGAACGAGGCGTACCGCTACGCTCCAATGTAGCTGCCGGGAATTTACTCGAACTCAATCTTAATGCGCACGATGGCTGCCTGGGAGCCAAGGTTGCGAGTGGCCGACCACAATATGCTCTGAGTGAACGTCAACGTGCGGCCATCACTCACTCCCTTAAGGAACTCAAGAATTCTGAAAAACCCAAGGTCGCGAAGGCTCGCATAAATGATCGTCTGAATAGCATGAATTGTTATGCTTGTCATGCCCGCGATGGACTTGGTGGCCCACGCGATGATCGCAAGGATTATTTTACCTACCAGGTTGTCGTCGATCTGGGGGATGAGGGGCGTTTGCCACCACCGTTAAATTTGGTGGGGGCAAAGTTGACGGATGAGGGCTTCGATGAGGCTCTCTACTCAGGCCAACGCTATCGCACCTATATGGCCACACGGATGCCAAATTTCGGCAAGGCCAACCTCCATAACCTTCCTGCACTACTGCGTGAGGTCGATGGGAATCAGGTCGCCAAGCGGCAGCCTGCATTCTCGGCAGAGCTTGTGGAAGATGGTCGCTACCTTGTGGGGTCCAAAGCACTTGGCTGTATTAATTGCCATGCCTGGGGTGGCTATCGCGTTCAGGGTGCAGAGGGCTTGGATTTTTTGCGTGTCAGTAAGCGAATTCGACCGGGCTGGTTCCATGAATTTTTGCTCGACCCGCAGCGTTTCAAACCTGGCACTCGGATGCCCGCCGCTTGGCCCAACGGAAAGAGTTTCTTCCCCAAGGTCCAAGCCGGCGATGCCGCCAAGCAGGTGGATGCGATCTGGGCCTATCTCGCGGCTGGGGAGAAAGGAGGCTTACCGGATGGCCTCAAACCGAGTGATACAACCCAGCTAGTCCCAGGCAGCGAACCGATCGTCTTTCGTACTTTCCTGGATCAGGTGAGTGCACACGCCATCCTCGTCGGCTACCGCCAACGTACCCACTGTGCTTTTGATGCAAACCGAGTGCGTATGGTATTAGTCTGGACAGGTGACTTTGTGTCCACCAAGCCGACTTGGGAAGGGCGTGCTGGTCAGTATACACCCATCCCTTCGGAAAATATTGTCTCTTTCCCCGAAGGACCTCCAATTGCCAAGCTCGAGTCACTCAACGCAAGCTGGCCAGCCGATGTACCCAAGGAACAAAAGGGGACCAAGCGGACTCCGGCGGGATGGGAATTTCAAGGCTATCAGCTGGATCAAGAGCGAAATCCGACCTTTTGCTATCGAGTGGATGGCATTCAGGTCAAGGAGACCCCAGGGACCGCCCTTCGCCAAGGCGGCTCCTATTTCCGACGTCAGATTCAGTTTGTGACTCCGAATCAAGCCGCTCCAGAGGGCTACTACTTCCGTGTGGCCACCGGTAAAGTCATCACTCGAGATGGTGACTGGTATCGCATCGATGACCGCTTGCGTTATCGAGTCACCTCAACCCCCAACGTCGAACCAACGATTCGCAGTCTCGACGGTCAACAAGAGCTCATCGTTCCGGTCGATCTGAGCAAGCAGAACGCCTCACTCTCAGTCGAGCTGAGCTGGTAATCACCAACCTCCGTCGTCTCGGGCTTGTTCGGCAGTGGATCGGGCTGCCGAACACCCAAACCAAGGAATCCTTGTATGCATTGTCGATTCGCGCTATTCGTGTTCCTCGGGTTGGTACTTCCTGCGACCGGCGCCCCGAAGGAACAAGACTATTACAAAATCATCACCCTGCCTGTGCCCCAGGATGTCGTTCTTGAGGTAGGCGGACTGGAATGGCTTGATGAGGACCGCACCCAATTAGTCGCCTGCAACCGTCGCGGCGAAGTCTGGTTAGTCGAGAATGCGTATAAGGACAATCCGTTAGGTTTTGACGATCCACTGGCTGGTAGTGAACCTGAACGAGTCGTTCGCTTCCAGCGCATGCTGTTCGGCTTGCACGAGCCGTTAGGACTTCTCCGCCGCCCCGAAGGAATGTACGTAGCCCAGCGCGGCGAGTTGACTCTGCTCAAAGATCTGGATGGCGACAAGCGGTTTGATGCGTTGGAAACAGTCTGCAATGACTGGCAGATTTCGGGCAACTACCATGAGTACGCCTTCGGTCCCAAGCTCGACAAGGATGGCCAACTCTGGATAACTCTCAATCGCCCCTTCGGTGGTGGTCAAGAGGGACAAGCCTACTGGAGGGGTTGGGCGATGCGGATCGATCCGAAAACGGGCAAGATGCAACCGGTCTGTCCAGGCTTGCGTTCACCCGCAGGTCTGGGAACCAACGTTGCAGGGGACATGTTTTACACAGATAACCAAGGCGAATGGGTGGCCGTCTGTAAGCTCAGTCACCTTCAGAAGGGACGTTTTTATGGATCGGCGATCAGCTTAGAGTCCTGCAACTTACCCGGTTCCACCATGAAAGACCCTGGCAGTGGCTTCCCGATTAGCGGACTCCGCTGGCCCGAAGCAGCTGCCAAAATGCCACAACTGGAAGTCCCCGCGGTGTGGTTTCCCTACCCGATCATGGGCAAATCACATTCGGATATTCTTGTAGATAATACTGGCGGGAAGTTTGGACCATTTGGCAAGCAGCTTTTTATCGGCGATCAGGGCAATGCCATTATCGTGCGGGTAGCCCTCGAGAAAGTCAACGGCCACTATCAAGGCGCTTGCTTTCCATTCCGGAGCGGTTTTCAATCGGGCGTATTACGCATGACTTGGGGCCATGATGGGTCAATGTTTGTCGGTGGTACCAATCGTGGCTGGGGAGGCGGACCCAAACCTTTCTGCTTAGAACGCTTGGTCTGGTCAGGAAAGACCCCGTTTGAAATCCATTCCATCCATGCTAGGCCTGACGGATTTGAACTGACCTTTACCAAGCCGATCGATCGAGAAACTGCGAAGGATCCAAAGGCGTACGCGCTGCGGGCATGGACTTACCGCTACCATAGCAACTACGGCGATAGCCCCCAAGATACGCATCCCCTGGAAGTCCGTCAGGTAACTCTCGGGGACGATGGCAAATCGGTGCGACTTTTCATTGATAACTGCAAAGCTTATTATGTTCACGAGATTCGACCGAACGACGTTCGGTCAGTCAACGGCGAAGAATTGTTGCACCCGATCGGCTATTACACGCTCAATTACATCCCAGGTGAGGACCAATAACCTCACCGGTCCCGGAGCTTTCTGTGAACTCATCGCACGCGTCGCAAGATTACGAACGTCAGCGTCTCGAGCAAGATTCTCATCGCGAGGCGCCTTGGAAGCTCTGGGGACCTTATCTCAGCGAGCGTCAATGGGGCACGGTCCGCGAAGACTACAGCGCCGACGGCGATGCTTGGGACTATTTTCCGTTTCCCATCGCGCACAGTCGCGCGTATCGCTGGGGTGAGGATGGCCTCGCCGGTGTATCAGATCTTCAACAACAGCTCTGTCTGTCACTAGCCTTGTGGAATGGCCAGGACTCGATCCTCAAAGAACGCTTGTTCGGGTTGAGTAATCGTCAGGGTAATCATGGTGAGGATGTTAAGGAACTCTACTACTACCTTGATGCTACACCTACTCACTCTTATATGCGGATGCTTTATAAATATCCGCATTCCGCTTTTCCGTATGACCGCTTGCTTGCAGAGAACGCGCGGCGGGGTCGACACGATCCTGAATTCGAGTTGCTCGACACGGGTATATTTAATGAGAACCGCTACTTTGATGTCTTTATCGAATATGCCAAAGCTAGTCCCACCGATTTGTTGATGCAAATCACGGTGTTTAATCGCGGCCCTGAAGCCGCGATGTTACACGTGATTCCCCAACTCTGGTTTCGGAATACCTGGAGTTGGGATCATCACGCCCACCATCCCGGGCTAGCGATGCGTTCTCCTCAAGTCGTCGAGGCCAGCCACCCTCAATTGGGCATCTACCACCTGTTTGCCGAGGAAAGTCCCGAGCTTCTGTTCTGTGATAACGAGACCAACGCCGAACGACTGTATCAGGTCGCCGGACCAAAATATCCCAAAGATGCATTACACGCAGCGATTATCCACGGTCGGGATGGTGCGGTCAACCCGCGCAGGATTGGCACCAAAGTTGGGGTCCATGATCAAATCCTCCTCGAACCCCAGCAACGTCATCAGCTCCGTCTGAGGCTCAGCCAGCTGAAGCATCAGCGACCGTTTGCCGACTTTACAGATATATTGGATCAACGCAAAGCTGAGGCTGACCATTTTTACGCATCCGTCCAAGCCGACCTTGACGACCTGGATGCAAAGCTGGTTCAACGCCAAGCCTTTGCTGGGTTGATCTGGAGCAAGCAGTTTTATTGCTACGATATTCCCGTCTGGCTGCATGGCGATCCTGCCACACCACCACCTCCAGTCGAACGACGTCACGGACGCAACAATGACTGGACACATCTGAATAATTCCGAAGTCATATCGATGCCGGACAAATGGGAATATCCCTGGTATGCCGCCTGGGACTTGGCTTTTCACATGATCCCATTTGCTTTGATTGATTCTGCATTTGCCAAGAAACAGCTCCTTCTATTGACCCGTGAATGGTATATGCACCCCAATGGGCAACTTCCGGCTTACGAATGGAAGTTTGACGACGTGAATCCCCCGGTGCACGCCTGGGCCACCTTTCGCGTGTTTCAGATCGATCGGCAACAACGCGGTGACTGTGGCGATCTGGCATTTCTCGAACGTGTATTTCATAAATTGCTGTTGAATTTTACGTGGTGGGTCAATCGGAAAGATCCGCAAGGACGGAACATCTTCCAGGGTGGCTTTTTGGGCCTGGATAATATCGGGGTGTTTGATCGCAGCTCCGCGTTGCCGACTGGGGGTTCGCTCAATCAAGCGGATGGTACATCTTGGATGGCCATGTTCTCGCTGAATATGATGCGGATTGCCCTGGAACTTGCGTTACATAATCCGGTTTATGAGGATATTGCGACCAAGTTCTTTGAGCATTTCCTCGGCATTGCGGAGGCGATGACCAATATGGGTGAACGTGAGTCGGGCATTGGACTCTGGGATGATGAAGATCAATTCTACTACGACGAACTGTCGCTGCCCAATGGACATTTGGTCCGTCTAAAAGTCCGGTCGATGGTTGGACTTATTCCTCTGTTTGCAGTGGAAACCCTCGAGCCGGAGCTCTTGCAAAGACTTCCGGACTTTAATCGACGCCTCATCTGGGTATTGGAAAATCGTCCAGAATTGGCCGCTCTGGTCTCACGCTGGCAGGAACCGGGTCGCGGTGAGCGACGGTTACTCTCGCTACTGCGTGGACATCGCATGAAACGGCTGCTAAAGCGGATGCTCGACCCTAAGGAGTTTCTTTCCGATTATGGAATCCGCGCCTTGTCGCGCTATCACCTCGAGAATCCATATGTTTTCTGGGCTGGCGGCCAGGCGCATCGTGTGCAGTATTTGCCGGGAGAATCGGACTCTGGGCTCTTTGGAGGGAACTCCAACTGGCGCGGACCGATTTGGTTTCCGGTCAACTATCTGATCATTGAATCGCTGCAGAAATTCCACCACTATTATGGCGATGATTTTCGCGTTGAGTGCCCGACAGGTTCTGGTCAGTACTGTTCAATTCTAGAAATCGCCGATGAGCTAAGTCGACGACTCATGCGGATTTTCCTGCGGGATGACCAAGGACGCCGCGCTGTGTTCGGGGACTCTAGCAAGCTGCAAGAGGACCCGAACTTTCGCGATTACATATTCTTCCATGAATATTTTCATGGCGATACTGGACGCGGTGTTGGCGCTTCGCATCAAACTGGTTGGACCGCGTTGGTTGCAAAGCTCTTTTTCACTCGCATCGAGGAGCGCGATGCAATCCACTCGTGTGCCGCCACTGGAAACTTAGCGCATCTGCTTGGACCCTAGGGCCAATTGCAGCGACTTGTACGTATTTTCGATCCGCGAGCTTGTGCGTGGACCCCTGGATATGGGTTCCTGGTTGCGAGCGGGGGGTTACGCCCAATGGTGTTCGGCACCATAGTTGCTCTGGGCTGGGTGGCACGCTCGGAGTCGGCGACG
>CAYPIE010000163.1:0-8363 GCA_964410665.1 uncultured Alcaligenaceae bacterium
CCTCGGCGGGTTCCCACTCGCCGCTCCGAAGGAATCGCCCTGTCCAACACGTCACTCACCCAGCGAACGCGTGTCAACACTTCCCCACCCCCGGTGTGACACTTACGACAGGTCAACCTGCAACCACGGTTGGCGGCTTGGGAAGCCTGTCTTGTCAAATCGAAGCAGTGGAAAATGACCCTAGATGGACCATCCCCTCGGCGGTTCTCGGCTGTCCGCTCGCCTCAGCGCTGTGTGCTAGGGTTCTAGAATCGCGTCACTGCCAAGGTTAAAACAACCAGTGCCAATAGGACAACCAACGCGATCGCCACCGGCCGACGTTTTACCCAGCTCAGGACTCGTCCGAACCATCCTACAGGTCTCGCCTGCACCGGCTGGCCGGCACTCCAAGCATTCAAATCGTGAGCGAAATCGGTGACGGTGGAGTAGCGTCGCTCGGGCTGCTTGTCGAGGCACTTGAGACAGATCGCTTCCAGGTTCGCATCCATCGCCGGTCGGAGCGAAGATGGCGCGATCGGGAATTCGTGCAACACCTTTTGGATCACTGCCTGGGCGTTTGACCCAGGGAAAGGGAGCTGCCCGGTCAGACTCTCATACAGGATCACTCCCAACGCCCACACATCGGTGCGGATGGTGATGTCTTGTCGGCGACCTTCCAATTGTTCGGGAGCAAGATAACGCGTCAGCTCGGTTTGGTCAGTTCCTCTGGTGACAAGGCTCGGATCCATGGCCAAGCCGAAATCCGAGAGGAGTGGCTCATCGTTGGCGGCTTGGAGCAGGATGTTGCTGCTGGACAATTCGCCATGGAGGATCCCCCGTTCGTGGGCGTGGTGCATGGCCGCGGCGAGCTTGCCGAGGAGGTCGACTGCCTGGTCGGGGCTCAGAGTGTGTTGTCGCTGAATGCGTGCTTTTAAAGTCTCGCCCTCAACGTAGCGCCAGGCGAGATAGGAGACGGGACCGACTTCGCCGGTTTCCTCGATGTGAACGATATTCGGATGCTCCAGCCGGCTCAGTGCCTCGGCCTCATTCTGGATCCGGGTTCGCGCGGCTGGATCGAGCATGGCTTCCGGCCGAGGGGTTTTCAGCGCCAGCAACGTCGCGGTGGACATCTCCTGAGCCAGGAAAACCACCCCCGTACCCCCCACGCCAAGGACACGGTGTAATCGAAATGGACCCCAAGTCGCATCCGTGTCTGACCCGGCGGAGCCTTCGGAGAAAGACTCCGGGCCGAGGGTGGCCTCGACCAAGCGGAGAAAATCGCTGAGTTCGCTGGCATCGATCCCAGCTTGATCGATCGGCGGGTCAGCTGGGGTGGCCCTTTCGCCATCGGGCATCTCCGGACTCGGCAGCTGCTCTGCCATTTGGAAAAAGGCCTCGACCTCGGCGTCAAACGCGTCTTTGTCGGGCTCTAGCCCATCGTCGGGCTGCTCCGGGTCGGGCGGGGTGGTTGGCATAATGGTAGATCGCTCGAGTCGGCCACACCCGGGTGGCGAGTGTCTCAACAGGTGTTGGCTTCGATGCGTCGGTTGCGAGATCACCGATCCATCGAGTCTAACGTCAAGGCTTAAGGCCGCACGCGGCCATCCGGGAAAAACAGGTAAAAGTACTTGAATTCAATCCTCACCAACGAGGTTAGTCACCATCATTCCAGGTTGTCAACCAAACAAAAAAAAATTGCCGGATCCTTGTCGGGTGCGCGTCTTAGCTAGTAGGGGCAAGCTAACCCCCGACAGTGGATGCGTGAATGCCTAAGGATGGCCAAAACCAAGGGGGCTGAAAGGGCTACCCGCGGTGTGACTCGCAGGCAATCGCACCACCACTTTAACTAACATGTTGCTGGGTCCGCGCAACTTGTTCGTCCTGTACTTTTTGCGGACCGGAGGATCCACAGTGTTGCGTAAGCTCTTTGTTTCGGTCGCGGCCTTCGCCGCCCTGTTCATGCTGGCCGCCCCTCAGGTGAAGGGTGACGGCTACAAGCCCAAGAAGTCCTATTGCTTTCCTTTTTACACCTTTGGCAAGGGCAAGATCGACATTGATGTGCTGTGTAAGGTCGATTGGTCCAAGTATCGCAGCGGATCTTCGTGTAACATCAAGATCACTTTCAAATCCAAGAACGGGGTGTTTGGCTACGATTACTGTGGTGGTAAGAAATTCCTTGGTAAAGTTGCTGAATACGGTAAGGTTTGGGACATTTACAAGATTCGGAAGTGTTCCAAAGAAAAGTATGGGTATTGTGTTGAAGCCGATTTCAAGGCGGACGCCGTCTACAAGGATGGCAAGAAATCGTTTTATTTTGACGTCAAAGGTACCTTGTACCTGAAGCCCAAGGGCTACGGTTACTACGAAGGGTATTGGGTCGCCAAGTACGAATTGAACAAGCCAAAGTGCAAGTTCAATAAATTTAAGTACTACGGCTATTACTACGACCTCTTTGATGTCCACTTCACCAAGTATGGATACTTCAAAGACCAAATCTTTAACTACGGCAAGTCGAAGACTTACTATGACAGCAAGAAGAAGCAGTACTATTGCTACAAGGGATGGGGTAAGTTCCGTAAGAAGTACTACTTTAAGAAAGAGATCGAAATTGACTACAAGGATGGTGGCAAGGGTGAAATCTGCTTCAAGCGTGGGAAGAAGGACAAGAAGAAGAAGAAGCGTCGTCGTGGTGGGAAGAGGGGCCGATAGTCCCGTACCCGGCCGAATCGCTGCTTGAGCACACGGATCGCTCAATGTTTCCTGAGCCCGTCTGATCCATCTCTCAAGAGATGGATCAGACGGGCTTTTCTACGGAATCGCTCTGGTCTGGCTATCGGAGGGTTCTGATCCTCGTCGACCACCTCTATCGAAGTGACGCTCGGGTGGTACACCAGAAGTCTGCGACGGGCATGCCACCCGCTCCGCTCCGAACTTGGTTTCGCCGCGTGCTACCCGCTCCGATGGACAGCCCTGGTACGACCTCCGCCACGATCGAGATGATCCACTCGCTTGGTGACCGTAATCCCATCTCTAGCTGAACGGTATGAGCATACCCTCAAACGCCTCAAAAGCATCCAACGTCTGGATTTATCTAGATGTTGGATGCTTTTGAGGCGTTTGAGGGTGTCCGATGGGTTCATCCGAAGGATGTTTCGAGGGCCTGTGTGGTGGTCTCTCGCTTCAGTAGGAGAGCGTCAAGCCGGATCATCCTGAATGGCTTTCGTTGCCCGACGGAGGGTGGCCATGGCCCGAGCCCAGAGGCGTTTGGCGGTCCGCTCGCTACAGTCAAGCCGGTGGCCGATTTGCTCGTAGGTCAGTCCCTGCTGATGACGCCATAACAGCACCTTGCGTTGGTCTGGGTGGAGTCGCTTAAGGACCCGAGCCAGGTAGGTGCGTTCCTCACGTGCCATTAAGGTGGTGAGAGGGTCAGGTGTCGTGCTCGCTTGCTCTTGCAGGGTTTCTGGTGACAGGGGCACCTCACGGAGACTGCCATCGGCGAAGCGTTGGCGGCGAACAATGGTGCGGGCCCGGTTGCGCACAACGCGACGGGACCAGGCAAGGATCGCCTGTGGGTTCGGATTTCGCAAGGTTGGGATGGCAATCGCCATCTGGGCCAGCGCATCCTGCACAACATCGGAGACCGTCGATCGACTTGCCTGACCAGACGGCAACGATTGCCGCGCGATCACTCGTAGGTACGGCGCCAGGAGTTCGACCAGCTTGCCGAGGGCAACCGGGCAGCCACGTCGCGCTGCGGGTACCAAGGGGGCCACGAGTTGCACAAGCGGATGACGAGGGGGGGTCGTCCGGAGTGACATGGGGAGGTCCTTCTAACGAATTGCGTGCACATGCCGGGGGAGACATAGGCCCGCAGGACGGGGGAATCCATCAATCGAAGCAAATCAAGAAGCCTATCGTCAGAAGCTACTGGTAGTGGAAACTATCGTGCGAGTTCTGATATCCTAATATTTAGATAAAAAATATGAGCAAGCCTTTGTAGCTTATGATTTTTCCTACGCATGGCTGCGGGGTTTGGCCACGTGCAAAAAAAAATTGCCGGATTTCGGCTGCTTGCGCGTCTTATACAGCATAAACTTCGCAATTCTCTGCTCCCTGTCGAGTCTTGCATCGTCGATCGACTTTTCTGAATCGCCGAGCCTAGGCGCGACGATGTCCTCGGGTCAGCAGACACCTGTGGGGTCCTAATGGGCCTTCGTAGGGGGAACGGATGCATGTTCAACACTGACAAACAGATCCTTCGGTGAAGGCGAATCCTCCACCCCAGCGTTCCTGCTACCCCAAATCTTTTGCACTCAAGCATTGTCCTCGTGAACTCCATTCGGGCGGGAAAACACCGATGGATTGTCTCTGCTATGGCACCACAAGCTTGCAGACACCGCTTGTCCGCGAAAGAACCTAGGTCGATATCTGCATACTCTGCCAAGGACTCTGACTCGATGTAGGGAAAATCCTGGACTTTTCCTCGAAGCCTCATGAACTGCAGGCAGCCCTGGGAGAACGCTTGCCAGGATGACCTGATCACCCTATCGCCAACCTGGCTTCCATGCTACTCGACTACTTATCTTATCCGTTGCTGGGGCGTGAATGTCACCAGGATACCCTGATCGGAAGCGATGGTGCGGAGCTCTTGTTTATCGTCAGCAAATATGTGGTAGTGTGGTTTTGCGACTCACACAAGGACAATGCTGATCGTTTTTTCGACAAGTCAGCGCAAAAATCCCAACAGGCTAAGCTGACGTTGATCAACATCCCTCTGGATTGGCTGCCGGCCTCTTGGGGTCGAGAATCGCAGGAAGCGTGATCGCGACCCGATGAAGCAACTCGCGTGTTTAAGTCACAATCCCAACCGATGAAAGCGCTTCAGGCGTTGAATGGATTGACAAGATCCTCGCTACGAGACGGATGATGACTGGGGCCATTCAACCCCGAAGCGATGCTTTGAAACAAGCTCGGGGTTGCGTCAGCAGGACCGTCCAGTGGGACGAGTGGCACTCCTGGGGTAAAGTCGATGAGCTTGGCTCGACCCACCCACTGGCAGCCCGACGCGCGCAAGCCCTCGCCGACCACGTTCCTGTTCAGAGACGTCGACCGAAGTGGTCTTTGACTCCGACAAGCCCGAATCGTACTGGGATACTTTTCCCCGCGAGCTGCTGTTGGCCATGCTCCCAGTTTTGCTGTTGATCAAGTGGTGAGGTGAGGTTCGTTGACTAGCAGGCTCGGATTGGGAAAGTTACCTGGGTGGATGCTTGGCTTGTCCCAAGCCCTGATCAGTCTGGCCGGATGATGCTTGGCGGCATGACTCTCAAGGACAATCGCTTTGCCGTTGAAGAGCCATGCCAAGCGCATTGGTAAGAAAGGAATTGCTGCCGATGGAATTAGGGAATATCTGGGATCAGTGGCACCACTCGGCCGGCTGCCTTGGCCAGCAACACCGACACATCGGCGACGCTGATGCTGCCGCTGCCGTCAATATCGGCTACCAGTCGAGCATCAAACCAAGGCAGGTTCGCCAGGCCACGCGTCCGCCCGGCGGCAATCCCGAGCAACAAACTGGCATCGTTCACGGTAAATCGCCCATCACCATCCACATCGCCGAAATAGGCTAGGGCATGCACGCCATCATCGGCTGTCGCGTCGACATTCCCGTCATTGATTCGCACCTGGCTAAGATCGAGGCGGTGGCCCTGCCGGGGGCCGATTTCTAGGTCACTGGGCACACTGGCAGTCAGGGTGAACAGCGTGAGCACTTCATCCGCGCCAATGCTCAGCGGAGTACTTGCGGTCTGCAGATCAATGCGGATCTGCCCAGCGACCGGATCAATACTGGCCGTGACCAAATTGGCGTCGGCGGGCGCATCGGGACCGAGGTCGATGCGGCTGATTTCGAGGAAGGTGGGGTTGTAGTCAAGTTCCAGTTCGATCCGTTCCAGCCCGTTGACAGTGGCTGTCGCACTCAAGGTCAGCGGAATGCCCGGGTTGGTGGCCGGGAGATCGACCGTTTGGCCAGGACCCCGGGCAAAGTCGGGAATGCCCACGATCAACTCGGGCAACGCGTCCACCGTGAAGGTATGCACAAAGTCCTCGGTCATCGACCGTGCCTCCACTGGCATGGCAGTGGTGCGAAAGCTCGTGCTCTCAGCATAAGGGAGACCGTCGCCACGCAAGGTTAGACGATACTCACCCGGGGGCAGAGGGCCGCCGGTCCGTGTGAATTCAACGACGTTGAGGGCATCGACCTGCTCGAAGCCACCTTGGATGGTGGGGAGCAATCCGGTCGGGATGGTCAGGTTGCCGCCCACCAACACATCATCGGCGGTGTCGAACACATTATCGGGGCCATCACTAAGCAGCATGACATCGGCTGCTTCCTGGTCCGAGTTGAGATTTAAGATGCTCGGATCGATCGGTCGGTTAAACCGCGCGATCAAACCCGAAGTGGTGGGGGTGATCGAGGTTACCTGCAGAGGCGCATCGATACTAAAGTACAAGGTGGTTACCGGACTGGTGCTGATGACATCGATGTCATCGTCGCGGCGATTGTTGCCATTGATATCACTAACGAGCGCCGATGCCTGGATGTCAATTTCATAAAAGCCCGGTTCACTGAAGCCCCAATTGAGGTGAGTGTGCGTTCCCGGGGCCGAGAAATACTTATCGCTGGCATCGAGACCGCCTTCGAAGGTGGAGGTAAATGGCGTGATGCTGCCGCCGCCGCTGGTTTGCCACATGGAGAATTCCCCGGGCCCACGGGCGTCGACGATCTGCACCGTAATCCAGGGGAAGGGGATGGGTGCTACCCGAGGGTCGGTCTCCAGGTAGGACTGGAATGTTTGGGGAGGGGTCTCCTCTGAGGCGAACCCGAGGAACAACTCACCGGTGACCTGGGTCTGTTGCAGGACATACAGCTCCCCCCCTTGGGCTCCGGTAAAGGCAAAGCGGGCATCGTTGGGGATGCTGCGTCGAGTGCTCGGGTGTCCATAAAACAGGGTATGTTCCAGAGGGAAGTCCACGGCTGGATCGCTCGGATTCGGTGAGCCAACCTCGGCACTCAGTTGCCACGCGCTTTGCTCAAAGTCCACGCCGACGTCGATATGTTCGGTGGTGCGCAGGCTCAGGAAGCTACTGCCCGCCGTCCCGCCGAGGATAAAACTGGGCTCGGAATCGGGAGTGATTCGTTCCTCGCATGTCTCCAGAGCCAACACCGAGCGTCGTATGGTCGGCATCATTTGCCTCTCCTGCATCGATAATCCATAGGTGAAAGGGGGAGCTTACTGCACAGCACCCTGAGCAGGGAGGGCGAAGTTGTAACCCTCATTTGCCCAGGTTTGAATCTGGGTGGCCGGGATGGTGGCAACATGCCCATCGGCATACAAATAGTTGGCGTGGCCCACCGCTGCCGGTTGGCCAACCGTCCCGCCGAAGCGATCGGGCTGAATGTCCAGCACAATGCGGTCCCAGGCGAGCCCATCGTTGGGATCCTTGAACCAGCTGCGAGCATGAATGTGATCACTGAAGATCGACAAGCCACGCCGATCTGAACCGGTAAACACCACAATGGTTCGCGTGGTGGCTTCCATATGATACAGGTTCAATGCCGCATGCGGTCCTGGGACCGAGGTGTATTCGTTGAGCACATAGCTGGTGGAGGTGTTCTGCAGGCGTTCGTCCCCCTTGGGATCCATCGGGCAGATGCGAATCCGATCGACATTTTCTAAGTAGGGGGCCAGCGTAAAGATCCACGACTGATCAAATTGAAAACCCGTAGTATGCGTTGATTGAGGTAACTTCCCCTGGTTGTTGTCGGCAAACATATGGATAGCCAGGCCAATCTGCTTCAGGTTGTTTTGGCACTTAATCCGTAAGGCTGCTTGCCGCACCTTCTGTACCGCCGGCAGTAGAAGCCCGATGAGGATGGCGATGATCGCAATCACCACGAGCAGTTCGATCAAAGTAAATCCACGCCGGCGATGATGCGGGGTCATACTCCATACCTCTTCAAGAAAGAAAGATCGAGATGATATATGACCGAATTATACGCAATCCGAAGTGTTTTTTCCATGAGGGCAGAGGCGTTGCAGTGCGGAATAGGCCGAGGCGGTTGCGGGAAGAAGCGGCCGAGGCGGTTGCGGTGCGAAGAGGCCGAGACGGTTGCGGTGCGGGGAAAGCGGCAGAGGCGCTTGCGCTGCCGGGAAAGCGGCAGAGGCGGTTGCGGTGCGGGGAAAGAGGCAGAAGCGGTTGCGGTGCGGGGAACCCCCGGACTGACGTCCGGGGCTCGCCTGCAGAGGCAGAGAGAAGAGCTCCGGAACTTACGTTCCTACGCAGTGCACAGTCTCTTCTCTGGCGAAGGACGTCAGTCCTGAGCT
>CAYPIE010000164.1:0-8272 GCA_964410665.1 uncultured Alcaligenaceae bacterium
GACCGGAGACGAGAGGATCGACCCCCAGATTGACTAAATACAACTGTAGTACTAGTTATCAGGAAGCAAGCTTGGTTCGGGTGGTCCCTTGGGTCGTGGACGATGTGTCGGGCCATGAGGTGGATTCTCGCACAGACCGTCGGTCTGCCCGAGAGAGTACCATGCGCTGCAAGATGGTTTTTGCGAGACGCTTTCGAATGAAGTGACACAGCGTCGGGTCCGCCGGCGTATTTGATGGTTGTTGACCGCTTCCAAGCTGCTGGTAAGCTTCGAGCGAAGCCCTTTTTGTGGGCGTAGGAACCCCTCAGGCAGAGCAACGATCGGTGCAAGGTGTGCTTTGCTAGACGCCTACGCATTGCCGACCTGTTTTCTCCTAGAATCCTCTGAGGTGGCACAGATGACGCTTGCTTCGAGAGCCAAGGCGTAGCGGTAAAGGCTCTGCGAAATACTCGTTTAGGAGACCGGAGGCTTCGGATGTTCAAGCAAGTCCGACCACAGGCCACCGTCAATTTGTTCAATGATCGTTACCTGATCAAACACCGCGGAAAATGGCTTGAATCTTAACTTCACTTCGCTGAATATTCGATCATCACATGTTCCATTCCGGGGATGGATGAGAGTCATGTGGGGTTGATGAAATCTGGGATGCCCAGTGCCCGTAGCGAGCAGAGCATCCCGTAGGCGATGAAACGATGAACAGGGTTCGGAGGCTCGAACATACACCAAGTTGGCATCGCGGATAACTTTGTCGAAAGTTAAACCCCACTGCAATGTCATGCATCTTCAGAAGCCGCGATCGAAGTTGCTGCCAATCGTCAATCTCATCTTCGCGACATAGCGTCACGTGGGCGCGAATCAATCGCGCCTGCTCCGGGTTATACCGAGCGCGGATTGCCTCCACGTTGTTCCGATTCGCTGCCGGTAAATACAGGGTTACTTGGCGTCGACTTGCCATCAACTTGGGTCAAATAAGAGTGTCACAGCCACCCATGTGTCGAACACTCCGAATGCTCTGACGTGGTGGGTGAGCACTGGGCCAACGATTAGGGGAAATCGTACGTGGAGCCATGATCGCATGCAAGGAGGAAGCGTCGTGAGTGCTTACGCATCTTGTTACCGTTTTTCGGACGCCAATTGTGTTGGTGGAGCGTGGCTGCTGGCTGACGTCCGGATCCCGGCTTAGACGAAATTGTCATTATGCAGCAACATACGAGCTCCCTGGGGATACGACCAAATACATCTATTTTTATTGATTCACTTAGATCGTTCAGCAACAGACTGGTTTGCTTCCAAATGGTCGAGGGACCACGACCGATTGACACCTCTGGGATCACGCGGGGCCATAGACCTCACCCCACTCCCGGGCGAGTTCTTTGCCGCGAGTCAGGAGTTCCCCTGCTTCCTGGTCGGACAGCGGGTCGAACGCCTGGGCCCAGCCGATTGCCTGTCGTAATTCCGGTTCGTCGTAGCAGCCCAGTACGGCGGTGCTTACCCCGGGCAGGCCCAGGGCGTAGCGAAACGCCGGCTTCACGATCTCCCCTCGCACCCGGCCGCCCTTCGCCCGGGGCTGGTCCTTCGGGTCGGACTCCAACTTGTGTTGGCCCCCGAGGATCTTCATGGCCACCAGCCCGACTCCCTTCTCCCGGGCCTTCGGCCACACCTTCTCCTCGAAGTTGTAGATGTGCCGGGCCACGAAGTTGACGGCCGTCATCATGACCTGGATGTCGAACTCCTCCAGGATGGTGACGAACCGGCCCGGCCGGTTGTGTCCGCTGATGCCGACGTAGCGACAGAGCCCACGCTCCCGGGCCTTCATCAAAGCATTCAGCACGCCCTCCCGCCCCATGACGACCTTCGGGTCCATCTTGTCGTCACCGACCGAGTGAGCGTACACCAGGTCGGCGTGATCGGTGCGGAGTTCCTTCAGGTTCCGTTCGAGCAACGCGAGAGCCTTCGTCCCGTCGGGCTCGAAGCACTTGGTGACGAGGAAAACCTGGTCCCGTCGGGTCTGCAAGACTTCGCCGAGGGCCTTCTGGGCGAGCCCGTACCCGGTGAAATCCGGGGCGGTATCGAGGTAGGTGACGCCCAGGTCGATGGCAGTCGAATAGAAGGCGACCGCTTGCTTGAGGGGACGCTGGCCGGCGGGGGCGGTGCCCAGCCCCAGGACGGAGACGCGCTCACCAGTTTTCCCTAAAGCGCGGCGTGGAAGCCCCTTCTCCCGGGCGGATGCATCGAGGCCAGCGAGGGCGAGAGCTGAGCCGGCGGCCCCGGCCTTCAGGAATTCACGCCGGGAAGGGTCGTGCGGATGAGATTGGGTCATGATCGTGCCTCGGTTGGGACGAGAATGGGAATTCTGTTCATTGTCCCGCAGAACCGGCGGGGCCGCAACAAACTGTTTTGGGCGGACGGCTCCGACCTGGACTGATGGACTTGTACCACCCCTGACGTAGGACGAGAATGGTCCCAAGTGGGTGCCGGGTCGCATCATGAGTGCGTCTGTCGGAGTCTGCATTCGGGACGGTCCAGCACTGTGGGGCTTCGCCGCACAAGTCCCGTCGTTTGATACTGGAGCAAAGGGGAATCCGATGATTCAGGCGAGAAGCACATATTGGGTGGTGTTCGTCTTGCTCTGTTCCCCGCCCCTGTACGCACACGAGCGGGGCGAGGTCACGCCCGACCGGAGCGTCGTGTACAAAACCGTGGGTACGACCAAACTGAAACTGCACTTGTTCTACCCTTCCGATCACAAACCGTCGGACCGTCGCCCGGCGATCGTGTTTTTCTTCGGCGGCGGTTGGATCGGTGGGTCCCCGCGACAGTTCTATCCGCACTGCGCGTATCTTGCTTCGCGCGGAATGGTGGCCCTGGCTGCGGACTACCGCGTCAAGAGCCGAGACCACACCACCCCGAAGGAGTGCGTGAAGGACGGCAAGTCAGCTGTTCGGTGGATTCGGCAGCATGCCGGGGAACTCGGCATCGACCCGGACAAGGTCGCGGCCGGTGGCGGGTCCGCGGGCGGGCACGTGGCTGCGGCGACGGGCACGACCACGGGATTCGAGGAAAAAGGTGAGTCCCTGACCGTCAGCTCCCGGCCCGCCGCCCTGGTGCTGTTCAATCCCGTGGTTGACAACGGCCCGGCCGGCTACGGGCACGATCGGGTCAAGGACTACTGGCGGGAGTTCTCGCCGCTGCACAACATCAGCGTGGAAACTCCTCCCACCGTCGTGTTCCTCGGGACAAACGACAAACTCATCCCCGTGGAAACCGCGAAGAAGTACAAGTCAATCATGGAGAAAAAGGGGCGCCGGTGTGACCTGCATCTCTACGAGGGACAACCCCACGGCTTCTTCAACGAACGGAACCGGGAATACTACACGAAGACGGTCATCGCAATGGACCGGTTTCTGGCTTCACTGGGATACCTGGACGGTGAACCTACCCTGACAGTTCCGGCGGCAGACGGTGACCGAAAGTGACCAGTGGCGCTTGGCGGATTTCACTTCCCCGAGCAATTCCGGCTGTAAGATATCACTGGATGACTAGGTCGTGTCCGATATGCTCGGTTTCACTTGCAGGTCGGCCAGGTTGTTCATTCGCTCCGCAGATTACAAAGATGAAACAGAATTTCATGATGGATGCACTACTGCCAGATATCTGACGTCGAATCCCCCTTTGGAAATCGAATTTCGTGGGCTCGAACTGGACCGTCAGGTTCTTTGCCGAAGTCCACATAGAATTTTTTGTTTACGGTCATACCGCCTTTCAAGGTGTCGCATTCAATTTGCATCATGTACGAACCTTTCTTGCTAATGTCGGGATAGAACTGATTGTCCCAACTACTAAAGAGTGAACTGGTGACATACAACCGCTTCCCGTCCAGGCTCAGTTGCAGCATCTGTGGTCCACCCACGAGTTTTCTTTCATCCCAGGAGGATCGCTTACCAAGCACGCCACCCAGCCAAACTTGTCCAGTCAGTTTGGGATTCGAAGGGTCACTGACGTCGTATTGACGAATGTCACCATGTAACCAATTAGAGAAGTACAGAAAACGGTCATCCATGGAAAGAACGACATCCGTAATTAACCCGGGCACCGGGATATCCCACCCTTTGACTTTCTTACTCTTAACCTGAATTCTCTTTGCTACCTTCCACTCCTCCTTGGCTTTGTGCCAGTGCCAAATAGCGCTCGACAAAGCTGCTCCGACAAACCCCTGTGTGCTCTCTGGGTTGTGATGAAACCGCACCTCCAACGGAATTCGTCCTTCTGCTCCAAGATCAACTGTCTGGGCGATTTCTTTTTTCTTCCAGTCCCAAAACTGGAGTCGCTGTCCGTACTTCCCAGCCTTGACATCGTCAAGTTTGAAACCAGGACGAAACGTATTGAACGCCGCCCACTCGCTACTCACCATCACGTCATGGCGAGGCTGATACCAGAAGTCATAGTTATACCTCATCCCTTTCCGGCTCGTCGCCCAGCTTCCCTCGACCTCAAATTGATCGTTTAAGACTAGGAAACCACCTGGTGCCTCACCCTTGTCGTTGCCAAGCATAGAAATCATGATTTTACCATTCGCCAAACAGTGCACCGTATGCGGCACCGTTAGCTTTGCTTTCCCAATCACTTCCTCGGGTTCTATCACTTTATGGAGTTTCGGCTTGCGCGGGTTGATCGTATCCACAATATAGATGCGACTCGATACCAAACCCGGAATGATCAAATACCGTCGCTCACGTTTGCCATAGCAACTTGCACACGCATTCCATCCGTAGTGATGCAATTCATCACCGATATACGGCATCTTGAGCCTAGATATGACTTCCGAATATGTTTTCGAGCTTGGATCAGTATCGACCACAGCCAAGTAATCTGGCTTACGTTGCTTGGTCCCGGCATACGTGGCGACAATATACGCAATCTTTTCCGGAGGCGCATTCATCGCGTCTTTTGGTGAAGCATAACAACGACC
The DNA here is from genome assembly GCA_964410665.1 of uncultured Alcaligenaceae bacterium. Classification (GTDB taxonomy): domain Bacteria; phylum Planctomycetota; class Planctomycetia; order Gemmatales; family Gemmataceae; genus CAYPIE01. Next base: position 4,970 of record CAYPIE010000164.1, read on the forward strand.
AATTTCTTTGGGCTCCTCTCCACATCGACCATACCCATCTTGGGCAACCACTGGTAGCAAGAAAAGCCCGACCAAGAGAAAGGCTAGCGAGAAAAGATATCTCAAGCTGTTACTCCTTTGGAATACCGTATCCGTTTTCCAGAGTCCGGTCGCACTGGTCAATGCCAGCAGAAACCATTCCAGGTGACCGCCGAACTGGGGTCAAGTGCGAATTGCCTTGCCCAATACGTTTGTCAAGAAGCGACCTTGCGGCGCTTGGTCGGATGAGCGGTGCACTAGGCGTCGGGTCAACTCCCGCTACCACCATCGAAAGGCTCGGGGCTTCAGCCCTTGATGCCGGTAGAATCTGGAGATCGATCTCCAGGACCGAGCGTCGTTGGCGATCGTGCGTCGCTGGACTTGTTCCTAGGCCGGATCGCCGGACTTGCCTGTTCCTCCGCCCATGAGGAGGGGCCTCGCATGGACGGTTGCTCTGTCGAGGAGATTACCAAGCTCTATAAGGTGGGCTTCGTTCGATGCTTACATTGGCGGCCGTCGCACCTGTTGGTCCGGAGGACGTTACCCCTTCCACACCCAGCGGAGTAGATCGCCGAATTTCGCCCCCTTCCCTTGCATGAGCAGCCCGACGCGGAAAATACGGCCGGCCGCCCAGACACACGCCAGGGTTGTCGCTAGAACGAGTGCGATCCCGCCCGCCATCTGCACGACCGGCACCCCTGGCGGGACTGACTGCCGGGCGACTAGCAGGAAGGGGGTTGCGAACGGGAACCAGGAGCATGCGACCGCGATCGGGCCATTCGGATTCTGCATGATCGGCCCGAGGGCGAAGAACGGCAGGCACGCGACGAGCATTACAGGTAGGAGCAGCGTCTGTGTGTCCTTCACATCTCCCGCGGCCGCCCCGACGGCGATGAATAGCGACCCGTAGATCAGCAGCGCTAACACTAGGAACACGAAGAACCACGCTATCACTGCCGGTGAGAGCATGTCGGCCACCCCGTAGCGATCGGCGACCACGTACCCCCCGCCGAAGTAGACCACGGCCATCGTCAGCGACACCCCCACCACCCCGATGAGCTTCCCGGCCATCAGCTCGAATGGGGACAGCGATCCCAGGAGCACCTCGGCGATCCGCTGTCCCTTCTCCTCGACCACCCCCTGCATGGCTGGCGTCGCCCCGACCATAATGACCATGAACATCAGCCCAATCAGCACGGCCGGGAGGAAGAAGTTGGCGAGCTGTGCGCCCTCCTCCTCGTCCTCGTAGGTCCCTGCCGGGGTCAACTTGGTGAGTGCGTGATACTTGAGAGGGACGCGCTCCTGAGCCTCCGCCACCACCGCGGGGTCGATGCCCCGAGCCTGTAAACGCTGCGACCGGATCGCGGCGTTCAGCGTTTCCTCGGCCCAGGCCGTGAACCCCCGCTGCGTCGGCTTCTTCGCCTGGAAGCGGATCGCGAACGCGTCGCCCACCTTGTCCTTCGGTTGAAACGGATCGCCGCGGACCTCGAACACCTTCGGGCCGATCTCGACGATCCCCTCAAGCTCGTCGTCGGCGACCTGCTGCGAAAGCTCGTACCGTTGCGCCACGACGGCGTCTGGCTCTGGACTGGACGGTGGGACGGTCTCGATCACGAGGCGGGAGGCGACCTGTCGGTTAGTTTCCAGGTCGAATGCCCGGTACTGGTTATACTTCTCCGCGGCGTTGGTCAGGGCGGCTGCGAGCTCCCCTCCGGTGCGATCCACCACCGCGAACTTCTTTTCCTCCGTGTCCCCGAGCTTCTTGAACAGGACTTGGATGCCGATGCTCCCAAACATCAAAGCCGGCATGAGGACGATGGAGACGACGAACGCTTTGTTGCGGACGGCGGCGTGGTACTCGCGGCGGGCGACGACCCAGATCTTGTACATGGCGGCTCTCTTACTCGGTGGCCGGGGTGGTCGGTTCGTGTTCCGCGACTGGAGCCGCGATCCGCACGAAGATGTCGTGGAGGGACGGCCGGGCTTGCTCGAAGTGACGGACCCGGCCGCGGCGCATCAACTCGGCCAGCACCGTCTGCGGGTCGGCCCCGGCGGCGAGTCGCAGTTCCTGGAGCCGGCCGTAGTCGGTCACCCGGGCCACCCCGGGCAACCCGTCGACCCGAACGCCGTCGCCCTCCAGGCGGACGCGGAGGGTGTCCTCCCCGTACTGACTGAAGATCGCGTCGAGGGTGCCGTCGAGGACCTTGCGGCCCTTGTAAATCATGAAGATGAAGTCGCACATCTGCTCGGCCACTGCCATGTCATGCGTCGAGAAGATGACTGTGGTTCCGTCCCTTTTCAGCTCCAGGATCGCGCTGCGGAGGACCTCGGCGTTGACTGGGTCGAGGCCGGAGAACGGCTCGTCGAGGATGACCAGTTGCGGCCTTGCGATGACCGTGGCGATGAACTGCACCTTCTGCGACATCCCCTTCGACAGGGCTTCGACTGGCTTGTCCGCCCAGGCCGCCAGGCCCATCCGCTCCAGCCAAAGGGTGATCGCGGGCTGCCAGTCCTGCATCCCCTTTAGTTCGGCATAGAAGCGGAGGATGTCGGCTACGGTCATCCTCTTGTACAGGCCTCGTTCCTCGGGCAGGTAGGCGACCCGGTCGTTGGCCGCCTTCCAGGTCTCCTCTCCGAGGACACGGATGTGCCCCTCGTCAGGCAACAGGATGCGCATCACCATGCGGAGGGTCGTGGTCTTACCCGAGCCGTTCGGGCCGATGAACCCATAGATCGTGCCGGCCGGGACGGCCAACGACAGATCTTCCACGGCGATAAACCGGCCGAACGTCTTGGTGACATTCTCAATGGCGACGGCGTTCATGCTGCTCCCCGCACGGCTTCAGGTTTTCGGGTGTGCACCAGACCTACCCCAGGATTCGAACCGGAGTGCCGGTTCTCGCAGCTTGGTTCATCCCCGACGGCATCCCGGCAGGCCTGGTTACTCCCACGATGCTCAGCGCGGCGAAGAACCGGAGTTCCAACGACCGCGGGGCTCGTGGGTCGTCTGCTTCCAACCCACTCCGGTGCGTCCCCGAAGGAGATCTCGACCGCCAACCACTCTTTGTCGAGACCAACCCGCTGGAATCCGCCAGGTGAGTTGAACCATCTGTTCCCGCGGAAGGCTTCGACGAGAATGCGGCGTATGACCTCGCGCTGGTGGAGAAGCAATGGACGCGGCTGTTTCAGTTTCGTACCTGCTGAGAGTCCAAGAAACGAACGTACGCATCGTGAACCAGTATTGTCGCTTGTGGCCTCTGCCCCCGTGCGTTGTTGGGCGAGCCG
>CAYPIE010000165.1:0-8161 GCA_964410665.1 uncultured Alcaligenaceae bacterium
CTGTAACACCGCCAAGGAGATTCTCACCCAGCGGAAGTACGTGCAGCTCTTAGTGCTGGTCGCTTGCTGGCCGCTGGAGGTGCGGGCGAACCTGTTGGCACGACTCAAGATGGGAGCCCGGAAGGTGCGGTTGGGGGCAAGTGTGCCCGGCAAAATAAGATTACACATGGTAATTGGCATTGCCACCGTACGCACCGATGTTGGCGAAAAACAGGGCCGTCACGTTCTCGAAGGTACAGTCCGTGAGTTGCCGCTGGGGCGCCGACTGGTGGACGTGAATGGCGTGGGCGCATTTGAAGAATGCCAGACCAGTTCCCCGAAATTCCTTGCTCACATTGCGTTTGTTGAAGAACAATCCCGCCGTGGGATTTGCCCGGCCAAACCCGGCATCATCCTTGCCGTAATGGCCCAGAGATCGCCGGTCACTGCCGATCGTATTCTCGCTTTCCCCGACGAAGACGACGTTCTCCAGGATTGCGTTTTGGATCACGCGAACGCCTTCGGGCTGATCGGCAAAGACGCAGTCTCGAAGCACCTCTTCCCGCTCTTCAATCCAGGCACCGCCGGTCTCGTTCTTGTAAGCGGTAAAGTCTTCCACGACAAATTGGCCCTTCTTGCGCTCGTTGCCACGCCCGCCGACGTCCAGGGTGAACAAGCCGAAGCACGTGTTAGCGAACTGGTAACTCGAGCCGCCAAGGTAGAAGTCGCCCGATCCCTTGCCGTTGGAATGGGCGAAGTTGCCACGAAAAGTCGTGCCATCAAGTCTTTCGTAGTCTTTGCTCACTGGTGCTTCTGTATTGTCAAAGAAAAAGCCGTTACCGTTCTCGCTGCCGGCGGCGTGATTGCCGATAAAGACCCGATTGGGGTTCTTCATCCAGAAGACGCTGGCGTGCTCCTCGCGCTGGAGGAACTTGACGTGCCCGCCCTTGGGATTGGGAAATGCCAGGTCGTCCTTCGCCGGCTTGCGGACGAGCATGCCCAGGTTGCGGCGAAAACGTTGCCGTCCTCGGCGGGAACGTAGCAGTGGTTAGTGACGTCGTAGGCGACGTTGTCTTCAACGATCACGCCGGACGTCCCGTGCACGACGATCGCCCGCTGAAAGCGATGATGGATGCTGCAGTTCTTGGCGTACTGGCCCTTGCCCGGACAATCCCCGCTGCCGTAGCGATCGACCAGGTGCCAGTGCAGTGGATAACAGCCCTGGTGACCGCGCTGGCCCATGCGGAAGAATTCCACGCCCTCGACGTGTGCAATGCTGTCGTTCATGATCATGACGTGACCGCCGAAGGCCGACTCCTGTGAGTCTTCCGCGTTCTGGACTTTGACGTTCCGAGTCAGCAGACCTACCTCCGCCCGCTCGTCCAGAATCTTGCCGCCATAGGTCTGTTCCTTTCCCCAGTGCAGGTGCTTCAAGGCGTGAAGTGGACGACGTTGCCCTCGACCTTGGTGACGGTCAGGGCCTCGGCCTGGAAGCAACTGAAACTGCTCGGCGCAATCGCAATGGCATCTCCGGGCAGCCAGTCCACTTGTTCCTTGCGTGTCATCTTGGTGTCACCGGGACGAGCGTGGTCGGCCAACTGCGTCCAACTGACGGCGTCGCGGCGTGCCCCGTTCAGTTCCAAGCGTCCGCCGTCTTTGCTCCCCAGGAACTTGGTGCCCATGCTCAATAGGGCATCGCCGACGACGTTCTTTGTCTCATCCGTCCCGTAGAGAGTGATGACGGCCCGGTGCTTGAAAGGCTCTTTCTCAGTACCGATTTGCAACAATGCCCCCTTACCGGTTACGCGAATCCAGTCGGCACCTAGCGACAAGTCCTTGTCGGCGAGCACGAGCTGGCCGTTGATGAAGAGACTTTTCAGCCTGGGAGGGCTGAAGTCGAGGACCAGCTTTTTACCCTCGGGGATCACTACAGCCGCGCCCTCTTTGGGGAACCGGCCGCCCTGCCAGGTTTTGGCGTCGGACCAGAGGTGACCCTCGCCCGATGCGATGACGCCGGTTTTGGCAAGGCGCTCACATTCCGGGCAAGCCGACGCCTGCTGTGCCGCGACCGCCAAGAAAAGAACCATCAGGACAGGTAGAAGTCATGTCATGGATCCGTCTCCAGTTTCCTCAGTCGTTCAAGTCAACAAGTGCTTCCGTCAAGCCAAGAGTTCCGTGATGGGGCCTGGCTTGTCGATGCTCGCAAGGCCGCCGCTGAGATTAAAGTGATCGCGGGGTGCGTCCGCGGCGTGCAACAGAGTGCAGTACAGCGCGTTGATGGTGCGGCTGCCAACTTTGCCATAGCCGGGAAGCTCGACAAATCGTCCGGTCCGCAATTTGCCACCCAGCTTACCGATGAGCACAAACGGCCATTCCTTGCCGTCGGTGTGGTGCGCGTCGGCACCGTCGCTGGTGTAGACGATCAGGGTGTTATCCATCAGAGCCCCGTCTGCTTCGGGGATGGCCTGCAGCTTTTCGACCAGCTTGGCGATCTGCGAAAAGTGGTACCGACGAATGATCGTGTAGAGCTCGTCGGCCGAGCGGCCTTTGTCGGTCCCGCCGTGCCCGATCTTGTGGATGCCGATGTCAATTCCAAGACCTGGCAAGCTACCATCGGGCCCGCACAGTCCCGAGCAGATCGTGACGACGTTGGTCAGGCCGCTGATGAGAGACGCTGCGGCCAGTTCGAACTGCGCCTCCAGCCGTTGCGTTTCGTTCGGGCTGTCGTAACGCTTGTCGGGGGTGGGGGCGTGCTCGGCGAGCTGGTCGCGCATCAGCTGCAGCTTGGCGAGGCGGTTGCTCATCGATTCGAAGGAATTCACGTAGAAGTCGAACTTCTCACGTTCCGGGCCGGCTAGCTGCGCCCGCACACGGCGGACGTCGTCTTTCATGAAGTCGAGCAGGCGCTTGCGGGTGTCGAAGCCCTCGCGCAGCTTTCCCTCGGCGACGCTGCCGAAGAGCGACTGGTAGACCAAGTCAGGACGGCACTGCGTGGGGATGGGCTTGCCCGGCCCCCACGCCGAGCAGACGTAGGTCGAGCTAAACCGATCGACTTCCTGCACGTAAGGCAGCCCCAGGCCAACGATCGGAAACACGCCGGGGAAGGCTCGGGCCAGTGCGGCGTCGATGGTCTCGGCCGTCGGCTCGCGCTTTTCACTGCTGCCGGCGAGTGCGGCGAATCCGCCGCCGTGATAGGGGTTGCAGTGCTTGCCGCTCAGCCTCTGGATAATGCTCACCAAGGATTTGTGTGGCGCGAGGGGGGTCGAGGTCTTCGGTGAGCTTGTAATCGGCCAGGGGCACGTCGGTAATGCGGTCCGGGCCAGTTCTCGAGCGTTCTAATCCCTTGGGTTGCGCCGCCCAGGGTTGGAAGCCGTTGCTCTGCAGCACGAATACAAATCGCTTGGCCTGTACCGGCTTGCCGTCCGCCTCGGCCTGGAGTCGCTGCAGGATGGGTGCCAGCACGACCGCGCCTGATCCCAGTGCGGCTCCCTTAAGGAACGTGCGACGTGACGAGCTCATGTTAGTGCCCTTCTTTCAAGTGCCTGCGAGGAATCGTTTCTGATCTTTCACGCCCTACCGCTTCAGTTGCCACCGGTACAGAAATGGGTCGGAGCTCAACAGCTCGATGAGCAGCGCTTTGAAGCTCCCGCCGCTGTCACGATACGCACGGTGAGCGGCTTGCAGTGCGCCTGCGTCTGCGAGTGTTTCGTTCCGCCCCATCCAGTAGCGGAAGGCGTGGCGGACGAAGACCTGCTCGACCTGCTCGGACTCGGCCAACTTGTGCAACAGCTCGATCGCGTCTTTCACTGGCCCGTCCAGTTTCTGCACGCCGCTCTCGATGATCGCACCCGTCGACACTACGGGCTTGTCCAGTTCGGTGGTGCGGAACTGGCCGAAGTGGTCATACGCCTCAAAGGGCAGGCCCAGCAGGTCCATCTTCTGGTGACACTTCCAGCAGAAGGATTCGCGGGTGACGCGCATGCGGTGGCGGAGCGTAGAGAGAGGCTCGTCGGGCAGCTTGGCGTCAACGGTGATGGGCGTGTCGGGGATGGCCCCGCCCAGCAGTCGCTCGCGAACCCACTTACCGCGGAGGATGGCGTGGTTCTCGAAGTTGGTCGAGTGCGCGATCAGCCACGCCGGCTGCGTGAGGATGCCCGCCCTCTGCCCTTCGGGTAGCTGCAATGGCAGCTCCGAGGACCACTGCTCTTTGGTGAGGTTGTAGTATTCGACCGTCCCTTGAGGGTTGTGCTTTCTCTTTTGGTTCTCCGTCCACAACCAGCCTTTCCACGAGCCGCGCCCCGCGAACGATTCGCGCGTCGTCAACAGTTCCTTGAGCACGTCCCTGTCCTTTTTCAAGATGTGCAGCACCAGAGCATCGGTCTCCTCGACGAGGAGCTCCGGCTGGTACTTGCCCTTGATCCCCGCCGCCTTGCGCGTCTCGTCATCCTTGAACACCGAGGGGGCGTTCGCGTAGTCAAAGTACCGGTGAAAGAAGCGCAGAAGGTTGGAAGTCCTGGTTCGGTGATCGAGGACAGTCCAGATGGCGGGGTCCCACGTCCGAGTGTCAGCGAGCATCCGCTTCACCTCCCGGCGGACGTCGTCGCGGGTTTTCAGCCGACCTTCCCGCGCTGCCTTGAGAAGCTCCTCATCAGGCCCCTCATCGCGCAGTGAGTAGCCGATCGCGAACGACAGCTCCTGCGGTGTGAGCATCCGCCGACCCCACTCGTCGACGGGGCCGCCTCCGAGCTCGAAGCGGAAGACGAATTCGGGGTGCAGCAGCACTGCCGACATCATCAACTCCAGGCCCTTTTCGCGGCCGAAATCCTTCACGCTCTCGGCCAGTAGCTTGCCGTAGCGCCGCTCTTCCTCGGTGGTCGGCTTCCGGCCCAGTATCTCCTCGAAGCCGGCCTGGATCACCTCGTGCACCTGTTTTTCATCCGGACTTTTGGCCTCCAGATATTTTCGATAGGTCACGGCCCTTCCGCTGTTGCGCCCCCTTTTCTTGATCATGCTCTGCACGATGTCGGGAGCATTCTTCATGAACAGCTCGGTCTCGGGCTCGTCGATCCGGTACAGCCCGGAACAATCCTTGATGCCAGGGGCGTTGATCGTGCCCCACGGTCGGAACGAATATAACCTCTCATTGATGAGCTCGGCCACGCGGGTGCTGTAGCCATCCGGGCGAATGCGCCAGATCCGAGGCGGCGAGGCGGTTGGTGCGGATGGCTTGGCCGAGAACAACAGGTCATGATCCACCCGGTTGCCCTCTGCGGGATACACGTGTGCTTGGTTGTGGACTGCTTCTTTCGCGAGGACGCCGCGGATCCAGGCGACGGCCGCCGCCCGAGCTTCTGCCGATGGTTGCTTCGCCCCCTTGGGCGGCATGTCTCCCGCCTGGATCTGCTCCAGGACGGCTTCCCAGACGTGGGTGCCATCGCTGGCGAGCAGTCCGCTGAGCTTGTCCAGTCTCAGCCTGGCCTCGCTGCGACGCGGCCCGTGACAGCGCACGCAGTGCTGCTGTAGCAAGGGGCGGGCGACCGCAGAGAATTCCTGCGCCGTCTCGCCCCCCTTCGGCTCCGCCGCGGAAGCCGAGGAGGAGGGCAGCACCATGCTCAAGCACTGTACCCACAACCAGAGCTGCACGTTGGGAAACAACGGTCGCTTCATTTTCCTCCACCTCGTTGAGTTTGCTCAGTGGGAACTTTCTCCGGGAACGGCTCACGTGAATCGATCCGGCTCACGTTTCACACGAACGTATGGGCCTGAAAAGACGTAACAAACAACTTGCGTGAGGTTTAGAGCAAGAAGTCGGCTCGCGTTTCACGAAATGCCTCTCGTTTCAAGACCACTCCAGGACAGAGGTCCGCTCGCAAACACATCCCGAGCGACGAACGGTTGATTCACCTCAACCCGCGCGTTCAGCGAATTTCGGCTAAACCCTTCTCGGTATGATGTTACCAACTTTCAACCAACCAGGTCGCCTCAGGTGCACGATTGCGGCGTGGACGAGACGATCGGACTGGACGAGTTGGCCAACGAAACCACCGGGGAAATGTAACCGTCCAGGCCGCGCTGCTTTGGCAGCTCTAGGACGTGATCTATCGCTTCTGTTTGTCGCAGTTGGCGGAGCCTGACCTGGCCCACGATGCGACGCAGGAAACCGCCGTGGACGTTCCGCCCCGCCACGACGTTTTCCTTTTCGATGCCAATTACCATACACATCCTAAATACTTCAATTAATCTGAATGAAACGTAGTGGTAATGGGCATCGACAAAGCTGTAATGAGACAGGAGCCACATCGTCCGTTCGAAACCAGTCCCACCTGCCGTCTACACACTACGGCTCGAGCATTTCCTCCAAACGGTCCAACAACAGTATCAGAGAATTAGGCATACTATCTCCATGTCCACTAACCTGCTCGACCCTTTGACGCACACACTCGACCCGGCCGGGATCCTCCCCCGCCAGGGACTCTCTAGCGACCCGTGGCAGCAGCGCCTGCTTGCGAATCTCTGTCAAGAGATGTTAATCTGTGCTACAGTTCGACTCCGACTGCAGGTCGTTCGTACTGGCCGATAACCTGATGATCGATGATGAAGGGACGCGGAGGCGGCAGGAGCCGGACACCCGGCACGCTCGGCGGAGCATCAACGAGATCCAGGCAGTGCAAGGGCTGGACCCGGTGGAGTGGGACGAGGCACCGTGGCTGCCGCTGGCCTGGGCTCGCACGGATCCCGGCCTCGCGAGGACTTCTCGACGAGCTTCCAGCAAGATCGACGGACGCCGGGCGGGATCCAGCCCGAGCAACCTCAAGAAAAGGAAGCATGAATTACCTTGCCGGTGTCATGGTAAAATGAACGCATACGTCCGCGAACGATCCAAGCAGGAATGTCCATGACGACCATTCGTACCGTGATCCACGACCAGGGCCGTTGGATACCCATCAAGAATCTGCGTATATTGACTTGAAGTAGGTCTTATGCCGAGATGACAATCGTCAAGACGACCCCGGCAAACTCAACAACCGAATCCGCGAACACCCGGACGTTGCGAACGAGTTGGTGAACCTGCTCAACCCGCGACGAGAACGGGGTTGTTCTCGATGCTTGCACCATGACCAGTGACCGATGTCGAAAGGAAAAATCCGATTGAAATCCCTTCTTACTTCTATCGCGGTTGTCTGGGTTGCGTTGCCAAATGCCACCGCGGCAAAACGCCCTAACATCGTCTTTATCCTGGTGGACGATCAAGGCTATTACGACCTTGGCTGTTATGGTGCCACGGAAGTCAAGACGCCGCGGATTGATGCGATGGCTCAGGAGGGAATCCGCTTCACCGATTACTATGCCGCAGCACCGATCTGCAGTCCTTCACGGGCCGGCCTGTTAACCGGCTGTTATCCACGGAGGATCGGCAACCACATCTGGGTCCATCGAGCGGATTCACGCAGCGGCATCCACCCGGATGAACTAACACTCGCTGAATTACTGAAATCTAACGGTTATGCCACGGCCTGCATCGGCAAATGGCACCTGGGCTTCGATGCGAAATTCCTTCCACGTGCGCAGGGGTTCGATCACTACTTCGGACTGCTCCACAACCTGGACCCTGTGGAGGTTGTGTACTTCGGCGAAAAGGGAGTGCCGCTGCTGCGCAACGGCAAGGTGGTACAGCAACCCGCCGATCCGAATGAACTGACGCAGCGCTACACCGACGAAGCACGCACGTTCATGGAACGCCATCGTGACGAACCATTCTTTGTCTATCTCCCTCACACCATGCTTCACGCGCCGTTGGGCGTGAGCAAGCGGTTTCGCGACACTTCGCAGTTCGGCGAGTACGGGGATGCGATTCAGGAACTCGATCACCATGTCGGCCGCATCTTGGACAAGCTGAAGGAACTGCGAATCGACGATCACACGGTGGTCGTTTACGCCTCCGACAACGGCCGCGGGCCTGGACGCACATCGACGCAGCCACTCCGCGGCCACAAACTATCGACGTATGAAGCGGGGATTCGCGTGCCGGCCATCGCGTGGGGCCCGGGTGTCGGGGTAATGTCTGGAGCTACTTCCCGCGAGGTCGTCCGGGCCATGGACTGGTACCCCACCCTGGCAACGCTCGCAGGTGTGGTCGTCCCAGAAGGACGCGTGATTGATGGGCGGGACATCGCACCGCTGC
>CAYPIE010000166.1:0-8055 GCA_964410665.1 uncultured Alcaligenaceae bacterium
ATGCCAATGCCCGGGTTGCGGAGCATGCCTCGCGTCGCCCACGCGGAGAGTCCGGGTGGGGGCGGGAACGCCTGCGCCGGTGCAGGGAAACATCCGAGGGTGGCGAATGCCGGGACGTTCCCCACGCCCGTCGCCGACTCCGAGCGGGCCACCCAGCTAGCAATCCTCCGTGGCCGTTGAAAAGCGCGGAGAATCTCCTCCAGCAATCCTCCGTGGCCGTTAAAAAGTGCGGAGGATCTCCGCCAACAATCATCGTGCCGAACACCATTGGGTTCACACCCGCCGTGGGGTGCGTTTCGCCAGCTACCGAGCAAGCGGACGCATGTCGGCAAGTCGTTCCAGGCCAAGTGCACCGGACGCGTGATCGGCATTGCACCCAGCGGTTGGGAAGTGCTAGCATCGTCTATCTGATGGAGGATGGCTCGGTTGACTGGTCCAAGGATGGACACACGCATGGATTGTCTGATTACCGGTGTGGCCGGCTTCATCGGCTCCCATCTTGCCGAACAACTCCTGGCAGAAGGCCATCGGGTCATTGGCATTGACTGCTTCACCGAATACTATGCCCGAAGCCGAAAGCAGGCCAATCTGTCGCGAGTGCTTGCTCACCCCCAGTTCCGCTTCGAGGAGCTTGACCTCTCCTGTGACGATCTCCAGGTCGTCGGCGAACCGGTGGAACTCGTCTTTCATTTGGCGGCCATGCCAGGTCTCGCCCGCAGTTGGACCGACTTCCCGCTATACGACCGGCACAATGTCTTGGCAACCCAGCGGCTGCTCGAAGCCTGTCGCGATCACCCCACACTCGAGCGTCTGATCCTCGCCTCGACCTCCTCGGTCTATGGGCTGTATGCTTCCGGCGATGAGGGCTTGCCACTCAAACCCAGTTCCCCCTACGGCATCACCAAACTGGCAGCCGAAAACCTAGGGCGGGTCTATTTTGACGCCTTCGAAGTGCCAGTTGTCTGCCTACGCTATTTCTCGGTGTACGGCCCCGGGCAACGGCCCGATATGGGCTATTACCGTTTCATTGACGCCCTGCTGCACGATCGACCCATTACCATCTATGGGGATGGCCAGCAGATCCGAGGCAACACCTTTATCCGCGACTGCGTCGCGGCTACCTTCGCCGCGGTGCAGAGTGACCCGGGTGAAGTCTATAACGTTGGCGGCGGCGAACTCGTGAGTGTCCGTCAGGTGATTCACACCATTGAACAGATCCTCGGCAAACAGGCCATTTTGGACTACCAACCACCCCGCCCCGGCGATCAGCGCTACACCGGAGCCGATATCCGCAAATTCCGGCGGCGCTTCGGCTGGCAACCCCAGGTGGGCATCGAGCAAGGCCTGGCCGAGCAAATCGCCTGGCAACGCCAACAGGCAACCCGACGCGCGGCCTGATCCCACACCCACCAAGGAGACCCATTCCCATGCCGTCGTGGATCCGCCGAACGCTACGCAACAGTTTATTGGCAGTGGCCGTGGTCTTGACCCTGCCCCTGTGGAGCTGGACTTGGTGCTGGAAGCGGCTCCTCGGCGACGACCATGCTTTCCGCTTCTGTAGCGAGCTTCTCAGCCTGTTCCCAGGACGACCAGGGATCTACCTGCGTCGTGGCTACTATTGGCTGACCCTCGACGGCTTTGCCCCTGACTGTCAGATTGCCTTTGGCACCCTGTTTTCCCACTCCCAGGTGACCATTGGTCGTCAAGTGGTCATCGGGCGTCATTGCAGCATCGGTCGAGTGATTCTCGAAGATGGCGTTGCCTTAGGCAGCAACGTGGATCTGTTGAGCGGTCGGCATCAACATATAATCACTCAACCAGGCCAACCGGTTCAGTACCAATCAGGGGTGTTTCGCCAACTCCGGGTGGGCACCAATGCCTGGATCGGCAACAACAGCGTCATCATGGATGATATTGGCCAATCTGCGGTCATCGGTGCGGGCAGTGTGGTAGTCCATGCCATTCCCCCGGATTGTGTGGCCGTGGGCAATCCAGCCCGGGTCAAGAAACACTTAACCCATGTGGAGAGGCCCCATGCACGACTGGCTGATTCGCCGCGTCGCACTGCCGCTGTTGGCACGGCGATCGGGGAGTAAGGTCTTTGATTACCTGAACATTCTGGAACAGTCCCAGTATGATGCCCCGGGAGTCATCCAGGCCCGGCAGTACTTACAACTCACCCGTTTGCTTGAACATGCCTACCACACAGTGCCTTACTATCGTCAGTTGTTTCGTCGTCTCGGCATGCACCCAAGTGACGTTCGTTCGCTCGACGACCTACGTCACTTCCCAGTGTTAACCAAGGCGGATCTTCGCACCCGACGGCAAGAACTCCTCAGTAGCGCCTACCCGCTGGAACAGTGTATGCGCAAAAAAACCAGCGGGTCGACCGGTGTGCCCGTAATGGTCTATCTGGATCCGCACGGGCTGCAGTGGAAAACTGCTTGTACCCTGCGTTCGGATGCTTGGAGCGGCTACCGATTGGGACAGCCCGTGGCCAAGGTGTGGGGCAATCCGGAATATAAACAGCATGGCTTCAAGGGTTGGCTGCGGAATCGCCTGATCGACCGAGCCATTCATCTCGACACCTTGGGTGTCTCCCCAGCCATGTTGACCGCGTTTGTCAATCAACTCTTGGTACACCGGCCCGGGTTACTGTTTGGGCATGCCCATTCTCTCTACCTGCTGGCCTGCCATGTCAAGAAATTGGGGGTTCAGTCGATTCGTCCCAACGGCATCATCTCCACCTCGATGGTGTTACATGGCTGGCAGCGACGGGTGATTGAGCAAGTCTTCCAGGGCCCCGTGACCAACCGCTACGGCTGTGAAGAGACCAGTCTGATTGCCTCGGAATGTGAGGCGCACCACGGGCTCCACGTCAATAGCGACTCCCTCTTTGTTGAGGTGGCGGCCGATCGCCCCGATTCCGCCAGCACCGGTCTGGGCTCGCTTCTGGTCACCGACCTGACCAACCGAGCCATGCCCCTGATTCGCTACAAGGTCGGCGATGTGGTGGTGGGAAGTACGCGCCACTGCCGCTGTGGTCGCGGCTTACCGTTACTCGAACGCATCGAGGGGCGCGAGGCCGATTACATTCTAACCGGCGATGGTCGATTGATCTCGGGGATCTCGCTGACCGAAAACTTTGCCCTGCACATCCAAGGCACTACACAGGTGCAGATTATCCAAGAGCGGCATGAAATGCTCCGCCTGCGTCTAGTGGTGGATGAGCAATTCGGCTTCCGCTCGCAACAACAAATCCGCGCCTTGGTCGAGCAAACTTTCGGCCCAAGCATGCGTTACCAGGTCGAGTTGGTCGAACATATCCCGCAGGAACCCTCGGGAAAGTATCGCTTCTGTATCTCGCCCATCGCTGATGCCTACCTCAAGGATCTGTCTGCATGAAGCCCCCAATCAGCGTGATCATGGCCACGCGAAACTACGGCCACTATCTGCCCAAGGCCATCGAATCGGTGCAGCGACAGACTTGGACCGACTACGAGTGTCTGATTATTGATGATGGCTCCAGTGATGCGACCCCCATGGTGGTTCGCCCATACCTGAGTGACACGCGGTTTCGTTACATTCAGACCAGCAATCTCGGCCAACCCCGTGCTAAGAATCTTGGCCTGGAACTAAGCCACGCCCCCCTTATTACCTATCTGGATGCCGATGACTTGTGGTTGCCGAGCAAACTGGAACGCCAGCTCCGCTTGCACCGCGCCCACCCCGAGTTGGGGCTGATTTACACTCGGCGTTCGCTCATCGATCCCGAAGGCAGACATCTCCCCTGGCCAGGCCGGCCACAGCCACGCGGCATGGTCTTGCCCGAGGTCCTCCTGAGTAATCCCATCTGTTTCTCCTCGGTGATGTTTCGCCGTTCGGTGGTCGAACACGTTGGCGGCTTTGACCCGAGCTGGCAATTAGCCATCGACTATGACTTGTGGCTGCGTGCCAGTCGTTATTACCCCTTCGACTATATTGACGAGCCCCTGGTGCGTTATCGCACCGGTCATGCGAACCTGTCACGGAATGTGCTTGACCGGCTGGCCACGGCTTTGGCCATCCAAAGGCGGTTTCTCGAGCGCTGGCAGGGGGCGGAGGCGGTCTCTGAGGCGATTCTCCGTGAATCCTGGGCCTCAACCTTCCGCAACACCGGCTACATGCTCCGCGACCGAGATCTCCTCGCCGCGCTCCGCTGGTATCTCCGTGCCCTGAGCGTAGGTCATGGTCGTCGTGCCACCTTTCGTGCCATCTTGGCCGCCTGTGTATACCGTCTACGCCGTCAGTGCTCGGCCTAGGTTCCGGCCCCTCTTGCGTCGGCTCAAGACTCCAGGCATACTCAACGAAAAGGCCTTTGCAGGAGGAAATTCAATGCATCGTTGGTGGCATGCCCGTACAGCTTTGTGGATCAGCATCTTGTTTGTTTGTGTTGCGACAACCGATGGGCAAGACGCCGCCAAGAAAAAAGAATCGGTGATGCGGAAGAAACTCACCGCAGCCCAGAAAATCCTCGAGGGGGTGGCGGTCAACAACTTCGCCATGATTGAGACAAGTGCGAAGGCATTGATCAAGGCAAGTCAGGATGCCGCATGGCAGGTGCTCAAGACACCCCGGTACGAGCTTTACAGCGATGAGTTCCGCAGGGGTGCTCGTGAGGTGATCAAAGCTGCCCAGGCGAAGAAGACCGAGGCGGCAGCCCTAGGCTATGTGCAAATCACCCTAACCTGCGTCAAGTGTCATGAGTATGTCCGCGAAGAAGGCAGAGCAAACCTGCCGGTACTTCCGGCAGGGGCTCTAGATCACGACGGGTTTTAATCGGGCTGTGATCGACCGACCAATCATCGACGAGGAGTGTGGAATTCACCCCTGAAAATCCGCCAGGGTTTCTTCGAGCACATGGATCTGGTTCTCCAGTTCGGCCAGCTGGTCGCGATGCTGAGCGACCACCTCGGCCGGGGCACGGTCGACAAAGTTCGGGTTGTTGAGCTTTGACCGTGTCCCCTCCAGCTGCTTGCGCTTATCCGCCAATTGCTTGTCGATCCTTTTGACCTCTGCGTCGATGTCAATCAGACCAGTAAGCGAGATATAGGTCTCGAACTCACTGTGCACCTGGGTCGCCGCCTGCGCTGGCTTGGTCAGCGCGGGTCCGGACTCGAGATTCCCCACACCTGCCAGTGGCTTGATGAACGGCAACAGGTCGCGAAAATCCCCGGCCACGCTGTCTGAACAACGCACCACCACATCTAAAGGCGTGCGACTATCCACCATGTAGCGGTTGCGGATCTCGCGCACTTGCCGCACCAGTTCCTGCATGCGCGCGATGCGTTCCTCCATGGCGGGGTCAACCCAGTCGTCCGGGCAATCCGGCCACGGTGCGATCATGACCGACTCGACTGCGCTCACCGGCTTGGTTAGTCCGCGCTCGGCAGCCGCTTCGTTCAAGGCGTGCCACAAGGATTCGGTGACAAATGGCATGACCGGGTGAATCAGCTTCAGGATAAGATCGAGCAGGCCGGCCAACACCCGCTGGGCCTGCGGCCGCAGCGACGCATCGCGCAGCCGTTCCTTGCTCATTTCGATGTACCAGTCGCAAAACTCACTCCAGGTGAACTCGTACAACAGCCGGGCCACTTCGCTGAACTGGTAATTCTCCAGGCGTTCGCGAACACCCCGGGCCGTGGTGGCCAGCCGCGACAAAATCCAGCGGTCCTCGATTGGAAGTGTCGTCAGGTCAACCTCGGCCGGCTGATAGCCCTCCAAGTTCATGAGGAGAAAGCGGGTTGCGTTCCACAACTTGTTGGCAAAGTTGCGGCCGATCTCAAAGTCCTTCGAGGCTTGCTTGGCCGTGATCAGTTCGGGGTCTTCACTGAGCCAGGGTCCACCAGGGCGAAACTTGGCTTTACAGTTGGTGCAGGTCGCCTTCTTGGGCCGCTTGGCCAGGTCCGGGTCCATGTTCTCCTTCTTGACCGGGTTAAACTCGCCACACTTCGGGCAGACGTTGGCCACGGTCATGCGGCTATCCTGCGTCTCCCCAGACAGGGAGGTCATCTGAAAACGCAACGCATCGGTACCATAGAACTCAATCACATCCAGCGGGTCGACCCC
Organism: uncultured Alcaligenaceae bacterium; assembly: GCA_964410665.1. Taxonomy (GTDB): domain Bacteria; phylum Planctomycetota; class Planctomycetia; order Gemmatales; family Gemmataceae; genus CAYPIE01. Next base: position 6,109 of record CAYPIE010000166.1, read on the forward strand.
GTTGCCGCGTGACTTGCTCATGGTCACGCCGAAGGCGTCCATCAGCTTCGGTGTAATATAAACATGTCTAAATGGTATATCACCCATGTTATATAGCCCGGTGATCACCATGCGCGCGACCCACAGAGTGATGATGTCCCGGCTGGTGACCAACACACTGGTCGGGTAATAGTAGTTCAACTCGGGGGTCGGCTCCGGCCAACCGAAGGTGGAGTGTGGCCACAACGCTGAGCTGAACCAGGTGTCGAGCACATCCTCGTCCTGGCGGATGGGGTACTCATCGCCGAGCAAATCCTCGGGTAGCTCCGAGGTGGAACACAGCAGCCACTGGCCCGGCTTGCGATGTGCTGTCCAAAACACATCTTGCCGGTCGCCCAACTTCTCCTTCAGAACTTCCTCCGGACACTCCGCGTACCACACCGGAATTCGATGCCCCCACCAAAGCTGCCGACTGATACACCAGTCTCGCTTCTCGCCCAGCCAGTTGAGGTAGGTCTTCGCATACCGCTCGGGGAAGAAGCGGACGCGGCCATCGGTGACCGTGTCCATGGCCATTTGGGCAAAGCCCGGCTTGCCATCGTCGCGGTCGCCCATGTGCACGAACCACTGCTCGGACAGGTACGGCTCGATCGGCGTCTTGGAACGGTCGGAAAACTTCAGCGGGATGTCACGGTCCTCACGCCCGTCATAAAAGCCCAACTCCTCCATGAACGCGGTGACCGCCTTCCGGGCTTCATAGCGGTCCAGTCCCTGAAACTTACCGCCCTTGTCATTGATCGACCCATCCGGGTTTAAAATGTTGATCATCGGCAGGTTGTTGCGGATGCCACAGGCGTAGTCATTGTGATCATGCGCGGGCGTGACCTTGACACAGCCAGTGCCCTTCTCCATGTCGGCGAGCAGGCCATCGGCTATGATCGGGATCTCCCGGTCGTTCAGCGGGATACGGACCCTCTTGCCGATCAGGTGTTGGTAGCGCGGGTCTTTCGGATGCACACAGACCGCCGTGTCGCCCAGCATGGTTTCAGGGCGTGTGGTCGAGAAGCGAATCGAGACCTCGGGGTTGTCGACCAGCGGGTAGTGAAAGGTCCAAAAGTTGCCTTTGATCGTTTCATCGTAGGTCTCATCATCGGCGACCGAGGTCTGTAGCTGTGGGTCCCAGTTGACCAAGCGCTGTCCCCGGTAGATATATCCATCGCGGAACATGCGGAAGAAGGTCTCGCGGACCGCCCCAGCGCAGGTATCATCGAGCGTAAACCGGGTCCGCTCCCAGTCGGCACTCGCACCAAGCCGGCGTAGCTGATTCAGGATGCGCGCCTCGTACTGGTCCTTCCATTGCCAGATCCGCTTGACCAGCTCCTCGCGACCGAGTTCGTGCCGCGTCTTCTTCTCCTCGGCCATGATGCGGCGTTCAACCACCGCCTGGGTGGCGATGCCGGCGTGGTCGGTCCCGGGCATCCACTCGGCGTTGAAGCCCTGCATGCGTCGCCATCTTATCAACACATCTTGCAAAGTATTGTTAAGAGCATGGCCCATGTGTAGGGCGCCGGTGACGTTGGGCGGTGGGATGACGATGGTGAAGGGGGTACGCGAAGAGTCGGGCTCGCTGTGGAAGTAGCCGCGTTCGGCCCAGTAGGGCAGCCAGCACGCCTCGGCGGCGTGCGGGTCATATTGTTTGTCGAGGGTTGTACTCATACTGGAGAATTCCTTCGTGAGCGTGCCAGGCGGTCTGCAAGTTGTTGTATGGACCGGTGACCCGGGTGGAGGGTTCAGCTGGCGGTGACTTCCCCGGCGCTGGAGCCAGTAATCATTTTCATCGACATACAGTTTGAACTCGCCGTCTACAAGCAATCATTTGCGGTGCGAAGCGGCAGAAGCGATTGCGCTGCGGAGAAAGCGGCAGAAGCGCTTGCGCTGCGGAGAAAGCGGCAGAGGCGATTGCGGGAA
>CAYPIE010000167.1:0-7929 GCA_964410665.1 uncultured Alcaligenaceae bacterium
GAGCTCTGCTCTCTGCCTCTGCAGGCGAGCCCCGGACGTCAGTCCGGGGGTTCTGGCTTACCGCAATCGCCTCTGCCTCTTTCCCCGCACCGCAAGCGCTCCTGCCGCTACGCATCGCAACCGCCTCTGCCGCTACGCATCGCAAACGCCTCTGCCGCTTCGCAGCGCAATCGCCGCTGCCGCTTTCCCCGCACCGCAATCGCCTCTGCCTCTTCCCGCACTGCAATCGCCTCTGCCATCCCGCAACCGCTTCGACCTTTGCAGGCGTGACATTGGGTTCACACTTACACTTGCAGCACCCCCGTTTGGAACGGCCGTCCATCGTCGTGACGCATCGCGATCTCTAAGGCCTGAATCAGCGTCGAGCGGGTTGCCTCCGGACGCACGATGGCGTCGACCCAGAGTCGAGCCGCGGCATAGCGAATGTCGGTTTGCTCGGCATAGCTGTCCTTAACCTTCTGACGAAGCTGTTCCAGCTCGGTCACATCCGGCTCGTGGCCCTGGCGTTTTAATGCGGCAATGGTGATCTCCAAGAGGGTACCGGCGGCCTGCTCGCCGCCCATCACCGCATAGCGGGCCGTGGGCCAGGCAAAGATAAAGCGTGGATCGAAGGCTTTGCCACAGAGGGCATAGTTGCCGGCACCGAAGGAGCCGCCGGTGATCAGGGTCAGTTTGGGGACGACGCTGTTGGCAATGGCGTTGACCAGCTTGGCCCCGGCCTTGATGATGCCCGCTTGTTCGGAATCACGTCCGACCATGAAGCCATTGACATTCTGCACAAACAAGATGGGAATACGTGTCTGATTACAATCCATGACAAAGCGGGCGGCCTTGTCCGCGCTATCCACGTAGAGGACGCCGCCGTACTGCAGGGGGCCCTGGGCGGGTTTGCAGCGCTGGCGTTGGTTGGCGACGATGCCAATCGGTTGGCCGCCCAGACGGGCGTAGCCACACACTAGGGTGGGTCCAAATTCGGCTTTGTACTCATCGAAGGGTTCTGGGTCCAGGAGAGCACTCAGGAGGTCGCGAACCTCATACTCGCCCGAACTGCTGAAGCGGTCCCAGTCACCGATTTGGGCCGGTTCGGGGGTGTTCAAGCGTGGCGGCTCCGCCGGCAAGGCCGCGATCAGCCGGCGGAGCCGGTTGAGACAGGCGTCATCGTCGGGCTCGCGAAAGTCGATGGTGCCCGAGATGCTCGCGTGCATGCCCGCGCCACCGAGTTCCTCGTGGCTGGTCGACTGGCCAATGGCCGCCTTGACCAAGGCGGGGCCGGCCAGATACAAGCCACTGCCCTCCGTCATCAACAGCTTGTCACACAACACGGGTAGGTAACCGCCGCCGGCGACGCAGTTGCCCATGATGGCAGCAAACTGGGGCACCCCGGTGGCGGAGAGCACCGCATTGTTGCGGAAGATGCGCCCGAAATCATCCTCATCGGGGAAGACTTCATCCTGCAACGGCAGGAACACCCCGGCGGAATCGACCAAGTAGACCAGGGGCAGGCGATTTTCCAGGGCAATGCGTTGGGCACGGAGCACCTTCTTGCAGGTCATCGGGAAGAAGGCACCCGCCTTGACCGTGGCATCATTGGCGATCAGCATGACGGCGTGGTCGCTGACCCGTCCGATGCCCGTGACGACGCCGGCGGAGGGGGCGCCGCCCCAGTCAGTGTACATGTTCCATGCCGCCCACAGCCCAAGTTCCAGCCAGAAGCGTTCAGGATCGAGCAAGCGTTCGATCCGTTCCCGGGCGGTGAGTCGCCCTTTCGCATGAATGCGCTCGATGGCTTTGCTGCCACCACCCTGACGCAGCTCGGCCTCCTGGCTGGCCAGCTCGGCTGCGAAGGCCGCGCGTGTCCCCTCAGGCATATGTGAAGATTCCTCGTACGGGCAATGAAGTTGTCGGGAAGGCAGATGGCTGTTGCACAGAATCTACCATCTGCTCAGGATCCGCCGGTTGGGAAAGTAGTAAGCATTGCGGTTTTGGCAATCCTTCTGCTTGTCAATCGCCTGGCGGCCGATATATTTTCGGTTGTGTACTGGATTGGTTTGTGCTAGGGCAAGACCTCTCTCATTTGCTGATAGACGATAAAGGAACCGATGATGGCCAGTAAACTTGCCGTACACGTCGATTTTATCGAAGAGTTGCGTTTGCGCCGCTGGGCTCGGGAAAATTATGTCCCGGTGACTGAACGGATCCCGTCCTGGCATCCGATCGTGCTGGAGGAGATGCGTCGCAAGGATCAGGAAATGCATGCAGTGGAGCCCAACGCGGTCTTATTGGCATCCCGCGCTTAGTGAGACGGTAACGTCTTGCCGGGGCGGGCCTGTACCATCCCACCCGCCACTCCGCCTCGGCCTCATTCCTGAGAAGATTCCTCCTGGCGACCATCACGACACACGGACGTGAACCGGCGAGCACGGTTGCTCGCCTGCAGGGAGGCGCGCTATGGGTTTCTTCTCCGGACGAGTCAGTTTTGCGCGCTATCAATTGCTTGGGCAATCCCCCGACCTGTTTGGTCGCGAACAACTCGAAGAGCTGTTGGAGTACCAGGCTGGACGACCTCGCTTGGCCGCCGCAGATGGCATCGAAGTCGGTTGGACCGCTGGCGACCACATTCTTGACATCCACTTCGAACTCGCCAAAAACATCATCAACGACATGCTGCACTTCGCCCTGCGGATTGACACCGACCGACCGCCTTCAGACCTGTTGAAGGCCTACTACCAGATGGAACTCGAGGCCCAGGCCAAGGACAATCCCAGCGGTAAGCCGTCGGTGCGGCAAAAGCGCGAGGCCCGCGAGGCCGCCGAGGAGCGGATCGGCCAAGAGGCCCAGGACGGTCGCTACAAGAAGCGCAAGGCCGTTCCCGTCGTTTGGGATCGCATTAGCCACGAGCTGTTGTTTGGCACCACTTCGGTGACCCAAGTCGACCGGCTGTATAACCTCTTTCAGCACACCTTTGACCTGAAGTTCGAGGCGGTGACCGCGGGCCGACGCGCCTTTCAGCTGGCGGAACTGCATCAGCAAACTCGCAATGTGGATGATGCCGCGCCATCTGCGTTTGTCCCGGGCTTCACGCCTTCGGAAGTGGCCTGGGTTCTGGACGAGACCAGCCGGGACTTCCTCGGCAATGAGTTTTTGCTTTGGCTCTGGTTCACCACCGAGGAAGATGAGGACACGATCAGTCTGGCCGATGGCTCGGAGGTGGCGGTGATGCTCGCCCGCACGCTGACACTGGATTGTCCACGGGCCCAGACCGGCCATGAGACGATTAACTCCGATGGGCCGACCCGGTTGCCCGAAGCCCGACGGGCCATCCAGGCCGGTAAATGGCCGCGCAAGGCCGGGTTGACTCTCGTTCGACATTCCAAACAGTATGAACTCACCCTGCACGCGGAGACGTTGGCGGTGGGCAGTGCCAAGTTACCGCCGCCCGAGGATGATGAGACCACGCCGCGCATGGTGTTGGATGGTCGGGCCACGCGCATCCGCGACCTGATCGAGACGCTGGACCTGCTGTTCGAGGCGTTCTGTGTCAAACGCTTTGGCGGTGACTGGTCTCGGGAGTTGCTCCGCATGCAAAAGTGGTTGCAGCGGGACGAGCGACCTCGGAAGTCGGCCTGAGCCGCGGTCGCCTATTTTTTCTCGGCCTTGGCGTACAGCGCGTAGATTCTCGCGGCGTTATCATACTGCGCCACTGCAAGCGAGCGACCGTCGGGATGCAGGGCCAGGTCCCGGCCATGTTTGGGCAACTTGACGGTGTGGGTGCTTTTCCCCTCGTCTCCCTCCCAGAACCACAGCTGCCCGCCGCTGCCGCCGCCCACCGCAATCATGAACCCCTCAGGGTGAAAGGCCATCCCCCAGGCCGTGCCGCGGAATGCTTTCTTCGGTGTCAGCTTGCGCATCACCTTGCCCGCCTCCCAGTCGAGCAGCACGATCAGCGGGTTGCCGACGCCGGCGAAGGCGTTGCTTACGTTGGTGATGCCGGCACAGCCCAGAGTTTGCCCATCGGGGCTGAAGGTCAGAGCTCGTGCGCCGCCGATGTCGGCGCGGAAGCTCTTGTCGTACTTGTGCAGGGCTGAGGCGTCCAGCTGGCGGATTTGTTTGCTGGCCTGCCAGTCCCAGTCGATCAGCGTTCCCTTATGATCGGCCGTGACCAGGCGGTCGCCGTCCGGGTGAAAAGCGAGGTTGTAGACATGGCAGTCATGGCCGGACAGGGTGCGTAGCTCCTCGCCGGTTTGGGTGGACCATAGGCGGACCTGGGCATCGTTGCCACCGGTGGCCAGGGTTTGCCCATCGGGACTTACCGTCGCCGCGCGGATCCAGCCGGAATGCCCAGACACGACGCGCAGGCACTCGGGCTGGTCATGCTCCAAAGGCCACCAGCGAATCTTGCCCTGGTAATCGGCGGTGATCACCTGGGCGTCCTGGTCGTGCGCGGCGGGAACGAAAGCGATCGAGCGGACCCAGCTGGCGTGGCCGACCAGCGGGGTTGGCGACCCGGTCGCCAGGTGCCAGCGGGTGACCAGGTTGTCCTGGCTGGCGGTGAATAGGTGGCGACCGCTGGGATCAAAGCGGCAGGCAATCATCGGGCTCTTGCCCTTGAGGGTATTGCCGAGGTGGGTTTGCTGTGGGTCGATGCCGCTCATGCCAGCAGTTCCTCAATGGCGAAGGCGTCGGGGTCGGCCATGGGGATGGGCCGCTGGTCAGGATAGTGACTTTTCTGCGAATCGAGCCCCATCGCTTGCAGGTAGGTGTGGAACAGGTGACCGGCGTGTACCTCCTGGTCGGCGACCGCAGTGCCGTTGGCGTTGGTCTTGCCGAAGACGCTGCCTGGCTGGATACCACATCCGCCCAGAGCGATCGACCAGGCGGTGCCCCAGTGATCACGGCCATACCGGTCATTGATCCGCGGTGTGCGACCGAACTCCGACATGACGATCACCAGGGTGCTCTCGAGCAAGCCCCGGTCGGCGAGTTCTTCGATCAGGGTGGCGAAGGAGCGGTCGAACTCGCCGAGCTGCTCGATGTGGAAGTCAAAGTTCTCATGGTGCGTGTCGTAGTTGGTGTGTGTCACCTTGACGAAGGGGGCGTCGGCCTCGAGCAGGCGTCGGGCGAGCAGGCAGTGGCGACCGAACGGGTGGGAGCCGTAACGGTCGCGGACGGTCATCGGTTCCTTGTCCAGGTCGAGCACCTGGCTTTGCTGGATGAACTTGGCCGCCTGGTCGTAGGACTCGGTGTAAGCCTCGGTCTGGGCGTTGCGGCGTGAACGGGCGAAGGCGGCGTTGAGCTTGCGCCTGAGCTGCTCGCGGTCGGTATCCAGGTCCGCGGCCAAGTCCTTGGGGGGCGTCAGGTTGGCCGGGGCCTTGCCGTCGGCCAGGGAGACCGAGGCAAAGCGGGGACCGAGGAAGGTGGCGTCGGACTGGTTGAAGCCACCGCTACCGATCGGGGTGATGTGGAGGTAGCCGGGTAGAGCTTGCTCGGCATGGCCGAGGAGCTTGGCCATGACCGCGCCGAGGTGTGGGTACGGGGTGGTCGGGTCTTCCTTGCGGCCGGTCTCCATGTAGATGCGGCCCTTGGTGTGGTTGTTCTCCCGGGTGTTGATGCTGCGGACCAGCGACAGGTGGTGCATCTGCCGGGCGGTGTAGGGCAGCAGCTCACTGATGTGGATGCCGGGGACGGAGGTGGGGATGGCCTGGAACGGGCCGCCGGTGTCCGTGGCGGGCTTGGGGTCCCAGGTCTCAAGCTGGCTGACGCCGCCGTTGAGGAAGATCACGCAGACGCGTTTGTGCTGGCGACGGAGTTCGCGGGCCATGCTCGGCTGGGCCAGGGCACCCAGGCCGAAGGCACCCAGGCTGGTCGCGGCAAGTCCGCCGAGGAAACCCCGGCGGTCGAGACGGTGCTCGTGAGATTGGCAGGCATAGTCACAGCGCATGAGAGAGCCCTCCGGGGAGCCAAGGGTGCAGGGGATCAATGATTGAAGCGGAATTCGGCGGAGGCTAGCAGGGCCCAGGCCAGCTCGGCCAGGGCCTGATCACGGTGGTCAGCATGCTCGGCCAGCACGTCGGCGACAATCGACTGTTCATCCGGGGTGGGCTTCCGGGTCAGAACGGCCAAAAACAGCTCCTCGGCGATGGCTGCCGGGGTATCCAGTTGGCGCAGCCGCCCGGTGAGGCTGTACTTGCGCGGCTTGAGCCAGTTGCGGATGGCAGGTCCGTGCTTGAGAAACAGCGTCTGTTCCAGGGTGGCCTCGAAGCCGTCACCGACCGGCTGGCCGGCCGGGTTGCCGAAGGTGCGGGCGAACGCGCGGATGTTGCCCGCCAGCTTCTTGTAAACGGCCGCTTCGGGGGCTTTGTCGCCCAGGGCCTGACGCTGAATCTCGATCTGGCCGGTGGCCTCGAGCACACTCCAAGCCAGCTGCTCTGGAGACAGCGGCTTGAGCGCGGCCACCGCAAAGCGATCGGCCGGGAGGTCCTCGGCCCCGGCGGGCAGAATGCTCGAACGCTGATAGGTCTTCGAAAGGACGATGGCCCGGATCAGTCGGCGGACGTTGAAGCCGTGTTGTTGAAAGTCCCGGGTCAACTGCTCGAGCAGCTCGGGGTGTGATGGCGGGTTGTCGCTGGCGTCCTGGTCGAGCGGGTGCACCAGGCCGCGGCCCATGAGCAGGGCCCAAAAGCGATTGACCGTCGTGCGGGCGAACGGCTGGTAGTCGCCCGCGGTCAGCTGCTTGGCCAGCTGTTCGCGGCGACTATAGCTGGGAATGCCCCGCGTTTTCTTGTTTGGAGCGGTCTGATAGGCTTGGTCTTTGGCCAGTTTCGGATCGACAATCGGCCTTCGGTCGGGCAGCCGCGGTGGCGTTGAGAGGACCGTCTTGGTCTCATCAAACACGTCAGAAAAAGACACCTCACCGTCGGCCTTCTCCCCGATGCTGGCTTTGTTGTCCTTGGCGTTGGGGAACAGATAGCTGCGATTCAGGAATGCCTGGATGCCGTAGAAGTCGGCTTGCTTGTAGTCGCGGACGACCGGGTGGTCATGGCACTCGGCACACTGAATGTTGCGGCCAACAAAAAGCCGCGAGATGTCGCGCGTCAGCTGCAATGTATCGAGATCGCGGGCCAGCAGAAAGGTAGCGGCAGCCCGTTGCTTGGGATCAGCGCCGTCGGCCACCAACAGGGAGCGGATCAGCTCATCCCAGGGCTGGTTGGCCGCGAAGGCGGCGCGCAGGTACTCGTGCCAGGCGCCGGCGGAGATGCGCTTGGACCGGCGGCGGTCGAGCAGCAGCACATCCCAGACCTGAGCCAGGTGGCGGGCATGCTCGGGCCGGTGCAGGAGCTCCTCGACCAGCCGGGCGCGCTTGTCCGGGGAGTCATCGGCCAGAAAGGCTCGCGTTTCCGCCGCCGACGGGATGCGGCCAATCAGATCGAGTGACACCCGGCGTAAGAAACCTGCATCATCCGTGAATTGGGCCGTGGGCAGATCGGGTGGCAATCCCGCGGCGATCAGGACATCGATCTGCTGGTGCAGCGGCACCGGCGCGGGAGTGGACGGAGCCAGAACGAGGGCCAGCGCCCAGGAAAGGCTGAGGAAAGGCATGTTGCATCCTCTCCGGCACAGGAGGGTGGGGAGACCACCGACGCCAGGTCGGGGCGGGTCTTGTGGAGGGCTGGGACGGATAAACCAGTTCGGAAGGTATGGGCAATAGTGCGGTATACCAATGGCCCCTGTCAAGAAGAATCTAGCGGAAAAGCAGAAAAGAGGATTGGACGATCCGTGACGGAAGGACATCCATATGGTCCTTGCGGTCGTTCAGTGTTGCCAGAGCTGCAGACCTCCTTCGCAAGAACAGACGCAGCGAGTTGCGTTGCGAGAAGAAGCGGCAGGGGCGATTGCGGTGCGGGGAAAGAGGCAGAAGCGATTGCGATGCGT
>CAYPIE010000168.1:0-7612 GCA_964410665.1 uncultured Alcaligenaceae bacterium
TTCCCCGCACCGCAATCGCCTCTGCCTCTTTCCCCGCATCGCAAACGCCTCTGCCTCTTCGCATCGCAAACGCTGCGTTTTTTGCCTACGTTTTGGGCTTGCCAGCTCCCCATTCTCACGAGCCGCTACTCTTCTTGCGGCCACGGCCGCTGGATGCGGGCGTTGGAGTTGGAACCTCTTCAGGGGTATCGGCTTCCGCTGCTTCCGCTTCGTGCGCCTCGACCTCGGCATCGGGGAGAGCCATATTGCTATGGATCAGACCGCGCTTCTCGAGGATTTTGTTGCGGAGTTCTTCGACGATGGTGGGATTCTCGCGGAGAAACTCGCGGACCCGTTCACGACCCTGACCAAGGCGTTGGTTGCCGTAGCTAAACCAGGTGCCGCTCTTATCGATCACGCCGGCATCCACCGACAGGTCGAGCATATCGCCTTCCCAGCTGATGCCCTGGTCATAAAGCAGGTCAAACTCCGTCTTGCGGAAGGGAGGCGCTACCTTGTTCTTGACCACCTTGACCTGCACCCGCGAGCCGATCGGGTCCTCGCCGCCCGGTTCCTTGACCGTGCTGATGCGGCGAATCTCCAGACGCACCGAGCTGTAAAAGCGCAAGGCCAAGCCGCCTGAGGTAGTTTCGGGGCTGCCGAACATGACGCCGACTTTCTGGCGGATCTGGTTGATGAAGATCATTGAGGTCCGCGTTTTAGCGATGGTCGGGTTGAGCATCCGTAACGCCTTGCTCATCAGCCGCGCTTGCAAGCCGACCTGGTTGTCCTCGATGTTGCCCTCGATTTCGGTCTTGGGCACCAGGGCGCTGACCGAATCGATGACGATCACATCCACAGCATTCGACTTGACTAACATCTCGGCGATCTGCAGAGCCTCTTCACCGCAGGAAGGTTGGCTGACGAGGAGGGCGTCCAGGTCAATGCCGATGCGTTTGGCCCAAGTCGGGTCCAGGGCGTGCTCGGCATCGATATAGGCGGCCACGCCCCCCATCTTCTGGGCGTTGGCCACGGCGTGCAGAGCGACGGTCGTCTTGCCGGAGGATTCCGGGCCATAAATCTCAATAATGCGGCCGCGTGGAAGGCCCCGCCCGCCCAGTGCGATATCCAGGCTCAAGGCCCCGGTGGAGATGCCCTCAATATCCTGATGAGTCTGCTCGCCAAGGGTCATGATCGCGCCCTTGCCAAAATCCTTCTCGATTTTGGCGAGGACGTTCTTCAGTTCTTTGTTATTTGCCTCGGTCATGCCGGTCCCCTGCTCGCGTGCGACGGTCAGCATAAGTTCCTCGATCCTACCCTCTGGTCGGCCGCTTGACGATGGGAGATGGTCCATCTGTACCTGTGTCTTCAGTGAACAAGTGTCAGTTTACTCGAAAGCCAGGGTAAAACAAGCTCAGCAGCGGGGGGAGCGGTGACAGAAAATCAGACAGTGGTCGGATAGGTGGATCGAATCACCAAGCGAATTCGTCACCAGCAGGATGCCTAGATACTCTCCCGTGACCTGCGGGATCAACCATCGGTTGCTTTGAGGTTTTTGAATAAACGGTGAGCGCCAGTGGTCGAACATGTGACTTTGATCCGGCTTGGTCGGCAGACAGGAGTGAGAATCAATGGCGACAAGACACTGTGCACTTGTTTGGGGGACCACGTTGGCAATGGTCCTGTCCGCGGCTGGTTCGGAGCCCGACGACCCTCACCTGTGGCTCGAAGACGTGACCGGCAAGAAGCCGCTCGCCTGGGTCAAGGAGCAGAACGCAGAGAGCACCGCCGAGCTGACGACCCGTCCTGAGTTTACGGCACTCGAGGGCCGCCTGCTCAAGATCTTAGACTCCAAGGACAAAATCCCGTTCATCAGCAAGTACGGCCCGTTCTACTACAATTTCTGGCGCGATGCAGATCACCAGCGCGGCATCTGGCGGCGGACCACGCTCGCAGAGTACCGTAAGCCCGACCCGGCGTGGGAGACGGTCCTCGATCTGGACCAGCTCGCCGAGCAGGAGGACGAGAACTGGGTCTGGAGTGGTGCCACCTTCCTGCGGCCGTCCTACGAGCGGTGTCTGATCTCGCTTTCCCGCGGCGGCGCCGACGCCGAGGTCGTCCGTGAGTTCGACCCGAAGACCAAGCTGTTTGTCAAAGACGGATTTACCCTGCCCGAAGCGAAGAGCCGGGTCAACTGGAAGGACCGCGACACCCTGTTCGTCGGCACCGACTTCGGTCTCGGCTCAATGACCGAATCCGGCTACCCGAGGATTATCAAAGAGTGGAAGCGGGGTACCCCGCTGAAGGAGGCCACGCTGGTCTTTGAAGGAAAACCCGAAGACGTCAGCGTCGCGGCGTACCGCACCACCCAGAAGGGCTACGAACGCGAGTTCGTCTCCCGGGGCATCACCTTCTATACCCGGGAATTGTTTCAGCGCAAGGACGGCGAGCTCATCAAGGTCGAGGTCCCGCTCGACGCCCGCCGGACCACCGTCTACCGTGACCGGTTGCTGGTCGAATTGCGGACCCCGTGGGAGGTCGGCGGCGACACCTACCCAGCCGGGGCTCTAATCACAACCAACTTCGACGCGTTCATGGACGGTGAGCGAAACTTCGAGGTGCTGTTCGAGCCGACCGAGCGGAAGTCGCTCGCCGGTGTCTCGGTGTTCCGCAGTGGGCGGATCATCCTGAACGAGCTGGATAATGTCAAGAACCGGGTGTACGTCCTGACCCAAGAGGGTGATAAGTGGCAGCGGGCCGAACTACCCGGTGCCCCGCAGCTCGGTACCGTCCGAGCGTACGCCGTCGATCCCGATGAGTCCGATGACTATTTCATGACCATTACCGGCTATCTGACGCCTTTAAGCTTGTCCCTCGGCACTCTTGGCGAAGGGCCCCCGGAGGAGCTCAAGCGGTCGCCATCGTTCTTCGACGCGGACGGGCTGACCGTCACGCAGCACGAGGCAACGTCGAAAGACGGGACCAAGGTCCCGTACTTTCAGGTATCGCGCAAGGACATGAAGCTCGACGGCACCAACCCGACCTTGCTGTACGGCTACGGTGGCTTCCAGATTTCGTTGACGCCCAGCTACAGCGGCACCGTCGGAGCGGCGTGGCTAGAGCAGGGCGGGGTGTATGTGGTGGCAAACATCCGCGGCGGCGGTGAGTTCGGCCCGAAGTGGCATCAAGCGGCCTTGAAGGCCAACCGGTTGCGGGCGTACGAGGACTTCGCCGCGGTGGCCGACGACCTAGTCCGCCGCAAGGTGACCACGCCACAACACCTGGGCATCCGCGGCGGCAGCAACGGCGGGCTGTTGATGGGGAACATGCTGACGCTCTACCCGGACAAGTTCGGGGCGATCGTTTGCCAGGTGCCCCTATTAGATATGAAGCGCTACCACAAGCTGCTGGCCGGGGCGAGCTGGATGGCCGAGTATGGCGACCCGGATGACCCAGCGCAGTGGGACTTCATCCAGACGTTTAGCCCGTACCACAACCTCAACCGGGGCGAACGGTATCCGCGAGTGCTGTTCACGACGTCCACGCGGGACGACCGGGTTCACCCGGGGCACGCCCGCAAGATGGTTGCGAAGATGAAGTACCTAGGGCACGATGTGCTGTACTACGAAAACGTCGAAGGCGGCCACGGCGGCGCCGCGGACAACCCGCAGCGGGCGTTCATGAATGCCCTAGCCTACACCTTCCTGGCACAAGAGCTGAAATAATCCACCATAGGCGGCCAGACTACGGGGTGAGCAAGGCACCATCGGCTTCAACCAAGGCATAGAAATCCGCTGCCGGGGCGAATCGCTTGGCTTTGCAGGAGGCCTGTTCCGGGGCCAAATATGTGGGAGTGCCAATGACGGCTCCGCTGATGATGGGCGCGTCGCTGTCCTGCTCGAGCCATTTGGCTAAGCCGAAGTCGCTGACCTTGGGGGTGCCATCGCCGGCGATGAGCACGTTACCGGGTTTCAAGTCGCGGTGAACGATGCCCTGGGCGTGGGCGGCGGCGACGCCGCGGGCGATCTGCTCGACCAACTTGGCTGCTTCCTTCGGTGGGATGGGCTGAAGGGGGATGAGCTGGTCGGCGAGGGTGCCTTGGTCGGCAAACTCCATGGTGAAGTAGGGCTGTCCTTGGAAGCTGTTGACCTCATAGACGGGCAAGACATGCGGATGCTTCACTGCAGCAACGGCTTCCGCTTCGGTGCGGAATCGTTGCACCTCCTCGGGGCAGGCTCGTTCGCCGGCGAGCAACATCTTTAGAGCAACCGTGCGTCCGCCGGCTTCGAGCTGGCGGGCCTGGTAGACGATGCCGAAGCCGCCACGTCCGAGTTCGGCGAGGACCTCGTAGCCGGGGATGGCCGGAAATTCTCTCGTGGGACTGGGATCCGGTTGCGTAGGGGCCGACAAGGTCTGCTTGTCGGCCGTGGTTTGGGGCATGCGTTCCATCGGGAGGCTCTAGGGGTAGCAGCAATCACATAATTTTATTCAAATATATCATAAAATTGCTTGCCTGTCGCCACCGCCTGGTCTGTGGGCCCTTCGCAAGCGGATCCACTCAGCTCGGCATCTGAAGTATTTGCCGAAAGTCACGGTAGTGATTGCCGGTGATGTAGACCTCACCACCAGCCCCAAGCACGAGCCGTAGCTTGCCGCGGTCTTTGGCTTTCACCTTCGGCTCGACATCATACTCCCGGTAATAGCCATGCGGCTTAACCGGCAGATCGCACTGGAAGTTGGCAAAGATGCTGCCGCCGGTCACGTTGGCAGGCAGGCAGCCGCGGCGAATCGCTTTGACGAATTCGTCCAGACCCAGCAAACGGGAGTCGGCAAATGGGTTTCTTGGGCCCCAGATGATGCGATCACGTATCGGCATGATGGTGCACTCTGTCGCTCAGCGAGTTGACACTCGGGAACACTTTAAACGCTCGCGACGATGCGCATGCGCTCCCTGTTGACATAGCGACGCTCGATTCGCGGAGCGGACAGCCGGAGACACTTTTCCCTGCGAATGGCAGGGCTAGCTTTGGATACACTGAGGCTCAAGGGACATCTGCTTTGCGCTCCCCAGTTTACTTCTCTTTTTTGAGCGTCACCGTCGACCCGATGTCTTTCTCGATGCGGAGTCGGTTGCTGTCCTCATACTCGACCGTGACCTCCGACTTCTTCCCCACTTTCAGCTCACCGCGGACGTGCGAGGCGCTGATAATGCGGACCCGGCTCGCATTGCCGACGACCACCTTGCCGGTCTTGTTGAACGAGTCGCCGACTTCGATCACCACGTCACACCGGTCGGCGATGACGATCGCTCCTTCCAAGTCGTTTTTGATCTTGATGGTAAAGCGAGTCGTGCCCGAGCCGACCTTGATCTCGGCCCCTTTGAGGATCGAGTCGCCGAAACGCATCTGGCCGGAGCAGTTGCTGCCGACCTGGATGTCGCCGCGGAAATCGCGACGGAAGGAAAAGTCGAGCTTCGAGCTATTGTTGAATGTTTGTGCATTGGTGAAGGCCGGTGTCCAGCAACACCCGGCAGCGATGAACAACAACCAACGAAGTGCCTTCATGCATTGGGCTCCTCGGCGGGCGCGGGGGGTGGTGGTCCATGGTTGTCTGAACGCTGTCGGGGTAACCAAATTCGTCTACCCCGATGCGTTCACGCTAAGCCTTGTCGGTCCCCCGTGCAAGGAAAATCGACAGGAATATGCCCGCCTCCGACGGAGAGGCGCGATAGTCGTTGCCAGCGCTTCTTACACTAACGGCAACGAATGCAGTCGTCCATCGCTCGGCGCGTCAAGGTAAGCGAATGCTTCCGCCGGGACGGTTGGGTCGATGTCGCCGACACGGTCTTCGTACCAAGTCAGTTCCAAGTCCTCAATCATGCGCAAATCGTCCTCGTTGGCGCGGCCATAGGTGGCCAGGTAGTTGCCGATCAAGCTGCTGGTGGCGCCGACGTAAAAGATCCAACTCTGCAAATCGCGTAGGTTCTTTTCCCGGCCGCCGGCGACCTTCAGATCGACACGGGGGAGGATAAGCCGCATCACGGCGACGATCTTGAGGATTTCCATGGGCCGCAACGGCTCGAGGTGCCCGAGCGGCGTGCCCGGGATCGGGTAGAGGAAGTTTAAGGGGGTGACATTGGGATTCAGCTCTTTGAGGCTGAAGGCCAGGCTGACCCGATCTTCGACCGTCTCGCCCATGCCGAAGATGCAGCCGCAGCAGGTTTCCAAGCCCACCTTCTGCGCCAGCCGGACCGTGTCGACCCGCTCCTGCCAAGTGTGTGTCTTAACGATGTTGGGGAAATGCTCGCGCGACGTCTCCAGGTTGTGGTTGATGCGGCGAATTCCGGCCGCTTTCAGGTCTCGGGCCTGCTCCTCGGTGAGCCGGCCGAGGGTGGCGCAGTGACAGATACTATCAACCTCTTTCATTTTCTCGATGGCGGCCATGATCGTCGGCCACTCTTTTTTGTTCGGGCCACGACCACTGTTGACCAGGCCAAAGGCGCTGGCGCCGCGGTTACGCGCATCGGTGCAAGCCGCGCCTACTTGGTCGGCGTCCATCATGGCGTGGGGGGTGATGCCGGTGTCATGGTGGGCGCTTTGGGCACAAAACCCGCAGTCTTCGGAGCAGCTGCCAAACTTGCTAGCGATGATGCTACAGAAGGTGACCTGTTTGCCGTGAAAGTGACGGCGAACCTTGTGCGCTGCATAAAACAGGTCATACACTTCTTCGCCATCGATCGGCAGGCGGAACAGAGCATCGGCCTCGGCCGGGGTGATCGAGCCGCCGTCGATGACGCGGCGAGAAATGCTCAGGACGTCGGGAAATGGCGTCGTCATGGCAGGCAATCTCCTTGCACAGGCGGATTTGGGCGGCAAGTGCTTAAAGAGCAAAGTAGGAAAAATGATTGGCCACGGGTAGTGGCAAGGCCGTAGTGTTTGCGACCGTTCTGTCCCTGGAAGACGGAAGTGGTTGCGCATACAATGATCACCGCTGGGGTGCGTCACTACAGGAGAAAGCCGATGAGACGAATGCTATGTGCGGGCTTCCTGGCCCTATTCCTGAGCTTGCCGGCCTCGGCGCAGGTGATCTTGCCACCAGTCGTTGAGGTCCAGTCCGCTCCGGTGGTAACCTATCGGGTTCCAACCACGTCCACGATTGTCCGATATGCTCCGTCGGTGAGCTATGCAGTTCCATCGGTGAGCTATGCGGTCCCGTCCGTCAGCTATGCGGTGCCGTCGGTGAGCTACTCGGTTCCGGTGCGGACCGTCACCAGCTATAGTGTTCCGGTGGTGACCAGTCCGGTGGTCGTGGCTTCGCCGCAAACGGTGGTGACGTACCGACGTGGGCTGGGAATCTTCCGGCCGCGGACCACGGTTCAATACATCTACCCATGAGTATAGTGTTGCTGTGCTGGGTTGTCTGTCATCCCCGGACGTGAGTCCGGGGCTCGCCTAAGAGGCAGAAGCGCCTGCGGTGCGGGGAAAGCGGCAGAGGCGATTGCATTTGCGGTGCGGCAGAGGCGTTTGCGGTGCGGGGAAAGAGGCAGAAGCGTTTGCGATGCGGAAGCGGCAGAGGCGTTTGCGGTGCGGGGAAAGCGGCAGAGGCGCTTGCGGTGCGGGGAAAGAGGCAGAGG
>CAYPIE010000169.1:0-7457 GCA_964410665.1 uncultured Alcaligenaceae bacterium
ACATCACAAAAAAGCTGGCTCGCGATTTCTGGACGATAATCCGAGACGATTGGCTAGATCTGGACGAATTCTCGCTGCCAAACATCATGTAACTGTCGTCCAGTTATCTTCCCCACCAAGCCGCTCGTCAGTCCCTACGCTTCCGTAGTTGCTCGACAACTCCGGACTATCATTACATTCTGCTGCATATGAACACCAGGGTTACGCATCCGGCGCTGTTCAATGGGCCAATAGCGGTCAGGGAAAGATTGTTGGAACGGGATGGCAAGATTATGTTCAGATCATTTCCGGCGGCAACGGAGTCGTTTACGGCATTACCCCGCGGGGCGAACTGAACTGGTACAAACACGAAGGATACGCAAATGGCGATGTTCGTTGGTCTAACGGCGGCAATCCAGTAGTGGTTGGTAGTGGCTGGCAGAATTTTTTGACGGTAATATCGATGGGTGACGGGGTGCTATACGGAGTCACTCCTGATGGAAAACTCGATTGGTACCGGCACGAAGGTTTTAGCGATGGTACCGTCAAGTGGGCAAATGGCGGCAACGGGATCATTGTCGGTATAGGTTGGCACCAATTCAAATACATCGCAGCGGGAAGGGCTGGAGTGATATACGGTGTACTGCCAAGTGGTTCACTTGAATGGTACCGGCACGATGGTTTCGGTTCGGGTGCGGTTAATTGGGCAAACAGTGGACAGGGAAAACTCGTTGGCACTGCATGGGATCAGTTCCACGGCATAATTCCAACGGACAATGGGATCATATACGCTCTAAAGCCCAATGGAGATCTGGATTGGTACAAGCACGACGGACACGGAACCGGTGCAGCAGATTGGGCGAATAGTGGAACGGGGGTTACCGTTGGAACAGGGTGGGTCGCATACTAACGGTCTTCCGTGAGTAGGAAGGCGAACCAGCGCATGCACCGAAGGACGCGAGGCTAGAGCGGTCCTCAGGGTATTGTAGCGTTTGCGGGTTGGTTGCATTCTAATAACTTTGCACCCTCCGACCAACCCGAGGACTCGCCGATGAAAGCCTATAGTGACGACCTCCGCCAGCGGATTTACCAGGCCCGCTGCGCCGGTCAGCAAATCTCCGAGTTCGCCCGCCGCTTCGACGTCTCCCCGGCGTTCGTCCACCGGCTGATGCAGCACGACCGCGAACGCGGCAGCATCGCCGCCCGGTCCCGGGGTGCACCGCGGCCCCTCTAAGTTGGCCGGTCGAATTCAACCAAGCGGGCGAATAGGATGATTGATACATACGCGTCTCGTTGACAACACGTTTCTCGTTCTCGTTGAACATGTCTGTGCAATATCTCCTTTCCAGGTTAGAGGACTAAACATGCCCGAACCCCAGAACTCTTCCGAGCTCGGCGACGTCGTTAAACGCCTGCTAGAAATCTGGGAATCCCAGGCACCTCCGAGCGACAGCACGGCTCTCTCGGCCGAGGAGTCGCTGCCCTACGACTATGCTGAAACCGGTGGAAGATTGGCCGCTACACTGGACGCTCCCAATCCTCCACAGAAGCACGCAACGATCGTCGCCGAGGGCGACTCGTGGTTCGATTACCCGATCAAGGGCGACCTGTTGGACGTCCTGCGGAAAACGCATGGGTACGTGGTTCACGAGGTTTCCAGAGCCGGGGCCCTTCTGGAAGATATGGTGTATGGCAGCGAACGCAATTATTGGGGCCGGGAGAAACCCCAAATCATTCGGACCATGGACCTCGTCGCCCGGGTCAAACCCACGATCGTCCTGATCTCCGGTGGAGGCAACGATATCGCCGGGGACGAACTGCCGGCCTACATCAACCGCAAGGCCCCGGGGGTAGAGCGACTCAGAGATGGTTCAGTGGATCACTTGGTCTTCACAGTCTTCCGCAGGGCGTACGAAGTGTTCATCAAGTCCATCCAGAATGTCGCCGAGCGGGGCGGGTTCGAAGTTACAGTCATTGGGCACACGTACGACTTCCCGAATCCTGACGGCCGAGGGTACAGCTTGACCGGTTTGATTCCGGGATTCTCGTATGTGGGCCCATGGCTAAAGCCAGCGCTGACTCTGAAGGGGTACGGCGAGGAGGAAGGTCGTGAGATCATAAAGCAGTTCTTGGAAAAATTCGCCAATCTGCACGAACAACTGACTCAGCAGTTCAACGGCAAGTTTCAGACTGCTAAGTTACAGGGCACTCTAGATCCCCTCAAGACTTCAGACTGGGAGGACGAGATGCACCCGACGTGGTCGGGGTTTACTAGGCTTGGTCAGAAAGTCCACGATACCATTCAAAAGGTGTGACTCGGTCATGGAAACACACACCTACGTGGCAATCAAGTCTCCTGGCTCTTCCGTGGCTCTCGCAGCGGAGCCGACCAGGAAGAAGCGCAAGGCACTCAGCGCCGAAGCGACGCAGGCCACAGAGCCACGCAGACAGGCACTGGAAGAGGCCGGATTAGACGAAGTCCCGATGCAGGAGATCTTGCAGTCCGAGGTCGAGAGAGTCCCGCCAATGACCTTCTCCCGACTCGGGTCGATCGGCGCCTACATTGTCCGGGCACCAGAGGACCAACTGTCGAACCTGGAGCAAATCTTCGGGGACAACTACCACATGGTCCCCAACGTCGCTCTGAGTCTGCCGACTACCCAAGGCGTGGGCGATCTCGTTCACCGGAATACCGATCGGCAGTGGCCCGAGGCAAGCGGGATTACGCGAGCACACGAGATGGGACTGACCGGCGGCGGGGTGATAATCGCGGTGTTGGACACCGGATGTGACGCCGACCACGTCCAGTTTGAGCGTCAAACAATCGATTTCAGTTATTTCCCCCCAACGGAGCCTCAGCGACCCCGGGTGAGGCGAGGCTTCGACCCCGAAGGGCATGGGACTCACGTTTCCGGGATCATCGCCGGCAACGCGGTTGGGATCGCCCCAGAAGTACAGCTGTTGGTGGCCTCAGTGATTGAGAGCGAACAGACGACGACCTCCCTAATGCGGATCGTTGCGGCCCTGGAGTGGATCTCGAACAAGGTTCTGAGCCCGACCGCCGCCGACAAGGCCGTGATCCTCAACATGTCGCTGGGGTTTCGGCCGCAGGACGTCAGCGATGGGACGGAGGGTCTCCTGTTGCGAAGCCTGCGCGACCTGATGACGACCCTGGCGGACGGGCTGGACATCCTGCCCGTCGTGGCAGTCGGGAACGACGCGGCTGGGTCGGTCCGTTTCCCTGGCGGGTTTCCGGAGGTCTTGGCAGTCGGCGCGGTGGATTTTCAGCACGCACCGTGGTATCTCTCGGGGGGCGGAGAGTTGATGATGGGGCAGCAAACGGTGACCAAGCCCGACGTGGCCGGTTACGGCGTGGACGTGTTCTCGGCATACGGGAGGACGATCGAAGGGCACAGCCGGTATGCACGCAGGAGCGGTACATCGATGGCAGCCCCTTACGTCTCGGGGGTAGCCGCTTTGGTGGCGCAGCAACATAATTTGACAGGAGCCGCGTTGCGACAAAGACTCGTTAACGACACTCTTCCGTTGAACCACCCACTCGATCGTGTTGGACGTGGATTGGTCAGGTTCTTGGGCTGACAGTCATGCCGAAACCAAGCAGACAGTTCTATCCTGATGACCGACATATTTACGTCGGCCGTGTAGCTCCTGCTGAGATGGATAAGACAGCGAGCCGGTCGGATCGCCACAACGCCCTACGGGCTCACAACGCCCGCGTGCGGCAGAAAATCGAAGATTGGATTGTGCAGACCGGCATGACAGAACACATCAAGTTGCTGCCGGTCGGTAAGGTGTTCAACGTGCTGTTTTTTCGGGTCGATGATGAAGGCCAGGAACTGATCGGGCAAGTGCCGGGTGTTCTGGAAGTCTCTCCACGCAACGATTTGGACGTCGACTTACTAGACTCTGGTTTCTGACAGTCGGTGATCTTGCTACCGTTCGCGGGTAGGGTCGGCTGCACGTAGCGTTTCGAGGTAAACCGAAGAGGTCATTCGTGTTATCCACCCTTATCTCCAGTTTCGACGTCGGACAATTCGGCTTCGGATTTACGAATCAGTTCGACAAGCCATTTGTCCTGGATACCCTGCTCGGGGCAATCTCTTTCGGCCAAAACGGAGGTCTTTGTGGCGGAATGGTCTTCGCATCACTTGACTTTTTTTCGATAGGCCGCAGAGCGCCGGATATTCTGACAGACTCGATGTTTGATTATTTATGTGAACGCCAAGTGGACAGCCTGGATCTTCCAAGAGGGCTCTTGCGGTATATGAGCTGGCAGACTGGACCTGACAGTAGCACTTATTTCCTCAACGGAACTTCGTACTCGACGATCGTCACCGAATGGCCGAAGATCCGAGCCTTACTGGACAACGGGTACGTGGCTCCTCTGGGCCTGATCAGGAGCAGTTCATGGGACCCTGGTGACCTGACACGGCACCATCAGGTGCTGGCCTACGGGTACGAACAACACAACGATTCTGAACTGCTTGTGCTGCGAGTTTGTGACCCAAACTACCCCAGGGATCATGGGGTCACACTGAAGATGGGGATCGGGCGTCCCGACAGTTACCGGCCGGTCATGCACAACAAAGATTCCACAGAGATCCGGGGCTTTTTCCTTTCCCCTTACGGCACACCAAAGATCCCGCCCACGAACTGAACCTCAGCTCAGTTGGAGGCAACCACATCTTGGGGTTTGGTTGAACAATGCGGTTATTCGTGCGAGCGATCTTTCCCAATATGGGTCGGCTTGTATTCCGTTCTTGTACCGTGAGCGAATGCCAATCGGGATCAGAGCATAAGCAATGAAACCATCGCCGCAATCTGAGACTATGGACGACTCTCCTGACACGAAACGATTTACTCTTGGAGTTCGTCGCGAGCCGGTGAAGCTAAGTGAACTCGTCCGTTGGTGAAACGTCAAACTGCTTGTGGGAGCGGGAGCACGGACTTGAGGACATAGAGATCAGGGTGCTGTTTGTCTCCAGGCAGTACGGTAGGCACCCGCGACCACTGCGACGCGGACGATCACCCCCGCGAGCACCACGGGTGTATAGCGTCACCCTGGCGTCTGGGATCGACTCGGAGTTCGGTAACCTCAGTTCACAGCTCCGCCAGCAGAAATGTTTAGACAAGTGGTAGGAAAACTTTTGGTCTGTTCCCTGATAAGTTGTCTGGTTGTATGCAGTTACTGTAAGGCAGAAGTTTCGGTTCCGTCCAATGTTGGAGCTGGTTGCGACCGGCCAAATTCTGGACAGTGTCTACCGTAAATGACCTCTGCTTCGGGCCACTTAGCACTACCGTTGTATTTGCCATTTTAGCCATGGCAATTCTCAAAAACCCTTTGCCATGGCTAAAATAGCAAATACAACGGTAATACCAAGCCTTAAACCTTCGTTACGAACGTCGCCAGTACTCTCAATCCCACAGAATGGTCGACCAGCAATTTTCAGATCTGGAAAATGATCTGTATTGACCCAATCGGAACAAGAATTTGCCTACGGGGAAGTTAGCGGCAATACTCCCCCGGAGGAAGATCGATGCCGCAACGAACCCGACGCCACTTCAGCGGCGAACAGAAGGTCGCCATCCTGCGGTTGCACCTGCTTGAAGGCAAGCCCGTCTCCGACATCTGCGAGGAGCATGCCATCGTCGTGAACCTGTTCTACTCCTGGCAGAAGCAGTTCTTCGAGAACGGTGCCGCCGCCTTCGCCTCGAAGGTCGGCCGGCCCCCGCCGCCGATCCAAAGGACGCCCGCATCAAGGCCCTCGAGGAGAAGCTCCGACGCAAGAACGAGGTCCTCTCCGAACTCATGGAGGAGCACGTCGCACGAAAAAAAGAACTTGGGGAACTCTGAACGGCTCCTGGGTTCCCCACGACACGCGAGACGCCATCGTTGACTTCGTGAACCGCTGGGTCGGGAAGACTGAACTCACGGCAGCGACTTTCGTCAAGTGGCTCGGCATTTATTCCGCCAAGTGGCACTCCTGGAAGGATCGTTATGGGAAGGCCAACGAGCACAACGCCCGCATCCCGCGTGACCATTGGATCGAGCCCCACGCGAGGCAGGCCATCCAGGATTATCACGACCGCTATCCTCACGAGGGGTATCGGCGGTGACGTTCATGATGTTCGACGAGGACGTCGTGGCGGTCAGCCCTTCGAGCGTGTACCGGATCCTCAGCCAAGCCGGACGGTTGGACCGCTCACCCAAGGGCAATTCGACCAAGGGCACCGGCTTCGTCCAGCCGTTGAAGCCACACGAACACTGGCACGTGGACGTGGCGTATCTGAACATCGCCGGCACGTTCTACTACCTGTGTAGCGTCCTGGACGGGTGCAGCCGTTCGATCGTGCACTGGGAGATCCGCGAGTCGATGACCGAAGCGGAGGTCCAGCAGATCATCCAACGTGCCCGGGAGGCTTACCCAGGTCAGGAGCCGCGGATCATCTCGGATAACGGCCCTCAATTCATCGCCAAGGAGTTCAAGGAGTTCATTCGGGCGTTCGGGATGACGCCCGTGAGGACTTCGCCGTATTGCCCCCAGAGCAACGGCAAGATCGAACGCTTCCACCGGACGATCAAAGGGGATTGCATCCGGGTCCAAACGCCGTTGACTGTTGAGGACGCCCGGCGGATCGTGATGGATTATGTCGGGCACTATAACGAGGTGAGGTTGCACTCCGCGATCGGCTACGTCACGCCCGCGGCGAAGCTGCGAGGCGAGGACGAGCGGATCCTTCAGGAGCGTGATCGCAAGCTCGAAGAAGCACGGGAGAGGAGGAAGCGGAACCGCCGGGCGACACGCGATGTCGCCGACACTCGCACCGAGAAGACGACGACCGAATCGAAGCCCCGAACCCGAACCTGATTCACGCTATCTGCCCCGAGGCATTCTTCCTGTTCACGCTGGACCAATACACGGGCCGCCTTGAACCTGCTATATCAGGCTTATCGATACTCTGCGAAGTTCGAGGTCACCGTATGGGACTTTGCTGTGGAAATCGGTGAACTCCGGCGTGCAAACCTTAACATTAACGATTTTCGTTGCCTTCTGGCGAGCGGCTATGTTGAGCACGCGGAGGAGATCACCCAAGCCGGCGACAACAAGAGGATCTTTCGACCAACTGGAAAACACATCTTTGTGGACCGTACCTGCTTCGTGCTGACTGAAGCCGGAGTAGAATTGGCAGCGGGCTTTAGCGGCGAGAATTGTCAGGCAACCCTAACGGACAACAAAGAACAGAATGGCTCGGTCGAATCCAATGGTTTCCACAGTTCGGTCCCAATTCCCGTTGGGACACCCGCGAACGGACAGCCTGTTGAAGACTTGACCGACCTGAAGCCGCATTGGGACGCGGATAGGAAGGAATTGCGTCTGGGCAAGCACTTGGTGAAGGCGTTTAGGTGGCCGTCCCCCAACCAGCAAACGATTCTCTGTGCGTTTCAGGAAGAAGAT
>CAYPIE010000170.1:0-2992 GCA_964410665.1 uncultured Alcaligenaceae bacterium
TCCCCTGCACCAGCGAACGTAGGACAGGCTACCCCCGGACTCCGCGCGGGAGCGACGCGGGGCATGCTCCCCAACCCGGGCATTGCCATGCCCACCACGCACCGAGCGTTTCCCACGCCCACCACGCACCGGGCGTTTCCCACGCCCGTCGCGGACTCCGAGCGGGCCACCCGGACCATAGAAACTCTAGTGCCGAACACCATTGGGGGAACACCCGGTGGTTGCCAAGACCTGGGCGTTTCCCACGCCCGTCGCAGACTCCGGGCGTGCCACCCCAACTTCTTTCTCTTTCTACGGTCTACTTTCGCTCCACGACTCTCTAGCCGCCCTTCGGGCGTGCCACCCACGCGCGAGCAGCAGACCCTCATGCCGTCCCCTCGGCCGGCTCGACCGCGACGATCAGCTGTTTCATCAGTGGCTGGTCGCTAGTCGCGCTGTAGTCGCCGTGATGAATCAACACGTTGAACTCCGGCATGTAACCGGCCGCGCAACCGCGCGGGATGTTGTAGCGTAGGGCCCGGAAGCCGCGGACGCAGCGGGTGCTGCCGTCCAGACCGAAGCTAGTGATGTTTACCAGGGACAACGGCTCGATGCCCCGCTCGCGCATGTCGTCCGCGTTGAGAAAGATCAACGTGCGCAGGTTCTTGATGCCGCGGTACCGGTCATCGTCGGAATAGATCGTGGTGTTCCACTGGTCGTGCGAGCGGACCGTACACAGGACCAAGCGCCCTTCCGGCGGCAGGGTGTCGGGCAACTCGGGCGTGGAGAACTCCGCCTTGCCGCTGGAAGTAGTAAACACCCGCTCGCGGGCCGGCTGATGCAGTCGGAAGCCGTGGGGCTCGCGCACCCGACGGTTAAAGTCCTCGAAGCCCACTAGCGCCTTGGCCATGGTGTCGCGGATGCGGTCGTAGTCGGCGACATAGTCGTCCCAAGGTGTTACCGAGTTGGGTAACGTCGCCTTGGCAATACAGGCGATAATCGCCGGCTCCGAACGCAGGTGCTCCGAAGCCGGTCGCCGCTTGCCCCGCGACAGGTGCACCATGCTCATCGAGTCCTCCACCGTCACCGCCTGCGGCCCGCCGGCCTGCAGGTCCTCTTCGGTGCGGCCCAGGGACGGCAGGATCAGGGCGTCCTTGCCGTGTACCAGGTGGCTGCGGTTGAGCTTGGTACTGACGTGCACCGTCAAGTCACAATTGCTCAGGCCGGCGAAAGTGTAGTCACGGTCCGGCGTGGCCATGGCGAAGTTGCCGCCCATGCCCATGAAGACCTTGACCTCACCGCGGGCCATGGCGTCGAGCGCGTGCACCGTGTCCAGTCCCTTCTCCCGCGCCGCGCGAATCCCACAAGCCGCGTCCAGCCGGGCCAGCCACTCCTCGGTCGGCTGGTGGTTGACGCCGCAGGTGCGGTTGCCCTGGACGTTGGAATGGCCGCGGATCGGGCAGGCCCCGGCCCCCGGGCGGCCTAGGTTGCCGCGCAACAGAAGCACGTTGGTGATCTCCCGGACCGTCTCCACACCGAACTGCTGCTGCGAGATGCCTAGGCACCAGCTGATGATGCACGCCTTGGCCGCGCGGTAAACCTGGGTCGCCGCGTCAATCTGGTCAACGTTGACGCCGGACTGTCGTTCGATGTCCGCCCAAGGTGTAGCCCGGCACAGCTCTCGGTAGGCCGCGAAGCCATGCGTGTGCCGCTCGATGAACTCCAGGTCGATCGCCTCCGGGTCGGTCTCAGCTAGTTCAAACAGGCGTTTGGCAATGCCGCGCATCAGGGCCAGGTCGCCGCCGATGCGGACCTGCAGGTTCAGGCTGCTGGTCGGCGTCTTGCGAAACAGGGCCATGTCCAGGATTTCGTGGGGCGTGATCGCCGGGTGGGTCGCCGCTTCGATGAGCGGGTTGATGTGCACGACATTCATACCCCGGTCCTTGACGCCCCGGACCAGAGCGGTGAGCATCCGCGGCGCGTTAGACGCGGCATTGACGCCGATCACGAATACAGCGTCCGCCTTCTCCCAGTCGAGCAGATCGACGGTACCCTTGTTGGTACCGATCGACTGGCGCAGCGCCCGGCCGGAAGCCTCGTGACACATGTTCGAGCAGTCGGGCAAGTTGTTGGTGCCAAACTCGCGAGCAAACAACTGATACAAGAATGTCCCTTCATTGCTCAGTCGACCGGAGGTATAAAACACCGCCTGGTTCGGCGAATCCAGCCCGCGAAGGTGGTTGCCGATCAGGGCAAACGCCTGGTCCCAGCCGACTGGCACATACTTGTCGCTGTCCGGGTCATAGCGCATCGGCTCGGTGAGGCGGCCTTGGTCCTCCAGGGCGAAGTCGGACCAGCCCATCAGCTCGCTGACCGTGTGCTTGGCGAAAAAGTCGCAGTCGGTCCGCTTGCCGGTCATCTCCCAGGTGACGTGCTTGATGCCGTTCTCGCAGATGTCCATACGCAGGCCGTGCGGGTCGTCGGGCCAGGCGCAGCCGGGGCAGTCGAACGAGCCGTCCTGGTTCATGGTGAACACGGCCTTGGCCCCTTCAACGACCTGCCGCTGCCGCAGTAGCGTCAGCCCGACGGCCTTGGCCGCCCCCCAGGCGGCGGTCGGCTTCTGGTACTCGCTCTGCTGAAACGGTCGGTCGGGTCGGTTGGGGCCACAACCGACCGCGGGTTGGTCTGGTTTTGCATCGTTGCCCATGGGACAACTCCTCTTGAATGTCGGCGAGAACTTACTCCATTGTCGGCTGGCGAGAAGCCGCTTACAAGTACCCTGCCTGAGCGTTCTTGCCTTCCGGTCTTCACGAGTGATGAGCCATCCGATGCTGCCGCATCCCCCAGTCGACAGCTCGCCAACCTGGCGATCCACTTCGACAAGAGCAATTACTCCATTGCTACCATTTATGAAGATATTAAGGTATAATATGTAATAATCTCGATCGGTCGATACCGCCAAGTGTTCGATCCATATCCAAAGTGTAGATGGGTATGTCACGTAGTGTAGATG
>CAYPIE010000170.1:3092-7188 GCA_964410665.1 uncultured Alcaligenaceae bacterium
GGTATGTCACGTAGTGTAGATGATATGTCACGTAGTGTAGATGGTATGTCACATGTCCCGGTGAGCTCTCATCCGATCATGGAAGACTGACTCTTGATTTCGAGTGATGATTTAACCGTGACTGGTTGTGGGTGACTGAAGCCATGACGGTGTGAATTCCCATCGCCCGATGTTCGGATGCCCTGCTGCCACCTCACGCTGGCACCATCCTCCTGAAGCAGAACGCCACCGATCCTTCATCGTTCGAAAACAATTGGTTCATTCCTGATTCTTCTCTTGTTCCATTTCCGCCGAGCTTATAAATTAGTTTTAACCCCGCTCGCCGATTCGTGTGATTGTCATCCACTACCTGGACTACCCAGGGGATGCTGTCCCCTTTGTTTTGCCATTTTTGGCACCCGGCCACCCCGTACCGTGACCGTATGCCGACCTGCTTCTGGGGCAAGGATGTTCCATGCATTCATAGCTTTATTCGCTTGGCGACTTGCTGCTGCGGAGCGATCTGCTTGGACTGACCCCCCGAACCCACCCCTGGAGTTGCACCACCGATGCCCCCTCATCGTAAACCGGCACCATCAACCCGGCGGCCCACCAACCATCACCATCGCTTTTTCAAACCTTCATTAGAAATCCTAGAGGATCGCCAGGCACCTGCGATTAGCTTCGAGGCCATCGGGCAATTTCAAGGAGTGGCGGGGGCTTTGCCAGTCTTATCCAACCCGACCTCGCTCCAGTTCGGCCCCGATGCACGCCTGTACGTTGCTGAGCAGGATGGCACGATCAACGCCTTCACGGTCTCGATGCAAAATGGGGAATACAGTGCCACTGCCCATGAGGAGCTATTGCTTCCTGGTGGGCAAGGCGTGGTCAAGTCGATCCAGAACCACAATGACGATGGCTCGCTCCATTCTAGTAGCAATCGCCAAGTGACCGGGATCCTCGTCACCGGCTCCGCCGAGAACCCGGTGTTGTATATCTCTTCGAGTGACGATCGCATCGCGACGAACAGCGATTCCAATCTGGATACGAACTCGGGAGTTGTGACACGGGTCACTTGGAACGGAACCGCCTGGGAAGCCGTCGATCTCATCCGAGGCCTACCGCGTTCAGAGGAAAATCATTCGACCAACGGCATGGTCCTCAGTCCAGACGGAAACAGACTGTACCTGGCGGTAGGCGGGAATACGAACAATGGAGCTCCTTCGCAATTCTTTGCCTACACCGGAGAATATACCCTGTCGGGAACGGTCTTAGAAATTGACTTGATCGATCTCAACAACCGACCAATTTTGAATGACAATGCTCCTGGACAGAACGGACGTTCCTACGTCTATGACTTACCTACCCTCGATGACCCCACCGTGGAAAACCTGACCGATGGGGTCGGTGAAGACAGCTTGGGCATGGACGAAGCCGGCCCCTGGGGTGGCAACGATGGCTTGAATATGGCCATCCTACCTGCCGATGCTCCATTCAAGATTTATGCCGATGGTTTCCGCAACCACTATGACCTTGTACTGACTGAAGCGGGGAAACTTTACACCGTCGATAATGGTTCGAATGCCAACCTGGGTGGCAATCCCTTGGATCTCAATGGGGTGCCGACCGAGCAACCGGGTGCAGGCCCCGCGTCCAATACGCTCAACAATGGGGGGACTGGCGATCCCGAACCGCTGTTCCTGATCGAGGAAGGGGGCTATTACGGTCACCCCGCGCCCGTCCGCTCCAATCAGGAGCTCCCCTGGGTTGTTTACAACGACAGTGGCCAACCCGATCCATCACTGTCGCCAAACAGCGTGCCGGATCTGTCCGCACGCGTGCCTGCCGGGCTCATCCAGGCCGATCCAAATCCATCTTCGGGACTACCCAGCGGCTTCCTCATCGCTCCGAACCGATTCACTGGCGATCCCGACCGCCTCACCCAGAGCGGGATTCGTATCGAACGCGACAGCCCGCAGAGCAACACATTAGTGAATATCGGCTCCTCCAGTAACGGCCTTGTCGAGTATACCGGCGATGCCTTCGACGGCGAACTCAAAGGCGACTTACTCGTTGCCCAGTTTAATGGCAACGTGGGTCGACTTGATCTTAGTGCCGACGGTACCTCCGCCTCCTACTCAACGGTCCAAGGACTCAGCGGTTTCTCCATCCCTTTGGATGTCACCATCGGCCCCGATGGGACCGTCTGGGTGGCGGAAATTGGCGGCAACTTCATTAAGGTGTTTGCCCCGTCGGATCTTGTCCTGCCCAACGACCCTGATTTCGACAATGATACCATCCCCAACGAAATCGATCCGTTCATCCGCGATGCGAGCAACGGAGCTTCGGTGGTGGTCACCCCAGGCGCATCATCGTTGATTTGGGATTTTGACGCGAACCAGGACGATAACCTTCCCGGCCCTGACGGCTACGGTGGCGGTCTGACCGGCGTGATGATCAACGGTACCACCGATTTTGAGCAATTTTTCCAGTTACCCTCCGGCCTGCCCGATCAAGATATCCAACTTGACAATGTCAAGTTCATCACCGCCGCTGGCGGGGGAACCACGGTCATCGAAAATGTCGCCAATGGCGATCCCTTCGAGGACCACAATGATGCGACTTTTCTGTTCCACACCGGAGTGACCATCGCCCCCTCGGTCGAGTCGTTCACACTCCAATGGTCCTTCTTTAACCCCGGCCAAACTTTCAATGGTACCCTCCGCCAAATCGGCGGCTACATCGGCACCGGGGATCAGAGTAACTACCTCAAACTGGTGGCCACTCAGCACCCCGATGGCGAGATCCAAGTCGCTCTGGAAGATTCCGATGTGGTGCAATCCTCCACATCGCTCCAGGCGGATGACCTGTTTGACGCCATGGAGAGCGACAACCGTAAGATCTTTATGCAGCTGATCGTCGACGTGGTTGCGGAAACCGCCACGCCCACGGTGACCTATGAGACCGCCACCGGCACCACCACCGTCGATGGGGCCCCCATCCCCTTAGCGAGCACCAACGTCCTACAGGCCATCCAAGGGAACTACACCGTCCAGGGTCTACCCACTGGGCTGGCCATCGGCCTGTTCTCTTCTAATCACATCGAAGGGGACGACAGTACCTTCCAGGCCGTCTTCGACGATATCGCCATCACCCAGGTGACCGGATCCATCGTGGTCCAAGCGCTCAACGCCGGCGGACCCGCCCTCACCCAGGATGGTATCGACTTTCAAGCCGACCAGTTCTTCCTCAATGGTGGGGCCTTTACCGATGGTAACCTCGGCAATGGACCCCAGCCCGTCTTCGACGGCACCGTCTTTGAAACCGAACGCTTCGGTGGGGCTGCCTCGGCCGAACCGTTGCAATATTCAATCCCGGTGGATCCCAATGGAACTTATTTTGTCGAGCTGTATTTCGCAGAGATCTTCCAATCCAACCCAGGCCAACGCGTCTTTGATGTCTACGTCGAAGGCGAGCTTGTCCTCGACGACCTCGACATCCTCGCCCAGGTCAACTCGTTCAACGAAGCCTTCATCTTTACCGTACCCAATGCGGTCTCTCCCGCCTCGGTCGGCGATCCGAATGCTATCGACTTGGAGCTCCAGGCTTCCATCGATAATGCCAAACTCAGTGGCATTGTGATTCGCCAGGCAGGAGATGCTATCCCGATCGTTTCTATCCTCAATCGCGAGCAAAGTGTCCCCGAATCAAACGGTTCACTCCCGATCACCTTTGCCAGCAATCTCACTCTGCCTAGCGATGAGGAGATCACGGTCAACTTCGCCATCGTTCCTGGCACCGCAACTCCCGGCGAAGACTACGAATACACCGCTCAGACCGCGACCTATGACCCCCAGACCGGGATCTACACCGATTCCATCACCATCTCCGGAAACCTATCGTCTGCCGCCGTTTTGATCGGTATTCTGGATGATCAGCTTGTCGAGAGCAGCGAAGCGTTCATCGTGAACATCAACAGCGTCAGCCCGAACGCACAGCTGGGCCAGACGGCGGCAACCATCACCGTCTGGGATGATGATCAATTGCCCGGCGAGGTGGTAGTGGCGCTCAACGCCGGCGGACCTGCCCTCACCCAGGATGGCATCGACTTCCAAGC
>CAYPIE010000171.1:0-7163 GCA_964410665.1 uncultured Alcaligenaceae bacterium
CTTACCGCAACCGCCTCTGCCTCTTTCCCCGCACCGCAACCGCCTCTGCCGCTTCCGCACCGCAAACGCCTCTGCCTCTTTCCCCGCACCACAACCGCCTCTGCTTCTTCCGCACTGCAAACGCCTCTGCCTCTTCTCCACACCGCAACTGCTTCTGCCTCACTGAATTCCCGCAATCGCCTCTGCCTCTTAGGGGAGCCCCGGACTGACTCCCGGGGGTACTTGCTTTTCGCAGACGCTTCTGCCTCTCTTGTGTCCTCCAAACACCCGCCCCTCGGAAGAGCCAAGTTTGCTGTGCTGCTCCCCCGCCCTGCCGTCACCAGGCCCACGTCTTCGGGAGACTCAGCTTCTGAAAGCCCGTTTACTTGCGAGCTGAGGATTCCCGGGGTACTTTCGTGAATATCTTTGTCTAAACCCTCACCCCGGCGACCCCGATGAACACATCGATCTCTCCCGACTCGACGCACGACCAGGCCCGGACCGGCGTTAGCGTTCCGGCGATCAAACAGGCCTTTCTGGACAACCTTTACTATGTGCAGGCAAAATTCCCCGAGGTCGCGACCCAGAACGACATTTACACCGCGCTCGCGGTGACGGTCCGCGACCGGCTCCTCCGGCGCTGGGTGCGAACTGCCCGCTCGTATTACCAGAAAGCTGTCCGCTCGGTCGTTTACCTTTCCGCGGAGTACCTGGTCGGACCTCATCTGGGCAACAACCTCATCAACCTCGGAATCCTCGATCAGACCCGCCAGGCGATGAACGAGTTGGGCATTGACCTCGACGCGTTGCTGGCCCATGAAGAAGAGCCCGGCTTGGGGGCCGGAGGATTGGGTCGGTTGGCGGCATGCTATCTCGATTCCATGGCGTCCCTAGAGATCCCCGCGATCGGCTATGGCATCCGCTACGAATTTGGCATCTTCGACCAAACGATCCGGGACGGGTGGCAGGTAGAGATCACCGACAAATGGCTGCGCTACGGCAACCCCTGGGAGATCCCCCGGCCCGAGATCGCGTTGCGGGTTGGCTTCGGCGGGTATACGCGGGCCTACACTGACGGCACAGGCCGCTACTGCGTCGAGTGGGTACCCGAATGGGAGGTCCTCGGGGTTGCCTACGACTCCCCGATCTTGGGCTACCGTGTGAACACGGCCAACTTGTTCCGCCTCTGGCAGGCGCAGGCGACCGAATCGTTCGACCTGGGTGCCTTCCACGTCGGCGACTACGATGGCGCGGTCGACGAGAAGGTCCGTTCAGAAAACATCACTAAGATCCTGTATCCGAACGATGAGCCGATGCAGGGGAAGATGTTGCGCTTACAACAGCAATACTTCCTCGTCAGTTGCGCGCTACAGGATATGATCCGCATTTACCGTCAGCGGATTGATGACCTCACCCGCTTAGACGCGAAATATGCGGTCCAGATGAACGACACCCACCCGGCCCTAGCCGTTCCCGAGTTGATGCGGTTGCTCATCGACGTGCACGGGATGGATTGGGAGCCCGCCTGGGAGGTGACCCGTCGAACGCTCTCGTACACCAATCATACCCTGCTACCCGAAGCTTTGGAGACCTGGCCGCTTGAGGCGTTCCAACGGCTGCTACCCCGGCACATGGAGATTATTTTCGAGATCAACTGTCGGTTCTTGGACAAAGTAAAGGCCCGCTTCCCCGGCGACGAAGGCCGCGTCGCCCGGATGTCCCTGATCGACGAGCACGCCGGTCGCCGGGTGCGGATGGCGAACCTCGCGTGCGTCGGTAGCCACACGGTGAACGGGGTGGCCGAGTTGCATAGCCGTTTGTTACGCGAGGTGGTCCTGCGCGACTTCTGGGAAATGGAGCCGGAGAAATTCCGCAACGTGACCAATGGGGTGACACCACGGCGGTTCCTGTTGTTGAGTAACCCGCCCTTGGCTGCCCTCATCACCCGTGTCGTCGGCGACCGTTGGCCGGCAGTTCCCGATGACCTTCGGAAGCTGGAGGCGTACGCCGAGGATGCCTCCTTCCTTGAGGAGTGGCGCGCGACGAAGCGGGTGGCCAAAGAGCGGCTCGCGCGGGTCGTCCGCGAGCGAACGGGGGAAGTGATCGACCCCGACACCCTCTTCGATGTCCAGGTAAAGCGGATTCATGAGTATAAACGTCAGCATTTGAATGTATTAAACATTATTACGCGCTACCTGCATCTAAAAGAGAACCCAAACCTAGACGTCGTCCCGCGGACCTTCATCTTCGGCGGCAAGGCGGCCCCGGGTTATTTCCTGGCGAAGCTGATCATCAAATTGATCCACGCGGTCGGAGAACGGGTCAACAACGACCCGGACATCCGGGGGCGACTGCGGGTGGTCTTCATCGCTGACTTCAACGTGCGGACGTCGCAAGACATTTATCCGGCGGCGGACCTGTCCGAGCAGATCTCGACCGCTGGGAAAGAAGCTTCGGGCACCGGCAACATGAAATTCTCCCTGAACGGAGCGTTAACCATCGGTACGCTCGACGGGGCGAACGTGGAAATTCGCCGGGAGGTGGGTGCCGAGAACTTCTTCCTATTCGGGTTGACGGTACAAGAGGTCACCGATCGGTGGGCGCGTGGCTATGCCCCCCGGGTGGTCTGGGAGTCCGACCCCGAGCTGCGTCGTGCGCTGGGGGCGATCGCCGACGGGACTTTCTCACACGGCGACCCCTGGCTGTTTGCGCCGCTAGTAGCGAATCTGCTTGGGCAGGACCCGTACCTGGTCCTGGCCGACTACGCCGCCTATGTCCGCTGCCAGACCGAGGTCAGTGCGGTCTACGCGGACCCGGGACGCTGGTCGCGTATGTCGGTGTTGAACACTGCCCGAATGGGTTACTTCTCGTCGGATCGTAGCATCCGCGACTATTGCCGAGATATTTGGCACGTCACGCCAACACCGGTCGAGTTGTAGGTCGAATCCCCACGGAAAGATCAGGAGTTCCACGATATGGCTCTACGGGTACGGTGGGCATACAAAGTCTGCGATGCCCCTCCGAAAGATACCCCGGGGAGTCTTCCCGATGACACTTCCCACGCAGCTCAGCCCGAAGGACTCGAGCCTCACCCCGATCATGGAGGATGCGGATCGTCAACAGTCCCGGACGCTGAGTCTGCGGGGCTGCGGGCCACCGCTCGATCTGCCAGGCTACACCGACTGGCGCTTCTTGGGTCAGGGTGCTTACGGCGAGGTCTGGGTGGCGGTCCACGCCAACTCGGGCCGTAAGGTCGCCATCAAGTTCTATAGCCGAAGAAGCACGCTGGACTGGTCGCTCCTGGCGCGGGAAGTGGAAAAACTTCGGCACCTGTTCGCGGACCGATACGTCGTGCAACTGTTCGAGGTTGGC
The DNA here is from genome assembly GCA_964410665.1 of uncultured Alcaligenaceae bacterium. Lineage (GTDB taxonomy): Bacteria > Planctomycetota > Planctomycetia > Gemmatales > Gemmataceae > CAYPIE01. The sequence goes on from CAYPIE010000171.1 coordinate 3,352, forward strand.
TGGGACGCCGAGCCGGCGTACTACGTGATGGAGTACATGGAGAACGGCTCGCTCGAGCAGCGGCTCCGGGACGGACCGTTGTCGGTGGAAGAAGCCCTCACCATCTTCCGCGAGTTGGCGGTCGGTCTGGCCCACGCTCACGCCAAAGGGATTCTGCACTGTGACCTCAAGCCAGCCAACGTCCTGATCGACCAGGATGGGAAGCCCCGCCTGGCCGACTTCGGCCAATCGCGGCTAAGCAACGATCAGTCCCCCGCCCTCGGCACACTGTTTTACATGGCTCCCGAACAGGCGGACATGACCGCCGTCCCGGACGTCCGCTGGGATGTCTATGCGCTTGGGGCAGTCCTCTACCGGATGTTGACCGGGGCGGCACCTTACCGGGGCGAGGCGAAGGTCTCCGAAATCCTCGGAAGCGGTGGGCTGGATCAACGACTCCTCCGCTACCGGACGTTTATCCGGGAAGCCCCGCCTCCGCGAATGCATCGCCAGGTGCCGGGGGTCGACCGCGATTTGGCCCGGATCATCGAGAATTGCCTGGCGGTCAAGCCGCACCGGCGGTTCGCGAGCGTTCAGGCGGTGATCCACGCCCTGGACGCCCGGGCGAGCGGGCGAGCCCGTCGGCCGTTGCTCATCGTTGGCGTCCTGGCGCCGGTGTTGATCGTCTTGGCCCTCGGGGGAATCGTCGGTGGCATGATGCGGTCCGGTTTTCTCGCGGCGAAGGAGGAGCTGATCGAACGGCAGCGCGAGGAAAACCGGTTCACCGCGGAAGTGGTTTCCGAACGGTTCGCGGATGAGATCGAGAACCGTTGGCGGATCCTCCAGGCGGAAGCCGCCGAGCCGTGTCTCGCCGAATGGGTTGCACTGGGGATCGACATCTGGAAGGAACACGGGTACCGAGCCGAACGGGACGCCCTGATGGCTTGGTTGAGCCAACGGCACGAGCACTACAACACCCACTATTTTACCCCGCACAATCGGGCCGACCGCTGGTTCATGGATGACCGCCAGGGCTTCGAGATCGCGATCAGCCCCGAGGATGACCTCACGCTGCGTAAGAACTACAGCTTTCGAGATTACTTTCGGGGCACGAACGCGCTCATCGAGGGGGATGTCGTCACGATCATCCGTCGCCCGCACTGCTCGTCGGTCTATCTGACTCAATTCCGGGGCACCAAGGCACCGACGGTGACCTTTTCGGTGCCCGTCTACCCCGCTGGGGATAATGCCGAAGAAGGAGAGCCCATCGGCATTTTGGCGATGGCGGTCAACCCCCGGGATTTGATCCGCCTGCCCGACTCCGAGGAGCAGTTCCCGATCCTGATTGACACCCGCCCAGATTGGGCCCGGCGGCGGTGGTCCGTGCTTCCCTTGGGCAGGTCGAACGGGGAGAGGATCCCACTGCTCGCTACAGAATCGGTGAAAGGGGTACCGTACTTGATCGATGACCGAATCCGCGCCGACGCCGAGGAGTTGGTCAACACCCCTCTGGTGGGTGCGGCCACACCTCAGACAAAGGTGTACCCCGAGGACCCTTCGGAACCGGTGCTCGGGCCGCCGCCCGGGGAGAAGCCGTGGCTGGGTGCTTTGGCCCCGGTCATCGTTCGGGAGCCGGACGGCCGCCCTGCCAAGACAGGTTTTGTGGTGCTGATCCAGCAGGACTACGACTCGATCACGTTATTGGAGGACTGGGGCAGTCGGGTGGCGACCTGGGCGGTCGCCGGGTTGGCGGTGGTCATCGTGCTGATGGGGGCTCTGTGGTATTTCGTGATTTTCATCCTAAATGCCTCCCCCGAATCGCGTTGGGGTGGCCGGATGCGGCGTGCCGGGCTGGGGTCGGGCGATTCGAGTCACTCGGGAAGTTCTTCGAGCTCGGGGAGTTCTCGGCCCAGCGATCCCGGAAGGAGGACTCCCAATGGCTGACCTGATCGCCGAGGGGCGGGACCCTGAGCATCGGCTCAGTCTCCGATTGACCGAAGGGGCTCCTGCCGTCATTGGGCGCGGACCGGGTTGCTTTTCGGTCCCCTGGGAGCCGTGGCTCTCTCGCCGTCACGCCGAGTTCCGCTGGGAGGGGGAGCAACTTCACGTCCGGAAAGTCCCTGAAGCGACCAACCCGATTTACCGTCGCGGGGCGGAGTTCGACCAGGGTACATTCTCACCTGGGGAGGGTTTCACGATCGGGGAGACATTCTTCCGCCTGGTTGGGGGCGACAGTTCTCCATCGGCCGAGGGTCGGGTGATCCTCCAATCACGCACCATCCGAGCCCGGGATTTGAAACAGATCGCCTTCCGCCACGCCCCGCACCGGATCGACGTGCTCAACCGACTGCCGGACGTCATCTCCAGTGCCGCCGACGATCGGGAATTGTTCAACCAGTTGACCAACGTTTTGTTGGCGGGCATCGCGCGGGCCGACGCGGTGGCAATCGTTGATGTCGGGCGGCCAGGCGAACATGACTCGGTCACCGTCTTGTACTGGGACCGGCGACTGGACGCGGGAGAATTCGAGCCGAGCCGCCGGCTGGTCCGCGAGGCTTTGCTCAACGAAAAGGAAACGGTCCTGCATATTTGGTCTTCGACCCAGCCGGATGAAGGCGCCCAGTTCACTCTAACCGGGACGTTTGATTGGGCCTTCTGCACCCCGGTGCGCGGGGCCACCTGCGCGGGCTGGGGGATCTACGTGGCCGGGCAATTCTCCAAAGAAGAGGTCGGCACGGTTCTGGGGCCGTGGGAGGCGTGCGAACTGGCCGAGGACGTGAAATTCACCGAACTAGTCACCGCGATCCTCAGTTCACTGCGGGAGGTGCGATCGTTGCAGCGCAAGCAAGCTGTGCTGAGTCACTTCTTCTCGCCCAGCGTCCTACACGTCCTGACCGACACCGAGCCTGAACGTAGCTTGGTACCCCGCGTCACGGAGATCACCGTGCTGTTCTGCGATCTTCGCGGTTTCTCACACCGGGCGGAGACGGAGGCCGACGAACTGCTTGCCCTATTGCGGCGGATCAGCAAGGCCCTCGGCGTCATGACGGAAAATATCCTTCATCAGAAGGGAGCGGTGGCCGACTTTCTGGGTGACGCCGCGCTGGGGTTCTGGGGCTGGCCGTTGGAACAGCCGGACAAGGTGCAACAGGCTTGTTTGGCAGCCTTGGACATCCGCCGGTATTACGCACGGTGCTCGACCGAAAAGGGGCACCCGCTCGAGGGATTCCACGCGGGCATCGGGGTGGCAACGGGCTCGGCGGTTGCCGGGAGCATCGGCACCGAACCGCAAGCCAAGGTCACGGTCTTCGGGCCAATCGTCAACCTGGCCTCCCGCCTGGAGGGGATGACCAAGATCCTCCGCGTACCGATCCTGCTCGACGAACCGACCGCCGAGATGGCCCGGCGCGTCATTCCTGCGGACCAAGCTCGATGCCGTCGGCTCGCCCGGGTGCAACCCTACGGACTGGAAACTCCCCTCACCGTGAGCGAGTTACTGCCGCCGTTGTGGGACGATCCGGTCCTGAAGGATGCGCACCTGCGGGACTATGAAGCCGCGTTGGACGCGTTCATTCATGGAGATTGGTCGGACGCCTACGAGCTCCTACACGCGATTCCGCCCCAGGACCACGGCAAGGATCTGTTGACGAGCTTTATCCTCCAACACGATCACTCCCCCCCGCCGAACTGGAACGGAGTCATTCCCATGTCCAGCAAGCGATAAGAATGAACTTACTGCAGTGAGTACGTTGTTGGCAGAGCGGCGGACGGGAGAGGTGGTTGCGGGAAGTCGGGAAGCGGCAGAGGCGCTTGCGGTGCGGACTACCCACGCC
>CAYPIE010000172.1:0-7140 GCA_964410665.1 uncultured Alcaligenaceae bacterium
GGTTTGGCGGTCACTTGACTTGAGGCTCTCGTCGTGGACCGAGAGTAGCAACTCCTCAAGGGCTGGCGATCACCCCGGTGGGCAGCTTCCAGAAGTAGGCTTGCATTGTGCACGGCGCGCCCCGTACTCACGAGATCCACAGGTCGTTGCACGCTTGCTCGTAGCTCTGTTCAAGGTTCAGCGGCAGCACCAGTCGGTCGGTCAGCCACAGCGGTAATGTGGGCAGCGGCTGCCCCACCGCCAGCGGGTACGACCACGCTTCGAGGACCGTTCGCTTCCCTCGCTCAAACCACCGGCACGACGCCGCGTAGGTGGGCGGCGGTTCCGTGCCCAGGGTCGGGTCGCGGTGGCCGACGAAGCCCATCAATTCGATGTAGAGGTTGGCGTGCCGGCTGGTCACCAGATCGACAAGGCTGACGGCCACTTCTTTCTGGATCAGCGCGGCACACTTGGCCACAAAGAGCTTCCGGTGTTCCGCACGGTCTTTGTTCGCTGGGCTGACAATCTCGATCGCCGCGACCAGATGCCGAGCGCGCTGGGCGTCGTAGATCCGGACTTCGTACTCGTCGTAGTCAGGCAACGCCGTCTCGACCGCAACGCTGGGGGTCGGCGGGGCCCACAAGGGCGTCGCGACCGCACCGTTCCCGCCGGTGGTCAACACAGATACGTTTTCGTCCTTCTCGAACGTCCCGACGTCGATCTCGATCCGAGAGCCGAGGTGGACGCGGGGTTCCGCAATGTACCCAGTCGGTAACTGCTTGCGGAGTTGCTGGACAATAACCATCGGCCATCCACCATGCAATCCTTCCCACGAGGAGGTGTTCGAGAGCGGCGGGTGGAAATGATCTCTTAATGGCATGGTCGCTCCTCCTGGCACAAATTATACCACGGCCAATGCCACAGTGGCCTGTCAGTCCCCCCGTTGGGCCACTTCCAGGAGTTGCGAGCCTTGGGGCTCATTCCTCCTCGAACTTCCGCTCAAAGCGGGCCTGGAGCTGCTGGAAATCGGCTCGCTTGCGGAGCGGGTCGAAGTGGGGTACTTGTAGCCAGTGAGGCTTGAAATCGATCTCTCCAGTGGCCTTTTCCAGGAGTTCCATCGCCCGGTCGGCGTACTCCTGACGCTTGACGTTGTCCCTCTCGCTGGCCACGGCGTAGGCGCTACCCTTGAGCCAGAGGAATACCTTGTTCGGCATGGCCGCGGTGCAGGGACAGTTGCCGGTCGGCATCGCGTTTCTGCGTGCCCAGCTGGAGCCGGTGGATCCGTTGTAGCCGCTGCCCGGTTAACAGCCACAGCCACAAGAACAGTGGCATGTTCGGTTGACGGGCATACTCGGCAGCCTGCTGGGCAAAATCGACGAACGCCTCTTGAAGGACATCGGAGGGGTCGACCCGTCCTTGCAAGCGACGGTCTATGCGCAAGCGAACCAGCCGCCGCAGGCGGTCGCGGTGCTTGGCCCACACTTGGCCCAGGACCGACGGGTCGTGGAGTTTGTCGGGTGGCAGTTCCGAGACGTTCTCGGCGTTGGGAATGTCGTTGGTGTCCATAACAAGCTAATTACCAAAGCGTATGTGTTGAGGACCGCAGCGCACTATTGTTCTCTTCGAGTTGGAACCAAGAGCCGCAACGATCCCCTCCATTGAAACCCGAGGCATGTTTCTCGGGAACCGACATGCATCGACAGCCAGGTACTGATTTGGGCGATCGCCCCAGCGACGTACTCCCAAACGAAGTATCCGCAAATCAGCATTGCCGCCATCGAGCCGGCCAGGCAAGCAATCGCCTCGAAGGAGGTGGAGTGTCACGGTCCCGGGTCGGAATTCGGGTGACTCGGCTCCAGTTGAGAGGGATGCTGGGTCTCATGAGGCTTCGGTTCAGTTGGAGGAAATTGCCAGAAATCCTGGGGAGCTGGTCGGGTGAAAGACCGCTCCAAGCGAACCCGACCCATGGAGATGGCGAGCTGGGGTAAAGTCATCTTGGTCATCTTGGTTCTCCATCAAAGGATCAACGGATTCCCTTGGAGTCCGTGAAACAGTTCACCTTGCCAAGACGTTACCCGGGTGGCGTCTCAGAACTTTCACAACCGTGCGTCACACTGCCTGCGTGCGTGCCGATAACGAAAGAACTTCATTTCCGACCCCGACGAGTACCGAAGAATCGAGTTTTTTCCGGTTCAGCACTCGCGAGCCGAAAAAGATATGGATCATGAAAGGTCGCTGGATGCGGTTTGTACTTGTTTTGTGAGCAGAGATACTGACACGAATCAACGAGGGGAAATGTGCGTCAAGCTTCTGCGGAGCCCGGGCGGTCTCCACCTCCATCTCGCAAGTTCTGGCGGAAGGGCTACATCAAAATGTGTGTAATTATCAACCAAGCCTTTGGATCAGGATGACGCGCATCCAAACCGGTGAGTCTTCGCTTCGATGCGGTCCACCCTTCAGGTTATGGTTTGTCTGCAGGCGTTGGCGCTCGTTTGGAAAAAGGCAGTTTTTCGCCAGCTCTCTTCGAATCGACCGGCTTAGAAAGCAGGACCGATCCGACGACGATGGCTCCGAACAGGAGAAGCCCGATGACCCAGGGGGCGATGGGGCGACGTTTCTGGGGTGGGTCGCTGGGTTTCGCCGAGCTGGTAGTCGTGGAAGCAGATGCAGAGTGCGGTCGTCCCGAACGAGTCTCGGCGTTTCCCGATGGGTCGATGCCGCCCCGGAAGCGCCGTGCTTGCACTTCGGCGGGGAGCTCCGAGATCAGGGATTCGACGACGGTGACCACCTCCCGGGCAGAAGGGGGACGGTCCTCCGGACGTTTGGCCAAAAGCTGCATGATCAGATCGCCCAATCGGTTGGGAAGTTGGGGTACCCACTTGCGAACATCAAGCGGCGGGCTCTCTTCGAGCTTGTCCAACAAGCTCATCAGGGGCTCCCCTTCCGAAGGAAACGGCACCTGACCCGTGACCATCCGGTAGAGCACACAACCCAAGCCATAGAGGTCCGTCCGGGGGTCGATCGATTTGCCACCCGCTTGCTCGGGCGACATATACTCTAACGTTCCCGTTACTATCCCAAACTGACTCAAACTGGTATCATCGGAAAGATGTCCCCGAGCCAGGCCGAAATCCAGCACCAACACCTGGGGAAACTGGCCTTGGAGGGGTTCGAGCCACACATTCGAGGGTTTGATGTCGCGATGAATAAGCCCCGCATCATGGGCCGCGGCCAGCCCTTGGGCGACCCCGAGGGCAATCCGCAGGATCTCACCCAAGCTCAATGGAGGATCCGAGCGTAATCGACGGTGCAAATCCTCACCGGGCAAGAGGGGCATCACCAAATACGGGGTACCGTCGACTTCCCCAGCTTCATAGACCGGAATCACACAAGGGTGACGGACCGCCCGCATCGCCCGAGCCTCGCGGAGAAAGCGTTTCCGTTGCCTTGGAACTGCGGCCATCTCCGGCCGCATCAACTTCAATGCCACCGGGGAGTTCAGCATCCCGGTATCGAACGCATGGAGTACCACTCCCATCCCGCCTTTGCCCAAGATGCGCAGAATGCGAAATCGGTCAAACTGGCCCAAGTCATCCAGGTGTTGGGGGGGACCCAGGGATGGAAAGTTGTCTGCGCTTCCCACGGCGGGTTGAGCCGGGAGATCGAAGCGAGGAGCGGCCCCGAAATCCCCGGAAAAGTGTGCCGCGAAGTGATCTTTAAGGCGTTGTCGGAATTGCTCGTTGAAGACGCTGGGCTCACTAGGTGGGGGAACGGTCGGGGTTACCGGTTGCCCATCGACCGCGGCGTTTGACTCGGACTCCTGGCGCTGGAACGGATTCGAGGCATTGGTCATCTCATCCAGCCGATGTTGACAGTCTGGGCAGTTCTCAAGGTGCTCCTCAAGCTGCTCCAGCAGCGATGCTTCCATCTCGCTGGTCAAGAGCTGAGCCAGGGTCTCGGGAGCAGGGCAATGGTCCATTATGATTCAACACCTTCTAATTGTTGAACTTCATCCCGGATCATCTGCACGATCCGGCTCTTGGCCTTGTAGACCGCCGCGATGCTCATGTTGAGTTGTTGGGCGACTTCGGTTCCGGGGGCAAAATCGATGGCAGTCTTTCGAAAGGCTTCCCAAGACTGCGGATCGACGCGGGCTTGAACCCGATTCGTCGCCATTTGGAGCACCTCTTGATCGAATAGGCTCTCAAGATGGGTGACCATGGATTCGCCAGCTTCGACACTTGCGAGCAGTTCATCCACTTGTTCATGCCCTGCCCCCTGCCCCGCCCGCTGTTGCCCTTTGACGAAATCACTCCAGGCATTGCGGGTCACGGTCTTGAGCCAAGATCGGAAGCTTCCCGATGGGTCGTAGCGGAATGATTGCATTTTCTCAGCCAATTTGGTCAAGACATTTTGCGTAATGTCCTGGGCGTCTGCATCCTGCAACCGCCACTTGCGGCACCAAGCGTACACTTGGGGAGCATACCGATCGACAAACTCATCCCAAGCCATCTGATCACCAGGTTGATCCCGGAGTCTCAGCAGCAAGCTGACGCGTGTTTCCGATGCGGAATAATCCTTCATCTGTTGTACTCCGGAATCGTTGCCATCTTGACCTTCGGTTTTCGGGGCTCGGAGGGTTTTGAGGCAGGACGCGCGAAACCGACTGCCTAGCCGTGGCTTTGCGGCACTCGAGCCATAGGAGGTCCAGCAGAATCGCCTCGCTCTCACCGGCAAGGCAAAGGCGTTGCATAAGCCCGCTTCATTTGCGGAACGAGCATGGCACACGAGGCTCGTTTCCTCGTCGATCGTCCCTGTCTTGAGAGCGCCACTCGGCTTTTTTTGGCTTTTGGGAATTTCTGCGTCAGGAATCCCCTCCTGCCAGCGTACTACTTGTGCAACCCAACGAACGAGTGGTTGTGGCAGATCCGAGACGCGACCCGGGTAACCGTCTTGGCCATGTCGAGTCCCTCACAGACCGGAACTCAGTTGGTTCATAAAAGCTTGGAGAAACAAGATGACCAGCCGAACGGCATTCTCGACCGCCAACGATACCCGTCAAGCTCGCCTGTCGCAGCGACTCCGCCGGGCACAACCCATGATTTACACGCCAATGGCTGCCCAGCCGATGACTGCCCGGCCCATAACTGTGGAGCCATCGACTACCACGCCGGCCAGCACGACGCCAAGCCAACCTCAAGATACGAGCTCAAGTTCGGTTGGGGAACCACGAAACCCAGACGCGTGGCATGAGATGTGCTTTCTGTTGGGATCCGCCATCGTCATGGGTCTGTCTTGTTACTTTGCCTGGAGCTACATCCGTGTCGCGTTGGGCCAGGTCGACACTTGGCTCATGGCCCAATCGAACGCTTCGTTCATCCTACCCTACTAGGGCTCGCCTGGGCGAGATCGCGTGAACTGGGTCTCGACCACGCGTATGACATGCTGGTCACGATTTCTCGATGAACCAATAAAACTTCAACAAACTCTGACCTGTGCATTCACAGCCCGTATTGAACCAAACAAGGAGAATCAGCCATGTCTGCAGTTCCTGGCGGCGGAAGACGGTACGTCGTGTTTGTCATGGTTTTACTGATCTCGTTTATCGGTGGTTGGAGCTTGGTGGGACTGACCGATGGACTTGCCGGGACGGAGAACGTTGTTCAAACCCCAGCCACCGACGATGCAGGAGTGCAAAATCCCTCCAGCCTGTGTGGAGACCATCCAGAAAAAGCCCTCAACGGTATCTGGCTTCAACATCGCCAGCTCCGCGGCTTAGTTTTATAAAGGGGAAAGCAAATGTTATACAAATCCGAACCGAAATCCGCAGCCTGGAAGGTCAGCTTCCTGATGGCAGGTTTGCTAGTGATCTCTTTCGGCTTCGTTTTGCTCGCGGTGATGATCGCACAACCCAGCAGAGTCGTCGTGAAACAGTCCAACCCAGCAAACAGCATTTATCCAGGTACCATTGGCCCGGAGAGCGAAGGAAGGTTCGAAGCGATAGAACCCATGGTCCAGTCAAGGTACGGCCACCACGGTGATTGGTAGTGCCCAGCAGCGATCGCTACGATAACACGATTAGAATATATCTTATGGTTTTTTACTTTTCTTCTTTCTCTATCTTTTGTTTGGCAAGCCAGACAACAGCCCAACCTCACCGGCAGGTGACACAACGACAGTGGTTGGCTTTCCCCAAACTCGGCATTCCGGTCGATGACTAAGTTGTTCTGATGATCACGACCAGGCACTAGGTTCAATCGATTCTGTGCCGTTCTCTGAATTCCAAGCAACATCGAGGTCGAATCATGTTGATGCTTCAACAACCGGAGCGTTTACGCACACGTTCTCAAGACTGGGGTCGTTTCCAGGGAAGCTGGCAGTTGGTGTCCATGCACATTGGAACAAGAAGAATCCCCACGCAGATCGTCGGAAACTCACGCCTGGTCATTGGACTGTGTACCTGGGAACAACAATTTCGTGACCGTAAAACCGAATATTTGTATCAGATCGATCATGAACGCCACTTCCTCGACCTGCTTCTACCATCTGGTGACGATTGGGAAATCTTTCCCTGCATGTATCGCTGCCGTCAGGACCGCTTGATCCTTTGCCGGCCTTTACAGCAGGCTTGGCAACGCCCGAAGGAGATCGTCGTTGCCGAGGGGATCGGGCTTTTTGTTTGGGAACGCGATGATTCCTACAATTCCTGGATGACCGGCTGATCAATGCTTGGAGACAGCGCCAAGGACGGTAACGGTCACGGTCATCGATCCAGCCTTGCTGCATTTCCATTTCGAGTTATTCAACATGCTACCCCTTCGGCATTTCGCGGCGAGCAGACCCAAGGCGGCATGAACCATTGGGCCCAGACTAACCACTGCCCATACAAGGCCACAAGAACCTAGCCCAACCAGCCTTTTCCGTGCGGCGGGTGTGAACCCGCATGTGCGTTGGACAGAGTTTCGCAAAGGCTCCCGTCTCAGTCAGTTTCCGTAAACGTCTTTTCTGAGCGGCGGGTGTGAACCCGCATGTGCGTCAAGCGAAGTCGCAAGCACCCATTCTTCAAGGGATTGGGCAAAGGTTCGAGCGGCGGTCTTGCGGTGGCATCGGGAGGTGCGTGGGCGGATCTTCTTCACCTCCTCCAGTCATTCGCTCAGGGCC
>CAYPIE010000173.1:0-6780 GCA_964410665.1 uncultured Alcaligenaceae bacterium
GCCAATTCTCGGCGGCGCTGATCGCAGCCAGTGTATCGACAACGCCATAACCGTAGTCATGGCTGACCCAGCGTCCGGCTCCGTTCTGGAACCAGCTGGGATTGCTTGGATCATTTTGCCGGGCGGTGGTGGCCAAGATCTGTTGGACATCGCGGTAGCTCAGAGTGGGGTTGGCTTCGAGCAACAGGGTGACCACGCCGGAGATGACCGGAGCGGCGAACGAGGTTCCCTGAGCACCTGTGTAATCCCCTTGGCCATTGAGGCCCGAGCCATCATTAAAGCCGAAGTCCCCGGTGTTGTCGGTAGCGATCACCGTCCCAGGATCATTGAATGGGCCTACGCCTCCTGGCGCGGAGATCAACAGGCTAGCGCCGGGGTTGCTATAGCTGGTGACTCGGCCTGAGTTATCCAGGGCGGCCACGGTAATGGTGTACCGGGAGTTGGTCATGCTGGGCGCATAGTTCGTGTCCGAACCAACGCTGCGGTCGTTGCCGGCCGCCCAGACGTAGATGGTCCCAAGGCCATTTCGACCGGTGGTGGCCCCTTGTTGGATCGCGGCTGCCACCGCCGGGATGGGTTCGGTATAGCCTGGATAGGCAGGGCCCCAACTGTTGTTGAACACATCGACGACATCGACGCGATAACTCAGGGCATTGGCAACATCGTCGGTGGTGATATCGGGATCGTCTTCTCCCGGGATCAAGCGGAGCGGGACGATGGTGGCCTCAAAGCCGACACCGGCGATGCCGAGGCCGTTGTCGCCGCGACCGGCGGTCACGCCGGCGACCAGGGTGCCGTGGGCATTATCCGTGCCCTGCGTCGAAGGCTCATTATCATCCTCGACGAAGTCCCAGCCATGCTGATCATCGACCAGGCCGTTGCCATCATCATCGCTACCATTGTTGGGATCGTCTGGGTTGGTCCAACGATTATCAATCAAATCAGGGTGGGTATGTTCAGTGCCGCCATCGATGATCCCCACGGTCACGCCGGTCCCCCGATAGGAATCCCAGGCATCAAGGATGTTGATGTCTTCCCCAGCAATCCCCTCTCCTTGACCCGAGTTCTGTAAATGCCATTGCAGGTCAAATAATGGGTCATCAGGGGTGAAGGCGAGTTCGAAGCCCGTCACCGGCAGGGAGGGGTAAAAGTAATCCACGGTCCCGTTGGATTGGAGGGTCCGTAATTCGGCGACAATGCCTTGATAATTGGCGTTTTGATTGAACTGCCAGCGAAACGCATCCTCAAAGTAGCGAACCGGCTCGGCACGGAGGACGCTGAGTTGGTCCAGGATGGCAGGTTGCTGGTTGAGGGCTTGGTCGTCAAAGCCGACGATCCACTCGTTGGCAAAGCCTTCGACCGGGCCGCGAGCGATTTCCTGTTCCATCCAAGCCAAGTCGCTGGGGGTGATGATGTAGCCATTCGGGACGGTGCGATCCTCGAGGGCTTCGGCCTGAAGCCGAACCGACAAGACGGGTACCGCCCGGAGTGGACGGAAACTCTTCCAAGACGAATGACCCATAAATAACTCCCAATCAATGATATGACTCAGGGCCGGGCTGTGGATTTGCAGGGGAGGTTGAGACCAAGCAGACCAGCAAGCTCGGAACGCTACCAACTATGACAAAAGGATAACTTTAATATACTAATGATCGCAAGGAATCCACAAGAGATGCCCAGATTTCCAAAAACTCCCAGAATATAAAATCTATGGGGAAAAAAATACACTGATAGATGAATTGTCAATCTTAGGCAGCTTTTTATCAGACAATATCAAGGTTTTCAACTGGACTAGGTTTGCATCAAGTCGCCGTGTGGGAGCTCTCCCCACCACCTCACCGTGGCCAATCGCGTCCTCATGTGCACGCCTTCCACCGCCTGCCACGTACGGATTAGACCGGGAAGGACCAAGCGAAGTTCCGCGTTATGCCGAGGGAGATTGCCGGTGGAGACCAGCGAAAAAGTGTCGAACCGCGCGGGTTTGGTTCCGCGCGGTCCATGGAGGCTACACTGGAAAGTCTAAAAATGGCTTAACCGACTTCGATGCCGCCCAAGAACTGGGTACCGAACGGGAAGAACAGCAACAGCTCTTCGCCGTCGAGGTGGTAACTGTTCACCCGGCCCACCTCGCCGGGACCCGCCGCGATGACCAGCTCCCCGATGCCATCGCCATCGGAGTCGGCCACGCCCACCCGCGCCCCGGCAGTCCAGATCTGATCGGGGTCTTCCCAGATCGAGGTGAAAGCCATGAAGGTCATCAGATCGTTCATGGTGCTGATCTCGACCACCCGGATGTGCGCGGAGCCGCCGATGCCGGGGCCGAGGACGACCTCGTCGAGTCCATCGCCATTCAGATCGCCGGCGGCGACGTTGACGCCGCCGCGGAAGTTGGGGTCGTAGGCCAAAAATGACTGCAAGTCGGTGCGGCTCAAGGCATCGATGACGCGGACATGGGGTCCTCCACCGGGCCCGGCTCCGACAATGAGATCGGAACGTCCATCGCCATTGACATCGCCGGTGGCGACGTTGACGCCACCGCGGAAGCTATCGGCATAGGCCATGAAGTTGAGCAGCTCGACGACCCTCTGGGTGGTCATGAGCAGGCGTCCATCAAAGACGCGGACATGGGGTCCTCCGCCGGGCCCGGCTCCGACGACGACATCGTCAAAGCCATCGCCATTGACATCGCCGGCGGCGACGAAGGCTCCGCCGAGAAAGGCGGGATCATAGGCAAAGAAGCCGAAGACTTCCTGGTTGGAGTTGCCGTCGAAGATCTTGACGTGGGCTCCGCCGCCGGGCCCGGCGACGGTGATGAGCTCGGCGACGCCATCGGCGTTGAGATCGCCGGCGGTTCCGCGTGCGATGACACCGGTTCCGTAGGGGACGTGGTTGATCTGCTCCGCGCCGTTGAGGGTGTTGACCATCTTGACGACGCCGTCGTCGGGGGAGCTGGTGCTGACGACGATGGGGCGGTTGAAGTTTTGCGAGTCGGTGACAGGGAGTAACCCCTGGGGGCCCTGGATAAACTCTGGCGGTTCGCCGGGAGGTGGTTGTGTTCCATCGGGTAGGACCTCGATGGTCACGGTTGCCAGCGTACTGACCAGGGTCCCATCGGTGGCAGTGTAGACAAAGCTGGCGGTGCCGGAGAAGCCAACCGTCGGGGTATAGGTAAACGAACCGTCGGCATTGACCGTCAGCGTTCCCTGACCCTGGATCAGGGCGATACTGGCAGGGTCGACCACACTCAAGCTCGCCCCGCTGGGACTGATGTCGTTGGTAAGGATGCCTGGAGATGCAACGGTGAGTGTCACTTCAAAGGGGGTGGTGTAGACATCGTCGTTGGCCACGACCTGATCGCCAGGCGGGGGAGGAACAAAATCTGGATCGGTGCCGGACAGATTCAAGGCAATGGTCGAGATCGTGCCCTGATCTTGGGCGGCTCCGTCGGTAACCCGCAAGGTCCAAGTTCCGATCGACTGCTCCCCGCGCAGAAGATGGGTGCCAAAGGTGGCGTTGGCGTAGCTGTCGCCGGCATGCTGGCGGGTGTCAGCGAGGACCGAGACGCTGCCGGCCGGAGAGACTAGTTCAATCCGCAGATCATCGGCGAAGGTGTGATCCGTGGAAAACTCCAGCTCCGCCCATTCGATGGTGACATTCTGGGTGACATCGAAGCGGAATTCCACGCCGGTGGGGTTGTTATCAGGAATGGCGAGATTGACATTGATGGGCCCGGTGGACACATTCATTTCGGGGGGAAGGTTCTGCCAATTCTCGGCGGCGCTGATCGCAGCCAGTGTATCGACAACGCCATAACCGTAGTCATGGCTGACCCAGCGTCCGGCTCCGTTCTGGAACCAGCTGGGATTGCTTGGATCATTTTGCCGGGCGGTGGTGGCCAAGATCTGTTGGACATCGCGGTAGCTCAGAGTGGGGTTGGCTTCGAGCAACAGGGTGACCACGCCGGAGATGACCGGAGCGGCGAACGAGGTTCCCTGAGCACCTGTGTAATCCCCTTGGCCATTGAGGCCCGAGCCATCATTAAAGCCGAAGTCCCCGGTGTTGTCGGTAGCGATCACCGTCCCAGGATCATTGAATGGGCCTACGCCTCCTGGCGCGGAGATCAACAGGCTAGCGCCGGGGTTGCTATAGCTGGTGACTCGGCCTGAGTTATCCAGGGCGGCCACGGTAATGGTGTACCGGGAGTTGGTCATGCTGGGCGCATAGTTCGTGTCCGAACCAACGCTGCGGTCGTTGCCGGCCGCCCAGACGTAGATGGTCCCAAGGCCATTTCGACCGGTGGTGGCCCCTTGTTGGATCGCGGCTGCCACCGCCGGGATGGGTTCGGTATAGCCTGGATAGGCAGGGCCCCAACTGTTGTTGAACACATCGACGACATCGACGCGATAACTCAGGGCATTGGCAACATCGTCGGTGGTGATATCGGGATCGTCTTCTCCCGGGATCAAGCGGAGCGGGACGATGGTGGCCTCAAAGCCGACACCGGCGATGCCGAGGCCGTTGTCGCCGCGACCGGCGGTCACGCCGGCGACCAGGGTGCCGTGGGCATTATCCGTGCCCTGCGTCGAAGGCTCATTATCATCCTCGACGAAGTCCCAGCCATGCTGATCATCGACCAGGCCGTTGCCATCATCATCGCTACCATTGTTGGGATCGTCTGGGTTGGTCCAACGATTATCAATCAAATCAGGGTGGGTATGTTCAGTGCCGCCATCGATGATCCCCACGGTCACGCCGGTCCCCCGATAGGAATCCCAGGCATCAAGGATGTTGATGTCTTCCCCAGCAATCCCCTCTCCTTGACCCGAGTTCTGTAAATGCCATTGCAGGTCAAATAATGGGTCATCAGGGGTGAAGGCGAGTTCGAAGCCCGTCACCGGCAGGGAGGGGTAAAAGTAATCCACGGTCCCGTTGGATTGGAGGGTCCGTAATTCGGCGACAATGCCTTGATAATTGGCGTTTTGATTGAACTGCCAGCGAAACGCATCCTCAAAGTAGCGAACCGGCTCGGCACGGAGGACGCTGAGTTGGTCCAGGATGGCAGGTTGCTGGTTGAGGGCTTGGTCGTCAAAGCCGACGATCCACTCGTTGGCAAAGCCTTCGACCGGGCCGCGAGCGATTTCCTGTTCCATCCAAGCCAAGTCGCTGGGGGTGATGATGTAGCCATTCGGGACGGTGCGATCCTCGAGGGCTTCGGCCTGAAGCCGAACCGACAAGACGGGTACCGCCCGGAGTGGACGGAAACTCTTCCAAGACGAATGACCCATAAATAACTCCCAATCAATGATATGACTCAGGGCCGGGCTGTGGATTTGCAGGGGAGGTTGAGACCAAGCAGACCAGCAAGCTCGGAACGCTACCAACTATGACAAAAGGATAACTTTAATATACTAATGATCGCAAGGAATCCACAAGAGATGCCCAGATTTCCAAAAACTCCCAGAATATAAAATCTATGGGGAAAAAAATACACTGATAGATGAATTGTCAATCTTAGGCAGCTTTTTATCAGACAATATCAAGGTTTTCAACTGGACTAGGTTTGCATCAAGTCGCCGTGTGGGAGCTCTCCCCACCACCTCACCGTGGCCAATCGCGTCCTCATGTGCACGCCTTCCACCGCCTGCCACGTACGGATTAGACCGGGAAGGACCAAGCGAAGTTCCGCGTTATGCCGAGGGAGATTGCCGGTGGAGACCAGCGAAAAAGTGTCGAACCGCGCGGGTTTGGTTCCGCGCGGTCCATGGAGGCTACACTGGAAAGTCTAAAAATGGCTTAACCGACTTCGATGCCGCCCAAGAACTGGGTACCGAACGGGAAGAACAGCAACAGCTCTTCGCCGTCGAGGTGGTAACTGTTCACCCGGCCCACCTCGCCGGGACCCGCCGCGATGACCAGCTCCCCGATGCCATCGCCATCGGAGTCGGCCACGCCCACCCGCGCCCCGGCAGTCCAGATCTGATCGGGGTCTTCCCAGATCGAGGTGAAAGCCATGAAGGTCATCAGATCGTTCATGGTGCTGATCTCGACCACCCGGATGTGCGCGGAGCCGCCGATGCCGGGGCCGAGGACGACCTCGTCGAGTCCATCGCCATTCAGATCGCCGGCGGCGACGTTGACGCCGCCGCGGAAGTTGGGGTCGTAGGCCAAAAATGACTGCAAGTCGGTGCGGCTCAAGGCATCGATGACGCGGACATGGGGTCCTCCACCGGGCCCGGCTCCGACAATGAGATCGGAACGTCCATCGCCATTGACATCGCCGGTGGCGACGTTGACGCCACCGCGGAAGCTATCGGCATAGGCCATGAAGTTGAGCAGCTCGACGACCCTCTGGGTGGTCATGAGCAGGCGTCCATCAAAGACGCGGACATGGGGTCCTCCGCCGGGCCCGGCTCCGACGACGACATCGTCAAAGCCATCGCCATTGACATCGCCGGCGGCGACGAAGGCTCCGCCGAGAAAGGCGGGATCATAGGCAAAGAAGCCGAAGACTTCCTGGTTGGAGTTGCCGTCGAAGATCTTGACGTGGGCTCCGCCGCCGGGCCCGGCGACGGTGATGAGCTCGGCGACGCCATCGGCGTTGAGATCGCCGGCGGTTCCGCGTGCGATGACACCGGTTCCGTAGGGGACGTGGTTGATCTGCTCCGCGCCGTTGAGGGTGTTGACCATCTTGACGACGCCGTCGTCGGGGGAGCTGGTGCTGACGACGATGGGACGGTTGAAGTTTTGCGAGTCGGTTTCAGGGAGCAAGCCTTGCGGGCC
>CAYPIE010000174.1:0-6778 GCA_964410665.1 uncultured Alcaligenaceae bacterium
CCGTCGATGTCCTTGAACGCATCGTCGGCACTGCGCAAGGTCAGTGTGTAGTCCCCCGCCGCCAGCGGACCACCGGTCGCCACAAACTCAAAGCTTGTGCCATCGGCGCTCACTACCAGCGATCCCGCCACGTCGCCGTCGGGGCCGGTCAGCACCAGATCCGGATCACCCAGGGCACCATCTTCGTAAAGGTTCAGCACCGATACGTCGGCCGCCTTGGTCAGCGCAAATGCCACCCCGCTGGTCGTCGGAGTCGTGCTTTCCACCGCGAAAACGGTCGGGGCTTCGTCGATGAACGTATAGACAACGCTCAGCTGAGGACGCAGTACGGGGTCTGCGCTCTCCGAGGAGGCCCAGGACACGGGGTCCGCGCTGGTCCCCGTGAAGGCCCAGCCGTAGTTTTCCTCGCCCGCCAGCCAGGCCAGGATGTCCTCGGTCACATCGATTGTCTGGGTGCCGACGCTACCACTGAAGCTGCGCAACACCTCGGTGGCATCCACCCCGTCGGCCTGGATGCCGGGGGTGTCGTTGAACGGTGCCTCACCCAGAGCATTCCAGGTGATCGTCGACTGGTCCCACGGCTGCAGCAGCCGGTGCATGTTCACCGTATCCCCTGGATCGGTGATCGTTAAGGATAAGGTTGCGGAGAAGATGTTGGCGTCCATGGGAATCTGACCGGCACCGTCGCCGAACAGATCACTGAACTGGGTCAGCGCCTGCACCCCGCGGGCGATCCTACCGTCGACGCTCACGATCCCACGGTCGCGGGTGAAGTCGGCAAGCCCCAGTTCGCGGATCCCGGGCACCGGCAGGTCTTCCGTGAAATTCCCGGTACCGCCCGAGTCCCACACGTCCACAACCGGCACCGTCGATTCAAGCGTCCACTCCCACTGACGCGTGGCGATCAGGTTCAGGGCCCCGGTGACGGTGCCCGGTCCTCCCGCCGTCTTGTAGGTCACCGTGGTGATGTCGCCATCGACACCGATCCCCTGGCTGTCGTCACCGATCAACCGGAAGTCCGCATCAAAGCCGGTCGCAACCTTATCCCCGGGGGCGTAGAAGGCCTCGCCGCTCGAACCGCCGCCGTTCTCGAAGTAGAGGAACTGGAAGGCGTAATTACCAGCCGTCAACGTCACCGCGGCAAGGTCGGTGGCGTTACCACGCGGGTTTTCGAAGCGGGTGATCTCCTCATCGGGCATCTCGAAGGTGCCGTTCTGGTTGAGGTCGATCATCAGCAAGGTGCCGTCGTCGGTGTTGGTCCCGAACGTATAGGTGCCGTCGGCGGCGACCACGAGGGTACCGCTGGCGACGAAGATATAGTCGTTCTGTGCGCCCGGAACGGTCCCTGGCAGCGGCAGGTTTTCGGAGAACTCGCCCAGGTTGCCGCCCCCTTCGCGCACATCGACGACCAGCAGGGTGGTCGACACGGTTTGGTCCATGTCGAGCGGGCCGTTGGCGATCAGATCATCCGCGGCGGCTAGGCTGTCGATCTGGGTCCCGGAGGCCGCCTTGAAGAAGTCGACGGGGACTTCCCCGCCCGCGACGGCGATGCCCTGGCTGTCGTCCCCGATCAGCCGGAAGTCATCGTCGACGACCGTCTTGACACCCGGGGCGTAGAAGAACTCACCGGCAGAACCGCCGCCACGTTCGAAGTACAAGAACTCAAAGGCATAGTCCCCGGCGGTCAGTGTCTGCGTGGTCAGGTCGGTTGCCGTACCCCGGAGCACGTCGGAGACGATCACGTCGTCCTCGGCCTCGAATGTGCCGTTCTGGTTAAGGTCGATCCGGAGCCGGGTACCGTCATCGGTGTTGACGCCGAAGGTGTAATCGCCGTCTGCGGCGACCTGCAGGGTCCCGGAGGCCACGAAGACATAGTCATCAATCCCGCCCGTGGGGGTCGGTGCATTGGTTGGATCGGCATCCTGGGCACCGATGTAGGTCTCACCAGCACCGGAGCCGTTTTCCTGGATTTCGACGTCCTGTTGCAACGCCAAGGACACCCCCGCACCCGGGGTGAACAGCCGCCAAGTGTCCGGGTTATCGATGCCACCGAACGGGTTGCCCTGAGCCGTCGCGTCGATGATCGCACCCGCTTCGATGGCGACATAGACAATGGTCTCGACGGGGAGGCTTGCGGCGGGATCGATGGTAATCGAATTTCCGTCGGCCACCACCAAGCCGGATGTTACGTCGATTTGTTCAATCAACGCATCGGTGTTCAGATCCCTCAGCTCGATGTTGCCTGTCCCGAGCGCGACGGGCTCATCAAAGGTGATCACCAGGTTCGTATCCGGGTCGACCTCCGTGCTGAGATCGGCGGGCGTAAAACTCTCGACCACCGGTGGCGTCAAGTCCTGACTGCTGAAGGTCAACTCCCCTGGTGCGATGCCCGCGCTGAGGTTGCCGAGCAGCCCCCCCGCGGTGATCTGGAGGTTGTCGATGGCAAACCAGGCATCATTATCGAAGTCGACCAGGCCGAAGCGTAACTGCATCGTGCTGGCCCCGTCCGGAAGAGTCACATCCAAACTAAGCAGTTCATCGATGCGATCAAGAGACAGATCTCCTCCGCTGTTGGCGGTGGTCAGCTCTTCGACGAGCTGCCAGTCACCCCCATCGAAGCGGACTTCCACGGTGCCCCGCTGAGCCATATACGGCCGGTACATCGAGTTGAAGGTTACGTTGACGTTCGTCACGATCCCGTCGGTGGGAATCTCCGGTGTGACCAGGAAGAACTGGCCGCTGTCGTCGGGGACGTTGAAGGTCGGGAAGTAAGCGTCCGCGTCCGCTGCCGCCACATTGTTGACACCGCCGGTCCATCGGCCGCGGTCCTGGTTACCTTGCTGGTTGATCCAGAATACCTCGTCCAGAACGGTCCAGCCGAAGAACTCTTCGGCACCGCCTGCAGGCGCTGCCTCGCCGGACCACCCGAGCAACTGGCCGCCGGCCTGGGCATCGTCAAGGGTGGCGAAGTCACGGTCGGGCCGAATCGCTTCCGGTTTGGGGAACGGGATGTCGACGTCGAAGGTCCCGTTGCCGTCGTTTTCGTGGAAGTCCACAAAGTCCGCCGAAATGGTCCACGGGTAGAAGAACTCCAGCGGGACCTCGCCGGCGAGCACCGAATCGGCGATATCCAGGTTCGGGACCTGCACCCCCAGCGTCTTGTAGTTAGTCGCAGTGAACGGAGCGGCCTTACCGACCCCCTGGCTCGGGTCGCCGACTAACACGAAGTCGCCGTCGAAGGCGTCCTTATCGCCGGGGGCATAGAAGAGCTCCACCGACGCGCCACCGGCACGCTCGTAGAAGATAAATTCGAACGGGTACGTCTCACCCTCTTCCAGCGTGATCGGGTCGGAGAGCGTCACCGTACCGATCGGAGCATTGACCCGGAACTCGTACAACGGAATCAGACCGTTGCCGAGGTCCATGCTGAGTCGGGTACCATCGTCCGACCGTGACCCGAAGGTGTAAACGCCCCCCATCCCGGGCTCCACCTGCAACTCACCGGTCACCCGTAGGACAAAGTCGTCTTGGATCCCGGGTCGGACCAGGTCATTGTTGGCTAGCGGGCTGTCGCGCAAGATCAGTTCTACCCCTTCAAAGTCCTCCAATAGTAGTGGGACTGCCTCGTTGAAGTTGCCCGACTGATCCCGGAACGCGCCCGGCGACATCACCAGTGTCAGCTCAGTGTTTTCGGGCAGCTCACTGGTAAGGCTGACGGTAACCATGTTGCCATCAACCACCACCTGATCCGAGGTCACATCCACACGTTCTACGACTGTGTCCACAAAATTGACGTTGTCCGTCGGCAAGCGGACGTCGATGTACCCGCCGATGCCTGCTTGCACCGGCTCATCGAATTCGATCTGGATCATGCCGTTGGTCAACGGGAAGTCTACAGAGCCATCCATCGGGGTGATGCTTACGATCTGTGGCGGGTCGGCCTCAATACCGGTGGTGCTAAAGTTCCAGTCAAAATTGGTGAGTCCGGCGAACGGGTCGCCGTTGCCGGAACTGGCTGGGAGCTCACCGGTGATCGAAACGTTGTCAAACGCCCACCAGCCATCATCGTCTTCGGCCGCGAAATTAAAGCTAATGTTCGCGGTACTCGCACCGTCCGGATTGTTCAGCGGTACCGTGATGGTCTCATTGGTGTTGCTCGGCTTGAAGTTGGCATCCCCTCCTGCCGACGACCACACCAGCACTTCTTGTGGCGTACCACCGTCGTAGGACACCGTGATGGTTGCCGTTTGGGTGCCGTTATTGTCAATGAACCAACTCGAGTCAAACGTGAGCTCTAATGAGCCCTCGTCAGCACCACTAAGACTCAGCGCAGGGGTCGACAATGTGGCGTTAAACGTGTCACCCGGGGGCTGACTACCGATTGGGTCGGCGAACTGGTTGGTTAACGTCCACGCCCAGTTGGCCGCATCGGCCACCGCGAACGGTGTCCCTTCATCCAGCATGAACTCGTTACGCGGGCCCTCACCACCCGGTGAGATGTTCAGGAATGAGAAACCGTCCCAGAAGACTTCGTCGATGAAGCTCCAGCCATTGAACTCGTCAACACCCTGGTTCCCAGTGAAATTGCTGCTCCAGCCGGTGGGTGGCGTCAACGTGAAGTCCGAGCCATCTCCGGTCCCCGCCCCTTCGGCGGAGGTCGCTGGGCCCAGATTCAAACCGTTGAAGGTCTCATTGGTCAGCTCCTGCGTGGTGGTCAGCGAACGCACCGCTCCGGCATCAATGGTCACATACACCGGCGTCGCGACTGGCAGGTCCGCGGACGGATCGATGGTCAACGTGTCATCGGCCAGGCTGATCTGACCGGAGGTCACCGGGATCTGCTCGATGACCGTGTCGGTCGCAATGTCCCGGATGGTGATGTTGCCGCTACCGACCTCGACCGTGCGGTCAAACTGGACCACCAGGTTGCTGGTGACGTCCACTTCCCCCGCGTTGTCCATCGGCATCAACGAGGAGACAATCGGAGCCACCGGTGTCACGCGATCTTCGAGGTTTTGGAATTGGAGTCGACAGGGGGTTGGCTGAGGACGTTGGGAGATTTTGCGAAAGCGATTCAGCATGAGAGGCCACTCCTAGTTCAAACTGTTCTACCATGAAATCAATGCTGATATAAAAAATCGGAGAGAAGTTGAAGTTACGCTCACCCGAGTTCGTGAGCGAATACAGTACCGCTTCGAGGGATTCTCCGGTTATTGCTAAACTGGAATTTCGTGTGGATGATCATCATTCTCCTAACACAACTTTACGATATCCCTAACGCTTTCCTCACTTTAACGGGTAGGATTGCAGCGGTGCTAGATATTTCCAAGATCCACGGGATAAATTCTTCGAACCTTAACAATTCCAAATGCAATGGGATGGGATCGAATCACATACTGCTCCCAAACCAGATCGGTAACACCAGCAACAAACTGTTAAAGATACCATTTCAGAACCTACATCTTTTTGCCAATATCCTTACAGCTGCGGGCCTAAATCAGTAAAAAGATGGGTAAGCAGTTTAAGCTTTGGTGCGTTCCCTTTGCTAAGGACCCAGCTTCCAGAATCCTCGAACGCATCGCTTCCGTTTGGATGGAATGAGTAAAAAAATCCCATCCAGGGCGTTCCGATTCCGAACACCTTGAATGGGATCATTGGTCAACGGCACCATGCTTTAGCTCGACGGACGAAGAGCTGAGGATGGCATTTTTGCTTGGCTTCCCGCCACCTGACTACATTTCGATGGCGGGAAGCAGAAAGCCATCACCTTACGGGATGGCTGGGATCAGCGGTACTTCCTGACCGGCTGCTGCCGACAACAGGATCGACACATCGGTCACCGTCACCGAACCATCCCCATTGATGTCACCCACCAAACGGGGATCTACCAATGCCACACCCGCAAAACCGGCATCGGTGCCACCGGCCACTTGCAGGGTCTCAGTCACGTCGGTCACGTTGATCGAACCGTTATTGTCCACATCACCGAAGTACGCACCGCTATGCACCGCCGAATCACCGACCGCAGCGATCGCGCCCGCATTGAGGCTCACGCCAGTCAGCGTCAGCACCTGGGTGGCACTCGATGCAGCGTCCCCAGGCACGCTCGCGGTCAGGTTGACGATCGACAGGTCGGTCCCGCTCAACGCACTCGGGCTGCTGAACGTGATCACCGCCACGCCTTCGGTACCCAAGTCCACATCCACGGTCGACCCCGCCGGAATCCCTTCGGCCAGCTCGGCACCGGTAATCGTCAACAACGATGGATCGTAGTTGATCGACACCGCCACGCTCGTCACACCCGTCGCATCACTCAGGGTCAACGGCACCCCGGCCGCGGTGTTCGGAACCTGCACATTCTGACCCGCACCACGGGCGAAGTCCGGAAGGCTTACCACCACCCCCGCCGGAGCACTTACCGTGAACATTTCCACGTAGTCGCCGCCGGGAGTACCGCTTCCGTTGCCGTCGAGCAGCTCACCGTCGATGTCCTTGAACGCATCGTCGGCACTGCGCAAGGTCAGTGTGTAGTCCCCCGCCGCCAGCGGACCACCGGTCGCCACAAACTCAAAGCTTGTGCCATCGGCGCTCACTACCAGCGATCCCGCCACGTCGCCGTCGGGGCCGGTCAGCACCAGATCCGGATCACCCAGGGCACCATCTTCGTAAAGGTTCAGCACCGATACGTCGGCCGCCTTGGTCAGCGCAAATGCCACCCCGCTGGTCGTCGGAGTCGTGCTTTCCACCGCGAAAACGGTCGGGGCTTCGTCGATGAACG
>CAYPIE010000175.1:0-6664 GCA_964410665.1 uncultured Alcaligenaceae bacterium
GGCTCGGTGTAGGGCACGTTCACGGTGTAGGTGTAAGGCACCTGCTTCGCGACGTTTTCATAGTAGGTCTGCGTCTGAGTCACCGGCTTGGTGACCGGAACCATTTCGGTGTAGGTGTATGGTTCTTGCACGGTCTCATTGACGACCCGGTGGATGGTCTTGGTCACCGGAACCTGACGCATTTCCGTACGATACTGCGTGACCACCTGATCGACATAGCTGATACCGCCGCAGGCAGCGCCAAAACCGGCTGCCATGCCGCCGAAGCCACTCGCCACCATACCCCCACTGTAGCCTACATAACCGCCACCACATGGAGCACAGCCGCCACATCCACCACGGCTAAAACCCCCCGCCTCGACGGTTGGGACGCTGATCATCAGCCCCAACATCGTAATGACGGACATCCATCGTTTCATTGCTGACTCTCCCGATGCATCTTGGAAGGAGTGAGAACCATTTCCCCGTTGGTTACTCAATTGCATTGCTAAACTAGTAGGTAGAAGCATTTGCGTAAAGCTATATTCTCTTAATTTCGCGAAGTCTCTAGGCTGCCTTGGGTTCCGCTCTGGCCTCTTCCATTTAACTACTACAATCCCCCCGACTATTCCGAATAACTGCAATCTTCGGAAGTTCGAGCGGGCGGCCGCGACCTGGCGGATCGGCGCGCTGCGTATTTCTTTGAGGGGCTGGTTGTGCGCGACAAATTGGCCTAGATTGTCCGCTAGCATGCGGCCATTTTTCGGCTCCACGGAGAACAAATCATGGGCTTTCACCAGACCAGCAGCCACCGCTTTGGCAAACATTCGTATCACCAAATTGGCTTAGTTCGGGGGCAATTTGGCAATGTGGATTTTCAGCAGTGGGTGCAGTTTTTGCAGGACGTGGGCTTTGATGGTTGGGAAGAAGCCAGCTGGGAACTGGATCTGGCCCGCTGTCAAACCGACGAGGGAGCGGCGGCCTATGCCCGCGAACGCGTCGAACTGGCCCAGCGGCACGGCCTGGAAATCTTCACCGTGGCCATGCATCTGCAAGGCCAAGCCTTAGGCGATGAACCCAGCGCGAAGACTCTGCAGTTTGTCGGCGGCGATGCCCTGGAGGCCTATAAGGAGTGGCGCAAAACGGGCAATGAACCGCCGCGGCATGATCCATATCAGGTGCCGCCCGAGGTGGGCAAGTTGATCCACGAGCAGGCCAAACAGTCCCTGGTTGGTTGTGCCAAACTGGCCCACCACCTTGGTAAGCTCCAAGATCGCAAGGTTGGCCTGCCCGGCTTTGTCGGCTCCCCGGCTCATTGCTGGAGCCACTGGTTTGAGTTCCCGCCACTACCGACCACCCTGGGCGGCTATGCCATCTCCGATGTACGCAAGGTCAGCCTGGAACTGCTGGTCGAACGCTTTGCCCCGGTGCTCGAAGAGTGCAAACGGCTGGGGGTCACCTTCGACTTGGAATGCCATCCGAGTGAACGGGCCATGGGCGACCTCGAGAGTGCCCATGACTACCTGGAGGCGATGGATCGGGCTGGCTATGCCGAGGTGGTCGGCTTCAACCTGGATGGCTCCCACCTGGAATGGCAAAACGTCTCGGTGATCCAGTTCATTCGTGAGTTTCAGGATCGCATCCATTGTGCTCACGTCAAGGGGGTACAGGTGCAGCGCGAACACTGTCGCGGTGGTCGGCTGGGTGGGCATCGCCCGATGGGGCACTGGACCAACGGTTGGAGCTTTGTCACCGCGGGTACCGCCCGGGATGCCAACAGCCTCGAGGAGATCTTTATCGAACTCAATCGGGTCGGCTACGACGGCGCCGTCAGCATCGAGTGGGAAGACAATGACGCCGAGCAACACGCTGGGGCCAAAATTGCCCTGGCCAACTGCCACAAAGCCGACCTCCCGCCCAGCGGCATGCGTCACGATACCATGCTCAAAGCCTAAGCCCGAGCTCCGCGGCGACATCGCCTGCGGCTGCACACGCGACTTCACAGAACGCAGAAAAGGACCACGTGTTCAGGCGGCGCGGTTGAGGGACGCGTTTTCCTGCTCGATGTGCGCAGCACCCCAAACCATTGCGGTCTGGGGTGCTTTTCGGTTCGACTTGTCGCCATCCGGAACGTGACGCATAATTCCGGCGAGTTAAAGGATACCGATCGCACTTGTTCGACGGCGAAATCATGACCCAGATGCTCGCTTCCAGCCATGCGCACGCTCCTGCCACCCGAGCCTGGCTCCACGAGGTCGCTCAGGATCCCGAACAACGCTTCGAGGCGTTGCGGCTTCTTTTAGGCGAGGGCGCCTGTCAGCAACTTGGCATCTACCCGATTCCCACCGATTTCAAGCTTTCAGTTGTCATTCCGGTCTACAACGAGGAACGCTGGATCCACGAGATTATTCGTCGTGTGCAGGCGGTACCCATCCCAAAAGAGTTAGTGCTGGTCGATGATTGCAGCACCGATCAAACAAGGACCATCCTTCAAGAGCAGTATGACGGTAAGGTGGACAATATTCGGGTAGTCTACCATGAGGTGAACCAGGGCAAAGGCGCGGCTCTGCGGACAGGATTTCAGCATATCACCGGCACAGTCGTGATTGTGCAAGATGCGGATCTGGAGTACAACCCTGCAGAGTATCCGCGGCTGATCCAGCCGATTGTTGACGGCCGGGCCGATGTGGTGTTTGGCTCACGCTTTATTGGCGAGAGCCATCGTGTGCTCTATTTTTGGCATACGGTGGCCAATAAGATGCTGACCACACTTTCGAATATTTTTACCAATTTGAACTTGACGGATATGGAGACTTGCTACAAGGTCTTCCGCAAGGAAGTGCTGGATGGAATGAAGCTCAAGTCCAACCGCTTCGGCTTTGAGCCGGAAATCACCGCCAAGATTGCCAGGAAGAAAACCCCGCCTTGGCGGATCTATGAAATTCCCATCAGCTATTCCGGCCGGACGTATGAAGAAGGCAAAAAGATTGGACTCAAAGATGCCTTCGTTGCTCTGTATTGCATCATGCGTTTCTGGATCGCCGACTGAGTTCCCCTGGCGTTTCGTCGACGCGGACGGTATCCCCACGGTAGGACTTCGGATGGTCGAAGACACCGTACGCTCGTAGGGGGATACGTCTGGGACGCGCCGAACCGAGCAGATCCTCGGCTTTGAACCCAAGGAGGGGTGTGTATGCGTCAATGGCTTCTTGGTGTCATCCTCGGGCTCTGCGCGACTCTGAGCTCCAGTCTGGCGGGCGAACGTCCTTTCTTTGCCGACGCCAGCATTCATGACATTCAGTTTGTCGATGCCAGCGAAGGCTGGGCGGTCGGCGATGATGGCGTGATCTGGCACACCTTCGATGCCGGGCTCACCTGGGAACGTCAAGCCAGCGGCGTGCAAGCATCGTTGCGCTCATTGCATTTTGTCACTCCCTATAGCGGCTGGGTGGTGGGGCGGCAGGCACTGCCTGATGGTAGTAGTGTGGGGGTCATCTTGCAGACCACCGATGGAGGTTTAAAATGGTCGCGAGCTAGTTTGAATGCCTTGCCGGGTTTAAATGATGTGCATTTCTTTGATGCCACCACTGGCTTTGTGCTAGGCGACAGCAGTGCGGCATTTGCTTCAGGTGTGTTCTTGACGCGTGATGGAGGCACCAACTGGCGATCGGTTCCTGGGCCGAGGGAGCCGGGCTGGACCGGAGGGACTTTTCGGGACTCCAAGACGGGCATCGTCGCCGGCCCCTGGGGCAAGCTCGCTACCTTGCGGGATGACCAGTTCCGAGCCGCGGATGTGGACGACCTGGGCGGTCGGGGCATTCAAGCGGTGCACCAGCGGGGCAGCTGGGCCATCGCTGTCGGGCAGGGTGGTCTGATCTTGATCAGTGCCGATAGCTCGGGCCTGCGCTGGGGCTTTGCCGACCCTGGGCTGCCTCAGAGTGTGCTCGCTTGTTGTGATTTTCAGGATGTCTGTGTGCTCGATGATCATGTTTGGGTTGTCGGTCAGCCGGGCTCCATCGTGTTGCATTCACCAGACCGGGGCAAGACCTGGGAAACGCTCAAAACGGGTCAGCATCTTCCCTTGCGGGCGGTCCATTTTGCGACCCCGACCCACGGTTGGGCTTGTGGTGAACTGGGCACCATCCTGGCAACTAGCGATGGCGGCAAGACCTGGACCATCCAGCAACAGGGCGGTCAGCGTGCCGCGATCTTGTGTGTGCATGGCCAGGCGCATACCATCCCCGTGGAGGCCATTGCCCACTACGGCCAGCAGCAGGGTTATCTGACCACCGCCGTGCAACTCACCAGCGCGGATCCTGCTCTGGCAAAGCCTCAAGCCGCCTTTGCCGAAGCTCGTCTGGCCGGGGCCCTACGCGAAATTGGCGGCGCGGCGGCCTGGCAATCCTGGCAGTTTCCGCTGGATGCCAACTTGCATCGCATGGATGCCGCGATCCTCACCCGGCACTGGAATCGGTTGCATGCCAACCGTTTTGCCGAGGAAATGTTGCGTCAGATGGTGCTGGCCCTACGCACCTGGCGACCGGAGGTCGTGGTCACCGATGGCCCAAGCAATGGTCGTGCAGACATCCTGGATGGGATCCTCGCCGAGGGGATGCTCGAGGCTTTTCGCCGCGCAGCCGATCCGCAAGCGTTTCCCGAGCAGATTACGCAGCTGGGTCTTCAACCCTGGGCTGCCAAGAAACTGTATGGCCGGGTAGCGCAGGCCAAGGATGCCCACCTGAACGTCGACTGGACCCAATCTCACCCGCGCGGCGGCAGTCCGCGTGAGCTCGCCCGCCCAGCGGCTTGGCTGTTAGGACAATCCTCGTTCGGAGCAGACCAGGGGCATTTCCGACTGCTGGCGACCCGCGTCAAAGATGCCCACAGCCACCGTGATCTGATGGAAGGGATCGCTCTGGCTGCGGGTGGCACGGCACGACGAACCTTCACCCCGCTGACCGAAGCCGATGCGGCCGCCCAGCAGCAAATCCAGGCCGCTCAGAAGTTGCAGCAAAATCTCGAAAAGTTGTGTCGAATGGCGCGGCAACCCGAGTTCGCCAAGCTGGCACGCCCCGAGCAGGTGATGGGGCAATATGGCAAAGTGCTCAAACAACTCCCGGAAGAGCGTGGGGCCCGTGCTGCCTACAGTCTGGCCACTGCCCTGGCACGCCAAGGGCAGTGGCATTTGGCCCGTGAGCTCTATTTGCTCATGGTCGATCGCTATCCGGCTCATCCCTTGGCCGCCGAGGCCTATCGCTGGCTGGTGCAGTATCACAGCAGTAGTGAAGCACGACGGCGGCATGAGTTGCGGCAATTTGTTCGTTGGGACGATGGGGCCATCCGGGGCGTTGCACCCAACGACAATCCTGCGAGCGGTACGGAAATTCTCCAATCAAGTCAAAAGAAATTGTTCAACGTTCAGAACGAATCCCGGGCTTGGTACCAGGGGAGTCTGGCGGTGGAGAGTCGGTTGGCCGCCTATGGACCGCTGTTTGCTCTCGACCCACGGGTACAACTGAGTCTGCAATCCGCCCGCCGGCAGCTCAACCAGTTCGATGCCGCCCGCAAGTGGTACCAACGTTACCTCGATGCGACGGCCGCGGCGACGGGCGACCGCGAACTCGGTACGGGGCGGAATCCGTGGCGTGATGCGATTGCCGCGGAGTTGTGGCTCGCGGAACGTAAAGAGCTGCCCCGTTTGCCCAAGCCGGTCTACTATGGCCGCCAGACGGCCCAACGGCCGCGCCTGGATGGGCAACTCAACGATGCCTGCTGGCAGGGCTTGGCGCCTATGCGGCTCCAGGCGGCCAACGGCGACCTCGGCGAGGGAGTTGAGACGGCAGCTCGATTTGCCTTTGATGACCAGCACCTTTACATCGCCGTTGAGTGTGCTCATCCCGAGCATCCACCGACTCCCAAAGCGAAGCAGCGCCAACACGATGATGATCTCCGCGCCCACGATCGCATCAGCATCCTGCTGGATCTGGACCGAGACTACCAAACGTATTTTCACTTACAGGTGGATGAACGCGGCTGCCTGGCCGAAGACTGTTGGGGAGATGCGGCTTGGAATCCTAAGTGGTTCGTCGCCGTCGACAGTACGCCGACCAAGTGGACCGTGGAGATCGCCATCCCGACCAAGGAACTGCTCGAAGGGGGGATCAAGCCCGGGTCGATTTGGGCCGCGAATGTCAGCCGCACGGTTCCAGGGGATGGGGTGCAAGCTTGGTCGATCCCCACCGGCACGGAACCTCGCCCGGAGGGCATGGGCCTGGTACAGTTCATTGCCTCCCCTTGACGCGCAGGCGACCACCCGGCGTGGGAGACACGCTCCCACGCCGGGGCAGGAACGTCGCACCGCGGAACGCCTACGCCGGGCCATCTCTTGTCATCAACGCAACTTTTTTCACCTTTTTTACTCCCTTCTTGACGATGGAGTGTCAAAGCTGGATAAGGAGGAACCGAGCCCGGTCTTCTATTTCTGATATGGGGACGGAACCATCGCGCTGAAAAAGTGAGATAGACCCTGTGTCAATTCGGGTGGCACACTGCAGGCAGATTCCGGGTGACCCAACGCAGCCACGGCGGGTGGGAACCCAATGGTGTTCGGCACGATGATTGCTGGTGGAGATTCTCCGCGCTTTTCAGCGGCCACGGAGGAGTGCTGGCTGGGTGGCACGCTCGG
>CAYPIE010000176.1:0-6577 GCA_964410665.1 uncultured Alcaligenaceae bacterium
CCACCACCCCCCCCAGCCCCCGGCCCCCCAGCAGCAGCTACAAGCTGATCACCAGCCGCCGCCACCACCACCACCGCCGCCACCGAATGATCCTCCGCCACCCCCGGCTCAGAATGGGTTGGATGAGCCGTTCAATGTCAGTGGCCCAAATGCGACGGCGAATGTGCTGCGAAGTGACCTCCCCTTTGTCAATGGAGTCGCTCAGGCGAACAAAGCCAGCAGTGGGGAAATTCTGTTTACTGAAGTGACGTTGGATGGGATGCAACGCCCCACCCTAACGATTGATCTGTCTGCCTACACGCAAGGCAGTGATCGATTTGAGTCTGCTAACGCCTCGATTCGCGATTGGCTGTCGGTCGAGATCCGCCTCGATGGAGGTGCGTTCACCCCGCTCGACACCTTCCTGGTCGATGAAGCAACCCAGATCTTTCGCGGCGACAAATCCGGGCAGCAATTCAACAGCCAGGCGTCTCAGATTCGCTATGACTTGCCTGACAATGGAACGGTGCAACTTCGTATCGTAGCCTCGACCTCGAGTGCTTCGGAGTACTTCGCCATCGATCGCGTTCAGATCCATGATGTCGAACCGCCACCGCCGCCTCCGCCACCGCCGCCTCCGCCACCGCCGCCTCCGCCACCGCCGCCGCCGCCGCCGCCACCTCCGCCACCTGGGCAGCGTGGGTTCGATGAAACGTTTGATGGAAGTGGTCCTGCCGAGACGCCCAATGTCGTGCAGAGTGATCTGGTCTTTGCTCAGGGGGCGGCTCAGGCGAATCGGGCCAGTAGTGGGGAGATTGTGTTCTCAGAGGTGACTCTGGATAGCTTACAACAGCCCAAGCTACTCATCGATTTGTCCGCGTACGTCCAGGGCAGCGGCGGCAATTTCGACTACACCAATCCGTCGACGCGCGACTGGCTGTCGATTGAACTCAGCTACAATGGTGGGGCATTTCAACCACTGGACACCTTCTTTGTCAATGAAGCCACGCAGGTGTTCACCGGCGATCAAACCGGTCAACAGTTTGACGCATCGGAATCTCAGCTCACTTACAACCTTCCGACGAGCGGCAAAGTTCAGCTCCGTGTGCAGGCCTTGAGCACCAGTACTTCGGAGTTTTACGCGATTCACCGAGTTCAGATCCGAGACACGGATGTTCCGCCACCGCCACCGCCACCGCCACCGCCACCGCCCCCACCCTCCAACGGTGGGCAACAACCCTTTGGTGGAACGGTCCGCAATGTGACCGCTGGGAGAATTGAGGCGGAGGACTATGACCTGGGTGGTGCGGGAGTTGCTTATGTCGATACCTCGGCTGGGAATTCGGGCAAGTCCTACCGAAACGATGGAGTAGATATTCAGGCCACCTCGGATACTGGGGGCGGGTACAACGTCGGCTGGATCATTGCTGGTGAGTCTCTGGAGTACACCGTCGATGTACCAGCGGGTAACTATGACATCTTGCTGCGGGTTGCAGCCAACCCACAGTTAACTGCCGCCAACAAGTCAATCCGTGTCTTGCTGGATAACCAGGAACTAGGGACGGTTCAGGTCAACAACACCAATGGCTGGCAGGACTGGACCACCCTACGCCTGAGCAATGTGAACATCTCCACCAATCTGAGTGAGGCTGTATTGCGGCTCGAATTCAATGGTGGAAATGGGTATCTGTTCAATGTGAACTGGATTCAGTTCGAGCAAGTCTAATGGTGTGAGCCAACGGAGTGAGCCGTGATTGCTGCGCCCCGGGGTGTCCCTGGGGCGTTTTTCATTTCGCCCACTCTGGGGTGTTCCTAGAGCGGTTTAGTGTTTGGTCGGGATTCCCATCACCTTCGCAGAGTGTCGGGCGATAACTCCCTCTTCATCGGTGGGAATCACCCAGACTTCAACCGGGGCATCGGGGGGAGAGATCCGTAGGCTTTGCGCTTGGTTGGCCTGATCGTCCAACTCAATCCCCAACGCGGCCAGCTCTTGGCAGATCTGGGCACGAATCGCGGCCGCATGTTCGCCAATCCCGGCGGTAAATACCAAGTTATCTAGCCCACCGAGGCTGGCGATCATGGCGCCGATCCATTTGCGGGCTTGGTGACAAAACATGCGCACCGCCAGCCCGGAGGGGCTATCTACGGGCTGATCGAGCAGCTCGCGAAGATCGCCACTGCGACCGGACACCCCGCGTAAACCACTTTCAAAGTAAAGGATTTGCTCCAGTTCTTCGGGGCTCAGTTGATAGGTGCGTGCAAGATAGACCAACACACCGGGGTCTAGGTCGCCGGGGCGTGTGCCCATCATCAGTCCCCCCACCGGGGTAAAGCCCATGGTGGTGTCGACACACTTCCCACCCCGGATTGCGGCCAGACTGGCGCCACTGCCCAAGTGGGCAATCACCAGTCGTCCGGCGGCTGCTCCGGGAGCAATTTCACGGAGTTGCTCGACAATCGACTCATAACTCAGCCCATGGAAACCGTAGCGGCGAACGCCTCCCTCACGAAAGCGGGCTGGCAAAGGCAAGGTTGTGGCTTCGACCGGCAGGCTGGCGTGAAAAGCGGTGTCGAAGCACGCCACCTGCGGGATTCCCGGTCGTAGCGACTCGACCTGCTCCATTCCAGCAATCTCTGCGGGCAGGTGGAGCGGGTCATAATCGATGATGTTCCGCAACCTCTCAATAACCTCGGGTGTCACCCTGGTTGGCGCGGTGTAGTGATTGCCGCCATGGACGATCCGATGACCCACGGCCTGCAAATCGGCCAATGTTCCCTCATCGGTCAACCAGTCGAACAGGCGAGCAAACGCGCTGGGGTGGTCTGGCAAGTGCTCGGTCTGGTCGAGGATGGCTAAATCCTCGGCGGTATCCACCCGAAAACGTCCCTGGACCGAGGCAATTCCGGAGAGGTGAATACGTCGCTGCAGCTCAAGCAGTCCGGCTGCGGAGGCATAGATGGCCGCCTTGATGCTCGAGGATCCACTGTTGATGGTTAGGATCATGTCGTGCTCCTTAGTCCTGGTCCACGATGGCGCTGACATCGAGGATGTACATTTGCCGAGATCCTTCATGCGCGGAGTCGATACAGACCTGCGTTCCCGATCGGTTCCAACGAGGGTGCAGATCGCAGCGGAACGGTCCGGTCAACTTCGGGGGCAGATAGAACTGGTTCAAGTCGATTCGCTGGCCATCGGCAACCCGGTAAAGCATCAGGGTTTGCAGGCGTTTGGCGTCGGGATAAGTGTCGTTGAGGATCCACTGGCGATCCGGACTGTATGAGCAATGGCCATCGCGGACCAGCACCTTGGCCCCGACGAGCTCTGGGGGACGCTTGCCGGTAATGTCCCAGCGGTAAAAATGATCGCCCCGCTCCCGGCTGCGACTCCAGGCCAGGATGGTGGTATCATCCTGCCAATCGAAGTGCGACACCAGGTTGTGATCGATGATCAACTTGAGGTCGCTACCATCGGGCTTGGCCACCAGCAACCGGGTCTTCCAACCCTTTTGAGGCATCCGCCAGCGATGCAAAAACAAAAATTGACTTCCCGATGGATTGAATTGTAGATGATTGACCCAGTGATAGGCTCCCTGGAAGTCGGGGCGGGGCTGGATGGTGGGCAGTTCAGCCAAGGGGATGATTAACTCATGCTTTTCATTTTTTAAATTCATGTGCACAATGCCCAACTGCCGGGGCGCTGGATCGTCGGCATACCGCTCGGACAGGGTGACATAGCCATAACCAGGCCGCAGACGATTGAGGCGGGCAAAATCCAGGGTGACTGCCTGCTGGCCATCACGGCTCAGGGCGTAGACCGGCTGAGGGAGGGTGCGCGTCTTGCCCGCATGGACATCTTGAATCCTGGCCACATATTGGCCGTCCTCGATAGAGTTATAAATGACTTCACGATCGGGTGCTGCGCCCAGCCACTGCAGCATGGTCCCCTGCTGCCAGCTCCAGGCTGCGGTCGTGGCGAAGGGAATGTACTTTTGATCGGCCTGTAGATCGACCATTCCCAAGGTCAGCGTTTCGCCTGGTTTGGGCTGGCGGTTGATAAAGTCAATTTCCATGCCAAGCAGATAGCGACCCGTCTGGTCCCAGGGGGTTTTATCATAGTAGCCGAAGAAATGATGCTTCGGGCCTTGGGTCACCGCCTGGGCGGGAACCCGACCTTGGTCCGATGCCTCGGAGGCGGCAAGCAGACGGGCGCTGCTGGCCAGCAGCGGCCAGCAAGCAAGTTGGCCCAGTAGATCGCGGCGGGAGAGCGTGACAGGTGGCATGGTTGCCCTCGCGGTGGACGGGTGTTGCAAAATGGATTCGGCGATTCTTGTCCACTGTAGCCAGGGGGCAGCGCTTGTCCATCGAACCCTGGGGAATTTCCAGAAAGCGAGACCATCGACCATGTTTACGATCTTGTTGGGCTGCCTGGTTGTGGGGGCGGAGCCGGCGAAAGGGACACCCGTCAAGCTGAAAGGTTATCAAGCGACGACCCCTGCTGACTGGCAAGCCGAGAAGCCGTGGAATCGCTTACGCAAATATCAGTTTCGCCTCCCCGCGAGCGAAGGGGACCGGCGCGATGCCGAGGTCATCATCCTCAGCAACTTTGGTGGGACCACCGCCAGTAAGCACACGCGCTGGAAAGCGGACTTTATTCCGCCCGAGGGCAAGAAAATCGCTGACGTGGCCAAGACCTCACGTTACCAACAAGGGCCGCTCACGGCGGAGATCCTAGATGTGGCGGGTACCTGGATCTACAAGGCGGCACCCTTTGATCCAAAATCCAAAGCCAAGCCTTTTCCTGGTTCACGGGTGATCTGGGTGATCCTCACGATCGATCAAGATTCTTATCAGATTCGCCTGGCCGGATCCGAAAAGACGGTGAGCGAACGAAAAAAGCAGTTCGATGCCTGGTGGCAGGGATTTGCGAAGAGACCATGAAAGCTGGATGAATTCTCATGTGGAGCTCTTTTAGGGGATAGGGCAAGACGCTAGCATAATTGCCATGTCTTTTCTCAGTTGATTTCCCCCTTCTGCCACTTGGGAGGTCTTCCGTGGGGCGTCATTTCTTGTTTCGTCCGCGCTCGGCATTCACGTTGATCGAACTGTTGGTGGTGATTGCGATCATTGCCATTCTGATTGGACTGTTATTACCCGCCGTGCAGAAGGTGCGTGATGCGGCGGCCCGGATGCAGTGCCAGAACAATCTCAAGCAAATCGGCCTGGCCTTCCACAACTTCCATTCTACCAATGAGGCGTTCCCCCCGTCGTATCGCTTTGCCCCAGAGAACGGCGCGTTTTCTTCATACTCTTGGGCGACCACGTTGCTGCCGTATCTGGAGCAGGACAACCTGGCCCGCAACTACGATTACTCCAGCCTCTATTGCGACAACGGCAGTGGTCCGTTCACAGCCAATGTCAACGAGCCGATCATCATGACGCCCCTGTCGGTCATGACCTGTCCCTCGTCGCCGCAGCGGCCGCAGGTGTATAGCTTCACTTTGCCGGGCGCGGCCGCGGGTTTGCCATTTGACCTCCGCTGGGAAGCCGCGGCCGGGGACTACGGGGTGATCAGCGGCGTACTCGGGGCGTTGTGGAACACGGTGCCCGGGGCGGGGGATGCCGGCGGTCAACGGCACGGGATCCTCCGGGTCTCCACCCAGGAAAATCGACGGTTCAGTATGAATGTCAGCCAAGTCAGCGACGGCGCCTCGAACACTTTCCTGATCGGGGAGATTGCCGGTCGTCCGGACATCTACATGGGTGGCCGGCGGGTCACCAGCCACCCGGACTATCCGACCGGTCAGATGCCGGGGGCGGGTTGGGGCGATGCCCTGAATGGAGAACACTGGATCGAGGGTTCGACCTTCGACGGCATGACCCAGCCAGGCCCTTGTGTCATCAACTGCCGCAACGACCAGGCCCTGTACAGCTTTCATACTGGTGGCACCAATGTGGTCATGGGAGACGGCAGCGTCCGCTTTCTCCGTCAAGGTATTGATCTGGCGACGTTTATGTACATGTGCACGTCGCAAAAAGGCGAAGTCGTCTCGGGAGACTTTTAATGAGACGCGCCCGCACCTGGACGATCCTGCTGTTGTCGGTCGGCCTGACCAGCTGTGGCGACGAGGACGGGCGGGTGCCGGTCTATCCGGTGACCGGCACCCTGACCATCAACGGCCAGCCGGCCGAGGGCGTGTCCCTGCGGCTTTTTGCCACCGATCTGAACAACTCAGCCCCGCGGCCTAGCGCCATCACCAAGGCAGGCGGCAAGCTGGTGATCTCCACCTACAACACCGGCGACGGGGCACCCGCTGGGGAATACAAGGTCACGGTACAGTGGCCGACGCGGGTCCAGGCCTTTGGCCGCGTGGAGAATGGCCCCGACCGCCTGGGCGGCAAGTATGCCGAGCAGGCCAACGCCCCGCTGACCTTGACCGTGGAGGAAGGGCCGACCAATGTAGGCACGCTCGACCTCAAGGCGGAAGTCCGGGAGGTGAAAGTTGGTCGTGTGGCACCAAAGGATGGCAATCGCTGAGTGAAGAACGCAGAGACAGAAGCGTTTGCGATGCGCAGAGACAGAAGCGTTTGCGATGCGCAG
>CAYPIE010000177.1:0-6246 GCA_964410665.1 uncultured Alcaligenaceae bacterium
GTCGCAAGAGCCTCCGAAAGGCGAGCCCCGGACGTCAGTCCGGGGGTTCCCCGCACCGCAATCGCTTCTGCCTCTTTCCCCGCAGCGCAATCGCCTCTGCCGCTTCGCAGCGCAATCGCCTCTGCCGCTTCTGATCGCAACCGCCTCTGCCTCTTCGGCACCGCAACCGCCTCTACCTCTTCCGCAACTGCTTGGCAATTCGCAGCGAACTGCTTGGTCAATCTTCCTCGCCTTCTTCCTCTTCGGCGCTGCCGATTTGGGTCTGCAGGTAGTTTTGCAGCCCCACCTTCTCGATCAGCTCGAGCTGGGTTTCCAGCCAGTCAATGTGCTCTTCGGACTCGACCAAGATCGGCTCGACCAGGTCGCGGCTGCCATTGTCCTTGAGCCGGGTGCACAGTTCGATCAGCTGGTTATACAAGGCAGCGCCGCGGGTCTCCAGCTGCAGGTCGTACTGGAACTGCTCGGGTACCGTGGTGCCGACGCGGATCACGTCATAGCGGGCGATTTCGGGGACGCCCTCGAGGAACAGGATGCGGTCGATCAGCTTCTCCGCGTGGCGCATCTCGCCCATCGACTCTTCGTAATGCTTGTTGCCAAGGCGCATGAGCCCCCAGTTCTGGCACATCTTGGCCTGGCAGAAGTACTGGTTGATGGCGGTGAGCTCAATGGTCAGGGCCTGGTTCAGGCCGTCAATAATCTCGTCGTTGCCCTTCATGGGGACTCCTATAAGGATGGAAGGATTAGCGCCGAAGCCGGGCGTTGGGGTTGGCGCGGGGCATCTGAGCACCCACCGCCTTCCGCCAGTTCGCCAAACGTTGTTGTAGTTCGGCCACCCGTTCAGGCATCTCGGCGGCAAGGTTCGTGTTCTCGCCAAGGTCTTCGGCGAGATGATACAGCTCCCGGCGGTTGTCCTCGTAAAACTCGATCAACTTCCAGTCCCCCGCGCGGATGGCTCCGTACGGCGTGGCCCCACCCGGATGGTAGTGGGGGTAATGCCAGTATAGGGCCGAGCGCTCGAGAGACGCCTTAGGATTCTTAAGCACCGACATAAGGTTGATGCCATCGACGGGGGTCTTTGCCGGTAAAGAATCCTGCGTCTTGGTCACGGCCAGGATGGTGGGTAGGAAGTCCATCGAAATAATTGGTTCAGCACACACTGAATTCGGTGGCACGACGCCCGGCCAGCGGATGATAGCGGGTACGCGAACGCCCCCTTCGTAATTGGAGCCCTTGCCGGCCCGCAGCGGGGCGTTGTTGGTAACCTTGCGGAGCTTCAGGCCGCCGTTGTCCGAGGTAAAGATGACTATCGTCTGTTTGCTTAACTGGTGTTGTTCCAGGGCCGCCATGATCTTGCCCACGGCTTGGTCCAATGACTCGATCATGCCGGCGTAGGTCGGGTTCTGGTGTCGCAAGCTGGGCTGAGTCAGTTCCTGATACTTTGACCGCAACTCGGGTTTGGTCTGCAACGGCGTGTGTACCGCATAAGTCGGCAGATACAGGAAGAACGGCTCATCGCGGTGCGTGGCAATGAACTTCGCGGCCTCCGCGCCCAGGCGATCGGTGAGGTTCTCGCCCTTGGGGCCATCCTCGAGCGAAGGGATGCGGTAGGGGCTGAAGTAGCTGGGCGGCTGGCCGCGGTGGTAGCCGCCGAGGTTGAGGTCAAAGCCGTGGGCATCGGGCCAGCCCTCTTCCTTATTG
The DNA here is from genome assembly GCA_964410665.1 of uncultured Alcaligenaceae bacterium. Classification (GTDB taxonomy): domain Bacteria; phylum Planctomycetota; class Planctomycetia; order Gemmatales; family Gemmataceae; genus CAYPIE01. The sequence continues at coordinate 1,699 of CAYPIE010000177.1, forward strand.
CCCAGGTGCCACTTGCCCATGTGCGCGGTGGCGTAGCCGGCCTTCTTGAGGCATTCGGCCAGCGTGGTCTCCTCACGCGGCAAATATTCGGTCCACGCCGGCGGCAACAGCTTGGCCCGGGGCCGCTTGTGTCCGTGGATCCAGTCGGTGAGGTGCAGCCGGGCTGGGTACTTGCCGGTCAACACGGCCGCCCGCGTCGGCGAGCAGACGGTGCACGCGGCATAAGCCTGCGTGAAGCGCATGCCGTCGCGGGCCAGCTCATCAATATTCGGAGTTTGGTACAGGTCGCTGCCCTGACAGCCCAGGTCGGTCCAGCCCAGGTCATCTACCAGGATCAAGATCACATTGGGCCGCTCATCGGCCGCGCGGGTTGGAATTGCTGCGACCAGTAGGCCGGCCAGCAAGAGCAGGAGGTGGCGCATAAGCAACATTCCTTGGTCCGAGTCGTGATGGCAGCCATCGTAATCGACCGGATCGGGCCTGGCCAGCCCGGGCCGGGTCGATCTTGACGGTTCGCAGGGGGGTGCGTAGAGTGCCGCCAATTTCCAGCATCCCACCGTAGGAGTCCGGTGCATGTCGGCGGCTTCTTTCCCACCGATCCCGTTGTGTGATTTACGTTCGCAGTACCAGCAACTGCGGCCCGAACTGTTGGCTGCGGTCGCCCGCGTGCTCGATTCGGGCCAAGTGGTGCTGGGGCCGGAGGTTGAACAATTCGAGGCCGCCGTGGCCGCGTCGATCGGCGTGCCCCATGCGGTCGGCTGTGCATCGGGCTCGGATGCCCTGTCGCTGGCCCTGGCCGCTTTAGAGATCGGGCCCGGAGACGAAGTGATCGTCCCGCCGTTCACCTTTTACGCCACCGCGGGAGCGGTGATCCGCTGCGGAGCGACACCGGTTTTTGCCGACATTGACCCGGTCAGTTACAACATCGACCCTGAACGGGTGGCCCAGGCGATTACGCCGCGGACCAAGGCGATCATGCCGGTGCACTTGTACGGGCAGCTTGCCGATATGCAGGCGTTGCAAGCGCTGGCCGCGCGGCACCATCTCCCGCTCATCGAGGATGCTGCCCAGGCCATCGGCGCTGACTATCAGGGCCGCCAGGCCGGCCAGTTCGGCGTGCTCGCTTGCTTCAGTTTTTATCCGAGTAAGAACCTGGCCACTTACGGCGACGCAGGCCTTGTCACCACCAGCGATCCTGATTTGGCCCGCCGGCTCAAGGCCTTACGTGTCCACGGCATGGAAGTCCGCTACCAGCACCGCTATCGGGGTTGGAACGCTCGCATTGATCCGCTGCATGCGGCGATGCTGAGCGTCAAGCTGCCGCACCTACCCGAGTGGCTTGCGGGCCGGCAAGCCGCGGCCAAGCGCTATGATGCTCTGATCCAGTCTGCGGGATTGGATGGTTTGCTGACCCGGCCGGTGACCTTGCCGGGCTACCGTCACGTGTTTAACCAGTATCAGCTCCGCGTCGCTGGAGGTCAGCGCGACGCCCTGATGCAACATCTCAAGTCGCAACAGATCGGCTGCGAGATCTATTACCCGATCCCGATCCACCGACAGGAAAGTATGCAGCATCTCGACTACCGCCAGGGCGATTTTCCGGTCAGCGAAGCCGCCTCTGAAGAAGTGTTGGCGTTGCCGATGTTTCCCGAGATCAGCGAAGCCCAGCAAACCCGCGTCGTCGATACCATCGCCAGCTTCACCCAGCAGCAACGTCGCGCGGCTTAACGGAACGATCGCTTATACAAAAAACGGATGGCAATACGGAAACGCACGAACCGCAGTTTGTCGATGTTCTACGGTTGGTGCGTCTTCTTGGTCAGATCGAAGCCACGTAAAGTCTCATTTCCCCCCTTTGATGCTGATGGTCACCTTGTCCACGTGTCCGGTGAACTCGGACTCTGTGGAGGTTTTGAAGATCTCATCAGCAACCTGGGTCGAGTCATCCTGTCCCACGTCGGCAGTCTCATCAGCGGAAAAGACTGAGGGCTCTGTTCTTTTCACCCGGCCCTCTGCTACTTTCTTGCCGTTGATGAACAAGGTGGCGGTGCCTCCCCTTCCGGTGCCTCCTCCGTCGTAATCGAATGTCAGCTTGATCTTCGCCTTGCCCGCCTTGATCGCCTCGGGCGAGTCGATGGTGTACTTCTCGAGGCCGAACCAGTTGTACGTGTAGCTCGGCTTGCCGTTGTTCATGTAGAGCGCCCACCCGCCGAATTTGCCTCCCTGGCACAGAATGACGCCTTTGTCTTTCCCTTTCAGTGCAACATCGGCCACGATCGTTTTCGACGTGTTCTTCACGTTCAGGAAGGTGTTTTCGAGGATTCCCGTCATCCCGTGGGCGAGGGTCAAGGTTTTTCGGTCTCCCAGCAGATCCGGGCGCCCGGCGAGGGCGGCATTGAAGCGCTCGTAGAGGCGGTCATCCAGCGGGAAGACATTGTTCGCGATGGCCTCGGTTTTGAATACTGCCTGTAGTTCCTTCAGCTTCTCCGGATCCTGTTTTGCGAGATTTTTAGTCAAACTGAAGTCCTTCTCAATGTTGTAGAGCTCCCAGACATCCTCCTTTAGCTTACACAACGGTTTGCCCTGCCAGGGAATCTGGTGGACGACGCGGGCCAGCCAACCGTTGTGGTAGATCGCGCGGTTGCCGAACATTTCAAAATACTGTGTAGTGTGGCGATCCGGTGCGTTCTTGTCCTTCGCGGCGTACAGCATGCTCACACCGTCGAGTGGCTTCTGCCTGACTCCATTGACGGATGTTGGTTGGGGGATCTTTGTAGCTTCCAGCACGGTGGCGGCAACGTCATTGACGTGATGCCACTGGCTGCGGATCTCGCCCTTCGCCTCGAACCCCTTGGGCCAGTGCATGACCATGCCGTTCCGCGTCCCCCCGAAATCGGCGGCCATCTGCTTGGTCCACTTGAAAGGAGCATCCGTCGCCACGGCCCAACCTGCCGCCATATGGGGGAACGAATCCGGTCCGCCCCAGTCCTCAGCCCGCTTCAGCATGCTCTCGATGGTTTCTGCATCGAAAATGCCGTTCAAGTGAACCAGTTCGTTGAAGGTTCCTTCAAGGCCACCTTCGGCACTGCTGCCGTTATCGCCCATAATGTAGACGATGAGCGTGTCCTCAAGTTCGCCGATTTCGTCGATTGCGTCCACGAGCCGGCCGACTTCGACATCGGTATGCTCGGCAAATCCGGCGAACGTTTCTATCTGCAGCGCGAAGAGCTTCTTCTCATCATCGCTGAGAGCCTTCCACTCCTTAATGTCCTTGGGCATTGGTGCGAGCTTCGCATTCTCAGGAATGACCCCCATCTCTTTCTGACGTGCGAAGGTTTTCTCTCGCAGGGCCAGCCATCCGTCTTTGAACTTGCCCTTATATTTCTCGATCCACTTTTTCGGCGCGTGGTGCGGTGCGTGGGTCGCACCGGTCGCGTAGTAGATGAAGAAGGGTTTGTCGGGCGTCATGGCCTGCTGGAACTTCACCCAGTTGATCGCCTCGTTGGTCATGTCAGTGGTGAAGTGGTAGTCTTGGTTGTCTTTCTTCGGAACTCGGGTTACTCCGTCAAAAATGGTCGGCTCCCATTGATTCGTCTCCCCGCCGATGAAGCCGTAGAATTTGTCGAAACCGGAGTGCGTCGGCCAGCGGAAGTACGGGCCGGAAACGGAGACCTCCCAGGTCGGCGTCTCATGCCATTTCCCGAACGCTGCGGTGCTGTATCCGTTCTGGCGAAGTGTTTCCGCGAAGTACTTGGCATCATTGGGGCGCATCCCCAGGTTCCCAGGGAAGCCGGTTGCGACCTCCATGACGGAGCCGACGTTCACGTTGTGGTGGTTACGCCCCGACAGCAGGGAGGCTCTGGTGGGGGAGCAAAGCGCGGTGGTGTGGAACCGGTTAAAGCGGAGTCCGTTTTTGGCCAGCTTGCTGAAGGTCGGCGTTTCGATGGGCCCGCCGAAGGGCGCCGTTGCCCCAAATCCGATGTCATCGATCAGGACAACCACCACGTTGGGCGCCCCTGTCGGGGGCTTGATCTCGAACGGCGGCGGAGCCTTGGCCTTGCGCGCATCCATTTCCGTGATGGGCTTGTGCTTCGGTGCCTGTATCGGCAGCACAGAACGGTCAAGCTTGGTGGACTTGACCGCCTGCTTCGCGGACCTGTCCTGGGTGGGTTTGCCTTTGGCATAGGTAATCCGTGTCCAGGGAGTTGCAGTCAGCCAACCGCCCAGGGCACCGATGGCGAGGATGGAGAGGGTGAACAACGCCGTTCGCATTCTCATGACGGATCTCGGAGTAGGGGAGAGGAAAAGGGCAAGACAAACAGCCCTATTGTGGTGTAGAGACTGATCGAGTTGTGTCAATCGTTCGTAAGCGGCTAGCGAAGCCCAGCTTGCAGGACGTGGGTATCTCTCGGGCAGACCGACGGTCTCTACGAGGACCCACCCCATGGCCCGACGTGTGTCAGGCCCACCCGACCACGCGGAGCATGCTTGCTTGCGGACCCGCCTGTTCGGCAAGGCCATTCGCACGGGACCCCGGTTCAATGGTCC
>CAYPIE010000178.1:0-6235 GCA_964410665.1 uncultured Alcaligenaceae bacterium
TGGGCAAGAAGATCCACGACGGGCGTTTCCTGAACTTGATCTGGAAAGCCCTCCGGGCGGGCTACCTTTGGGGAAGAGAAAGGAGGGATACGCTCACCGGTAGTCCCCAAGGCAGCATCCTCAGCCCCATCCTGGCCAACGTCTACTTGCACGAACTGGACGAACTCGTCGAACAGCTTCGCGTCAAGTACGAGAAGGGCCGAGGCCGTCGGCGTCTGCCCGAGTACGACTGTGTGCTCAAACAACGTCGCTACTGGCTGCGGAAGTCCGGCGGGGTCTTCACGCCGCACGTCAAGGAATTGACCAGACGCATGCGGTCTCTGCCTTCCGGTGATCCGAGGGACGCTGACTACGTTCGGGTCCGCTACCTACGTTACGCGGACGACTGGATCGTCGGCGTGATCGGCCCCAAGCACCTGGCCGAGACGATCAAGGAGAAGATCCGGCAGTTCCTGAAGGATCGATTGAAACTGGAACTCAGCCAGGAGAAGACCCGCATCACCCACGCCAAGACCGAGGAAGCCACCTTCCTGGGCACGCGGCTGAGTGTCGGGAAATCTCATGGTGCCGAAGCCAAGATCACGACGCAACGGTCCGCCGGCGGGCGGAGGTTCAAGCGACGGGTGACGGGATGGATTCCCACCTTGAAGGCACCCACGCCCAAGCTGGTGGAACGACTTCACCAGAAGCGATTCTGTGACGCCGAAGGCTTCCCCACTTCCCAAACCAAGTGGCGGATGCTGGACGCCGACCAGATCATCGGGTTGTACAACGGCATCCTTCGCGGACTGCTGAACTACTACCGGTTCGTGGACAACTTCGCGACGCTGAGTCGCATCCAGTACATCCTGCGTTACTTACTGGCCAAGAAGCTGGCGCACAAGTATCGCCGCTCCATGAGCAAGATCTTCCGGAAACACGGACGCAACCTGCGGTTCGAGTGGCAACTGCGTGACGGCGGACGAAAGTCCGTGGCGTTCGCGGAGAACACCGATGGGGCCGTAAAGACGGATGCGTTCGTGACCCACCCGGTCGATCCGGATCTCTTGGGATGGCATGCCCGGCTGCGTACGCGATCGAAGCTGGGGTTCCCGTGCCTCGTTTGCGGGGCGTCGGAGAAGGTGGAGATGCACCACGTCCGGCACATCCGCGAGACGGGGGAGCGAAAGCCGAAAGGCTTTCAGGCGGTGAAGAGAGCTCTAAATCGCAAGCAGATCCCCGTCTGCAAGGGGTGCCACGAGAAAATCCACAAAGGAGCGTACGACGGCATCCGCTTGCAAGAACTGGCTTACGACTTCGCCGCACGTCCCACGTAGCCTGGGACCGGAGAGCCGGATGCCAGGAAAGTGGCCCGTCCGGTTCGGGAAGGGGCGGTTGGTATCCCTCGAAAGGGGGTCTGGCCGCCTACTTCATTAAGGAATCTCCTGGTCATTCTGCCGAGTTGGAAGCATCCTACCCCCGTTAATTTGTGGGGCGAGTACCGAAGCGTGTCGAGCCCGAGGTTCATTTCTCCATCGACTGACGAAATGTCTTTCGATGTTCCGATATTTTCGAGTGGGAGCCGGAAGGGTTCTTGAACTGAAAGTCGCCCTGACCGCTCGGGGTGAATGACGCCGACCTTCCCCACGAGCGAAATCGCGGAATTGGTGGCTGCGAGGCCGTGAACCGGCTGACAGAATCGGCTATCCTGATGGAAAAGGAGGGGAAAATGTCCACCGTTACGCTCGAAGTAGCCCAAACGCAGCTTTCCGAATTGCTGGAACGCCTGGCACCCGGCGAGGAGGTCGTCATCCTGCGCGAGGGCAAACCCGTGGGACGCTTATTGCCGCCGGATCCGCCCAAGGGTGTGCCGGTCATCGGTCGGGGGAAGGGAAATCTGGTTCGCTACGTCGATGACGACGAGCACCTGAAGGATTTCGCGGAGTACATGGAGTGAGGCTGCTCCTCGACACCCACACCCTTCTCTGGGTGTACTGGGGCGACCCCAAATTGAGTGCGACGGCGGCGGCTCTCGTTACAGACCCGGGCAACAGCGTGTACGTGAGTCCGGCTTCCTACTGGGAGATCGCGATCAAGGTGAGTACCAGTAAGTTGGTGCTTCGCGTATCCTACGACAATTTCATCACAGACGCGATCACGAACAACGGGTTCACCATTTTCCCAATCGAACCCCGGCATACTGAGGCTCTGACGACGCTCCCCATGCACCACAGGGATCCGTTCGACCGGCTGGTGATCGCGCAGGCAATGGTTGAGCAGATGCCGATCTTGAGTTCGGATGCTGCCTTCGATGCGTACCCCGTGACTCGCCTTTGGTGAGGCAGTCACTCTCGCGGGGTAGAAGGTCAAATCCAGTGATCCGCGTCGGGGACTTTTCGCCCCGTGGTGATGTGAGGTTATTCCGAACTTCCATCCGAGGCTTCGACCTCGATCTTCGTCCGGGGCTGTACGGCCGATTTGATCGTAGTTTCGACCGGCGTGTACAAGTCGATTTCCGTCGGCGTAAACAGGTCCATGGCCACCGGAACGGGATTGGTCCGAATCGTGACAACCAGCGTGTACCGGGCATCCTTGGACCAGTCGTTCCCTTTCGATTCCCGTCACCAGCCGCTCACGGGGTAGACCGCGATCGGTCCACAGTTTGCGAGATCCGCGGCGGTACCCGTCCACCAAAGGGATCGTCTACGGATAGGGCTACTTCAGGTTAATAGAAAAGTCGCGCTTTGCGTTAACCGCTCTGTGGTTTTGGGAGAGGCTGCGAACTCAAGACACACGGATTAACAGCTTGCGCGGCTACGACCGGTCCTTGCAATGCCATCCCACAGAACACTTGCTCGCCGCCAAAGTGAACAGTAGAAGACGCGTTTTCTTACGCGTGTAGGTCGATGCGACCTACACGATTCAGGTCACGAAGCTTGCGCGCGGCGGTGCTTGTCACCTCGTATACAAGAGGCACATGATCCGTTTCCACTTTCGGCACGGGGGTTTTCTTCAAATAGCAGGATGACGCATCTATCGCTGATCGGATGCCGTGGGGCTCTTTTTCCTCGGCCGGCCGCGTGGCCGCTGTGTCGTTTCCAACCCCAGGTGGGCCACGCTGCTTTTCGTCCAGGCGTCGCCAAACGGGCTGACGCGGGTGATGCATTGGCGAATGGCCGCTACTTCCGCCTCCGTCTGCGGTTCGTTCACCCAGGCTCGCCATAAGCGTGGCAAGGCGGGGTCGGTGGGGATCGCCAGCCAGGGCCGCTTCTCGGGTTTTCGCCGCCGCAGATAGGCGCTTCGGTGGTGACCTGCGCTGAGAGAAACCGGATGTCGCCGGCGGGGAGGGTGGTTGTCATGGTGGGGAGGGTGGTTGTCATGGCGTCGCGGGCGTTTGACACGCCACGACATGCGCTTGGCTGCGCGCCTCTGGTGTTCGCCAGAGCTTTGACGGATAATAGAGTAGAGTTGAGAACTTATTTTGACTACGTCTCCGTCCGCGCTGCGACCGTCGACCTGTCTGATCCGTTACACCGAGAAAGAGTACAATGAACATCCGTTGGCCTGCACTTATATCGACAGCCGTATTGTTCTCTGGAGTTCTGAGTTTCGGGGGGGCCGATGCCGCCGACCGGAAACCGAACGTTCTGCTTGTCGTCGCCGACGATATGGGTTGGACTGACCTCGGCTGCTTCGGTAGTGAGATCGCGACTCCACACCTCGACGCACTTGCGCAGCGCGGCATTAAGTTCACCAATTTTCACGCGTCGGTGAGTTGCTCTCCCACACGCTCGATGCTGTTGACGGGAACTGACAATCACGTCGCCGGCATGGGGAACATGGGAGAATTGCTGACCCCGGAGCAGAAAGGAAAGCCGGGTTACGAGGGGCATCTCAATAATCGAGTGGTGACGCTTGCCGAGGTGCTGCGTTCCAGTGGCTATCACACTTACATGGCGGGCAAGTGGCATCTGGGTCACCAGCCCGAGCAGGATCCGCACGCTCGTGGCTTCGAGCGGACATTCACTTTAATCAACGGCGGCGCAAGCCATTGGCCTGACATGCGAGGGTTGATGGAGATTGAAACCCCCGTACGTTACACGATGAACGGAGAAAAACTCGACAAGCTTCCGGCCGATTTCTTCTCAAGCCGCAGTTATTCAGACTTCCTGATCGACGCCATCCGTGAACAACGGGGCGATGGGAAGCCGTTCTTGGCCTATCTTGCTTTCACCTCGCCTCACGATCCGATGCATGTCCCGGAACCGTGGCTCAGCAAGTATCGTGGCAGATATGACAAGGGGTATGAAGTTCTCAAAGACGAACGCGCTCAAGCAGCCAAGCGACTGGGCCTAGTAAACAGGGACGCCAAGTTGCCTGACCGCCACCCCATCGTCAAGCCGTGGAACGAACTGACGCGCGAGCAGAAAGCCCTTGAGGCGCGAGGAATGGAAGTGTACGCCGGCATGGTCGAGAACATGGACTACCACTTTGGCCGTGTCGTCAAGTTCCTTCAGGACATCGGTCAGTACGACAATACGATTATCGTCTTTATTTCCGATAACGGGGCGAATCCTTACTACACGGAAGATTATCCGGGCAACCGCGGCAGCAAGTGGTTAACGCAGTTCGACAACAGCCTCAATTCAATTGGTTCTCTCCGTTCCGCATATGCGTATGGACCCGGATGGGCGACGGCGGGCGCTGGCCCTCTGACGCGATTCAAGATGACGGTTTCAGAGGGTGGCATTCGCACGCCCATGCTGTTGTCCGGTCCAGGCGTCAAAGGCAACCGCCAAGTCAACGCTTTCTGCTACGTCACGGAAATCATGCCCACCCTGCTGGAATTGGCAGGTGTCGAAAAGCCGAATGTGTACATGGAGAAGAAAGTGGCGCCGATGCGCGGGCGCTCCATGGTCGACGTGCTGTCGGGAACTAGCGATGCAATCTACCGTGAAGACGAAGCCGTTGCGGGCGAGTTGGGCTTCGGCATGTGGGTACGGCGTGGTGACTACAAGGGCGCTTTGGTGCCCGAAAACTACGGATCAGGGGAATGGGAACTATACAATCTGGCCACGGACCCAGGGGAAACGAACAACCTTGCGGAGAAACAACCAGGGATGCTGGAAGAGTTGAAAGACGCGTGGCGTGCCTATGCCGAGGACGTCGGCGTAGTTTTGCCAAAGTGACACTAGAGCGGTCATCAGGGTATTGTAGCGTTTGCGGGTTGGTTGTATTCTAACAACTCTGCACTCGCCGATGAAAGCCTATCGTGACGACCTCCGCCAGCGGATCTACCAGGCCCGCCGCGACGGTCAGCCCACCTCCGAGGTCGCCCGCCGCTTCGACGTCTCCCCGGCGTTCGTCCGCCGGCTGATGCAGCACGACCGCGAACGCGGCAGCATCGCCGCCCGGCCCCGGGGCGCCCCGCCGCCGCTGAAGCTGGCCGGCTACGAGGACCAACTCCGGGCGGTCGTTGCCTCGAAACCCGGCATCACCCCGGAACAACTCCGCGACGGTCTCGGCCTGCCCGTCAGCGTCGTCACCGTTTGGCGCATGCTCCGACGCCTCGGGCTGACGCGAAAAAAAAGTCGCTGAGGGCCGCTGAGCAAGACCGCCCCGATGTGGCCATGCAACGGCACGAGTTGAAGCCGTTGTTGGCCGGCGATCCGCTGGTGTTCGTCGACGAGACGGCGGCCCGCACCGACCTGACCACCACCCACGGCGATGCCCCTAGGGGGCAACGCCTCTTCGACGCGGTCCCGGCGGGGTGGTACCGGCAGTGGACCTTCGTCGGCGGGCTGACCGCCCAGGGAGTGATCGCCCCGTGGGCGTTGGACGGGCCGATGAACGGCGACTGGTTCCTCGCCTGGGTCGAGCAGAAGTGGGTGCCGTCGCTGCCGGCCGGGGCGGTGGTAGTGCTGGACAACCTGAACGCTCACAAGGTCAACGGGGTGCGGGAGGCGATCGAGGGAGCGGGAGCCTCGCTAGTGGATCTGCCGCCGTACAGCCCGGATTGGAATCCCATTGAGCGGCTGTTCAGTCACCTCAAGCGTCAGCTGCGAAAGATCGGAGCGCGGACCGTGAATGGGGTGTTGGACGCACTGCGGCAGGTCGTCGGCGGGTTTACGCCCGCGGAGTGTGCCAACTACATCCGCGGCTACGGCTATCAGATAAACGCTACATAATAGTGAGGTATGCTCTAGTACTACAGTTGTATTTAGTCAATCTGGGGGTCGATCCTCTCGTCTCCGGT
>CAYPIE010000179.1:0-6134 GCA_964410665.1 uncultured Alcaligenaceae bacterium
CCCTGCACTGCAATCGCCTCTGCCGCTTCGCACCTCTGCCGCTTTCCCGGCATCGCAATTGCCTCTGCCGCTTTCCCCGCATGGCAAGCGCCTCTGCCGCTTCTTCCCGCAACTGCCTCTGCCCTCCATCGTATCGCAACCGCCTCTGCCCGCCACCGCTTGGTAAACGCCTCTGCCCTCCGCAAACACCCATCCCTCGAATCGATGAACCCCCGGACGTACGTGCGTCCGGGGGTTCGAGGTAACTGATTCGCCTCTGGGAAGGTTTGGGGAGCTACTGATAGCGATGTCCCAAGCGGACCAGATGGCTGCGATAGCGGCCCACTTCGCGGCTAAGCACCTTGAAGAGGAAGAATGCCACCAACAGCTCAACGAGATGGCTGAGCAAGAAAAAGCTCGGCAATACAAACCAAGAAAGCACAATATAAGCAAATAGAATTGGGATCAGAAACTGCGCGGTCCGCGTCATGCGATACCGCGAATCCCACTGCATGACGAAAAAGTCACGCAAGTCCATGACAAATTCAAACAGCATCCAGGAACGCCAGTTCCAGTAGCTCTCGCTCGGCGGTTCATGGACCTCCACCATAATCGTATCGTCACGACGGGCGGGAAGGTGACGTTCCCCATCGCTAGCGACCAACAAGTCCCCGCGATCACGCAGCAAAGTGCGCAGACGCTCCTCCAGCCAGTTTTGCATTACATCGGTATTCTGCATCTCGGCCACGGCTCGCTCCAGCCGGTCTAGTCGCTCCTCAACTACCGCCAAGGAAGTCTCCATCGAAGTTTCCTGCTGCTCGAACCGCGGGGAGGATGTGTGCAGGTCGGTGTCTAAGTTATCCTTCATACATTCACCCCGCATGAATCGTCGGAGAGTTTGTTGCGCACACCCGAAAGTGTACGCATCTTGTTATTCGTTTCAGGTTACCGTTTCTTGGCAGCTTTCACTACCAGGCCTCAGGATTCGCCAAATCCCTCCGGACCAGCCCGCCCTGCACTGCACCGAATTGGGCAAGATGCCATACAATACTAGCATTGCCCCTATCAAGGCCGCTTCGGAATAAGGAGAAATGCATGTCCGAAAGTAACGACGACGAAATCGTCTGCGTGGCCCGCGGGACTCTCGTCCAAATCGAAATCTGGCAACAAGCGTTGAGTGATGCGGGCATCGAAAGCAACGTGGTGGGCGACAATCTTGCCAGTAGCTTTGGCACCGCCATGCCCGACTCCATCGAACTATGGGTGCATCACAGCCAGGCCGAAGCCGCACAAGCTGCGATTGCTCGCAGTGAACAACAGGCCGGCCATTAACTGCGGGTTTACCCGTGTCCGTTGCGCAACCGCATCTTGAGCGCTTTCGCCTGTGCACGGATGGCTGCTTGCTCGTCCGCGTCCAGGCGAGCGAGGTTTTTAAGCTGCATACTCATTCGCTGGTTACTGCGTAAACGCTCGGCATGACGGATTAAAAAATCCCAGTAGAGCGTCGTAAACGGACACGCCGCCGCACCGGTCCGCTGCCCGGGGTCGTAGCAACAACCCGCGCAGTAATTACTCATCCGCTGGATGTACTTGCCGCTGGCGGCGTATGGCTTGGACGCCAACAGCCCACCATCAGCAAACTGTGACATCCCGGTTACGTTGGGTAACTCCACCCATTCTACGGCATCCACATACACGGCCAGATACCAAGCATGAATCTGCTTGGGATTGATGCCAAGCAAAAGTGAGAACAAACCGGTCACCATCAGCCGTTGGATGTGGTGCGCGTAGCCGTACTTCAGCGTCTGTCCGATCGCTTGCCGCAAGCAGTTCATGTCGGTATCACCCGTCCAGTAAAAATCGGGCAAAGTCTCCTGAGCTTGCAGCTCGTTCCGTTCGAGATAGTCTGGCATGGTCAGCCAGTAGATACCCCGGATGTACTCCCGCCAGCCGAGCACCTGCCGAATAAAGCCCTCTACCGCATTCAACGGCGCCTCGCCCTGGTGATAGGCCTGCTCGGCCGCGGACAGCACCCTGCGTGGGTTGAGCAACTTCAGATTGAGCGACGATGCCAACCGGGCATGATACAGAAACGGTTCATCGGTCCACATGGCGTCCTGGAACTCACCGAACATCGCCAGCCGATGCTTGATGAAATCCTCCAGTGCCTGCTCGGCTTGGCGTGGCGTTACCGGCCAATCAAAATGCTCAAGGGACCCTGGGTGGTCAGCAAACTCTCGCCCGACCAGGGCCAACACTTCCTTGGTTTGCGCATCGGGACGAAATGCCCGTGGCGAGGGTAACTTGCCTGGCCCAGAGCGGTCAAAGCTGCCGCGGTTCTCCGTATCAAAATTCCAGCGCCCGCCGATCGGTTCTCCATCCTCCATGAGGACCTGATGTTGCTTGCGCACTTCGCGATAGAAGAACTCCATGCGCAGCTGCTTGCGGCCTCGAGCATGCTGGGCAAATTGCTCGATAGTGGTCAAAAAATGGCGATCGACGCGGATCTCCAGCGGAATCCCGGCTTGATCCGCCGTCTGTTGGATTTCTTCACGCACGCGGTATTCGCCGGGTTCGACGATGATCAGCTTTTCGGGGACATAGCGCTCGATCGCCCGCCGCAGTTCTCCGGCAAAAGAGTGCTGGTTATCCGGATCATCGAGCGAGCGGTAGTCGATAAACCAACCGCAGCCACGTAGCGCATCGCAGAAGTGCCGCATGGCCGCGAAAAAGAGGGCAATACGGGCCTTGTGGGACCAGACGTGCGTCGCCTCGTGTCGCACCTCAGCCATCCAGACGACATCGCGATTGGCGTCATAATCGTCAAAGGCGGCCGAGTCTCGATCGAGCTGATCGCCGAGTACCAGGACTAAATGCCGAATCGGAGCCATCGGCGGCTTGGCGGTCGCACGCTTGGCCATGAGCCATCTCCTCCAGGTAGGATGCAATCGTTCATCATTGGTAGGCCGCATAGAGAGTCGAAGGCCAGCCAGAAGTGGATCGCGGTGCTCAACAAGTACGGCTCAGACAAGAAACTAGTTGAGCCTCCGCTGCCGTTGGTACACCAACGAGCAGCCGGGGCAGGCTGGACACCTTGGTAAGAATCGTGGATGTGTCCAGGCGACAGAGTCCCGAGTTGAACCTCACCACACCCGGCAAAACACCGCTTTCAAATACCGCCCCTCCTGGACGTGGGCCAGGAACGGATGATCCGCCCCCGCCCCGGCGATGTGGAAGATCTGCACCACCCGGCCAGCTTGCCAGGCCGCTTTGCGCAAAGTATCCAGAAATTGAGCTTCGCTAACAAGTCCGGTGCACGAACAAGTCAAGTAGATGCCGCCCGGGGCAACCGCCTGTAGAGCGAGCCGGTTCATATCCAGGTATTTACGTAAGGCCAAGTCGATCGCCTCGCGGTCGCGGGTTTGCTTGGCTGGGTCGAGCACCACGACATCGAAGCGTTGGCCATTGGGCAAGATGTCGCGCAGCCAAGTAAACAGGTCGGCTTGCACAAAGCGGATGCGGGCCTGGTTCAGATTGGCGTTCTCACGAGCCAAGGCGATCGCATCCTCATCGAGGTCCACACCAATGACCTCCTCGGCACCGCCCAGAGCCTTGGCATACACGGCAAAACCGCCGGAGTTGCAGCACAGGTCAAGCACCCGCTGGCCTTGGCAAAACTCGGCCAGATAACGACGATTCTCGCGTTGGTCGAGGAAAAAGCCGGTCTTGTGCTTGGTCCCTGGGGCAGCCCGGAAGCGTAAGCCATGCTCGCGAATCTCAATCGGCGTCGGTACCGTCGGCGATCTTGGATCAAAAGACTCTTGTTTACCAATATGCTCTTCGGCAAACCAGTAGAACTGGCTCCCAGGAAAGTGGCGTTCAAGGATTGCCTGCAGCTGCGGACGAACCCGATACATTCCCAGGGCAAAAAACTCCATGACGATGATCGAGCCAAATCGATCGACCACCAAGCCGCTGAGCGCATCGGCTTCCGAATGGACCAGCCGGTAGGCATCACTCACGCCATCCAGCTTAAGCCCGTCGCGGCGAAAGCTGATAGCGTGATCCAGTCGACGCGCAAAGAACGCCTCATCAATCGCTTCGGCGGCATCGGTGGTTAACACGCGCAAGGCGATCCGCGAGTGGCCGTTGTAGAAACCGCGTCCGACCCACTGCCCCTCGCGTTCCACGATGTCAACCACGCTGCCGTTGGCAATGCGCGGCTGGGGCTTCTCCACCATCTTCTGGAAGATCCACGGGTGGTTCGACCGACGAGCGATCTTCAAGCGGATGGTCGGCAATGCACTTGCGCTGGATGGGGTGGACTCGACGGTCATAAGATTTGTTGTAGACCGCGGCGACCGGTTGCACAAGCGCAACGACAAAAGCCCCGGAGCAACCCCGGGGCGATCCGCGTCGAGAGAGGAGACGCAGGTTGATGTGTCACTTCTTGTTGCGGCGCAGCAATCGTCCCGCACCCAACAGCGGCAGACCCAGCCCTAACAAAGTCAACGTGGCCGGCTCAGGGACCACCGGTGGGTTGTCATCAACCGTCAACGGCACCAGGGTCTCGGTGATGTTGCTATCGACCGTGCCATCGATTTGCTTCAAGCTACGTGCGGCGAACTGACCAAACTGGGTGTCACCCAGCGTCGAGTTGGCAAAGAAATTGCCGAGGCCCGCCTGACCAGCGATCGGCTCTCCGTTGTAGGTCCAGGTCAGATTCGGCACGTCTGGGTTATCAAACGGGGTGGTCAGCGGAGGGACGCCGCCTGTGTTGCTGACGCTGAAGTCAAAGCCATCTGGCTGGACGTTGCTGCCTTCAATGAAGCCGGCAAAGTCAAAGATGGTGAAGAAGTCCCCGGTGTTGAGCACCGAGTCCGAGGTCAGGACAACCCCGTAGGCGTAGCGAAAGTCTCCCGCATCGGGGGTTATCGTCACCTGGACCGGCAGGATGCCAGCCTGGGTCTGGCTTGCGAGCAGGAGCCCTGCCACCGCCGCCAGCATGCCACTCCCCATTCCGTTGTGTCGCAGCATTCTCTGTCTCCTAAGATGATCGCGAAGGATCTTGCATCCGCAGACGACCTAAGTCGCCCAGGAGAAACCCAGCCATATAAACCGACAGGCAACCTTCAAGGCATCCCGCCGGGGAGATTGCACCGTCTCTGGGTCCTCGGCGGTCCATCGACGAAGTGGCGGCATGCTAGAGAAGCGTCTGAAATCTGTCAACGCAGGATTTTTCCTCAAGTTGACCGTCCACAACGGCCCATTCCCCGTGCCATCGCTACCCATGGCCCAAGCCAATTGGTATGTCAGTCTTCAGGGGGAATACGCCCTGTTCACGATCCAAACCGTTCGATGGAGAGATGCAACATGCTGCAAACTCTGCTCCTTGTGGCCCTCGCCGCCCTCTTGCCCAGCGCCAGTCGCAACAATGAAGACATGATCGGGCATATGGTCTACTTCCAACTCAATGAATCGACCCCGAAGACCAAGCAACAACTCGTCGATGCCTGCAAGAAGTACCTCAGCAAGCACGAGGGAACCGTCTTCTTCGCGGCCGGTGTGCTGGCCGAAAAACTCGATCGCGAAGTCAACGACCGCGATTGGGATGTGGCCCTGCACATCGTGTTCAAAAACATGGCCGCCCACAACAAGTACCAGGAACACCCCCGGCACCTCAAGTTCATTGCTGAGAACAAAGACAACTGGAAGAAGGTGCGCGTTTTCGATTCCAAGCTCACCATCGTCGAACCCAAGTAAGCTCGCCAGCCCTGACCCACCGGTGACAAGAGATCACAAGCGATTGCAGTGCGGCAACACCAATCGCTTGTCATGCGAAGCGGCAGAGGCGATTGCAGTGCAGGAAGAGGCAGAGGCGGTTGCGGGAAGAAGCAGAGGCGGTTGCGGTGCGGGGAAAGCGGCAGAGGCGCTTGCGCTGCGGGGAAAGAGGTAGAGGCGCTTGCGGTAAGTCAGAACCCCCGGACTGACGTCCGGGGCTCGCCTAAAGAGGCAGAGAGCAGAGCTCCGGAACTTACGTTCCTGCGCAGTGCACAGTCTCTGCTCTGGCGAAGGACGTCAGTCCTGAGCTCTGTCTCCGCGATCAATTCCCTGCAACTTGATTGCAGTCAATCACTTTCACCATTGCAACCGCC
>CAYPIE010000180.1:0-6128 GCA_964410665.1 uncultured Alcaligenaceae bacterium
CTCTGCCTCTTCCAGACTTACCGCAAGCGCCTCTGCCTCTTTCCCCGCACCGCAATCGCCTCTGCCCTCCCCCGCAGCGCAACCGCCTCTGCCGCTTCCAGGCGAACCCGCTAGCCAAACCCGGGTTCTGCCCTTCAACGTTCGCCGCACCACGGATGAACGCCGAAGTCATTGTGCCAAACCCAAGCGATCTTGACAGCCAAGCGGTGACGTCCATATTAAACCTGCTGTGTCGTTGGATTCCGACTCGACTCCCCGAAGCAAGCACCTCGAAGCACGACAGGCGTCCTGTGTCTGCCATTTACTCTTGCCGCCTCGAGGTACGTGATGCTCAATCGCATTGCTCGACGCCTTTATCCTCCGCTCGTTGCCCCAAAGCAACACGAGGAACTCAGCGTGATTCATCGGTTGCGCGAGGAAATCCAGGCGTTACGCAATGAAGTCGCTCGCTTACACTTGCTTGCCGAGCCATTTCATACCCGCCCTGGGACACTCGACCCGAATATCTATCATGAGGTCGTGATTGCCAACGAATACCGACTGCCAAGTACCTTTGACGCGGAAGACATCGTGATCGATGTCGGAGCGCACATTGGCAGCTTTGCGACCGCCTGTCTGTTGCGAGGCGCAGGGCATGTTGTGGCTTTTGAACCGGTCCCGGCGAACTACGCAGTGTTGCATGTCAATCTGGCTCGCTTTGGCAACCGTGTGCAAACCCAACGCGCGGCAGTCTGGCGGTCGGATGCTCAACCCAGTGAGCTTCCCTTTCATGCTTCGGGCGATGGCATGAACACTGGCGGAGGCAATGTCATCGGAGAGGCGGACGAACATACCCTGAATGTGCCGAGCCTGGGTTTGGATACGCTCGTGCAGCAGGTGCTGCAGACCACCGGCCAGGAACGAATCCGTCTATTAAAGCTGGATTGTGAGGGAAGTGAGTATCCGATTTTACTTACGGCTACCTGTTTGAACCAGATTGAGGCGATCGTGGGCGAGTACCATCACTGTGGGCCGGTCAGCCCAGAAGCCCAGGTAGGATCGCAGACGATGTACGATCATCAAGTTCTGGTCAACTACTTGACCAATCAAGGGTTCAAGGTCAGAACCCAGGTCCATCCGCAAGATCCCAAACTCGGTTACTTTTGGGCGAAGCGACCGGCGTGACGCATCGCTAGTATGAGCCTCGTTTTGACCGTTGGCGGGCTTGGGATGGTTAATCTACGATCTTTAACTTGTTCCGGGCCGCGCTGAGTCGGAAGGTCTTCTCGCCGCCCACAGCGAAACGGATCTTGACGTTGCGCGTAGCACCATAACCGCTGACACTGGTAATGCGGCCTACCCCGTACTCGGGGTGCTCGACCTGGGTGCCCACCTTATACGGATCATTCTCCGCAGCCTTGCGTAACAGGTTGGCCGCGGAGGTGACGACGCCAGCGTCCACCCAGCCGACTTGGGCGGCGGGTCCGCCACCGCCGCGGAAGTGGTGCATCGCGCCATCCCGACCGGTCGCACTGGTGAGCTCGAGCCGTTCAACGCCGTCTTTGGGCAATTCTTCGAGGAACATACTGGGCACGGTGTAGAGGGTTTGGCCGCGGAATTCGCGCATGCGGGCCAGACAGAGGTTCAGCTCTTTCATGGCCCGAGTCATGCCGACAAAAAACAGCCGCCGTTCTTCTTCGATCTCGGCCTCGCGAGCGATGCTGCGTTCGTGGGGCAATAAACCCTGCTCCAGGGCTAGGATATAGACAACCGGAAACTCAAGCCCCTTAGCAGCATGCAAGGTCATCACCGAGACATGATCCTGCTCACTATCCCAAGCATCTTGGTCACCGGTCAGCGCGACCTGTTCGAGGAAGTCGCTTATGGTTCGCTCGGGATCATCCGCAGCAAACTGTTGAGCCGCGGTAATCAATTCTTCGATGTTGGCCAGCCGCTCGGCATCCTCTTCGTCGCGGGAGTCGAGCAGCATCTGCCGATAGCCCGACTGGAGAATCACTTGCCGCATCACTTCATCGGGCGAGGCTTCCAGATGTTGGCGTAAGTTGGCCATCATGCGAACAAACTCGCGTAAACCGTTCTTGGCCTTGCCGCGAATCTCTGGGATCTTGTCGATCTGTGCCGCCGCTTGCAAAAGGCTCAGCTCACGGGGCTCGGCAAACTCCTGAAGCCGGCCGAGCGAAGTCTTGCCGATCCCCCGGGCGGGTTCGTTGACAATTCGCAGGAAGGCCACATCATCCTTGGGGTTGACCAATAGCCGCAGGTAAGCGAGCACATCGCGGTTTTCCTTCCGGTCAAAGAAGGCCTGGCCGCGGACAATCTGGAAGGGGATGGCGTGCTTGATGAACGCAGATTCGAGGGTACGCGTCAAAGCATTAATGCGCAAGAAAATAGCAAAATCTCGATAGCGTCGGTTCCCAGCGTTGACCTCATCGCGGATCCGCTTGACGACCAAGTCCGCCTCGTCGAGGCCATTGTCGAAGGTCAGTACCTGGACCGGCGTTCCGTCCTCGTTTTCGGTGACCAGGGATTTTTTCTTGCGGTGCACGTTTTGCTCGATCACCTGGCTGGCCGCGGCCAGAATCGCCTTAGTGCTGCGATAGTTGCGGTCAAGCACAATTACCCGGGCATCCGGAAAATCGCGCTCGAAGTCAAGGATATTGCGAATGTCAGCATTGCGCCAGGAATAGATTGACTGATCGGGATCGCCGACCACACACAAGTTGGGGAAGTCGACCGACAGTTGCCGCACAATTTCGTACTGAGCGGCATTGGTATCTTGATATTCATCAACAAGGATATATCGAAAGCGGCTATCCAATTCACTACGAAATTCGCCATCGTGACGTAAAGCCAGCGCAGGGAGAAACAATAAGTCATCGAAGTCCACGGCGTTGGCGTCCCGTAACCGTTTCTGGTAGTGGGCGTAGACGTGGGCGGCGGTTTGCGTGAAGAAGTCCGCACTACTGCGGGCATATTCTTCGGGGGACAGCAACAGGTTCTTGGCCTTGCTGATGCCGCCGCCGATGCGGTCGGGGGTGAATTTGATGTTATCAAAGCCGAGGCTGTCCATGGCGTCCTTGATCAGCTTATTGCGATCGCTCATGTCGTAGATGGTAAAATGGCGATCGATGTGGAATTGATCGGCGTATTCCCGCAACAGCCGGGCGCCGAAGCTGTGGAAGGTGCTGATCCAGACCCGGTGGCCGGGGGCTAGGCGGTCGATGCGTTGCCGCATCTCACCGGCGGCCTTGTTCGTAAAGGTGATGGCCAGGATGGCTCGGGGGTGAACCCCCTGGCGGAGCAAGTAGGCGACGCGGCGGGTGATGACACGGGTCTTGCCGCTGCCAGCGCCAGCCAGGATCAGGAGCGGTCCCTCGCCATGCTCCACGGCCTCCACTTGATCGGATGTCAGGTCGGCCAGAATGTCAGCACGGTTGGCAGGCGGCATTGCCATGGGTTCGCTCCTGAACACAGGCCCTCGATTCCGGTTGCATTGGCCGGAACCAAGGGAGGATGATAACACAACTAGGGTAGGAAGCGAAGATCGGGAACCCTGCCTCCGCAAGGATGGCTCCGGGGCGAGTTCGCCCCGAGACTCTGACTCCTGAACGTCATGGACATCGTCGGCATCGGCAGCGAGATTGTGGAAGTCCTGCGGATTGCCCGCATGATCGAGCGGCACGGGGAGCATTTTCTCTGGAAAGTGTACACCGAGGGCGAGATTTTGTTCTGTCAAGAACGCCGCCACTCGACCGAACACTTTGCCGCGCGCTGGGCGGCCAAAGAAGCCATTCTCAAGAGTTTGGGTGCGACCTGGCATCGAGGACTTGCCTGGACCGACATTGAGGTTTGTCACCGTCCGACCGGAGAACCGTGGGTCTGCCTACGCGGCCAGGCACGTCAGATCGCTGAGAATCGCCAAGTAAGCGAAGTTCTGCTGAGCCTGGCTCATTGTCGGGCGTATGCGACGGCGTATGCAATCGCCGTGGGCAACGGTCAAGCGACCCGCTGGCGACAAGAAGACTAGCGTGCCCGACGGTCTCCCCAGAAATCCAAGCGGGAAACAGGCGGACGTGATGGCACAAGAGCCAGGCAATGAACAGTGAAGGCAAAGAACAGTGAGTCAGAAAGTGAATTTACCTTCGCGGATCATTTCTTGAATGGGAATGCGACCAGAGGGGACTTCCATCTTCCGCAGGTCTTCGGGCAGCTGGTCGGGATCGCCAGGGCGGCCAACCGCGATCATCATTTCGATGGCATAATCGTCGGGCACTTCCAGGACTTGCCGGGTTTTGTCCCGGTCAAAGCCGCCCATGCCGTGGACGACCAGACCCATGGCAGTGGCTTGAAGCGCCAGATTCTCCCAGGCTGCTCCCGCGTCAAGGCTATGCACCGGGTTTGGCTTGCCGTTGCGGGTAAACACCTTGTGCGAAGCCAACACCATCAACACCGCGGCGTTTTTACACCACTGTTGATTAAATTCCACTAGCAGATCCATGAAGGTGGCAAAATGCTCGGTATCGCGACGAGCATAGAGAAAACGCCATTCTTGTTCATTATACGTTGACGGAGCCCAGCGGGCAGCCTCAAACAGTTGCTGAAGTTCAGGCTCGTGGATGGCTTCGCCAGACATGGCTCGCGCCGACCAGCGTTTGACGAACAGCGTTTCGATCAGATGGTTTGCCTGGCGATGTTCCAACGGATTGGGAAGTTGACGCATGATCACGGTCTCCTCTAGCGTGTCGAGGTCGTCCAGGTGGCAAGTGGTGCTGCCCCGGCGTCTTCCCGAGATAAGCTGGCTTCGGCACAGGATTCGGGCGTCTCCCAGATGACCACCTTGCTCGCCGTCACGCCGAGCTCACGGAGTAGCGGTGGGCACACCTGCTCAAGAAGATAGCGCGCCATGTTTTCAGCAGTGGGGTTATAGGGCAACACATAGTACTTGCACGGCTCGACCTGCTGAATCGTCTGCAAACCGTTGTGGTCTTCTTGAGAAAGCAAGAAGCCATGATCCCAGTGCTGGTCAATCCAACCTTTGAGCAAATTTTTGAGATCGGAGAAGTCGATCACTCGGCCGACGGAGTCCAGTCCCTCGCCGGTGACATAGATGTCGGCAACGTAGTTGTGACCGTGGAAAAACTCACACTTGCCGCCATGCTGGTGCAGCCGATGACCTGCACAAAAGGGGATTCGCCGCATAATCGTAATCGACATCCGTAGGATTCTCCAGCCAAGCAAGAATGGCTCGTTACGGTCGTGCTGGTGGTAGAGGACCCAGTGATTAATAACGCACACGGAGTGGTTCTGACCAGCGATGCGAGCTCAATGGTGGCCTTCCTTGACCAGATTCTTGTTCCAAGCGGGAATGCGGACCCGCAGATTGGTCGAACCGTTCGGGACGCACTGGCAACTCAGCCGCGACTCGGTTTGCACGCCGCGAGCGGTGTCGAGCATGTCTTCTTCATCGTCGCTGGCGGGATTACAAGAGTCCAATCCTTCTTCGACGATCACATGACAGGTCGCACAAGCACAGACGCCGCCACAGGAGTGTTCGATGTCAATGTCGGCCCCATAGGCAATATCGAGAACACTCCCTTCCAGCCCGGTGCGGCCATACGGGATTCGCTCGGGCTCGACCTCAATCGAGCGGGTTTCCTTGGTTTCCTCAATATAAAAGGTGACCGTGAACTTCTGCTGAGGCTTGACGATCTCCACTTCCTTGATGTATGGGTTTTTTCCTCCCATGCTGATGACTCTCCGCTGGGTTTGCCAATGAATACCGCACTATTCTACTTCTATTTCATATTGTCGGAGAAAATTGCCAGAAATCAATGGGAAGAGGCAGAAGCAGAGGCGGTTGCGTTTGCGGTGTGGCAGAGGCAGAAGCGCTTGCGGTGCGGCAAAGGCAGAAGCGGTTGCGGTGCGGCAGAGGCAGAGGCGATTGCGGTGCGGGGAAAGAGGCAGAGGCGTTTGCGGTGCGGGGAACCCCCGGACTGACGTCCGGGGCTCGCCTTTCGGAGGCGCTTGCACGAGCGGAAGTGCTTAACTGTCAGATGGTTGCAGCGAATCGATCGCGTGGGCAGAGCTTCGGACTGACGTCCTTCGCCAGAGAAGAGACTGTGCACTGC
>CAYPIE010000181.1:0-6046 GCA_964410665.1 uncultured Alcaligenaceae bacterium
TCTTTTGGTTTTGATGAGATCATCGGAGGCTATGGCAACGTCAACATGTACGGCTTGGTTGGCAACGACACCCTGCGTGGAGGAAGCGATCACGACTATATGGACGGGGGGACCGAGGACGATTACCTCGATGGCTACCTCGGCAATGATGAGCTCATTGGCGGGTATGGCAATGATACCTTGCTGGGCCACGCTGGCAACGACACGCTGCGGGGCGGTAGTGACCATGATGATCTCGACGGAGGGACACACAACGACTTCCTGAGTGGCTACCTTGGCAATGACACGCTGCGGGGCCACCACGGCAACGACACCTTGTTCGGTGAGGGCGGGAACGATGACCTCTATGGCGGGTCAGAGAATGATCAGCTCTATGGGGGGGGCGGGCAACGATGGACTCTTTGCCGGGATGGGTTGGGACCAAGTCTGGGGACAATCGGGAGCTGATCGCTTTCTTGTCAGAGAGTATCGTAACGATAGCTCGGGATTTACCTACGACCAGGTTCGGGACAAGATCGCCGAGGATGTTTCGATCGTGTTTCGAGACTCCAGTAACCGGTGGACCGATCACGAGATCTTGCACATTGACCCGGCCTTGGCAGAACTCCACCACGCGACCAACAATACCCGCTTGCTCAAGCGGGCTGACCAGAATTCCAACACCACCTATTTCGAAAAGTTAAACACCTGGAACACGCCGGCGGGTGGGGTGGCGGAAAACGGCGGTGGCTACATCCGCTTTGGCAAGTGGGCATTCCATGGCCTCTCGAATGGCCAAAAGTACTACATCATGTACAAGCTACGTCACCTGGTATTGCACGAGCTGGCACACAACTGGGAGACCGAATCGGGCAGTCTTTGGAACGCGTTTCTGAACGTGAGTGGCTGGACCAATACCCAGCCCCAGAACCCATCCCTTTACACCCAAACGAGCCAATATGGCCAAACTTGGTGGTACCTCAC
The DNA here is from genome assembly GCA_964410665.1 of uncultured Alcaligenaceae bacterium. Taxonomy (GTDB): domain Bacteria; phylum Planctomycetota; class Planctomycetia; order Gemmatales; family Gemmataceae; genus CAYPIE01. Next base: position 964 of record CAYPIE010000181.1, read on the forward strand.
CAACCGGAGTAACGGGTTCATTAGCGGTTATGCTAGCAACCATCCGTTGGAAGACTTCGCCGAGACGTTCGCCGCCTACTTCCTTCGTAGCATGAATGAAACGGACAACGACAACCTGTATGATCACCGGTTGTGGAACCCGACGCCCATCTTACAGCAGAAGCTCGCGATCATCGATCAGCTCGTGAAGCAACTGACCAGCTGATCCGTCGGGGGGCTACCGAAGCCAGGCCGCCGTTGACCCTTTATCCGCGAGACCGACCTCTGCCCGTCCCCCTTGCTTGCCCGGGGGGGATGGGACACCTAGGATGGAGACAGTCTACTCGAGCCATTATTACCTCGGAGTGCACCGGAGGAGCAGTCGTCGTGGAACCTGAGTATCTCTGTCTGACCGTTCGCTCGCGAGGCGGTGAGCCCATCGACGACTTCAAAACGCGCTTAAGTCAGTTCTGGACGCATATGCTGCGTCAATATAAAGATGAATTTGAGAAAGTTTATGCTGAGACGGTGGAGTTCACTCAGGAAGCGGAGCAGTGGACCCGACAATATCTGTTCGAGGCCGAGATTCACGATCGGTTGACCAAGGAGTTGAGTTCGGCCGGGGTCGACTTCGAGCCGATCGACCCCGACGATATCTACACCAAGTATGAGGCGACGCCGCCGGACTGGATGTGGATCGAACACTAATCATGCATGAGCCCTGCGTCTGCCGGATGCAGACGCAGGGCAATCTGCGCAGGCTCAATCGATGACGGGGATTAGCGTCAATTCTTCCTTGTTCAAAACACCGATGCCGCCCAGCTTGGCATAATGGCCAATCAACTTGGGTCCCTTCTCGATGCGGTAGACGGATAGTCCGGTTTCTTTGCCGTTGGTCCAGCAGACGGAAAGGACCCCTTTAGCTCGGACACCGACGCCGACATAGGCGAGGCGGTCGTCGTGGAAATAGCGGACCAGGTAGGATTCGCCCACGCGACGGATCTCCGCACTGCCGGTGATGTCGGGCGAACCCAGAGCTCCAGCCACGGTCTTGTATTTACCCGTCAGTTCCATCCGTGCTGGGGTCGATTTGGCGCGGCGAATGGTCAACAGTAGGTGGTTGGGCTTGTCCTTGACGTCAAAGTTCTCCGGACGACCCGAGCGATCGGTATCGACACAGAATCGCACCGTGTTTCCCTTCCGCTCATAGATGCCGAATTGCGTGCCTTGTTCCTCGCCGCCCAATATGCGGATATCGACACGCTTGGGATCACGCGTCGGATCGAGCTTGAGGACGCCAAAACGCAGCACCGCTTCGCCTTGGCGTAACACAAACACATCCCCGCCAATGGTCAGAGTTTGTTCATCCAAGGTCTCTGCCGGCACGGGCTGGCCATTTTCGACCTGACTTTCAATCCGCCATTTTCCCTGTAAACCCAGCAGTTCAATTTTGCTGCGGCGTTTGCGCTCATCCGGGCTGGCCTCCGGTTGAGGTTGAGGATCATCGGGGACCTGCAAGCAGAGTGCCAAAAAGCCCAAAAGCAATGGATGTGTCATTTCGAATCCCTCCGCATGCGGAAGTGGTTGGATGGCTTCGGAAACCACGCTTCGGTTTCACCGTTTATGATCCACGATGCTTTCCAGCCCGGGAAGGGGAATGTGAAGATGTCAGGAAGTCCCCTGGAGGGCAAAGCTCAACGGTATGGGACTGTGATGAAGAATTGATGGAACCCGATCGCGAAACTTTCTCCCTAACAAAGTGTTGATTCAGGGAACTATCGGGGCAGGGCCTGTTGGGCAAGTCTGCCCCCACAAGAGAAGCCTTGATGCCGTGAATCAGGGAGGCAGGAGTTAGAAGATGCGCACGACACGAATCATTGGGCTTGGGGCCTTGCTGGTCCTGGGCCTGTGCTTGGTGGGGACCCGTCCTCTGCAAGCGCAGAAGCCATCGGCACAGAATGCTACCGCTCAGCAGGCCGCGGCCAAGAAAAAGGCGGAGGCCGCCAAAAAACGTGCCCAGGCCGCCAAGCGGCGGCGGGCACAAATGCGTCGTCGGGGTGGCCGACCGGGACCATTCGGACCGGCCTTCGATAGCAAATTGTTTGATACAACTCCAACCTTTGAAGCGGTCCAACCCAAAGATGCCAGTGAACTGGTGTACTTGATTGATTACAAGATCGATGCACGGCTGCAGGAAGCCGGCATTCCCCCGTCACCGCAGTGTGAAGATGCCGAGTTTATTCGCCGCGCTTATTTGGATCTTGTCGGTGTCATCCCGCCGGCCGGCAAAGTGGCCGCTTTTCTGGATAGCCGTGATTCCCAGAAGCGGGCCAAACTGGTTGATGAACTGCTGGCCAGCGCTGGCTATGCGGCCCACCAAGCCGATATTTGGCAGGATCTGCTGGTCGAGCGGACTTCCCAGACCGCGCGCATCAACTTCAACCCGCTCAAGGACTGGCTGCAGAAGCGCTTTGCCGAAAACCAGCCCTGGAATGAGCAGGTCGCGGATTTGCTCACGGCCACGGGTCCCCAGGATGAAAATGGGGCGGTGACCTACTACCTGGCCAATCTCCGCGTCGATCAGGTCACCGACTCGGTATGCAAGGTCTTTCTGGGTGTTCAGTTACAGTGCGCTCAGTGCCATGATCATCCCTTCAACGACTGGAAGCAGGAAGAGTATTGGGGGATGGCCGCGTTCTTTATGAAGGTGCAGCAAAAGAACAACCGCAATAACCAACTGAAGAATGGGAACACCCCCGAAGTGGTCGAGTTGCCGCGGATGTTCAAACGCAAACGCAATCTACCCGAGTCGGCCATGTTCGTCTCGGCCAAGTTCCTGCAGGGTGAAGAGCCGAGCTTGGCGATGCGTGCGCCGTATCGCCCGGTTCTCGCCGACTGGTTGACTTCGGGGGACAATCCATTCTTTGCTCAGGCGATGGTCAACCGCACCTGGGCTCAGTTCTTTGGCCGGGGCTTTGTCAATCCGGTCGATGATATGAGTGAGCTCAACCCGGCCAGCCATCCAGAGCTCCTGGCCGAGTTGACCCAGGCCTTTCAACAAGACTTTGACCTGAAGCAGTTGATTCGTGCTATCTGTAATAGTCAGGCCTACCAGCGAACCAGCAAGCCGTTACCTGGCAATGCCAAGGATCAGGAACTGTTTAGTCACATGGCGATCAAGGTGATGACGCCTCAACAGTTGTACGATTCACTGAGGGCGGTAATGGGCAATCCTCCGGCTTTGGCTGGGAAAGCGCGTAAGCAGCGCGGTCGGTTTTCGCCACGCGATCGTTTTGTTGCCGCGTTTAGTGTGAGTGAGGAGGCCGACCCGACCAAGTATGAGATTGGGATTCCACAAGCCCTGCAACTGATGAATCAGCCGTTGTTGGCCAATACCCAACGTTATTTGGGCCGGCTGATCAAACCAGACCTGGCCCCCGGTCGGGCCATCGAGCATCTCTATCTGGCAACCTTGGGCCGGCGACCGAAGCCTGAAGAATACCGGCAAGTCGCCGCCTACTACAAGGCGACCGGCAACCCCCGCGACACCTATGCCGATCTGCTCTGGGTGCTGATGAATACCAGCGAGTTCACCTTGAATCACTGATGGTTGCCTGCCCATCGGCCTGCGTTCAAAGCCGCAGGCCGTCCCTGACCCTTGCCAACACACTCACTCTCACGAATCCCGTAAAGGACCCTAGCTCATGCTTTCCGAACGACTCAACGCCAAGACGCGGCGTGATTTTATGAAGCTCTCGGCGGCTGGCGTGTTTGGCGCTTCGCTGTCGGGCTGGATGAATGTGCTGGCCGCGCATTCGGCCAAGACCGGGACCAAGGCCAAGTCGTGCATCCTCTTATGGATGGATGGGGGACCCTCGCACAAAGATACCTTCGACATGAAGCCTGATAGCAAGGGGGCTGGGGAGTTTTCGCCGATCTCCACCGCGGTGCCGGGGCTACAGATTTCCGAGCATCTGCCCAAACTGGCGAAGCAGATGCAGCTGGGCGCGGTCATCCGCGGTATGAGCACCGGTGAAGGCGCCCACGGGCGGGCGAAATACTACCTGCACACCGGCTACAAGGAGGGGGTCGGCGGCCTCAGCTACCCCAGCCTGGGCGCGATCGTCTCGGCCGAGCTAGGCCGCGAGGAATCTGCCCTACCCAACTTTGTCACCATCGGCAACCGTAGCTATGGTGCAGGCTTCTTGGGTCCGAAGCACCAGCCGTTGGTCGTCCGCAACCCCAAATCGGGGGTCGAGAACCTCAAGGCCTTGGTCGATGCCCAGCAGTTCCAGAAGCGGGTCAGCTTGCTCGCCCAGATGGAATCGGCCTTCCACCGTGAATATCAAGCCGACACCATTATTGATCACCGCACCAATTATGCCCGAGCCGTGCGTCTGATGACCTCTAAGGAGGCCAAGGCGTTTGATCTCAGCCAAGAACGGGACACGGTGAAGGGTCGCTATGGTTCGGGGAACTTTGCTGAGGGCTGCTTGATGGCCCGCCGCCTGGTGGAGGTCGGCGTTCCCTTTGTTGAGGTCGTCCTAGGCGGCTGGGATACCCACCGCGAAAACTTCGACAAGGTCAAGAGCCTGTCTGGCCAGATCGACAGTGCGATGAGTGCGCTATTAATGGACCTTCAAGAACGTGGGCTGTTGGATTCAACCCTGGTGATCTGGATGGGTGAATTTGGCCGCACCCCCCATGTCACCGATCGTTTTAGTACGCCGGGCCGCGACCACTATCCCAAGGCCTGGAGCCTGGCGATGTTTGGCGGTGGCATTCCGGGCGGTCAGGTGATCGGCAAGACCGACAAGGAGGGGGCTCGCGTCGAAGAACGCTCGGTCTCCGCTCTTGATTTCATGGCCACGGTTTGCAGCGTCTTGGGGATCGACTACACCAAGGAAAATGACACCCCCATCGGCCGCCCAATTCGCCTTGTCGACAAGGGCGCGAAGCCGATCGAAGAACTGATCGGCTGAGCCAAGAAAGAGGCGAAGCAATTGCGGGAAGACCGGAGCGTTTGCACGGAAACGACAGCGTTTGCGGTGCGGGGAAAGCGGCAGAAGCGATTGCGTTGCGGGGAAAGCGGCAGAGGCGATTG
>CAYPIE010000182.1:0-5954 GCA_964410665.1 uncultured Alcaligenaceae bacterium
CGCTGGCGGAGGTCGTCACTATAGGCTTTCATCGGCGAGTCCTCGGGTTGGTCGGCGGGTGCAGAGTTGTTAGAATACAACCAACCCGCAAACGCTACAATACCCTGAGGACCGCTCTAGTAGCCCATGCACACACAATAGGTTAGCCAGCTTTCCAAGCTGTCGAGTTGTTGGACGACGATCTCCCCGCTGCGATGACCAGCTCGCCCGGTTGTGGCCTGGACTCGGGAACGGCATGCGCCGGGGAGCAGAGGGCGGGATTCTGGTTGCCGTTCAAGTCGCCGGCGTTGGGAACGGAGAACTCCGTTCGGGCAAACTGGGACTCGACTTCGAGCAGCAACCCGTTGTCAGCAGTGAGAATTCCGCCAGCGAATCTCGCAGTGAACGCAGAGACAGTCTGCTTCTCCAACCGGTCTAAAACGAGATGCTGTCCCTTGACCCCCCGAGTCATGATTCGCTCCTTGTTGAGGTGGTCCGTTTGGGCCGATGGCCCTTCACCTTCACAATCGGAATCCAGGGAGCAAACCCGTAAACGAAAAATGGTTCACGTGGCGGGACTGATTTGAGGGGCAGTGCACTTGTCGTAAGTGACTAGCGAAGATGATCTTGCAGAGCATGGTAACGCCTCGGGGTGCCGAACGAGTCGCTACCTAGCCAGCAGCTTTAGGGGTCGTTCAGGATCCTGCACGGGTGCTCGGAGTCGATGGGAGGATTCAACAGAGATTCGACTTCCCTGCCACCGACTCCGAAAAGCAACCATGCCCAACGCTACTGCTCTTCCGGTTGGGTTAAGCCCGTTCCGAAAGTACTTGAATCAACCGACGAACACTCCTCCCATAAAGAATTCATCAAGCGCGAAAAACGAATCCATGGGTTCAGGGGTCGAGTTGGTGAGCATCTCGACCGCCAACCAACGTGTGACGGCTGGGGCCCCGCCCGGCCCGACTCCAGTGATCAGGTCCGCCTTGGCGTCGTCATCGATGTCTTTCGATGCCACACGGATGCCCCCTCGAAGATCGGGGGCGTCCGCAAAGAAGTTGGCAACTGGATGGGTGCTTACTTCGGACAGCGTGTTACCCGCCATCAATTCCGCCCCGTCGAGGATTAGAACCCTGGGACCGCCCCCTTCGCCGCTCCCGATGATAACCTCCCCGATGTTATCACCTGTGACATCCCCTCCGGCGACATAAAGCCCGTTGCGAAGATCCTCGTTGAACGCAAAGAAGTCGTCGATCAATTTCACGGGGAGCTCTCCCGGAGCAACCGGTTCGAACAACCGAGCCCCGTCGAAGACCGCGACTCGTGGACCACCGCCATGGCCTGCGGCAATGATCAAGTCTCCGACCCCGTCACCATTGATGTCACCGACGCCAGCCCGTGCACCGCCCCGGAAGTTGATGTCCTCGATCCCGAAAAAGTCGGCCAAGGTCGCTCCACTCTTACCATCCAGCACACGAACCCGCGGACCTCCTCCCACGTCCGCGGTCACGATCACCTCATGGACGTCATCGTTGTTGAGGTCCCCTGCAGTGAGATTCACCCCACCCATGTAGGTGTTTTCAAAGGGGTTGACCGTCCAGATCATTTCCGATGTGCTCTGATCGTACACCTCAACGAAGGCCGGTGCCCCGGGGCCGGTGCCAGTCGCAACTTCGGCTTGCCCGTCCCCCGTCAGGTCCGCGGTGGAACTTCGAACACCGCCTGCATAATCGGACGGGATTTCAGAAACTGTGGTGAATGGATTCAAGACCACCGAGTGTTGATTGTCTGCACCGAACACCCCGACGGAGTTCTCTCCACCGGGACCAGCAGTGACGCTATACATCCCCCCTTCGTATTGTGCGAGGAAGGCTTGATAACGATTGTCAGGATTGTCTCCTGTCGGGTCAGCGTACGAGAAAAACCCGATGTCCGAGCCGGTGTCGTTTAACGACAGGAACGGCCTTGCATCCGCCCAGACATATGCAAGTGGGATGTCATCAACCTGAGTGACTGCACCAGTGATGGTGTCGTGTCGGAACAGATGGAACTCCCCGTTGGGGTTATCCCCGGTGAGGTCCGCGGACGAAACGAATGCAGTGACCGAACCGTCCCCGCTCGTGGCAGGCTGAACGTTGGTGCCTTCCTCGGTCTGGGTGATCTGGAGAACCGTTTCCGATCCTCGATCATACCGGAAGATCTCCATATTGTGATCGGGGTTCTCCCCGGTCAGGTCTCCGTTCGTAGTGAACACCACCACCGTCCCGTCATAGTTCAACCGTGGGGCATAGCTAGTTCCGAACGAGGTGTCGGTGAGCTGAGTTGTTTTCCCGGTCAAGTGGTCGTAGTGGAAAACGTGCCGTCGATGGTCCGGGTTCTCCCCAGTCAGGTCACCGTCGGAGATGAACGCGATCGCTGACCCGTTACCACTCAAGCCCGGGGACGAATTATAGACGGGGCGAATGCCCGCGTTCGTAGTTGTGTCCGTGACCTGCGTAACCGTCCCGGTCTCGTGGTCGTAACGGAACACCTCGGTGTTGTGGTCGGGGTTCGTACCGAGCGGGTCCGCCGTGCACATGAAGACGATCACCGAGCCATCATGATTGATCAAAGGCGTATAACTGTTGCCGAACGAGACGTCGGTGACTTGGATAGTCTGCTCAGTCAACCGGTCGAAAAGAAATACCTCGTTGTGATGTTCCGTGTTATCCCCAGTCAGATCGGCATTGGAGACAAATACCACTGCAGAACCGTCACCGCTCACAGACGGTGTCGTGTTGTGCAGGTAGAAGAAGTTTGGTCCAGTCTGGTATTCCGTGCGTGTGATCTGAGTGTTGCTTCCCGTCGCGTGTTCGTAGACAAAAATCTCTTGGTTGTTGTCCGCGTTCTCACCGGTCAAGTTCGAGGATGAACTGAATGCGACAACGGCATCCTCGCCAGCGACGGAGATTGAGCTATCATATTGGTAGATATAGTCGTTGAATTGTGTAAGCTGGCTAATCATAAATGAGGGGTTAATTCGACCCTCCAACTCTTCGACAAAAATACGACCTTTCTGGTTGGTCCCAACCTGAGGGAGTTGTTTGCGATTGTTCATGATGTCCCTCCATCGTACGACTCTCTGATAGTCGAGGAGTCTAAGCTCAAGAAATGCAAAACAGGAACAGGATTACAAGCAGCCAGTCTCAGTTGATGTGATCGCATCACAATCAGTTCATCTCGCCATGATCGCTCTCACAGTTAGACCCGATCTCTAAGCCGTCCTTTAAGTCTTGTCCCCCGGACTTGAGAGGGCAACGCTCACGGTGATACAGACCATCGACTGTTTCTGAACGATAGCTTGAACGTCGATCAGCATTCATTGAGGAATGACTATCCGCAATTCTGTCCATCCATGGTTAGGATATCTCCTTGCAATAGGATTGTCTGTCCGGAAAGAGAGTTGGTCGTTGTAAGGAAATGTGCATTTCCGCAGTCAGAATTTCTCCCACATGAAATGCGACATCTTCGCGTAACACTCGTTATACGTTAGAGTTGTTTCACACTTATCTTCGATGGAGTAAGTTGGTGGCTGACCAATGGACGCTCAGGGATCCGCTTGCTGACGAATCGACCGATTCTAGTACTCCTGGCAACCCGTTCCTGGTTCCAGTAGATTGGTCGAAAGGGTATTGAAGTCATATGTATGAGGAACAATATACCTATGAAAAAGTACATGATGGTGATCGCAGGGTTAAGCAGTCTGCTATGTTGCGTGATTGCACCCGCTCAAAGTCCTCAGACACTCCTAAACGATGCGTGGAACAATTGGCAGAAGGGGAACATCGAAGACGTCGAATCCATTGCAACCACTCTCGGCGAAACCGATGAGGCGCGCCATCTTCGCTTTCTATGTGCGTTCGTTCAAGGGAAATACGGGCAGGCCGAACAGCTGTATCGAGACATCGGCCGCACCTACAAAAAGTTGAACCAGCTTGATAAGCCGATGTTGCAAGCACTGTTGCATCAGCATCGATACGACCATGCAGTCAAGTTTGCCAAAGCCCGATCCCTGGACAAAACGATTCAAGCCAGCGTGTCCGCGCGGGCTGAAACTCCCCTTACTGTCAGCTTGGACAAGCTCACAGTCATTCCATTTGCCAAGCATCAACTAACAGCCTACTTTCCGGCGTTCGCCACGACGCTCAATGACAAAAAGACGATTGTGCACCTCGATACAGGGGGAACCTGGCTCATAATGGGTCCTGACCGCGCAAAGAAACTCGGGATCGAACTTCAAGACGCAGGTAAAGGCTTTCACGGTCTCCAGAAGGTAAACCTCCAGCGTGGGTGGGCAAGGTCCTTGAGGCTAGGCGATGCGGTGTTGAACAACGTCCCCGTCGTCGCCATGCCAACACTGAAAGGCTCGCAGGACTTTGTCATCTTCGGCACCAACGTGTTGCAGCAGTTCCACGCGACGATGGATTACCCGGACCAGAAACTCCTCCTCTCGCCCCGTGGACATCAAACACTGACGAACCAGCATATGCAGGTTCACAACACCAAACGAGTCGATATCCCCTTCTACATGTGGGGAGATCATTACATGTTCGTCCGGGGCAGGTTTGGAATGAACAACGATTTGAACTTCTTCGTCGATTCCGGACTCGTCGCGCTCAATGCGGACACCGGAAAAGTGCGCCAGGCCTGCTTCACCACCACTCCCGAGTTGTACCACAAGTGGGGCGTCCAGCCTGAGGCGACAAAGCGGAAGTTTTTCGTTTGCAACCTTCCCGTATCGCTAGGCCCACTTGAACAAACCAATCAGTACTTCACGACAACACCGAAACCCATCCCAGGAAAACTGGGTGGCGTCCAGATCGATGGCTTGATTAGCCACGCATTCCTGAAGCAGTACGTCTGGACGATCGACTTCGATCGCATGCGCTATGTTTTCTCGAATCCAAACCACTAATATATTCAATATCTATCTCTTCTCGCCGGGATGGTCGCTTCAACCCAGGCTGAGACCTTCATCCAAGAGACCATCTGGTTCCAATGGAGGTCCGGGGCGAGTCACACTACCGACGCAGTTCGACCGCGATGCGACCGTCGGCCGGCACCGTCAGTGGAAAACCCCGCCCGATGCGGCGACTACCGCAACATCTCAACACATGACCACAGTACTATATCACTAGTCCCTCAGATAATCGTCGAATCGTACTCCGAGCAACCGTTCTTCGAGAGCACCCAAATAGGCAAGGTAGGGCGACCTGGACCAACGCTGCCGCCCCGGCGTCCCCGATGCCTTCGACGCCGAAGAAGAGTACCCGCAGACGGCCCGGGGCACGTCCCCGGCTCAGGGCCGCCCGCAAGACTTTCCAGTCACTCACCAACGACTCCTCGACCCACCCTCGACGGGTGTCCTTCTACTTCCCTCCCGGAACTGGGTCGGCCACCTTTGCTTCGGCCAGCCACTGCTTGCCGTACCGATTGCAAAGCTCGTCCCGCCACGTATCGTGCACCCGGTGGGTCCTGAGACAGGAACGGACCCGGTCCGCCTTCAAGCGGCACTCCAAACGAATGAACCCGGCCCAGTCGACGTCGCCAGTGCGGCTGAGCCGCCCACCACAGGCACGATCTCTGCCATGCCAGAGAAAGGAGGCGAAAACCCGGCAAAACGCGGTACAATCCGCCAAACTGAAGCCGGCCGAGACGGATTCGCTCTGCCGACGGAAACTCGTCCGAAACACGAGTTTCACTCACCAAGTCTGTCTATTTATATGTATTTTATTGAATATATTGTTTCTTTGTTCGCGGGTCCGCGTTGGACGAAGGAGACGTCGGCGATCATGTATCTCGCCCGGGGGAAACGGTTCCTGTACACGCTGAAGGACGGCGCGACCTGGACGGTATCGGCCAACGATATAGACAACTACACTGTAAGCGGCCCGCGAATCACGTGGGGCTGAACAACCAGATTTGAACCGATGTCA
>CAYPIE010000183.1:0-5874 GCA_964410665.1 uncultured Alcaligenaceae bacterium
GTCGTCGGAGTCGTGCTTTCCACCGCGAAAACGGTCGGGGCTTCGTCGATGAACGCGTAGATCACGCTCAGTGCCGGACGAACTTCTTGACCACCTTCGGAAGAATTCCAGGAGACCGCATTGCCTCCGGTCGGGGTGAAGCCCCAGCCGTAGTTTTCTTCCCCAGCGAGCCAAGCTCGCAGGTCATCCGACACATCCACGGACACTTGCCCGGCAGAGCTTGTGAAGCTACGCAAGGCTTCCGTCGCGTCGACACCATCCGCCTGGATGCCGGGGGTGTCGTTAAACGGTGCCTCGCCCAAGCCATCCCAAGTGATGGCGGTCTGATCCCACGGTTGCAACATCCGGTGCACGTTGACCGCATCTCCAGCGGTCTGGACATTGAAGGTCAGCGTGGCGGCGATAATCGTCGCGTCGGCCGGGATCAATCCCGCCGTGTCGCCGAAAAGATCGGAGAATTGGGTGAGCCCATGAATGGCCCCGCCATTGGCATCGCCGTCCACGGTGACGGTCGATCCATTGCGTGTTTCGTTCTCCGGGCCAAGGCCAGGAACCGGCAGATCGACCGAGAACCGACCACGCCCACCCGAGTTCCACACGTCAACCACCGGAACGGTACCAGCCTCCGGCGAATCCGGTGCCAGCGGACCGTTGGCGATGAGGTCTCGAGCGGCGGTGACGTTGCCGATTTGGGTGCCGTCAGCCGCCTTGTACATCAGCGTGCTAATCTCCCCATTGACGCCGATGCCTTGACTGGCATCGCCGACCAAGCGGAAGTCAGTATCGAATGACGTCTTGCTACCTGGGGCGTAGTAGAACTCTCCACTAGAACCGCCCCCGCGCTCGAAGTACAAGAATTCGAAGCCGTAGTCCCCAGCCGATAGGGTCTGGGCAGGCGTGAAGAAGTCGGCATTTCCTCCGGTGCCCTCCCGAAGGATGAAATCTTCGTTCGCTTCGAACGTCCCATTCTGGTTCAGGTCAATCCGTACGGCGCTGCCGTCATCAATGTTCACTCCAAAAGTGTACTGACCGCCGGTGGTGACTTGAAGCAGACCCGTGGCCACGAACACATAATCGTTGATGTCCGTTGGCACCTGGCTGGACGGATCGGCGTCTTGGGCCCCGGTATAGGTCACACCGGTCCCAGTCCCATCCTCCAGGATTTCCGCATCCTGCTGGAAGAACAGCTCGATCGCTGCCCCAGTCGTCAACAGCGTCCAGGTGTCTGGGTCACTGATGCCGAAGGGGTTCGCCTGACCGTTGGCATCGGTGAGGGCACCTTCGTCGATCAACACATAGACGGTGGTTGCCGCCGGTAAGGTCACCATGCGATCGATCGTCACGGTATCCCCATCGACGACGACCTGATCCGAGGCGATGTCGATCTGCTCGACCAGGGTGTTGCTGCCGAACGTTCGGACCTCGATGTTTCCGGTGCCCTTGAGCACGTTTTCGTCGAAGGTGATGCTCAGGTCAGTATCCGGATCGACATCCAGGCTGTTATTCTCGGGTGTGAGGCTAACGACCGCGGGCGGGGTAAAGTCACGCGTCCGGAAGGTAAACTCGGTCGGGTCGGTGATCCCCTCACTACCGTTGCCCAAGCGGCCGGCACCCGACACAACCAGATTGTCAATCGCCCAGAACCAGTCATTCTGAGCGTCCAGATAGCTGAAGCGGAGCTCCATATTATTGGAGCCATCCGGAACCGGAACATCAAGACTGACGAGCTCGTCGATCCGGTTGAATGCACTTACACCCCCGCTGTTGTCCGTGGTGTACTCGAGCAATTGCTGCCATGCCCCGCCGTCAAAGCGGGCTTCGAGGACCGCCCGTTGGTCACGGTTTGGCCGGAATGAAGAGTTGAATGTGACATTAACATTCCCGAGTAAATCGGTGGTCGGGATCTCCGAGGTGGTGACCAAGAAGTTTGCCCTGGTAGCCGGATCGTCGATGTTAAACGAGTCATCGTAGGCATCGCCGTCAGCCACCAATACGTTGTTTTGAGCACCCTCCCACCGAGTCCGGTCCTGGTTGCCCTGTTGATTGGTCCACCACTGTAAGTCGAGGACGTTCCAGCCGAAATATTCGACCCGTCCGCCCGCGGGCGATGCTTCGCCTTGCCAGTCGACCAACTCACCCACCGCCTGGGCATCACTTAGGGTTGCGTAGTCACGATCGGGACCCTGAATGGGTGTCGCCTTGGGAACCGGGATGTTCTCCCCGTAATTGCCATTCCCAGGGCTGCCGACTTCCACAAAGTCGCCGAACGCAGGCGAGATGCTCACCGGGTACCCGGTCGCGATCGCCAGTTCACCCCTCACCAACGCATCCGCTTCAGCGAGGTTGTTCAGCTGGTTGCTACCGAGGTCGCGAGACACGTAGACCTCTGCAAGCGCCGTGCCTTCGACAACGCCCAGCCCGAGGCTCGGATCGCCGAACAACCGGAAGTCATCGACGGCAAAAGCGGTCTTATTTCCTGGGGCGTAGACCACTTCACCGCCCGCACCACCACCCCGTTCGAAGAAGATGTACTCGAACGGGATGATCTCCCCTTGTGAGAGCGTCACCGCTGGGGAAAGGTCCACAGCGCCGATCCCACGGAGGACATCGGCCACGATGAAATCTTGTAAACCATCGCCCACATCGAGCTTCAACCGAGCACCGTCATCCGAAGCGAGTCCGAACGTGTACTCCCCGCCTTGGAGCACCTCCAACTCACCGGTATAGACCAGCACGAAGTCGTTCAGGTCATTCGGGGCCACGAGACTATCGTTTGCGAGCGAGCTGTCCTGCATGCCCAGCTCAACCCCCTCAAAGTCTTCGGTGAGCAGTGTCACCATATCGTTGAAATTCGTCGACTGATCGAGGAACGCAGCCGGCGACATTTGCAATGACAGCACGGTGTCCTCGGGCAGCTCCTGGGTCAAGCTGACCGTGACCATATTGCCATTGATGACGACCTGTGAAGAGTTGACATCGACCCGCTCGAGCACCGTGTCGTTGAGAAGGATGTTCTCCGAGGGGAGTCGAACATCGATGTAGCCATCCACCCCGGCGGTGACCGGACGGTCGAACTCGATCTCAATCACTCCGTCGACCAGAGGGAAATCGTTACCACCGGGCATCGGTGTGATGTTCACAATTTGCGGCGGGGAAGCGTCTAATCCCGTGGTGCTAAAGTTCCAATCGCCCAGCTCGGTCAAACCAGCAAAGGGATCTCCCTGGCCGGAACCCACGGTCACGTCCCCGCTGATCGACACATTGTCAAACGCCCACCACCGATCATCATCCTCGGCATTGAACGTGAAGTTGATCTTCGCAGTACTTGCCCCATCCGGGTTGTTCAACCCAACCGTGATCGTCTCATTCGTGTTGGTCGGCTTAAAGTTCGCATCGCCATTGTTGGAGGACCAGACCAGCACGTCCTCGGCCGCCCCGCCATCATAGGACACAGAGATGGTCGCCGTCTGGGTCCCGTTACTATCTGTGACCCAGCTTGAGTCGAAGGTGAGCTGCAGCGACCCGGCCTCCGCATCGTTTAACGAAAGAGCAGGGGTCGACAGCGTGGTGTCGAAGGTGCTCCCCGGCGGCTGACTACCGGGCGGGGCGGCAAACTGGTTATTCAACGTCCACGCCCAGTTGGCCGCATCCGCCACCGCGAACGGTGTCCCCTCATCCAGCATAAACTCATTCCGCGGGCCTTCACCACCTGGGGAGAAGTTGAGGAACGTGAAACCGTCCCAGAAATTCTCGTCGATGAAGCTCCAGCCATTGAACTCGGTAACACCCTGGTTACCGTTGAAGTTGCTGGACCAGCCGGTCGGCGGCGTCAACGTGAAATCGGTGCCATCCCCGGTCCCCGCACCTTCTTGCGAAGTCGCCGGTCCGAGGTTCAAGCCGTTGAACGTCTCGTTGGTGATCTCCTGCGTCGAAGTCAACGAACGCACCGCCCCGGCATCGATGGTCACATAGACGGGCGTTGCTGCCGGCAGGTCGGCAGACGGATCGATGGTCAGTGTGTCATCGGCCAGGCTGACCTGACCCGAGGTCACCGGGATCTGCTCGAGAACCGTGTCGGGACCAATTTCCCGGATCGTGATGTTGCCACTACCGATCTCGACCGTGCGGTCAAACTGAACCACCAGGTTGCTGGTGACGTCCACCTCCCCCGCGTTGTCCATGGGCATCAGAGAAACGATGCTTGGCACTGCGGGGGTGACACGATCTTCTAGATTCATCATTTGGAGCCGGCACGGGGTCGGCTGCGGACGAAGGGGGTTTTTGCGAATGCGTTTCAGCATGAGAGGCCACTCCTAAGATCAGACTGTTCTACCGTGAAATTAATGCTGATATATCTATCGGAGGGAAAATGAAGGCTTGCTCACCCGAGTCACGTGAGCGCTACATGAACAGATACAACGGATCCTCCGGTTATCGCCGCAGAATGGGACACCGTAGGGATAACCCAAGTTTTCCATAACACCACTTTAGGATTTTCCACACGGTTTCCTCACTTTATGAGGAGATCTCCTAGATTCCAGGGGTTTTCAGGACACGAGGGGAAAATTCTTCGATTCTTAACATTTGCGACCTGCCACTTATTCAAACGTTAATTTATTTATATTAAATAGCTTCCGTGAAGCTTATGAAAACCCCGATGAATACCCGCTGGATTCCCCTATATCCCCCAGATTTCCCCAAGAAATGCCAGGAATCTTAGCTATTTTCTAGAAATTCAGCTTATATACACTCCTTGTCAGCAGGACCAGGGGCTTCGATGCTCTTAAAAAAACACAACTGATTCATTAATTCTTTGTATTATTATAGTAGCGAATCGAGCTGCGTTCATTTATTTATGGAAAGTTACGATTCAACATCATCAAATATTGATTTCGAGATAGATTGGATCGAAATGGAATCGATCAGGAATGAAATGTGATGGAGCCTTCCATCCTGCGGGAGCACCATGGCGATCCCGCAGGATGGAAACATGTGACCGGAGAACGATCCGACCTTAGAGCTCATAGTATGACCCAATTCGGATTTCAGACAGGTAGCCACTTTATTTACATTGTTGCCGGCCACCTAACCCGTGTTCGACCGTACATTCTATGGGATGAGCGGAATCTGTGCGACCTGCTGTCCGGCCGCGGCCGACAACAGGATCGACACATCGCTCACCGTTAACAATCCATCCCCATTGATGTCACCTACCAAGCGCGGATCCACCAATGCCACACCGGCAAAACCGGCATCGGTACCACCGGCCACCTGCAGCGTCTCGGTCACGTCACTCACGTTGATCGAGCCGTCGTTGTTCACATCACCGAAGTAAGCCGCCGCATGCACCGCCGAGTCGCCGATGCCTCCGATCGAGCCACCGTTGATGCTCACATTCCCAAGCGTCAGCACCTGGCCCACCGCCGCCGGAGCATCACTGGGAACGCTCGTGACCAGCTCCACGATCGACAACTCCGTCCCGCTCAATGCACTGGGGCTGCTGAACGTCACCAAGGCCAACCCTTCGGTGCTCGTGTCCACGTTCACCGTTGTATCCGCCGGCAACCCTTCGGCTACCTCGGCACCCGTGATCGTCAGCACCGCCGGATTGTACGCGATTTCCACGCTCAACTCCGTCACACCCGTTGCATCACTCAGGGTGATCGGCAAGCCCGCCCCGGTGTTCGGCACCACCACCGCTTGACCCGCAAACCGGGCAAAGTCTGCTACGCTCACCACCACGTCGCTGATCGCCGCAACCGTGAACGTCTCCACGTAGTCACCGCCCGGCGTGCCGTCGAAATCACCATCGAGCAGCTCGCCATCGGTGCCCACGAACGCATTGGCACCGCTGATCAGCGTCAACGTGTAGTC
>CAYPIE010000184.1:0-5788 GCA_964410665.1 uncultured Alcaligenaceae bacterium
AGAGTGCCGAAGGCCGCCGAAGGCGGTATCGTGGTGCCTTCGGGTGCCGAAGGCACCCTGATACCGCCTTCGGCGGCCTTCGGCACTCTTCGGCACTCCGGTCAGCTTGAGTGAGCCCTCTCAACATGCGTTGCCGCGCTGGGGCTCTTCTCCGCCGCGATCGCCTTGATCGCCCTTGCTGCCGCCAGCCGCGCCTCCGGGTGGTCCGACAGCGCACTTAGGATCGTTTGGATCAAGGCGCTTCCCTCTTGGCTCTCCAGGATGTTGATGTTCAGCTTGCCCTCGAACTTCGGCCGGACCGTCCCCGTCCAGCCTTTTCGCGCATCCGCTTCTTTCCCAGGCCCCGAACGTAACCACTTTTCCGGATCCTTTTCAAATACCTTCAACTCCGCAATTACTCGGGCCGTCGCCTGTGCTTGGATCACCCGCGACCGAAACGTCCGGTAGCGCGCATGCTCTTTCCCCTTCCTTTGGCCACGTTCCATCCACCGTTCAAACTCGGCTTCCGTTAATCCCGCGGCTTGACCCGCAATGTGAGGATATGCTCCGTCCTGGATGTAGGTCAGGATCGCCGCTTCCACCGTCAGGGGCTGTTGGTCCCCATCGACCATCTTCGTCAGGTCGTCCGGCTTCGTCTTCCGAACGCCACCTGGTTTCCGTTTCGGCGCCGGTTCGTTTCTCATGTCGAACTTGACCATAGCCTCGCTTGCTCCCTTCTCGCTCCCTGATCAGCTACCAACGTCGTCAATCATACGACGGCCAATCGACTTGCCTAACTATACCAAACTAGACATTTATCCTTGCTCTAACTATACGTTTATAGACATCCATCCCCGATAACTCAGTTTCTCTATCTTGACGTTGTCGTTGAGGATGTTGCGGTCGTGGTGGGTGATGTGGCTCTTCCTGTGGGTATTCCTGTGGTTTTTGTGATGTGGCCTGCCGTTGTGGCAGTCGTGGTGGGCCCTGACGGCGCCGCTGTTGCCGTGCCTGAAGGTCGCTTGAGCGACCGGAAGGTGCGGCGGTTGCCATGCGTGGCGCGTCGTGGTGGCGGGTGTGGTCGTGGTGTTTGTTAAGCGCCAGGAGGATGTGCCTCGAGGAGAGGTGTCCCCTTCTTCAACGCGGTGACAAGGGTGTCGAGTGTGGCGGCCATGTCTTTGTTGCCGTGCCCGTAGGACGCGAAAGCGTCCGGAGGGTGCGGCGGTTGTTATGGAGTGCGAATTTGAGCAAGTGGGCACGTTTGGGTGGGGGAGTGTGCCATCTTCTCCCGCCGCCCGGGGAGAAGAGAATACGTCCCCTTCTTGTTCTTCTTCTGGAAGAAAAACAAGTACCGTGGTTTGATTGGATTCCCGAGTTTCCCGAGAAGCCTTAGGAAACTCGGGAAACTCGGGAATCCTCTCGAATGCTCGTCCCTTCAAGAATCGCTCGGGCGTCGAGGCTTTGGGAGCGGCAGAAGTCGAGGACCTGCTCCAGGTGTGAGTCGTCTTCGCAGTTGATGATAATCGAGCATCGCCGTTTTTTCTCTTCGAGGGACCGGAATCGCCGTTTTTTCTCTTCGGCGGCCTTCGGCACCCTTCGGGACGCCTGGACCGATTTCGGCGGCTGTTTGAAGGGATGGGGTGGGTACCCGCCGTAAGAAGGCGGGGCGAGCGGCCGAGGGGGCCGCAATGAGCGAGCGGAGCAAGGCGGCGGCAGCCGAGGACGCGAAGGCGGGGCGCGCGGCCTCGGCGGGTTCACACCCGTTGCTTGGAAAAGGCACGGCTGCCGGGATGGCTGTCCCTCGGTTTGGGATGGCACGGTCTTCGCAGACTCCGGGCGTGGAGGATCTCACTTGCGCCGACCGTTTTTGGCCCCGTTGCCCTGGGCCACACATTGAACTTGCCCGGACAAGCCGGGCAGGGTATGAGCGATCCCGTTGTGTTTGGAATCAACGCCGACGGGGAGAACCATGCCGGTCGCTGTTCAGCTATCCCAGGTCTCGATCCACTATGGCCTGCTGCCGGCGGTGACTGAGCTGACCCTGGAAGTTCAGCGCGGCGAGCTGTTCGGCCTGCTCGGCCCCAATGGCTCCGGCAAGAGTTCGGCCCTGGGGGCCGTGGCCGGGCTGCTCGAGCCCGTCTCGGGCACGATTGCGGTTGAGGGCAAGCAGCGGCACGCCGATCCCATTGCTTATGCCCGCCAGCTCGGCTATGTGCCTCAAGAGCCGGCTCTTTACGGAGAATTGAGCGTTTGGGATAATCTTTGCTTTTTTGGCCGGCTCTACGATCTCCGCGGCGAGCAACTGCGTCAACGGGTGCAGCGAGCCCTGGAACAGGTCCGCATGGTCGAGCAGCGACGGCGGCTCGTTACGAACTTGTCCGGAGGCATGCAACGCCGCGTTAATCTGGCTGGGGCTCTGTTACACGATCCGCCCGTCTTGCTCCTGGATGAGCCGAGTGCGGCGTTGGATCCGTCTTGCCGTGAAGACCTATTCGCCATCCTGAGCCGACTGCGCGAGCAGGGCCATACTATTTTGTTGACGACCCACCTGCTCGATGAAGCCGAGCAGTGGTGTGATCGGGTGGGCTATCTATGCCAGGGGATTTTGACCGCGGTGGGCCGGCCGGCGGAACTGATCAAGGCCCGCCGGCAAACCATTGTGCTCTACGGCCATCTTCGCGACCACCTGGCTGGCTATCGCCAGCGGGCCCTCCGCCAAGCGCTGACGCCGATCGCCGACCTGGAGGTGACCGGCCGGCGGGTGCGGCTCACTGCGCGTGATCGCCGCGAGCTGGGCCAGGCCCTGGCTGTGCTCTTGGCCGAAGGAGTCGACCTCGACTCGTTCCGCACCCCGGTGGCCCGACTGGAGAGTCTCTTTCAGCCGCAGGCTCGGAGTGCATGATGGGGCAACGCCTGGGCTGGATCCGAATCATCGCCAGCAAGGATCTACGGCTATTCCTTGCCGACCGCCGAGCTGTGCTCTGCTGCTTTGTGGTGCCGATCTTGTTGGCCTCGGTGTTTGGCAGCATCTTCCATCGACCGAGCCAGGATGCCAGTGCAGTGTCGTTAAAACTCTGGCTGGTAGCGGCGGACGATCGCCCGGCGACCCATGCGGTCATTCGGGCGCTGGAACGCCATCCGCGGGTCGTCGCCCGGCAAGTCGATGCCGCCCACGCCCGCGCGGCGGTCGATCGCCGCGATGGCATCGCCATTTGGCTGTGGCATCACGGTGCGGCCTCGCCGGCAACCGAGCGGCTCCGCCTGGAGGTCCTGCATCATCCGTTGAGCCGTTTGGAGAGTCAGTGGGCCGAGGGGATTCTGACCGAGGTGGTCCTGCGTGAGCTGGCCTCGCGCTATCTTCCCGATCTGGGGCAGGCCATTCCCCGGGAACGTCCGTTTGACCTGATCCACCGCACGCCAACTGCCACCCATCAGTCTTTCAACGCTTACAGCCATAGCTTCAGCGGCATGACGCTCCAGTATCTGCTGTTCTGGGGCATGGAGTGCGGGCTGTTGTTATTACGTGAGCGACAAGGGGGAATCTGGCGACGCTTGCAGTCCGCCCCACCGCCGTTGTGGGCGATTCTGTTCGGCCGGGCGGTGGCCACGGGGATCGTAGCGCTCGCTCAGGTGGTGGTCACCTTTGCCTTTGGTTATTTGGTGTTTGGCGTTGCCGTCACTGGATCGTTTACTGGGTTTGTCTTCCTGGCGGGAGCGGTGTCGCTATTGGCCGCAGCCACCGGCTTACTGGTGGCAACCTTGAGTAGCACCGAGGCACGAGCACGCAGCGTGTGTATTTTGGTCATCCTGACGGTGGCCATGATGAGTGGTTTATGGCTGCCCGGTTTTTTGCTGCCCGACTGGGTCCGTATGATCGGCCAGAGCTTACCAACCACCTGGGCCATGCGCGGCCTGGATGGGGTGACCTGGCAGGGGCAGTCTCTGATACGGGTGTTGCCAGCGGTGGGTGTAGTCCTGTTGTTCGCAGGTGGGTTCCTGTTGTTGGCAGCGGTACGGTTTAGCAAGCTTGAGGCGCGCCGTCGGCGTGGCTGGACATGAAGCGTTTGGGACTGGTGATTCTGATCGGGATGTGCATTGCCAGGTCTGGCAGTGCGGAGCCACCCCCGCCGGCGGTCGAGCTCAAGTTACCGGATCAATATGAGCAGATGCAAGATCTCCGCCAGTTTCGCGGGGATGTGGTGGTGTTGCTCTATGGCGACCGCAATAGTACTGAAGCCAACCGCTCACTCGGGGCCGAGTTGCATGTGCATTATCACCCGACTGCCCGCGGTCAGTCGCCGGAGGTGGCCGCCCAAGCGCCGGTCAAGCCGCTGCCTAGTGCCCAGAGGGCTCCGGAGGTGCACATTATCCCGGTCGCATGTGTTGGCAGTGTGCCCCGCCTGGTCCGCAATGTGTTACGCAACCAGATCCAGCGCGCCGCGCCGCACACGCCAGTCTGGCTGGATTTTGGCAACGCCATGCAGCAGCAGTTTGGGCTACAAACGGGTGTGCCTAACCTGGTTGTGGTCGATGCGGCGGGGCGGCTCCGGTTCCGCGTCGAGGGGAAACTCAACGCGGAAGCGCACAAGCGGCTGATTGAGGTGATCGACTACCTACGCCAAGAAGCCGCCCAGCAGCCCTCGGCGGCGGCGGCGGCGAAGGGTTAGCGGACGAGGGTGTACGCCGCGGGATAGGGGCCATAGCCGGCACTGTTGATGCCATTGCGGACCGACGGGACGAACTGGTTGGGCGAGGGGATGATGCGGACCTTGACAACGCCTGTTTTCCCGGGCCGCAAGATGCCCATGTGCACGGCCGCCTTGCCCAAGGTGGAATCGGTGGTGTACTTCTCGGTGCCCCAGAGGTTGCCGTTGAGCGTGCCAGTGACGCGGAAGCGAAAGGTTTGTCCGATTTGGCCGTTGTATTGGGTTAGATTACCAGGGTCGGGCAGCACCTCGCCAAGGTCCTCTTCTTTGCCGGAACTCTCCGTGGAGCGGAGTTCACGCACATCGGCGAGCTTTAGCGTCTGTTCCCCGAATTGGAACGTGAGAACCCGCAAGGTCGTGGTTGGGATCCACCCCGTAATCTTGGAGTCGGCGGTGGTGATGACGTCCTGTTGGGGCAAGTCCAGTTTGTCACGAGAGATATTTGAATGTAGTTTTTTGAGTACTTCCATGGCTCGATTGGCCACCTCGGAATCTTGATCCTTGGCGGCTCGCTTGAGTGCGGCATAGCCTTTCTCACGCATGCGTAATAACGTATTGCTGCCCTGCTCGCGTTCTTTAAATTTCTGACTGCCCAGCTGGCGGATCGCCTCGGCGACGGCCTTACTCTCTTCATCAGACACGCGCAGGCCGAACTCAATCGTACCGATGGCGCGGACGGGGATCTTGAGGGTGCCGTAGGCGGTATTGAACTCGATCTCTGGATCGAGTACCGCTAGCTTCATGGTGCTGTCATCGGCGAAGCGGATGATCACCGGCTTGCGGCTATCCTGCGAGGTCGGGGTAGGCGGGTTCGGGTCATCCTGGAAACGAGTGCTGGCCGCCTCAACGGAGGAGCTGGTCAGAGCGAGGCTGATGCCGAGGACACCCAGGAACGTGCGACTGCCTGGGAAGAAGCAAAGGTGCCGGTACATTTCAAAACCCTCAGAGACGTTCTTGGATGGCCGCATGGATCGAGGGCGGGTCGTCCGAAACCCGGGCACACGGCCGCCTGAAAGTGTACTGGTGGGAGTTCCCCAGAAAAATGGTCGTTCTTACAACTGTAGCACTCGGACCGGTCGGTGGACAAGTCGGATCCGCAAGGG
>CAYPIE010000185.1:0-5708 GCA_964410665.1 uncultured Alcaligenaceae bacterium
CCCTAAACTGTCAGCCAAGTCGATTTAATCGCTATTAATCAACAGGCTGCTAGGTAACTCGGCTCCCCAAGTGCCAACGCAGCCTCATAATTTCTTCTTTTTTTGTCACTCAATCTCAACGAGGCCATGATGTGGGGCAGAACAACCACACCGTGCGCGACGAGCGCTGGCGATATATCCGATACGCCGATGGCAGCGAAGAACTCTACGATCACCAAACCGATCCGAATGAGTGGAACAACATTGCTTCAAAGCCGCTACCTCCGGGGTTGCACACCAAGGTGATCGGGCGACTGAAAAAGCACCTTCCAGAAACAAACGCGCCTCAGCAGGGTCAAACAGAAAGATGAATACTGGATTTCCCATGAAGATTCGTCACGTCATAGCTGTGGCTTTCGTCGCTTTCCTAGCGGTGCCTTCGCACTGCTACGCTAACGAACCCCGCAAAGCCGACGTCATCGTCTACGGTTCCACCCCTGGCGGCTTCTGCGCCGCGATCGCTGCCGCTCGCGAAGGCGCATCGGTCATTCTTCTCGAACCCACGAACCACATCGGCGGATTGAGCACCGGTGGACTCAGTCACTGCGACTCGAACCAGATGGTTCGCAGTACCCTGATGGGACTGTTCGACGAATGGCACACGCGCGTGGTGAAGGACTACACGGATCGCGGGCTCGAGGCGCCTTACAACCCGGCAAGGAAAGACACGTCGCGGTGGTGTTTCGAGCCGCACGTCGCGATGCGTGTGACAAGGCAGATGCTCGACGAGGCCGGGGTCGCAGTGTTAACCGAGTGTTACCTGAATTCGGTCACCAAAGAAGGCCCGCGTATTACGTCGCTGGTCACGAAGAACGGCACCTTCACGGCCAGGGTGTTCATCGACGGCACTTACGAAGGCGACCTGATGGCGGCCGCCGGTGTCGACTGGACGATCGGTCGCGAGGGGCGTGACCAATACGGCGAGTCGCTGGCCGGGAAGCAATATCCGAAAAAGAAGATGAACATCAACGGCTTCGATGACAGTGGAAAACTGTTGCCGCTGCTCACCACCGATGATGCGGGCGCTGACAAGGATGGCGACAGGAACATCATGACCTACAGTTTCCGGCTCTGCCTCACCACGAACCCGGACAATCGCATGCCCATGCCGAAGCCGGACAGCTACGACCCAGCCCGGTTTGAAATCATCCGCCGTTATCTGAAGAGTGGCGGTGGAAGTGTTGGCTATGACAGGTATTCGCTTCCGGCCAGAGATATTGGGCTCAGCAAGTTGAAACTTCCCAACAACAAGTTCGATGGCAACAACTCAATCGGACGACAGTTTTCAATCGGACTGGTCGGTGGAGCAAACGACTGGCACTCGGCCGACGAAGCAGGACGAAAGAATATCTGGGAAGCCCACAAACAGTACACCCTGGAATTCATCCACTTCCTGACCACCGACCCGGCCGTGCCCGCGAAGATACGTAATCAATACGCAAAGCTTGGACTTTGCAAGGACGAGTTCGCCGAACACGAGCACTTCCCGCCCGCGCTCTATGTGCGCGAGTCGCGTCGGATGAAGGGCATGTATGTTATCAGCCAGAAAGACATCATCGATGAGCCAGAGCAGCCCGACCCGATTGCGATCTCATCGTTCCCCATCGACTCGCATGACCTTCGGCGTATCGCGCTGAAGGAGGGCGGCGTGATCAACGAAGGCACGATCTTCCCCGTGCGTAAGGAGGGTCAGCGTGTTGGCTACGCCTACCACGTGCCCTACCGCGCGATCCTGCCGAAGCCACAACAATGCGACAACCTGCTCGTGCCCATCGCGCTGTCATGCACACACGTGGGCATCTCGTCGCTGCGGATCGAAGGCGCGTGGATGGTGATCGGCCAGGGAGCGGGCGTTGCGGCGGCATTGGCGGCGAAAGACGAAGTGGCAGTGCAGAAACTTGAGTACGCAAAACTGCGCGAGCGACTTCTGGTTCAGAAACAGGTTCTGGAATTGCCGCACGCCTCCGAGACGCCATCTGCGGACGGCTCCATTGCCGCGAAGTTGCTGCCAGGAATCGTACTCGACGACAAGCAGGCGAAGCTGATAGGCAAGTGGTCTCGATCGACGAATTTCAAACCGTACATCGACGGTGGATACGTCTTCAACGGAGAAAAAGACTCGAAATCAAAAGGCGACGGCAAAGCGACCGCGACCTTTCGATTCAAAGCGCCAAAGTCCGGGCGATATCAACTGCTCATGGCTTACTCGGCGCACGAGACCCGAGCGGAGAAAATCCCCGTGACCGTTACATCTGGTCCTCACAAAAGAGGCATTCAGGTCGATCAAACCGTTCCGCTTCCGAACGGCGAACATTTTCGCCCGATCGGCGTGGTTGCTCTCACGGCGGATACGGAAACGGTCATTCAAATAACGAACGCTGACGCGACTGGTTTTGTGATAATTGACGCTCTGCAATTGCTGCCTGCCGAACAAAATTGATCCATGAAATGATCTTCGAACAAATGAAAAACCGAATCCTACGATTGGTCGAACAAAGCGTGATTTGCGTTGCGTTTATGGCACTGCCTACGGGAGTTGTCGAAGCCGCCGACAAACCGAACATCGTTGTCTTTCTGACGGACGATCAGGGCTACGGCGACCTCGGTTGCTTTGGCTCGGAGTCACTCGAGACTCCGAATATCGACCGGCTGTGTCAGCAGGGCATGAAGTTTACGGACTTCTATGTGCATCAGCGCTGCTCGCCGACGCGTCTGGCGTTCATGACGGGCTCGCACGCTCATCGTGCTGGTTGCACCAAAGTCATCTACAACAGAGACCGCATCGGAATTCACTCCGATGAAGTCACGACTCCCGAGCTTCTGAAAACAGCCGGCTACACCACGGGGATCATCGGCAAGTGGCATCTTGGCGAATGGGACGCATTCAATCCCGTTCGTCACGGCTTCGATTTCTTCTACGGTTTCATGATCGATCTCGATCAGGGCACGGGGATTTATCGTGACGTCGAACGGATTGAGTCGATCAAGCGGAAGACTGACGGGCAACATTCGCCAAAACTGCTCAACGCCGCGATCGGCTTCATTAAGGAGAACAAGAACCAACCGTTCCTTCTCTACTATGCATCTCCGTTGCCCCACACACCGTGGATACCGAACGAGCGTTTCAAAGGTACTTCGAACCGCGGCACTTACGGTGACGTGATCCGTGAAATCGACTGGCAGGTCGGTGAGCTGATGAGGACGCTCGACGAGCAGGGCCTTGCGAACAATACCCTATTCGTCTTCGCGTCGGACAACGGGCCGGTACTCGGTATTAACGGCGGTGATGCTGGCCCGTATCGCGACGGCAAGTGGACCGATTTCGAAGGCGGCATTCGCGTACCGTGCATCATGCGGTGGCCGGATACGATCAAACCCGGTTCGACGAACAGTGAGATCACCGGGATCATCGATCTGCTGCCGACCTTCAGTGCGATCGCCGGAGTCGACGCGCCGGGCAACCGCGTCATCGACGGCCGAAATATTCTGCCGTATTTGAAGGGCGAAACGCTTAAGAACCCGATCCACGAATCATTCATCGTGCCCGGCTCGGTGATTCGCCACGGGCAGTGGAAGCTGCTCGTGCGAGATTTGAAGCCGGGTGGCAAGAGCGGCCGAGAAGGAAAGCGTCCATCGGCTCAGGCAGGATCGCTCTTCAATCTGCAGGTCGACCCCGGCGAGACGCGAGACGTCTCGGGCGACCATCCCGAAATCGTGGCGGACCTGCGACGTCGAATGGATGAGGCGGTCAGGGAACTCGAAGCCAACAGCCGACCGATCGGCAGGCTCCCCGGCGCGCCCGTTCCAGCAACTAGGAAGAGCGGAAGGCAAAAAGACAGACAGTAGTTATGCAATTAATCAAAGACAGCATGGCGATTGTTACGAGTATCGTTCTGGTAAACGCAGGCCCCACGCTTGCCGCCGCAGCACCAGCTAGCGTTAAACCCAATATCGTTTTCATCTTCGTCGACGACCAGGGCTACTACGATCTCGGATGCTATGGCGCAACCGAAGTCAAAACTCCGCGGATTGACGCGATGGCCGATGAGGGAATCCGATTCACGGATTACTATGCGGCTGCTCCCATTTGTAGTCCCTCGCGGGCCGGATTGTTGACGGGGTGTTATCCGCGACGAGTTGGCAACCATATCTGGGTCCATCGCGCCGACTCGTCATCCGGAATTCATCCCGACGAACTGACCATCGCTGAGCTGTTTCAACAAAACGGTTACGCGACGGCGTGCATCGGCAAATGGCATCTGGGATTCCAGGAGCCGTTCCTACCACGCAGCCAGGGATTCGACCACTACTTCGGTTTGCTACACAATCTGGACCCGGTCGAGGTCGTCTATTTTGGCGACAAAGGCGTTCCGCTGATGCGGAATGACGAGATCGTTAAGCGTCCCGCCGACCCCGCGGAATTGACGAAACTCTACACCGACGAAGCCATCGCTTTTATGGAGAAGAATGCAAAGAAACCGTTCTTCCTCTATCTGCCGCACACCATGTTGCATAATCCGCTTGGCGTGAGCGAAGAATTCCGAGGGACTTCGAAATGGGGAGAATACGGCGACGCGATTCAGGAACTCGATCACAACGTCGGCCGCCTGTTCGATTCTCTGGCGCGACTGGGCGTCAGCGACAACACCATCGTTATCTACGCTTCCGATAACGGGCGAGGTCCCGGCCGTACGCCGGAGCAGAAGATTCGTGGACGTAAGCTTTCAACGTACGAAGGCGGCATTCGCGTACCGGCAATCGCATGGGGTCCAGGACTGGAGTTGCAAACCGACGAGACGTCGGCAGCGGTGGTCCGTGCGATGGACTGGTACCCGACGCTCGCCACGTTTGCTGGAATCAAGGTGCCGGAAGGCCGGGTCATCGACGGTCGCGACATCAGTCCTTTGCTGAAGGGAGAATCAGCGTTTGTGCCGGCTCCGGGCCTGGACAAATCACTGAATGCGAAAGTGCCTTTGCGCCGTCGCTGGGACCCGCTTGGGGAATGGAAGCCGCTGATTAAACGCTGGGAATTCAACGACGCTTTTTTCTATCACGGCAGCCAAGGGACGCTGGCGGCGGTGCGTTGGAATAATTGGAAGCTCTATTTGAATCCCAGCCTTGAACTTTACGACCTGTCGAAAGACCCGAGCGAATCGACTCTTGTCCGCAATGGCGATGTGGTTCGCAAGTTGCGCGGCATGGCCATTCTGTTCCAGGAAGAAATGCGGCTCGATGCCCGAGCGGCCGGACAGGCGACGCCTCGTCGAACGGACGGCAAAACCGAAATTCCCGCAGAGATTATCGATCGACTGCACAGCAAGCTGGACGTGACCTTCGCACGCTACGGCGATCGCACACTGGAAATGGATATCTATCGCCCAAAGGACAATTGGCAAACTCTGCCTGCCATCGTGTGCATTCACGGTGGCGGTTGGCGTAAAGGACAGAAGATTCACTTTCGCAATGTCGCACAGGCCCTGGCCGCGAGGGGGTTCGTGACAGCCTCGATTGACTATCGCCTCAGTGACGAGGCCCCCTTCCCGGCACACATTCACGACTGCAAGGCCGCCGTACGATTCCTTCGAGCGAACGCTAGGCAGTATAAACTTCCCCAGTTTTTGTGGGCGCGGATTTAAGAGTGGTTAGGATGAATCCAGGATGTGTTCACT
>CAYPIE010000186.1:0-5670 GCA_964410665.1 uncultured Alcaligenaceae bacterium
GGACGTCAGTCCGGGGGTTCTCCGCACCGCAAGCGCCTCTGCCTCTTTCCCCGCATCGCAAACGCCTCTGCCTCTTCCCGCACCGCAAACGCCTCTGCCTCTCGGACTTCCCGCAATCACTTCGAGGCTTCCCGCAAAAGTGGAAGCGTTTGCGACCATCTCTGACTCACGGGACGTGATCCCGTAGGTGAAAAGAATTTTCACTCCTGAGCTCTTCGCAACGCACT
This sequence comes from uncultured Alcaligenaceae bacterium, assembly GCA_964410665.1. GTDB lineage: Bacteria > Planctomycetota > Planctomycetia > Gemmatales > Gemmataceae > CAYPIE01. The sequence continues at coordinate 228 of CAYPIE010000186.1, forward strand.
CACCGTACAGTACGCTGGCACTGCTCTCTGCCTGTCCCATTCGCAAAGGAGTCTCCCCATGCTTCGCAGTCTGTTTGCTTGCGCCTTGAGCCTGGTGTTCTGCGGCCTCAGCTTTGCCGCCGAGCCCGACCGGATCCTGATCGTCGTCGGACCGAGCAACCACCCGCCGGGCTCGCATGAGGTGGCCGCGGGTGGACGGCTGATGGAATATTGCCTGGAACACGCTACCAACCTGCCTGGCTTGAAGGCCGACGTCGTCGCCAACTGGCCCGAAGACCCCGCGGTCCGCGAAGCCGCATCGACCATCGTCTTCATCGGCGACACCTTCCCGCCGAACCGCCTGCCCAACCCCAAGAAAAACCTGGCCCAGCTCGAGCAGATGATGCAGCGCGGTTGCGGCATCGTCTGCGTGCACTACGCAACGGGGCTGTTGGGCCAGGATGTGGCCAAGGACGGCGACCATCCGCTGCTCCGCTGGCTGGGCGGCTACTTCGCCAACCGCAGCTGCCCACACCACGAGTCGATTGCCCGCATCTTCCAGGATGCCACGATCACTCCCGCCACCCCCGACCATCCGATTAGCCGCGGTTGGAAGGAATTCACCCTCACCGATGAACCATACATTAACAATTATTTTGGTAAAGATGACAACAAGTTGGCCCCAAACGTAACCGCGTTGGCCACCTCCATGCTGCCGCCGAAGAAGCCCAATCGGGAAACGGTCGCTTGGTGCATCGAGCGACCTGATGGCGGGCGAGGCTTTGGCATCGTCATGCCGCACTTCTACAAGAACTGGGGGCAGGAGGACTTACGCCGCTTTATTCTGAACGGGATTGTGTGGACAGCGAAGAAGGAAGTTCCCGAGGAAGGGGTGAAGACGATGTTACCCGACTTGGCAGTATTCAAACCGGCGGCGGTGGAGTTTACGCCGAGGAGGCGGTGAGGTAAGTAGGAAATTGGTTGCTACGACGAAAGAAAAAAAATGGGAAGCCCATGCTTGTGGGCTCCCCACGAATGGATAGCTTGGCATGAACGTTTATTCTTCGGTCCAGCTGCCCGAGAGAATTTCGCCGTTACGTGGCGTCATGGCAGCGTTCCAGTTGGCCTGCGAAATCCCTTGCGCCACCACTTGGACACTCCCATCGGCCATCAGCACATTCATGGTATTAGTGTGGCCGGATGAAGGAACCTGGGAACCACTCGATGGCGGATTCGTCACATCATCCCGGCCAAACTCTGGAGCTGGAGTGATACTGGGGCTCATTCCACCTAACACAATCCGCGCAAAGCCATTAACCCCGAACAGAGATGCTTGGTCCGGGTTCAACGGGGTCTGCATCGGGCTCATACCAGTGAAGATTAGAGGATAAATCCAGATATTTTGTTGAGTCCCACCAAGACTGCCAAGCTGCTCGCAGAAAAGGATCGTCGTTGAAGTGCCATCCTTGAATTCACTGAGTTCATAGCGAGGCTTAAAGTAGCTTTGCAAGACGTCAGGGACGGGGTTGGGCACAAGCTGAGGAGTGCCAAACGCCTGGAAGTTGCCGACATAGGAAGTCGCCCCGTTATTGGAACCCCCATCATTCAAGGCAATTCCGTCGGAATCCACGGTCACATCGGCAGGACAACGGAACGATGGCACGCCAAACAGCCGCGAACTCCCAGTTTCATAGTAGGTCGGATTCGTTCCCGTCTCAGTGATCACTTGTTGGAACAGGTTTTCCTGTTCAAGGTAGGGCAATAGTTGAGTGTGCAGCGACACCAATGTAGCGTTTTGTGCCTTCGTCGCCGGCGGCAGCTTACCCTTACGGGTTGTGCTGTAGTTCTGCACGGCCAGCCCAATTTGCTTCAGATTGTTTTGACACTGGAGTCGCGACGCCGCGTCCCGCACCTTCTGTACCGCAGGCAACAGCAAACCAATCAGTGTAGCGATGATGGCAATGACGACCAGAAGTTCGATCAGCGTAAACGCTGAACGACGAGCAGGTGACGAGGTTCGCACAAGATACTCCTCAATGCATGGGAAATCGCGGAGATGACGAGAAAGCGCCTACTCCGTAAATTTACCCCACAAAAACCACGAAAATCAAGTACCAAACACGAATTCTTTTCTGGCATGGAATTCTCCGAGGCCTTTTCGACGCGAATCCCGCCTGGACAGTTTCACTTCCGGCATGCTATCGCGGTGCCCTCGGCAAGTAAGATACTCATCAATGCACAGAGGCAAGATAATGCGACCATGGTGCTGGCGAACCGGGCTGCTGGCGAGCCTCGCCGGCTGGGGCCTGCTCGGATGCCCGGTGGTGGCTGACGCCAACCCACTGCCAGCGGGTTTGCCACGCTACGACCTGGCCATTGACTTGGACACCACCGCACACCGCGTCACCGTCCGCGAAGTGGTCACCTGGACCAATCAATCCCATCTGCCAACCAACGAACTTATCTTCAACGTATATCCTCACTACAAGCTACCCGAGCACGACTATGGCAAAGTGGCCAAAACGGTCGAACTGCTGCGCCTCAATCCGCGCTTCGCCATCGACCCCATTGGCCATCGCGGCCAGGTTCAGCAGGTTTCTCTACTTTCGCCAGATGGAAAAGTTCAGGATCTGCCCTTCTCCTATCAACCCGATAACCTCTGTGGGCTAGTCGTCCCCCTGCCTCAGCCCGTCGCGCCGGGCCAGAGCGTTCAAGTTGCCCTCCAGTACCGACTAGAATTGCCACCCCACCAGGGCCGTTGGGGCCAGTGGCCCGTGGACCGGGACACCCAGGCAGTGACGCCGCGGACGATTACCATGTTGTCGCACTGGCTGCCGACGCTGGCCTATTACGATGATGCCGGCTGGCATCCAACCCCGTTTGTGCCCTGGCATCAGCCGTTCTTCAACGAGGCGGGTGTCTACACCGCTCGTATCCGCCACACCACCGACCAAAAGCTGGCCTGCTCCGCCAGCTTTCGCGAGGAACGCGACCTCGGACAGGGTTGGCATGAGGTGGAAACGCACCCGTTTGTCGGCCGCGATTTTGCCTTGCTTGCCTGTGCTGCCTATCAGCGCTATAGCACCACGATTACCCTGCCCGATGGTCGCCCCGTCACCGTGCAATGTCTGGCTTACCCTGAACACGCATTCTACGCCAACGAGATTGTCCGCATCACTGCCGAGGCCATCGATGCCTATAGCAAGTGGTTTGCCCCCTATCCCTACGACCAGTTCACCACCGCCGAGGCGTTCTTTGGCTGGAATGGTAACGAGTGCTCCGGCCTGATCATGATCGATGAGCGCGTCTTTACCATGCCCAAACTAGCCGTCGGCTATGTCGAGTACCTGGTATCGCACGAGACCTGCCACCAATGGTGGTATAACCGGGTCGGCAATAATGGCTACGCCGAGACCTTCATCGACGAGGGCTTCACCACCTACCTGACCCACCGCTGGATGGACCGCAAGCTTGGCCGCAACAACAAAATGCTCCAGTGGCCCGAGCGACTCAACTGGTTGCCCAACATCGAACGCGAGAACTACCGCTATTCCAGCTACGTCGGGCACCTTCGCCGGGGTGAATCCACCCCGGCAGTGCAGACTCTGCCCGAGTTCGGGCACATCCTCAACCTGTTTAGTGGTGCTTATGACCGGGGCAGTAAAATCGTCGGCATGATCGAGTCCCGCCTGGGCGAGGCAGCGTTTATCGAGTTCCTGCGCAAGCTCCAGAAGAAGTACGCCTTCCGCATCCTCAACGTGAAGCAACTACAGCTGGAGCTGGAAGCCTTCACCGGTCAGTCTTGGCAAGCGTTTTTTGATGAATGGATTTACAGCGCTGGGCTGAGTGACTGGCAGGTCAAAGAGGTTGACATAGAGCGTCCAGGCCCCATGACTGGCGCTTATCGCACTGTGGTACGCGTGCAGCAGACCGGCGAAATCCTGGAACCAACGATGGTTGGCTTTCGCTTGGACGATGGCAGCGGCTATCAAGTCCGCCTACCCCTGCTACCCATCGACAGCCGACAGGAATTTGACCAGCCCCCGGCCGTGGTGCAGCCGCTGGGCCCAGATACCTGGCAGGTGGAAGTCTTGCTCCCGAGCAAACCCACCCAAGTCAGCGTCGACCCCGACCAGGTGCTGATCGACTCCGATCCGGCCAATAACCACTGGCATACCCCTTGGAATATTCGGGCGACCCCTTTCTACACCCTGCTGGATGAAACCGACCTGACCACCGACTACGACAAGTGGAATGTCATCGTTGGCCCATGGCTTTACGGTGGCACCACTATGAATTTCGACCCATGGTATACCCGGGACACCATGCTCGGCGTGCGTGCCGCGGTCACCCGGACACAGCAGTTCAACTCCGGCGCCTTCCTAGCCTTCCGTAGCGACATCCGCGACTTTGTCGTCGGTGTCGATGGCCTGATCGACCACTGGCCGCACCGCTACACGCAGTTCGGTTACCATGTGGAACAGCGGATTGCAGGACCCATTGGCAATGATGCACCCAACGATGTGACCCGGGCCGCTTTGTTTGGCCGCTACATCTTCAACTACGGTCCCAGCCTATACCTGCCCCCGATCGAATACTTGGAGGGCTACACCGCCTTTCAAGACAACCCGCTCCCCTTTCGCGAGACGATCACCGACGGGGTCCGCCCCGACCGCTACTTTACCGGCGGCGTGCACTATCGGGTCAACTACCTGACCCCTTACTGGCACCCGGAAGCCGGCTTCCGCTTCGACATCAGCTACTCCGGTGGCCTGGTCAACTTCGATGCATGGCAAGGCTACCACGCCCTGCAGTCGAACCTCATTTATGCCAAGAAGTTGCCCGACCACTGGGGCCCGCTCTCCGACACGGTGATGGCCATGCAGATCAATGGCGCCGTCGCCTTCCCGGACAAAGGAGAGTATTTTGCTCTGGGCGGCAGCCAGCTCTTCCGCGGTTTCGACCTGGCCGAACGGCACGGCAGTGCCTATTGGGTGGTCAACCTTGAGGCCCGGCACCCAATCTTACGCAACTGCAAGGCGGGCGTCCTGGACCGCAGCCTGAGCGTGGAAAACGTCTACCTGGCCCTCTTTTACGATGTCGGCGAGATCTTTGTGAACAGCGACCCGGTTAGGGGCGTCGCTCATGCCGTCGGCACCGGTATCCGCTTGGACACGGCCCTGTTTAGCCTGATCGAACGGGTGACCTTGCGTCTCGATGTGGCCAAGACACTCAACGAGGCCTCGCCCTGGCAATTCTGGCTCGGGGTGCAGCACCCTTTTTGAGGATGCGTGACAGATCGAGGCGGAAGCTTCCTGCGTGAGGAGAGACAGACCAAAGAAACGAAGGGTTTGCTGAGATGCGGGGGAGGGCAAAGGCAATTGCGGTAAGTCAAAGAGGCAGAGGCGATTGCGGTGCGGGGAAAGAGGCAGAGGCGATTGCGGTGCGGGGAAAGCGGCAGAGG
>CAYPIE010000187.1:0-5653 GCA_964410665.1 uncultured Alcaligenaceae bacterium
CTTACAATGCCGTGTGTTGTGACCAACGACAGACGGGCTTGGTGCATTTGCTGCGAGACATCCAAGGAGTCGATAATCAAGGCGAGGATGGAGACTGGCCTGATTTCTCCAAGAAGGACGGGTGGGGCTGGGCGGTGAATTTCGGCGACATCTGGTTCACCGAGTCGGCCGCTCGACTGGTGCACGGTGCGGAACTCGCGGCTCTGAGCCCGGGGGAGGATGGCGACAGTGCCCGGTGGATCGCCGAAGCGGGGCGGCTTCTGGAACGGGGCGTGGCGAGGACCAGTGAGGCGAATTATTTCGGGCCCGAGGGGCACCCGTGGGCCACGGAGATTGGCGCGGCCCTCGCATCGTACCGGAGCCTGCGGGACAGCGGCACCGACCCGGCCGACTGGCTCGAGGCGTTCAAACTACGGACCGCCTACTGGTGTGCGCAAGTGCTCGGCGGGGCGGCCCCCTTCCCCCCTCAGTCGCGACCTCGACTCGAAGACGCTGCCGCGCTGGTGCGACGCATGCCCGGACACAACGACTGACGCCATGTCCCTCACCCCACCCACAAACGTCATGACCACTGATCTTGCCCGCGGAAAGTGGGCGCGGAGTTAAGGGTGGCTCTGGTTACACGCCCGCTCGCCCGACCATCAGGCCACGCCGGCTGGGGGTCAGTAGTCGATCGCCACGCACATCCGCTTCTCCTCGTCGGGCAGTTCCGGCGAGCGGTGGTGCACGGAGTCCCGGTGGGTCGGGTGCCGGCGGCCCTTGAGAAACACCAGCCCGTACAGGGGGGCGGCGTGCGTGGCGTTCTCCCCGACGAACTGGTACTTGGTGGCTGGGCCGAGGTACGTCGTGACCAGGCGGACGTGTTCGTTGTCGCAGTGGAACTTCGGGCACGACCGCGACCGCGTCATCTCGACCCGCAGGTACGCTTCCCGCTGACCGATCTGGTCGAGGAACGCGGCCACCAGGCCGACCAGGCCGGTCGCCAGGGCGGGGGACTCGATCCGCAACTCCGCCAGCCCGGTCTGGACCTTCCGGGCGGCGTTGTGCCGGCGGACCATCGACCGGTAGTCGCTGACGGTGCCCGCCCGGAGGGCGGGACCGAGGTGGTCTAGCCGGTTGCGGGCCAAGATCAGGATGTCACCGCCGCCGGCGGCGAACCCAGCGACGGCCCCGCGTCCCAGGCGGCGATCGGTTCCGTCGTCGTGGCTTGCATCTGCTTGACTCGCTTCCCTTGGTTAGCCGGCAGGAGTTCGTCGTCAGGCTCGTCTCAGTCCGTCAGTCGTCTTGCTCCGGATCGCCCGATCACTCCAGCAGCGGGTCGGGGAGGTCTTCCCACGCCGTCGGCCCGCCTTCCATCTCGCGGTCGGTGTGGAATGGTCAAGGGCGGCGGAAGGCCGATGCGGGGATCTCAGTCCATGGCTGGTCGGGGCCTGAAAAGTGGAGTTTCAATTCGTCGGGACCACCTTGGTCAAAGTACTCGATGCGGATCGCATGCAGGCCAGCAGCCAGTCGACGGGAGCCGCTGCGGCTGAAGGCAGCATGAAGGCCGTCATTGTCGACCAAAAGTTGGTCGTCAATGTAGAGACGACTTCCGTCGTCCGACGTTGTGCGAAACTGCCAGACGCCGTCGCGCGACAGATCGATGAAGCCATTGAAAACCAATGCGAATTCGTTGGTGCGGCCGCCGTGGACATTTTTGGCTGGTGACTTGCAGGAGCCTTGTTCGATCGGCCTGAGTGTCGCGAAGTCGGGAAGCGCATTCCAGCGGCCTGCGTAGAGCTGCCAATGGAGGCCGGGGTTTGGGGCTTCGACCCTTTGTGCCGGGCCCAGGGGCTGGAGCTTGAGGAGGGCCTTCAGGCTTTGACCAGGCGAGCCGTAGTGAAGTGTCATTTGGTGATTCATGGAAAGAAACAGATTGTTATCGAAGCCGCCTCGTTTCCTCTTGAGAATGCCTTCTTCTTCACTCAAGGGAACCATGGTGTAAGCAATCGAATAAGACGATACATTCATCCCAACGACGGACCCGAAGCGGTCGAGAATCGGTCCTGTACTGCTGCCTGTGGCAGACTCCGTGGTCACCATGATCCTGATGCTATCCTTGATCCGCGTGTGACGGGCTAATTGCCCTTTTGTCAAGGTGAAAAACGCGTAGCTTGGATGACTGATGTTAATCAGGTCTGAGCCCACCCGGGGAGCTTTCGCAATGGGAAGCGGTTGAAAGCCATCGCCGTCCAATTGGATCAGGGCAACGTCATCGGCTTCGTTGACGGCGAGAATCTCTTTCACCCGCACCACCCGACCGCTGAGCGTTGTAGCGACGACGAGGTCATACTGGCTCATGTTGCGCATGACATGGCGACACGTGAGGGCGAGACCATCGGCGCCGATCACAAATCCACTTGCGTGGGTAGGCATCCCACCTTCGTTCACGCCGCTGATGATGAGAACGCTAGACGCGCACCGTTCGTAGAGCTCTTCAGGGCTCAGGGGAGCGTCCGATGGCTCGATCAGCTCGACCTCACGGTCGATGATGCGGTCTGTTTTTATTTCAGAACTCAGTCGCGTAGGATTCGGGGCACGATCTTGCTTCAGCAGATGCTTGCCCCATCGATCGATGTATTTCGATATCGTCGTGTTGGATTCGAGTATACCATCGGACATCAGGGGCTTCGTTTCAGGAACACGGATTTCCGACCCTCCCTTGAGGGCGAAGTCCATGATGAGATCGCTGCTCGCGGAGTCAGCCTGATGCTCACTGATTGCTAAAACATTTTCGCCCGCTTTGAGGTGGCCACCCTCAAGGTAGAACGTGTGGTAAGTGGACTTCCGATTGCCGGATAGCGTACCCAGGGCGAAGGTCGTTTCACCGAGATCACCTGTGGGCATGTTGTAGCGATAGATCTCTTCGCCATTGAGATACACAGCTGCTCCGTCGACACAACGTAGCTCGCACAACCAAACTGGATGGGCGGCAGGATCATCAACGTTAAAGGTCAGTCGAAAGAAGGCGGCCGCATGCTTTTTCTTTTCGTCCCCGCCGAAGCTGATCGAGGTAGTGATGCCATCCACCCCGTAGCCGAGCGGCGCGGTACCTGTGTCCCATGCACTATCGTCGAACTCGACCGTGTTCCAGGCCATTGGTGGCCGCTCGCCTTTGTCCCAGAAATGCCATCCGTCGTGGCCACGTTTAATAGAACCGTTTTTTCTGCAGCGACGGGGAAGGCGAGAAGGATGAGGGCGAGTGCGGACGAGAGAACGGCGGCCGGACGCAGGTTGGTGCTTAGGATCATCGTCTTTTCCTTTCGGGGGTGGCGGTACGACAGGTCGCGAGGAAACTTCATGATTCTTTCCCTGCAAAGTGCTCTACCGCAATTGAGCACCGTGAATGGCCGAAAAACCAGCACTCGCGACGCTATACGCGTCCCACCGATCTCTCCGCGTCTAAGTGTGAGTGTTTAGATTTCTTATTCTTCGCTTCCCGACAGCGTTTCGGCGGGCACTTCGCGTTGGGTGCGGCCTTTGTGCTGCGCGAGCAATCGCTTGCCTTCGTTCAACACGAACTTGGGATCCATGAATGGCTCGTAACTGATGTCCTGCCAGAGGATCTTGCCGTCGGGACTGATCACAAACGTGCCGTGCAGCGGCGTGCTCTCGAAGTCGTCGAAGCAGCGGTAACGCTTGAATACTTCCAGCGACGGATCACTGACGAGGGGTATCGGCAGCTTCTCCTTGCCGAAATTCTTCACCGATTCGGCGAGGCCGCCTTCCTCATCACTGCTAATCGCGATCACCTCCAGCCCGGCCTTGCGAAAAGCCTTGTATTCCGGCGCGAACGCCTGTAATTGTTCGACGCAGTGAAGGCAACCGAAGCCGAGGTAGAAAATCACAACGACCGGCTTGCCCCGGTACTGCTTCATCGACCGCTTTTTTCCGTCCGCGTCGGCGAGCGTCCAAGCGGGCGCGTCGGACGGGCTCCAACGGAACGGCCCGAGCGAATCAAGCGGGACGCGATTGCCGATGTCTTCGGCCAACGGTTCCGGCGTTCGCCAATCTGACGGATAACCAAACGCTTCCGCGGCTTCCGTCAACCGCTCGAACACGGGTGACGCGCCCAAGTCGGCATAACCGGCCACGGTCCGCAACGCGTCAAAACGCTTTTTGGCCGCGTCCTTCTTGCCGGCTTTCCACAGGAGTTCGACGAGGCAGGACAACGGCTGGACTTCGTTCTTGCGACGCTCCGCATCCTTGGTGACGGCGGCAATCGCTTCGTTCTGCTTGCCAGCGAGGAACTGAATACGAGCCAGTTGGCAGCCATCCTCGCCACCCGCCTTCTTCAGCAGTTCGTAGGCCTTCTCGAAATTGCCTGCCGCCCACTCACGATGCCCTTCGAGCGCCGCGACCATACGGTTCAAATCCCGGATTCGCCCGTCAAACGGTTTACCGGCCGTGCGAGCCACTTCGTCGGTTTCTTTGTCGTACACTTCGTTCAGGAACCGGAATCCAGTGACCCTACCAGTGGGACCGATGACAATCTGGAAGGCGTTGCCGTGAGTCACGTCTTGATAGGGACTGCCGGATTCCTTATCGAGTCTCATGGCGCGGAGGTTGGGCGACAGGGCCCACTTCACACCGGCTTTGTTGGTCCAAAGCAATAGACCGGGTCGCGAGGGGTGCCGCGAGATCTTGCCTTGGTGCCAGTCGTTTTCGGACGGGTTTTGTTGGAATTCCCCCAACAGGTCGGTGATCGTCACCGGTCCTTGATTCCAGGCATCTTCAGCTCGCTCGTATACCCAAACGGCAAAGCCGCCGTCCGTTGAGAAGTCGCTGGGACGTTCATCGGGGCGTTTGGGGTTCATGCTCATCGTCAGCTGTTCGCCCTCGATCTTGTACAGCCATTTTATGGTTGGTTTGCCGTAGGAGTCGAGGTGGCCGGGGTTCTTCGTATCTAGCTTGTACTTGAACTCCTTCCTTTTCCCGTCGGATTCCCAAACCAGCGTACCATTGTCGAAGGTGTTCACGGAATCCACTCGAGGTTTCGTGGATCCCCCTGGGGTCAAAAGCTTTATCATCCGCCACGTACCGAGTAGTTGTGTCGCGAGATCCTTCTCCTTACCTTCGGCTGCTTTCGTCTCGGCCCCCTTCTTACCCGCGTCCTTCTTGTCGCCCTCTGTTTTCTCAGAGTTCGCCTTCTTGAGCTCCTTCTTCTTCTCGGCCTTCGCCTTGGCGATTGCTTCGTAACGTTTGGCTTTTTGCTCGTCCAATCGCGTTTTCAATTCGGCCAACACCCTGTCGCCGTTCTCGATGTCGCCGAGGCGGAAGTGAGCCGTACCGAGGTATCGCAGCCGCTTCTCTGCTTCAGTCTCTTTGTCGGTCGGCTCGAGGTAGGGCGAGTTGCAGTAGTCGATCAGCAGTTGCCACTTCTCGTAACGCCGCAGCGTCTCGAATAGGCGCGTGCGGCCGTACATCGTGCTGCCACGTTTGCCGAGCGTGTTGTACTTGGGATGCCGCGGCAACTCGATCATGTTCGCGGACAAACTGATCGCGTCTCGCACTCGGCCCACGTTGTTCAAATTCCGAACCAGCCATTCATTGTTATGAGCGAAGTTGTGAATTTGATCGGGCAGCACGCGATCGCGCATCATGTGAGCGTGAT
>CAYPIE010000188.1:0-5590 GCA_964410665.1 uncultured Alcaligenaceae bacterium
CCTTCGCCAGAGAAGAGACTGTGCACTGCGCAGGAACGTCAGTTCCGGAGCTCTTCTCTGCCTCTTCAGGCGAGCCCCGGACGTCAGTCCGGGGGTTCTGACTTACCGCAAGCGCCTCTGCCTCTTTCCCCGCACCGCAAGCGCCTCTGCCTCTTTCCCCGCACCGCAAGTGCCTCTGCCGCTTCCCCGCACCGCAAGCGCCTCTGCCGCTTCCCCGCACCGCAAGCGCCTCTGCCGCTTCCCGCATTGCAATCGCCTTTGCCGCTTCAGATCGCAATCGCCTCTGCTTCTTTCCTGCAACGCTCCGCTAGCAATCAACGGATCCAGTCAGGTTGACGCAAGTAGCGATAGCCGCCGTAGCTCAACATCGGGGTGTAATATTGGCAGTTGGCGAAGTAATAATGGGTAACCTGACTAAGCCGAGTGCGTTGCTTATCGCGTTGCACCGCGCCTCCGTGATAGAGGTTGGCAGCCCAGATCAGCGCCTGGCCCTTTTTGAGTAAGCCCTTGTGGGCGGGTAAGCCTGAGTCGGCGACCAATTTCTCGACATAATCTTCATACTTGCTGTAATGCTCCGGTCCAGGGCCGGGGGCGACATCCTCCATGCGCACTTTGGGCAGTTTGTGGCTGTACGGGTAGAACAGCAGTGGGCCATTGGCGTCATCGATCGCTTCCAGGGCAACCCAAACTCCAACCATGTAGGAAGGCGGATCGCAATCGAAGTGGATGGTGTCGGAGTGGATGCGTTGTTGGGTGCCGATGGGAAAGTTCAAGGTTTGGAAGGGCAAGGGTTCGCGGCCATACAGTTGCCGCAGCACGCGCAACACGCGTGGGGCGCGGGCGATGGCACGAATAGCCTTGCTTTGTTTCCAGCCATCCATCCAGCGTGCGCCATGATGCAAGTTGGTCTGCAAGTCCTGACGAGCCATCAGATCGGCAATGGCCCGGTCTAGGGTTGCCGTGGGTAAGCCGAGATCCATCACCATGTAGCCGGACTCGTGGAAGCCGGCGACCGTGGCTTCATTCAAGATCGGTTGATGGCGTCGCCACCAGTTGACTGCGGGCTGCACCAGTGGCATCTGGCGTAAGCCCGCGCGAAGAGCAGACGCAAGCATATCAGTTCCCCCTTTATGGATCGAAACAGTGGCGATGGGGGATAGCAACGCTGCGTGGGCAGAGCAACAAAAAAATGGCTTAGCGGATACGCTTGCGTGCCGGCCGTGCCAGGGACTTGTCCACGGTGGTCAGGACTTCCTGGATGGACTGGTCGGTCAGTGGCTGCTGGGCCGTGAAGGTCCAGCGTTTGACGATCTTGAGCCGGTTGATGAACAAGACGGTGATACTATCCTCGGGGCGGATCCCGAGGGCGGTGGTCGCCGGATTGGCTTGGCGGTCGAGGGGCTGGAAATCGGCTCCGATCTGGGTCATCGTGTGCGGGGCAATGCTCAGCACCATGCGTTGTTTATCAAGGTTGTTATTGGTGCGCATGCTGTCCAGCTGCCGGCCCAGATTCTGGACCAAGGGGACTACCAGATCACGGGTATCATCACGGCGGTACTGGTCTTCTAGGGTTAAGAAGATCGTAAACACCCCGAGCCGGTAGGGTGCATATTTCGCGGCCGGCTGTTCCAGTGCGGCCAACAGCTTGACCAGCGGAGCATCGGTCGGCAGATTCTGCAGTTCCTCCGGCGCAATCCGCACAATCACCGCCACCATTGGGTTCAAGCCGTGCTCGCAAAACGAGCAGTGCAAACGACCGGTCCGGTTGCGTTGTTCTTGCGGATCAAAGCGGCGATCCACCACGACATAGGCACGGAACGGTCCGGGCACCCGGTCCGGGGCCGCGGGTTCTTGGCCTGGAAGGGATCCACCCAAAAGACAAAGCGAAGCGACAGGATAGAGGAGGAATTTCCATGCACGCATAATGGGGCCCCGGAAGTAGCAGGCACAACGACAATCCTGCTTCATTCTACCAGATGGCCGCCACCCGCTGAGGTGGGGATCCTCCCGCTCGGAGGCGTCAATCGATAATCCTTCGCCGGTGACGCTCGACATTCCGGCGGCGCAAGCTGGGAAACCAGCCGTTGACCGGTCCTTCACTGGCATTGACCCGGAAGGGGATGAGGCTCGCCAGTTGGTCCCACAAACGAGCCAGGACTCCCTGACTTTGCGGACCGGGAATAAATGGCGATGGGGCGATGACCAAAGATGGGTCGATCTGCTGGCCGATCACGCCAATGGGTGCGGCGGGATCGCCAAAGATGTTCATCGAAGAACCAAACGTGCGTCTTCCTACCGGGGAGCCGACCGGTTCCCCGACATTTCCAAAGGTGAGGGGCGAACCGAGTTGTTGTGCTTTGACACTCGTACCTCCCAGCAGGAGGACCAGACAGGCAAGGAGCTTCCGCATCATTTCTCCCCCGTAACGGACATCGGCTTGTCAACCCGGCTGTGTTGTGGCGAGAAAAATGCCTCAATAGGGACAGCGCGTCAAGGAAAAAATGGCAAAACTAGGGCGCATTTTTTTAATCATCTGCCTAAAATGCCTGCTTCTGGCTTGCGAATACCCCTAGGTACGCATCTGGATCCAAATCCCACAAAAGGTTTGCTCCCATGGCCTTTGACTTCCAGTGCCCAAAGTGTCAGTCGGTTCTACGGACGGCGACGCCCATTCCGGCCGGTCGCAAGGTCCAATGTCCCAAGTGCCAGGCCCTGTTTATTCACGGGGAAACCGCTTCGAGCTCGCTTGGCCAAACCGTTGCGAGCAATGCCGCGGCGAGTGCCAAACCTCGTTCGGGGGTGGATGCTCTCAACCAGGCCAGCCCGTCCATGAGGCGATCGGCAGCGAACCAGCTCAAGTTTGACGATGAGGAGGAGACGCCGCGGCGACGTCGGGTGGCTGAGAGGGACGATAAGGCTGAGGATTTAGAGGAAACGGTTCCGGCACGTCCGCGTCGCAAGGGCAGGAAGAAGAAAAAAGCCCAGGGCAACTTGCTCATTCTCTTGGCGGTGGTGGGGCTGGGGCTGTTGCTGGTTGGCGGTGGCATCGGGGCCGCCTACTGGCTTCTGGGGTCCAGCCGTGGCGATTATACCGAGATGCTCAAATATGCTCCGAGGAATGCTCAGATCGTCGTGGGCATGGATTTTAACAATCTGATGAAGAATTCGGATTTCCAGGAGCAAATGGACGAGGCCAAAAATCAGCCACAAACTCGTGCCTTCTTCCAGGCTCTGGACAAAGCCGGAGTCACCTTCAATGACATTGATAAGGCGCTGATTGCCGGTTCCGCCGCACAAGATCAGTTTGCGGGGGTCGTCAAGTTACGCAAGACCGTCGAGCTGCAAACGCTCGGGCAGGCCCTGCCCAATTCGACCCAAGTCAGCAAGGCCAATACGCCCATGTATCAGAGCCAAGATGGCACGCTGATGTTCATGCCAGCTGGAGATATGGTGGTCGTTACCAAGGTGCCCGACAACGACCTTCCGGCCATGGTGGCCGGCAGCAATGGCCGGGCAACGCTGTCGAGCAATCTACGTGAGCTGATGGACTGGATTGATGACGGTGACCTGTGGGTCGCCGTCGATATTGCAATGTTTGATGATCAGCTAAAGAATACGCCTTTGCCTCCAAATGGTCCACCAGAGCTCAGCACCCTTCAAAAGGCGTTGAAGTCGTCGCGCGGCTTTGCCTTCAACATGGAGTTCAATAGCAACACGGTGGATCTGAAGCTGGCACTCGGTTGTCAGACTTCTACCCTCGCGGAGGAATCGGCCAGTGCCGTGAGCAAACTGCTCAATCAGGCCAAGCCGCAGGCCCAACAGATGATGGGCATGTTTGGCGGTGGCAATTTGGCCACCGAGTTTTTTAACAGTGTCGCCATCGACCATGATGGCAGCATTACCTACGTCACCGCTCAACTCAATACGGCAACCATCAATCAGACCAAGCCGGCCTTGCCGTTTGGCGGGTTTTGAGTGATTGACTTCCTCTTTTCGGCCTGCCGGAGAATGGCTAAACTCGCGGCATGGCTGCATCTTTTCCCAAGGACGGGAACGCACCTATGCCACGGATGGTTTTGGTGCATGACTGGTTGACCGGCATGCGCGGCGGTGAAAAGTGTCTCGAAGTGGCTTGCCGGCTCTGGCCGGAGAGCACTCTGTACACCCTCTTCCATCGACAAGGCAGTGTCTCTTCGACCATCGAACAGTTGCAACCGCAAACGAGCTTTCTGCAACGACTCCCCGGTCTACACCACTATTATCGCTACTTGTTGCCGCTGATGCCGCGGGCGGCTAGGTGGCAGCTACCGCCATGTGATCTGGTCCTTAGCTTTAGCCACTGTGTTGCCAAAAGTGCCCGACCGCCGGTTGGGGTTCCACATATTTGTTACTGTTTTAGCCCGATGCGTTACGCATGGCACCTCCGCGAAGCCTACTTTGGCCGCCAAAGCACTTCCTGGAAGGACCACTTTCGCGCGTCACTCCTGGCACGACTGCGCGCCTGGGACCGTGACACCGCCGCCTCCGTGAGTCACTTTGTGGCGATCTCCCGGACCATTCAACAACGGATTTATGAGTGCTATGACCGGGAGTCGACGGTCATCTACCCACCAGTGGATACCGATTTCTATACACCCGTCGCCGGACCACGCGAAGCGTATTATCTGGTGGTCTCGGCCTTTGCTCCGTATAAGCGGCTCGACCTGGCGATTGCGGCGTGTCGTGCCCTGGGCCGGCGGCTCGTAATCATTGGTACGGGCCAGGACCGGGCGCGGCTTCAATCGCTGGCGGATGAACGGGTTACCTTTCTGGGTTGGCAACCCGATACGGTGATCCGCGACCACCTGCGACGTTGTCGCGCCTTGTTGTTCCCAGGGGAAGAAGATTTTGGCATTGTCCCGGTCGAAGCCATGGCTTGTGGTACGCCGGTGGTGGCCTTTGGGCGTGGTGGCGCTACGGAGACCGTGTTGCCTCTGGGGGTCAGTCGCACCCCCACCGGGGTATGGTTTCCCGAGCAAACGGTCGAGTCGTTGGCAGAAGCGATGGTTGAGCTGGAGCGAGCGGAGGGAGCGTTTTCGCCTCGGGGATTGCGACAGCAAGCCGAGCGGTTTGCCAAGAGACGCTTTGATCGGGAACTGGTGGCGTTGGTCGATAGGGTATTGAACGAACGCCGATCAGTGCGGCAGGCGGCATAAAAAAAGCCGGGCGGAGTTTACTCCGCCCGGCTACAAGCGATTCGAGATTGCACGCGCAAAGACGCCACTTACTGGCAGCAAGGAACGTGCGTGGCACCGTAGTAGGCGGGGTCAAAGCCGCTCACACCACCGCTCAGATAGCCAGTGGCCGCCGGGGTGTAAACCGGGACCCGCACGGTGGTCTGGAAAGGCACCGTGACACACTGGCTGACCATCTCAGTAACCTGCTGCGGCACGACGCGAGAGACAACGCGAGTACGCGTGCCCTGCCGTTGCACACTTTGATACGTGGTGACATTGTAGGTCACGTCACGGGTGCGAGCCACCTGCTCGTACATCGTCCGCATTCCCTGACGCTGTTCGGCGCGGTACTTGGTGACGTTGACGGTGTACTG
>CAYPIE010000189.1:0-5236 GCA_964410665.1 uncultured Alcaligenaceae bacterium
CGGCCAGGTGCGGGTGGCACACTTGGCCACCACTTCGATGGAGGGGGTCAACTAGCCCCCCCTACCCTGCATGCGTTCGGCTATAATAGATGAGTGGATTGCCAAACCGTTTGACGGGCCTCTTGTTTGGAGTACGCGCTTGCCATGACCGACGCAACTGCTGAGAAGGAAACCCACGAATTCAAGGCTGAGTTAAAGCAGCTGTTGCATTTGATCACACACTCGCTTTACTCAAACCGTGAGATTTTCTTACGTGAGTTGATCAGTAACGCGAGTGATGCCATCAACAAGATTCGTTTCGATTCGCTCGAACATGAGGAACGTCTGGAAGGGAATAAGGACTGGAAGATCGAAATTGCGATCGACAAGGACGCTGGGACCTTGATCATCCAGGACAATGGGATTGGCATGAGCCGGGAGACGGTAGTCAAGGACTTGGGAACGATTGCGCGTTCGGGGACCAAGGCGTTTCTTGAGAACCTCAAGGCAGCCAGCGCTGCCAATCGGCCTGATTTGATCGGGCAATTCGGCGTCGGCTTCTATTCGGCCTTTATGGTTGCGGACAAGGTGACGGTCCTCACCCGTGAGGCAGGCGACCCTACCCAGGGCACCCGTTGGGAATCGGATGGCCAAGGTGCGTACACACTTGAGCCCTTCGAGAAGCCGACCCGAGGGACCGATGTGATCGTGCATCTCAAAGAGGATGCCAAGGAGTTTCTCGAGCCCTATCGACTCCGCACGCTCATCACAAAATTCTCAGATTTCATTGAGCATCCCATTGTGATGGATGTTGAGAAAGAGGGTGAGAACCAACAGAAGACCGTCAGTCAGGAGACGCTCAACAAGCGCAAGGCGATCTGGCTACGCGCCAAGAACGAAGTGACCCCTGAAGAGTACGAAGAATTCTATAAGCAGCTTAGTCACGATAGCGAAGGTCCGGCGCGCGTGATCCACTACACCGCCGAGGGCTCTCAGGAATTCAAGGTGTTGATGTTCCTGCCCGCGCACAAACCCTTCTCGTTCACTTGGGAAGAGCCAGTCGCCGGTCTGCGGCTGTATGTGCAGCGTGTCTTGATCATGGACCGTTGTGAAGCATTGCTGCCAGGCTACCTGCGCTTCGTCAAAGGCTTGGTCGACTCGAGTGACCTGCCGCTGAATATTTCCCGGGAGATCCTTCAGGAGAACCAGCTCCTCGACGGAATGCGAAAGAATGTGGTCAAGAATGTGCTCGACGGCCTGCAAGCCATCAAGAATGTCGAGTATGAAAAATATCTACGCTTTTTCCGAGAGCTGGGCGGCTATTTAAAAGAAGGGGTCGCTACGGATTTTGCCAATCGCGAGAAGCTGGCCGAACTTCTGTTGTTTGAATCGCTGAACACCCCCGAAGGGCAATACCTGACCCTCCCCGACTATGTCGACAAGATGGTCGAGGGTCAGTCGGAAATCTATTATCTCATCGGTGACAATCGGGCCCAACTCGTCAACTCTCCCTATGTCGAAGCCTACCGGGCGCGCAATCAGGATGTGCTGTTACTCACGGATCCACGCATCGATGAATACTTCTCCCCATCCCTCTCCGAGTTTAAGGGCAAGCGGCTTCGACGCATTGACGAAGGCGAATATACTCCCGAGGGAGAGGACAAGCCGATCGAAGGGGCCGAACAGTTCACCGATCTGTTGAAGTTTATCCAGGACCAGCTTCCTGAGGTTCGCGAAGTGCGCCTGTCACGTCGGCTCACCGACAGTGCAGCGGTGCTGGTGGGCCAGCAACACGGGATTTCGCCCCACTTGGCCAAGCTGCTCGAGCAATTTGGCCAAGCCGCGGATCCAGAAGCGAGCAAACGGATTCTGGAATTGAATCCCCAGCACCCGGCGATCCACAGCATCCGCGATCTATACACGCGATCCCCTGATGATCCCCGCGTTGAGATTTATGTGCGGTTGCTTTACGATCAAGCTGTTATTGCAGAGGGCTCCAAGGTGCTTGATCCGACCGCAATGGCTCGTCGTATCAACGAATTGCTCGTGAAGGACGCCTCCAGCAGTTCCTGATCCCTCGCGCTGAGGAGCGGCTATCATGGGTGACTTGTCAGCGTTTCTATTTGTGCCTGCCCTGGTGGGAAGCATCATCGTCGGTTTTCTGGTGGGCACCTACGCATCCCACGTGTTTCTAAGTGTGTTGCAGAGCACTGCCGCGGGAAGTGACGAAACCGATTGGCCGGATGAGACGTTGATCGAATACCTCTGGAAAGGTGTTTTCTTTGCTTGGACCCTGTTTGTTTGGATGGGCCCAGGTCTAACCGTTGCCGCCATCCTGTCTACAGGAACCGGTCAAAGTGTCTGGTTGTCCACCGGAGTCTTCTTCTGGTTGGTCCTTCCGTTTGCCTTGTTGTCTGCGCTGAGTTCGAACTCCGTGTGGTTACCGTTTAACCCCGAGTTGTTCTATCGCTTCAGCCAGCGACCGATCCGGGTGGTGCAGTATTATGTCTTCACCGCGATGGTAGTGGCAGGCTGTGTCGGTGGACTGTACTTACTCTTCGCCACCGGAGGATCCGTTGGGGTCGGCACGTTGCTGCTCGGCCCGGTTCTGATCGCAGTGACCTGGCTATTGTTGGCACGGTTGCTCGGCCGTCTGGGCTATATTCTTACTTTTACCGACGATGCCACCCCCGTTCCGCGAAAGCGTCGACGACCGGATCGCCGGCGTCGTCGCTGGGATGAATCCCCATCCGGTAATGCGTCGGTCAATCGACCACTAGACGAGACGGTGGAGCATCTTGAGATCCAGACCGTGACCTCGGAGGTGCCCGTCCGCGAACCGATTGATCGGACCAAAACCGCCTCCGAAGCAGACGATCAAGACACCGGTTACCGCTTGAGCGAGCCGGAGCCGATGGCAACCGCCATCACTCCCGACCAAACCCAACCCGCGAGCCCATCCAGCCCTCGAAGGCGGCGTCGGAAAAAGCGACGCCGGGATCTGATCAAGGAACCGGATCGCTTTCTGAACCGTGGTTTGCTCCTTACGCTATTTCTTCCGGCCAGCGTGCAACGGATATTTACGCTCGCGATTGGTCTGGCAGTACTAGGACTAATCGGCTTCGTTGCCGTGGAGTTCACGCCCCAATGACTCTCTATCTAAGCAATCGCATGAGGCACCGATGCGCTGGCTAGCAATCCTTGTTCTTGGTTTCGCTCCAAGTATCGGTGAGGCGGGTCTGTATTACTCGGGGGAGGTCTACCATCCCCTTCCATCCCAGTGGCGTGGGTTTCTGCTGGATCATCGAGCCCTACGCATGATCGGCCAACCCGCACGTGGCAGCGGTGCGGCAACCTTGCTGCGGGAGCAATACAACGACGCCGCAAGCACACTACACAACCACTCCAAACGCACCCCCGTTCAGAGTGCGGACCTCGGGGCGCTCTATCTCCGCCTCGGGCAGGTTGACCAAGCCATCGAAGTGCTCCGAGCAGCCCAGCGGAATCACCCCGATCACTTTCGGGTCACGGCCAATCTCGGCACGGCCTGGCAACTGAAGGGCGACTTAAGCCAGGCCCGGCGAATGCTGCAAGCAGCCGTGCAGCTAGCTCCGGCCAAGTGGGCGCCAGCCGAACGCTTGCACTTGAGACTGGTTAGTCACCGTCTCAGACAAACACAGGGTGGGCTCGATGACCTTTTTAATATCCACTTCGATGGTAACCCTGCCACAGCCAAGAAGCTCCCTAAGGATGCGATTGCCCTGACCCAACAGTTAGCTCTATGGCTTCCCGCCGATGGTGCGTTGCTCTGGCAGTTAGGAGAACTGGCCTACGTTACCGGCGAGGTCCGTAGCGCCGCTGCGATGTTAGATGGGTGTGTTACTGAGTTCGGTATGTCCGACCGCGAACTACGCCAACATCGACAACAATATCGCAGCGTTGCTGACCAACAGCAGGACGGGACCAAACTGGGTGGGAAAGGGCAAGGGAATCATGAATCAAAGTTCAAACCTGTATCGAAAAATCCACTCGTCCGCAAATTTGACTTCTCCCGACTGCCTCCCATCAAGTTGAAGGGGGTCAACCAACTACCCTGGGTGGTCTTGGCCGAGACCCGACTTGACCGTCAGTTTCGTCCTACTTTCCCAGAATACCTCAAAAAACTGGATGGCAAGAAAGTGACCCTGACCGGGTTTATGCAGCCGCTGGGGGACAATTTAGAGATCACTTACTTTTTATTTATCGAATACCCGATCGGCTGTTGGTTCTGTGAAGCACCCGAACCGATCGGCATGGTGTTGGCGGAGTTAGCTCCAGGGAAGTCGATGATCCTGCAACGTGATTTGGTCAAAGTCGAGGGTACCCTGCGACTCAACCCCAACGATCCCGAAGATTTCCTTTATACGCTCAAGGATGTCGAAGTTCGCGGTGTCGATTGAGCGATCGAACAGCGGCGCGATGGGCTTCTGCTCGCTCTCGCTGACCTGCCAACGCCAATTCGAGCAACTTAGCAGCCAAGCAGGTGAAATTCTGCGTGGAGCGTTCGGATGGTGTCCCAGCGTTTAGAATCTCGGTTACTCTTTGACGGGGAGTACAACCAAGCTCCGAAGTCACATCGGTCATCGGTGTGGACTGAAGCGGCATCCCAGTCACCGGTACCGGACTCGATGGCTTGGCGGAGGTAATATTTCCATCTGGCGTGCACGGCGATTTCCGAATGAGGCATTCCACAAGAGTGGACAGTGTGAAGCGGCCGCCTCCTTCTTGCGATCGCTATCAGTCCGAGCAGAGAAGACCCGAACAGCAATGCCGTCGAGGGTTCGGGGACCGCGCTCAAGTAGTCGATGTGACTATTTCGCGCTGGCAAGTTCTGCCCAGAATGACACAAGCCCTGCCACGAGCAGGGCTTGTCGTCGTTGATCAGCGTTTGACAGTCTGTGTCAAAAGTGGAGGCGGCTTCAAGGACTAGTGGGTCACCTTCATCCAGATGACGACCCGGTGTCGGACCAGAGCGAGGCATCCGCAAGCGTCACTACGGGGGCGGGGAAGTGTTAACACGAGCTCGATGGATGGGTGACACGTTGGACAGGGGCGATTCCTTCGGAGCGGCGGGCAGATCCCCGCATGTGCGTCAAGCGAAGCCGCAAGTATCCATTCTTCAAGGGATTGGGCAAAGGTTTCAGAGGCGGTCTTGCGGTGGCGTCGGGAGGTGCGTGGGCGGATCTTCTTCACCTCCTCCAGTCATTCGCTCAGGGCC
>CAYPIE010000190.1:0-5198 GCA_964410665.1 uncultured Alcaligenaceae bacterium
TAGGAACGTCAGTTCCGGAGCTCTGCTCTCTGCCTCTGCAGGCGAGCCCCGGACGTGAGTCCGGGGGTTCCCCGCAACGCAAGCGCTGTTTTTTTCTCCGAGCTCTAATGAACCCTCCCGAGTTTCTACCCACGACTCTCTGGACGTCGTTAAGCTTCCTCCAAGCTCGCATCGATTCTCCCTACTTTCTACTGACTCTCCTCTCTCAAGACACCCAAAGGGCGGCTTGGGGCTTCTGCACCACAGCATCAATTCATACACTACCGCTGGATCCCTGCAACCGACCGGACGTCCATTGTGAAGACTCCTACGCACCCAACCACTGGCGGCTCGGACTGGCCGTTTTATCTGGGGATGAGCCTGCTCGGCAGCATCTATGTGATCTTAATCGTCGGCATGCTAGCCGCGGATCTGTTCTATACCTCGCCCAGCCATCTCATCGCAGCATTAGATAGTCCGGAGATCCAGTATGCCATCCAGCTGAGTCTGGTGTCGTGCACCATCACCACCATTCTGTCGCTGTGGGTCGCCGTGCCCTTGGGCTACTTGTTGGCCCGGGTGGAGTTTCCAGGGCGAATGCTGCTGGATACCTTACTGGATATTCCGATCGTGTTGCCGCCATTGGTGTTGGGGTTAAGTCTGTTGATCCTGTTTCAGACCTCGGTCGGCGCGGCGATTCAGCGGGTGCTGCCCATTACCTATCAGGTTCCAGCGGTCATCTTAGCCCAGTTTGCCGTCGCCGCAGCCTTTGCCGTGCGGACGATGCGGATTACCTTCGATCAGATTAATCCCCGGCTGGAGCAAGTGGCCCTGACGCTTGGGTGTACCCGTGGGCAGGCATTTTGGTGGGTGGCGTTTCCCGAGGCAAGGCGGGGGTTGTTGACCGCTGCGACGCTAGCTTGGGCGCGGTCGCTGGGTGAGTTTGGACCCATTCTCATATTTGCCGGGGCCACCCGGATGAAGACTGAGGTGCTGTCAACCACGGTGTTTCTAGAGCTCAGTGTGGGCCGGCTCGAGGCATCCCTGGCAGTGTCGCTGCTGATGGTGGCGGTGGCAGTACTGGTGCTGGTGTTGATGCGGCTCTTTGGCCTGCGAGGGACCGGGATTGTATGATCGAGGTTTCTGACTTACACATCCGCCAAGGGGCGTTTCGGCTGGAAGGCATCGACTTTCAGGTGTCCGCCAGTCAGTATGCTGTGCTCATGGGCCGCACCGGCTCGGGTAAAACCAGCATCCTGGAAGCCATTTGCGGACTGCGCTCGGTCGCCGCGGGCAGTATCCGGCTCGATGGGCGAGACGTGACCCGACTCAAGCCCCGTCTACGCAACCTGGGCTATGTCCCTCAAGATGCCGCCCTGTTTCCCAGCATGACCGTGCGTGATAACCTCCGCTTTGCCCTCGAAGTGCGGCAAACTCCTGAGAACATCATCGAGACGCGGGTCAATGAGTTGGTCGATTGGCTCGGGATTGGCCATTTGCTCGAGCGCCACCCTGCCAATCTATCTGGGGGTGAGAAGCAGCGGGTTGCCCTCGGCAGAGCGCTGGCCTTGGCACCGCCAGTGCTTATGCTCGATGAACCCCTAAGCGCCCTGGATGATGACACCCGCGAACAGATGCTTGACCTCCTGGATCATGTAAGGCAACGCTCGGCGGTGACCGTGCTGCATGTAACCCACCATCGTCAAGATGCCGAGCGCTTGGGGGATGTGGTGTTCCGTCTGGAAGCGGGCAAGATCCAAGTTGACACCCCGAACCCTCCGGAGGTTTCCCCGGTATGGAGCCATCAGCCAAGCACTCCCTAAGTGATGCCGAGCGCGCCATGTACGAATGGCAGATGTGGGTTCCGGGGGTTGGCGAAGCGGGGCAAGAGAAACTCAAAGCCGCGCGCGTGTTGATCTCTCGGGTTGGTGGCCTGGGGGGTGTCGTGGCCTATGAGCTCGCCGCCGCTGGGGTAGGCACGCTGGTGCTCGCTCATGCCGGCAACATCAAACCCAGCGATCTCAACCGGCAACTGCTCATGACCTACGCCGGGATCGGCAGCTCCCGAATCGCGAGTGCGGAACGTCGCTTGGCAGAACTCAATCCGTTTGTGCAGATCATACCGATTGCAGAGAATATATCACCCGACAATGCCGAGCGGTTGGTCGAGCAGGCCGATCTGGTGGTTGATGCAGCGCCCCTGTTTCGCGAGCGATTTGCTTTGAATGCCGCGGCAGTGCGTCAAGGTAAACCGATGATTGAATGTGCCATGTTCGAGCTTACTGCCCAGATTACCACCATCCTGCCCGGTCAGACCGCTTGCCTATCGTGTCGGGTGCCGAGTGACCCACCCGAGTGGAAGCGGCAATTTCCCGTGTTTGGCGCAGTCTCAGGCATGGTGGGTTGCTTAGCAGCAATGGAAGTCGTTAAGTTGATCTGCGGGCTTGGTGAGCCGCTGGCCAACCAGCTATTGAACATGGATTTACGCACGATGCGCTTTCACACCTATAGGTTGCACCGCGATCCAGGTTGCCCAGTGTGTGCCGGTGATCGGTTGGCGTAAGAACGGGGTGTAGGATAAGCGTAGCCGAATTTGACCAACGGATAGGGATTGGATGGGTTAAGAAAGGTAGATAAAAAAGAGAGTAGACAAAAAAACCGTGGGGTGTCGCCCAATCACCCCACGGCATTATCACGGGTGTCGCCCAATCACCCGGAGTCAAGTTCTTGCGAACAAGACTAACTACAATCTACCCAACAGACTTAGTCCGTCAAGTGCCCTTTTCATATTTTCTTCGCGCTGCGTTCGCGCTTCTTTCAGGCCCCGCCCACCGGGAGGGCTTGTGCCGTAGAGCCTTGTAGCGGCAGCAATTCCGCTTGGAATTCCTGGGAGGAATGCTGGGTGGAATCTACCCGAAAGGTCAACCGATGCACCCCCTTCGTGAGGGTGAATTGCAGAGTCGGTGTCACCTCCAGCGGTTGGTCGTTAATCCAAGCGTGTATCCCCTCATGCGTTTTCAAGCGGATGCCGACTTCGCCCGGCTGGGTCACTTGCAGCTCGGCCTGGACATAGACGATCGGCTTGCCGGCCAGGGCCACCGCTTCGGACAATGGCAGCGTCCCAGACACCAGACTATACAGGCTACTCCAGCGGCTGGGATCGACGTCCAAGGCTTGTGACTGGAAGGTCGCTCGGGAGGGCACCTCACGGACCAGATCTGGATCCGCCGCTTGCAACACCCGCCAACGGCGGAGAATGGGCTGGTTGGCCACG
Source organism: uncultured Alcaligenaceae bacterium (assembly GCA_964410665.1). Classification (GTDB taxonomy): domain Bacteria; phylum Planctomycetota; class Planctomycetia; order Gemmatales; family Gemmataceae; genus CAYPIE01. The sequence goes on from CAYPIE010000190.1 coordinate 3,254, forward strand.
GCATACGGCCCTGGCTTACCCAGTTCGCCCAGAAACGCTACCAGATCGAGAAGTTCGCTACGAGTTAAAAAGTTAGTCAACCCCTTAGGCATGAGGGAGTTGCCCTTCTCACGCAGGTCAATATCCTCCTTGGAGATGGTGACCGGTTTGCCCTCGGCATCCTTAAGAATGATGCGGTTATCATCCTCACTTGTCACAATCCCCTGATAGCTCTTGCCATCAAAGGTAAAGACCCGAGTGGTTTCGTAGACTTCCTTGATCGATTCATCAGGTAACAGAATCGAGCGTAACAGATAGTCGTGCGGCGATGTCGTACCGACATCACGTAAGTCCGGGCCAATCGCCCCACCAACGCCATTCAGCATGTGGCACTTCATACAACTCAGATCCGCGCGGCGAAATACCTTCTCGCCTCGGGCAGGATCCCCCTGTTGCGGCACCTGCTTGACCAGGGCATCGATCTCCGCAGGCGTAATCGTACGGTTCAAATTGATCCCTGCAGCGTCACTCAATAGGTTGGCCAGTTCGGCATCAGAACGCCCAACCGAGTACATATAGCGCAGCGCTAATTTGGCGGTGTCGGCGTGCGGCGGCTGAGCCTTCAGGGCGGCCGTCAGTTTGTCCGGCCCCTGTTTGCTGGCAAAAAAAGCCGCCATGACAGCGTTCGGGGGTGTACTGCTCGACAGCGCCAATGCCTTGGCCGCGGACTTGGCCGCGGCATCCAAGTCGAGACGGGCTAAGGCGGCAATGGCGAGGTAACGTAAGCGTTGCGGCTGATCGGCACCGGTCAACTGGGTAAGGGTAGCCTTGGTTTTGTCACCACCGAGGCGAACCAGACTATCCATGGCCGCTTCACGAAGTGCGGAGGTCGATTTCTCGTCGAGCACCATGGCAATCAGGGCATCACGGGCCCCTTCGACTTGCCATAAACCGGCCAACTGTACCGCGGTTTGCCGGGTAGCCACGCTGGCGTTCGCCGCCTCCATGAAGGTCCGCAGCGAACTCAGGTCGCCAGTCGGCTTCAGCTTCCGTTCGATGGCCGCGGTGGCCAAATGTTGGAGCGCCACAGGCCGAACCGTCGGGGCAAACCCATCAGCGTTGGTCGCTTGCTCGAAGATGTAGGCCAGGTCGTTGGCGGTACCCCGTTTACAAATCAGTTCGATCACCGTGCCTTGCCGCTCGGGTGGCAATCGACCACTCTTGAGTAATCGCATCAAAGCATCTGCAGGTCCCTGTGCGATCAAGGTGTTCGGCAAGGTGAAACTCACCACGCTCGTGAACAACAGGGTGCAAAGAATCGGAGTCAATCGCATCGGTGGAATCCTTCGGAAAGCACACGGTGGGTTGAGGCGAGCGTACTTGCCAAAGCAAGCATTCAGTTGTCGATTCAAACTTCTGTCCATCACAGTTGCCTGTACGGCTGTGGGTGAGGTAGGTGCGTCTGCAGCGATTCTTTTGTCTTCTCTCAACCTTATGTAGAAGCTTATCTAATGCTCGAAGCGGGTCCTCTTTCCACGTTTGCCAGGCGGGGTGCTACCCGGACGTGAGGCCGGGTAGCACCTTAAGAGACAGAGGCGATTGCGTTGCGGGGAAAGCGGCAGAGGCGATTGCGGGGAAAGAGGCAAAGGCGGTTGCGGTGCGGCGAAGAAGCAGAAGCGCTTGCGGTGCGGGGAAAGAGGCAGAGGCGGTTGCGGTGCGGCAAAGAAGCAGAAGCGCTTGCGATGCGAAGAAGCAGAAGCGCTTGCGATGCGGGGAAAGAGGCAGAGGCGCTTGCGGTAAGTCGGAACCCCCGGACTGACGTCCGGGGCTCGCCTTTCGGAGGCGGTTGCGACGGCGGAAGTGCTTGAGAGCAACGATCTTGATGGCAAGCGTCTGTCTGGGCAGAGCTCAGGACTGACGTCCTTCGCCAGAGAAGAGACTGTGCACTGCGTAGGAACGTCAGTTC
>CAYPIE010000191.1:0-5193 GCA_964410665.1 uncultured Alcaligenaceae bacterium
AGAAGAGACTGTGCACTGCGCAGGAACGTAAGTTCCGGAGCTCTTCTCTGCCTCTGCAGGCGAGCCCCGGACGTCAGTCCGGGGGTTCTGGCTTACCGCAACCGCCTCTGCCTCTTTCCCCGCACCGCAACCGCCTCTGCCGCTTCGCAGCGCAATCGCCTCTGCCGCTTCGCACCGCAATCGCCTCTGCCGCCAGAGCCTCTGCGGACCGTACGATTGGTTCATTCCTCCTCCGAGACTGACTCGCATGGCCGGCCAAGGGCGTAAGCCACGATCCTCGTCAAAGTCGCCGCCCCCTCCTTCGGCTGCCAAGAGTCCCCCATCGCACCCACCACTACCTGCGGATCGCTCGGAATCCCGAATGATCGGGCACGTTTTGCCACACGTTGTGCTCTGGAATCTGTTGAGTCTGTCGGGTGTGACCGTGGTCATCATCGTTTGGCTGGCCTCTTTCACGGATCTGTTTCGCGCACTGCTCATCTGGTTGTTGATCTCGGCGGTCGTACTTTGGTTGGCCCTATTGACCCGACTGGTACCTTTGCGTCTGTGGGCTGCGTTGAGGCTGTTGATCCGCGAGCAAGTGCTCGCGAGCCGCTGGACTTGGCGGATTACCCTCGGAGTGGCGGGCTTTCTCCTATTGGTCAGCAGTTTTCTCGGCACGGTCGAGATCATCAATGGTCCTGGCCAGGGGGATCATCTAGTGGCCGTCGGTGGGGCCGTACCGGATATTGCCAAGGGCTTCCGTCTGGCGGCCGGTCAGAGCCGTCGCTTGCTGTGTTGGACGTCCTGGACGGGCCGCGATCTGAACCTCCGGGTTGAAGGTTATCCGATCAAATCTTTCAGTGAACTGAGGTTTAAACCCTGGTGGAAAACTTGGGAACCGATCCCCTGCGTGATTCCCGCCAGCTTTCTACGTCCGGTGGTGATCATTGGCGGCGACAGCTTTGTCACTGAGCAGGTGCGCCAGAAGGACGCGAACTACCGCTTGTCTCTGCAGGTGGGCGAACAGGATCCAGAGGTCGTTGAGAATTGGGACGGGCGACTAATTCAGATAGGGAGTCGGGTGGATGATTTGCCGGTCAAAGCACAGTTCGGCTTGTTGCCTGGCGCCAAAGCCATGCTGGCTCGATATCCGGCGTTGGCGGTTGATGTTGTCGAGGCAATTCCGAACCTGAAGGCAGACGACCAACTGAACGTCCGGGTCGATCAAATCCGTGACGGCCAGCCCATCCCGTTTTTGCCGCGGCAGGAGCTGATCGTTCAGCCGGTGACGAGCATCGAGTTCATCCAGCCATTGCTGCTGCGCTTCACGGCGCCGCAGGACTAAATCCGCGATCTTGGTTGACGGCCGTTTTGGTTCGGGTATACAATCAAATCATCCTACCCCTACCAATACGCGCTTTGCCTTGTTCTCCCCCAGCTTGGTACCCGATGATGCGAACGGGAATGACTGCTCTCGCTGTGTTGCTGTTTGTACTGGGATACACAGCCACTATCCAGGCTACTGAGGAGGTGGATGGTGCCGCCGTCTACCGCATGAAGTGTGCCCGCTGCCATGGCGCCATGGGCGAGGGTAGCAAACGCTATTCACAGCGGCTTGAAGGCGACCGTTCAGTGCGGCAACTTGAGCGGGTTATCTTTGACACCATGCCCGAGGAGGATCCCGGTTCGTTGACCGATGCCGAGACCACCGCGGTATCGCAGTACATCTACGACCAGTTCTACTCCGAGTTGGCCCGCCAACGTAATCGCCCGGCTCGGATTGATCTCAGCCGTCTGACTGTGGAACAGTATCGCCAGTCGGTTAGCGATCTTGTGGAGAGTTTCCGTGGCCAGCCCAACCGCACCGATGAGCGCGGCCTGCGGGCTGAGTACTATCGAGGCCGCTCCCCACGCCGTAGTCGTCGGGTCGCTGAGCGGGTTGATGCCAAGGTCGACTTCGCCTTCGGTACCGAGTCGCCGATCCCGGACAAGCTGGACGCGGAGGAGTTCAACATCCGTTGGCGTGGGCTGCTCTTAGCCCCGGAGACCGGCGACTATGAGATCATCGTACGGTCCGAGCACGCCACCCAGCTATGGCTCAACGACAGCGAGACACCACTCATCAATGCCCTGGTCAAGTCGGTCAACGAGAACGAACATAAGGCCACCATCTTCCTGGTCGCCGGCCGGGCTTACCCACTTCGGCTGGACTTCTCCAAGGCTAAACAGGGCGTCAACGACAAGAAGAAGACCGACCAGCAGAACGCTTCGGTCCGCCTGTGCTGGCGTCGGCCGCATCAACCCGACGAGGTCATCCCGCCGCGTTTCCTCGCACCAGGCAATGGACCGGAGGTGTTTAACTGTTCGACACCATTTCCACCGGATGATCGCAGCTATGGCTGGGTCCGCGGCACGAATATCTCGCGTGCCTGGGACCAGGCGACCACGAACGCCGCCATCGAAACGGTGGGCTATGTCTTCGCTCACCTGGAGGAGCTGGCTGGATTGGGCCGTAAGGATGATCTGGCTCAGCGGCGGGCCAAACTGCAGACCTTTGGCCAACACTTCGCCGAGCGGGCCTTTCGACAGCCGCTAACCGAGCCGATGCGGCAAGTGATTCATCGCCAGTTTGTCGAGTTCGTCAAGCCGGAAGAAGCCTTGAAGCGCGTTCTTTTATGGGTGCTCAAGTCGCCGCGCTTTCTCTATCGCGATCTGGGTAATGCGCCCGCGGCTTTTGCCATCGCCGCCCGCCTCTCGTTCGGATTATGGGACTCGCTGCCCGACCGGCAACTGTGGCAAGCCGCAGCTGCAGGCAAGTTGCACAAGGAACAAGAAGTCCGGCGGCAGATCCAGCGGATGCTCAAGGATCGCCGCGCAAAAGCCAAGCTCCGACGCTTTTTGTTCACCTGGCTCAAAGCCGACCAGCCGCATGATTTGGCCAAGGATGCTACGAAATACCCCGGCTTTGATGAGCAAGTCATTGCCGACCTGCGGAACTCCCTGGAATGGACGCTGGATGCGTTGCTGACCGCCGAACATGCCGACTTCCGCCGTCTGTTGCACAGCGAAGAGGTGTTCGTCAACCAGCGGCTGGCCGAGTTCTACGACCTGGAACTGCCCGACCCGGTCGATCACAGCACCTTTGTGCCGGTGGCGATGAACCCCGGCAAGCGGGCCGGCGTGCTGACCCACCCCTACCTGATGACCATGCTCGCCCACCACGACGCCACCTCGCCAATCCACCGCGGCGTCTTTTTAGCCCGTGGTGTGCTCGGCGTGGCTCTAAAGCCACCGCCCGAGGCGGTGGCTCCCCTGTCGCCAGACCTGCACCCGGACTTGACCACCCGGGAACGGGTGACCCTGCAGACTTCCCCGGCCAACTGCATGACTTGCCACGGCATCATCAACCCGCTCGGCTACGCGCTGGAGCACTTTGACGCGGTCGGCCGCTTTCGCCTGACCGACAACGCCAAGCAGGTCGACGCCCTGGGCCACTATCAGCCACGTGAGGGGGACCGGGTCGAGTTTCGCGGCGCCCGTCCAATGGCCGATTTCTTAGCCGCTAGCCCCGAGGTCCATGCGGCCTTTGCCGAGCAACTGTTTCACCATCTGGTTCAGCAGCCGGTACGGGCCTATGGATCTGGTACACTGGAGAAATTGCGGCATTCCTTCGTGACCCACGACTTTGACGTGCGTAAACTGGCTACCGAGGCACTGGTGATCGCCGCGCTGCGGCCTGAGGACTTGAAGGTTTCGACTCGCCGTGAATGAATCCCACCCCGACCGCACTTTCTTTCGGAGACTGCCGTATGACCGCCAAGCGTACTCGTCGTGAGTTCATCCGCGATCTGGGCCTGGGCACGGCGACGCTGCCGTTCCTGCTCAACCTGCCCAGCCTCGGCTTCGCCAACCAGGGCAAGCCCAAGCAGCGGCTGATCGTCATGTTCAGCCCCAACGGCACGGTCCGCAAGAACTTCTGGCCCGAGCAGCAAGGCCGCGACTTTGACTTGAAGGCCATCCTCGAGCCGCTGGCGCCCTTCCGCGATAAACTGCTTGTCCTCAACGGCGTCTGCGACCGGGTCCGCGGCGACGGCGACAACCACATGCGCGGCATCGGCTGCCTGCTGACCGGCATCGAGCTGTTCCCCGGCAACATCCAAGGCGGCTCGCACACCCCGGCCGGCTGGGCCAGCGGTATCTCTCTTGATCAAGAAATCAAAAACTTTTTGCAAAAAAATCCCGTCACGCGTACCCGCTTTGGCTCGTTGGAGTTCGGCGTGTTGGTGCCCGAGCGGGCCGACACCTGGACGCGCATGTCCTACGCTGGGGCCAACCAGCCGCTGGCCCCGATCGATGACCCGTACCAGATGTTCGCCAAGCTCTACGGCAACATGAAGGACCGCGAGGCTCTGTCCAGCATCCTCGACGAGGTCAACGACGACCTCAAGAAACTCCGTCAGGCTGTCAGCGCGGAGGATCGCAAGCTTCTGGAAGAGCACACCACCTTTGTCCGCGAGATGGAGCAGGAGCTGCGCAACGCCGATGAGGTCAAGATCGGTCACCAGGTGCCCGAGCTCGAGCCGGGGATCCGCGAGGAGAACGACAACCTGCCCAAGATCGCCAAGATGCAGATGGACCTGCTGGTCAATAGCCTGGCCAACGACTTTACGCGCATTGCCACGTTGCAGTTCACCAACTCGGTCGGTGGCGCCAAGATGCGCTGGCTGGGCATCGACGAGAGCCACCACGGCCTGTCGCACGAACCCAACAGCAACGAAGCGGCGCAAACCAAGCTGACCAAGATCAACAAGTGGTTCTGCGAGCAATTGGCTTATCTCGCCAAGCGGCTCGATGAGACCCCCGAACCGGGCGGCACCGGCAGCATGCTCGATCACACCACCATCCTGTGGGGCAACGAACTGGGCGAAGGCAACTCGCACACGCTCAACGACATCCCGTTCGTGATGGTCGGCGGCGGCCTCGGCTTCCAGACCGGCCGATCGCTCAAGTTCAAGCGAGTGCCGCACAACCGCCTGCTCTTGTCGCTAGCGCACGGCTTCGGCCATCACATCGAGACCTTTGGTAAGCCCGACTTCTGTAGCGATGGCCCGCTCAGCCTGAGCTAAGGCAGAGGCGATTGCGATGCGGGGGAGGGCTCAGCCGATAGAGCGAATTCTGAGACCCAGCGGACGGTCCAGTTCGGGTGACGAC
>CAYPIE010000192.1:0-5000 GCA_964410665.1 uncultured Alcaligenaceae bacterium
AGCGCTTCTGCCGCTTCGCAGCGCAAGCGCTTCTGCCGCTTCGCAGCGCAAGCGCCTCTGCCGCTTCCGCAGCGCAAGCACCTCTGCCGCTTCCGCAGCGCAAGCCCCTCTGCCGCTTCCCCGTCGGGCTCACACCCCCGCTCGGAATACACACGCTCCCCTTGCCAACCACCCAACCACGGTCCTCACGCACGGACGCACAACCCAAGTCCGCCGCTCAGAACGGAGCCGATCCCAACTCTGCTGCCACGCTGCGGGCAGACCACGCCCTTCGAAGACTCAGGACGTGCCACCCAGCGATAGCATATCAACAAATTTTTTTTATTCTTTGATATCAGAAACAGCATCCGTAATTGCATACACAATTGCTCAAGCATGAATAACCCAGAGCCTTCGACTTCCGGGCTCCGCGTTCACACAGGGACAAATAGGACAATCAGATAATCTGGTCAAAGAAGGTGCGAACAAGATAGTAAGCTTCCGTTGGGATCCCACTGCCTCCCTGGAGCATGCCCATGCATCCGACCCATCAGGCTCTTCTCGACCGTGTGCAGCAGTACCGCTTCGACGCCGCGGAGACCGAGCTTACCTTCGCGAAACGCTTGGCCCGAGAGAACGGCTGGACAGTTACTGATGCCGAGCGAGCGATCGTCGAGTATCTCCGCTTCATGTTTCTGGCTGTGGTCGCTGACCATCCGGTGACTCCCTCCGACCAGGTCGATCAGGTGTGGCATCTACACCTGACTTATACCCGTTCCTACTGGGAGGTTTTTTGTGGCCAGGTCCTGGAAACGCCGGTGCATCACGGCCCGACCCGTGGCGGAGAGGCCGAGGTCGACAAGTACCAGCGGCAATACCTGCAAACGCTGGCCAGTTACAAGGAGTTCTTCGGCAATGAGCCGCCACCGGATCTGTGGCCGCCGCCGGAGGTTCGCTTCGGAGAGGCTCGCCATTTCCAACGCATCAATCGGCAAAAGCACTGGGTAATTCCCAAGCCCCGGCTACCACGCTGGGCATGGGGAATGGTTGCCATTGGGGCGGTGCTTTGCCTGATGGTCCTGTTGCCGAGGCCTAATGCGGCCGTTCCCCAACCAAACGCGGCCGCGATACTGCTGGGCGAATTCGCGGCTTGGCAGATCGGCGTTTTTGCCATGGTGCTGTCACTGATCGTCCTATTCGCCATTTTTGGCCGCAGTTGTGCCCAGTGCAAACGCTCTCGGGCCATGGTCAAGACCGGATCCACCAAGAAAACCGGCTGGTGGAGCCAGACGCAGGAGGAGTGGCAATGTAAATACTGTGGCCACACCGAATGGAAAGCCGAAGAATCCAGTTCGGGCTGTGGCAGTGGCTGCGGCAGCGGCTGTGGCGGCTGTGGCGATTAACGCATCCGTCAGCGGCTGGCGTTGTCGGTCGAGCGAACGTATAATCAGCTCATGCTGCTTTCCCACCGAACGAGTTGCTTGCCATGAATCGACCACACTATTTTGCTCCTCCTGAGCCGCGCTATGCCAATCGGCGTGATTTTTTGCTTCAGGCCGGTCATGGCTTTGGCATGATTGCCCTGGCTAATCTGCTGACCGATCAGGAAGCGCGGGCCGCCCATCCAGTCAACCCGCTGGCCAGCCGACCCACGCATATGCCGGGGCGGGCCAAATCGGTGATCTGGCTGTTTATGAATGGCGGCCCCAGTCAAGTCGATACCTGGGATCACAAGCCAGAGTTGGCCAAACGTGATGGCCAGGAACTCGAAGGCTTCAACCCAGAAACCGGCTTTTTTGTCAATCAGGTCGGTCCGATCATGAAGTCACCGTTCGCCTTTGCGCGACACGGCGAATCCGGTGCTTGGGTATCGAACTTGTTTCCCAATCTGGCCCAGCATGTGGACAAGATGGCCTTCTTGTATTCTTGCTGGACCGATTCCAATAACCACGCCCCCGCCTTGTTCAAGATGAATACTGGCATGTCCCGGATGGGCTTCCCTTGCCTTGGCTCTTGGGTCACCTACGGTTTGGGCTGTGACAGCCAAGATCTCCCGGCGTTTCTGGTCATGTACGATACGCTCGGCCGGGGCATTCCCAAGGGCCACTCGCTCAACTGGGGAGCTGGCTTCTTGCCCAGCATCTATCAGGGCACTGCCCTGAAACCCCAAGGCGAACCCATCGACAACCTCCAACCTCCCAAGCCCGTCGTCGATGCGACCCAGCGTGCCCAGCTCGACTTCCTCGCCAAGCTCAATCAGCGGCATCAAGCCCAGGCCAAGGCGAATACCTCCGAGCTAGCCGCGCGGATCGAAACCTTTGAGCTGGCCTATCGCATGCAGATGGCCGCGCCCGAAGCCCTCGATGTCGACGGTGAACCCGAACCGATCCGCCGCCTGTACGGCTTGGATCACCCCAAGTGTGGCCACTTTGCCCGGCAGTGCCTGTTGGCCCGCCGCATGATCGAGCGGGGCGTCCGCTTTGTGCAAATCTACTCAGGCGGCATGGAAAACGAACGCAGCTGGGACGGCCACAAGGACATTATCAAGAACCACACCGGCTTTGCCGCCGAGACCGATCAGCCGATTGCCGCGCTATTGAGCGATCTCGAGGCCCGCGGCATGCTGGATGAGACCCTGGTCATCTGGGGCGGCGAGTTCGGCCGCCTGCCCATCGCCCAGAAGGGCAGCACCGGCCGCGACCACAACCCGCACGCCTTCACCTTCTGGCTGGCCGGCGGTGGGGTCAAAGGGGGCACGTTGTATGGCGCTACCGACGAGATCGGCTTCAAAGCGGTTGAGAACCGGGTAAGTGTCCATGATCTGCATGCCACCATCCTGCATCTACTCGGCATGGATCATGAGCGACTCACCTACCGCTACAATGGCCGCGATTTCCGACTCACCGATGTGGCCGGACGGATCGTGCATCCCATCTTGGCTTGAATCGAGCACTTGCCAAGGATTGCTTGTCCATATCTCCTAAGCATCCTAAGCTTCCAGCGTGTGTCTGGTCGACCGATCACGCTTGCGCAGCTTGGAGATCCCCGACCATGCGGTCGAAGTTACCTGGACCTGCCCGACCGGGACCTTGTTTACGCAGTCCTGTTCTTGGCGTTTGCCGCCTCGAAGCGCGACAGACGCCAGCGTTTATGGCCACGTTTGATCCCGGTACGAGCCTGCTGAGCATTCGTGCGGATGCCGCGAACGACTTCCTGGTCGTGTTTGTCGAGGACAACCAGGTCAAAATCACTAGTGAAGATCCAGAGACTGGACCACTTGCACCCGCAGCGATTGAGCTTCTAAGCATCGACGCAGGCAATGGCGATGATACGATAAACCTGGATCCTCTCTCGACCGCCGAATTCCCCAATCTACGCGACATTGCCATCAACGCCGGTGATGGCAACGACCTTGTCCTCGGGGGTTTCTTGCCAGAACGAATCAGTGGGAATGTTGGCACCGACACCATCTTAGCATCTGGCGGCGCGGACCGGATCATCTGGAACGAGGGTGATGGCTCCGACCAGGTCGATGGCGGTCCGGATGTCGATGTCATGGAGGTCAACACTCGGGACACCAGCGAGCAAGAGGTGTTCAGCCTGGTCCCCGCAGGCGACGATTTCATGTTTCTACGCAACAATCTTGATCCCTTTGACTTGACCCTGGCCGCAATCGAAGAAGTCGACCTCAACGCCCAGGGCGGCGATGACATCATCAATACCACCCCGGCGAGCAGCACGGCGTTGAACATCGATGGGGGCACGGGCAACGATGAACTCACCATCGTTGCCGGTGATGCCACTGGTCTTGAGCGCTCAGGACCCACGGCAGGAGCGGGCGTTTATTCCTTTGGCAATCGCCAGGCGATTGCCTTTGCCAGCATCGAGCGAGTGCGTCAGCCCAACCAAGCAGTGCCGGTCGGCCAGGCCACCACAGGACAGTTCGCCAGTGCTGCGGGCGGCGCAAGCGTTGCTACGGTCACCGTGTACGGACCGGATGGTGATCCAGATTATGAGGTTCCTGCTCTGGAACCCAGCGAAACGCCGGGAGGCTTACGGACGGCCATGGCCGATGTCACTGGCGATGGCATTGCCGATCTGATCGCTGGGACCGGTCCGGGAGCTCCGGCCCAGATCGTGCTCTTTGATGGGGCCAGCCAGGAGAAGCTCACCACCTTGTTGCCGTTTGAGCCGAGCTTTACCGGGGGAATCTACGTGGCCGCGGGCGACTTGACCGGGGATGGTCGCGCCGAGATTATTGTGACGCCCGACCAAGGGGGAGGTCCCCGCGTGCGGATCTTTGATGCTCGCGACTTCGGGCCGCTGGTGGATTTCTTTGGCATCGAGGACCCAGCTTTCCGCGGTGGTGCTCGACCGGCCTTGGCCGATGTCAATGCCGACAAGAGCCTCGATCTGATTGTCGCGGCTGGTTTTGGCGGTGGGCCGCGGATTGCCCTGTTCGATGGGGAAACTCTGCCTCCGGCTGGAGGTTTGCCCGGAAAGCTCACTTCGGACTTTTTTGTCTTCGAGCCTTCCTTGCGAAATGGGGTGTTTGTGACCGGCGGCGACATCAACACGGATGGGTTTGCCGATCTGATCGTCGGTGGCGGTCCTGGCGGCGGTCCACGGATCTTTGGCCTGGACGGTCAGGATCTCACTACACAAACGCTGCAAACCCCTGTGGCCAACTTTTTTGGCGGCGATGTGAATAGTCGTGGCGGCATCCGCTTGACGGCCAAGGATCTGGACGGGGATAGCTTCACGGACCTGGTGATCGCTGCCGGCCCTGGCGCTCTGCCACAAGTCACCGCATACAGCGGTCTGTCCATCCAGCCCGAGGAAGTGCCCGACGAGCTTTACCGTTTCAACAGCTTTCCGCAGACTTTCCTCGGCGGAGTGTTTGTGGGCTAAGCTGCCCGAAGCGTAACATTGCGAGCCTCGGAGTGAGTGCGAAGGCTCACTTGTAGGAAAATTGAAGAAGCGTTTGCGAAGCGGCAGAGGCGGCAGAAGCGCTTGCGGTG
>CAYPIE010000193.1:0-4900 GCA_964410665.1 uncultured Alcaligenaceae bacterium
CTCTGCCTCTTTCCCCCGCACCGCAATCACCTCTGCCTCTTTCCCCGCACCGCAACTGCTTCTGCCTCTTTCCCCGCACCGCAACCGCCTCTGACTCTTCCGCACCGCAACCACCTCTGCCTCTTCTCCTCGCAAACGCCTCTGCTTTCTCCCAAACGTTCCAACTTATCGCAAACGCTTCGTTGGCTTCTTCTGTCTCACTCTCCCCTGCAACGCAACCACTTCCGTTTCTCACACTTCGAACGAATGCACCAGTGCGGCAGAATCGATGACCTCTCGCTGGCTCAATTCTTCAGCTGTTTCGCGGCTTGCACCATCCGGATGAACTCGGCCCGCACACCAACTGGGTCGGGTCCCTGATGCTTTTGAGCTCGGTCGATCACCGCCGTCCAATCAGCATTGCTCTTATACTCCGAATCACGTAGCAGTAAGCCGAATTCTGCCGCTGCCGTCGCGAACTGAAAATCACTGCTCCCGGCCGACTGCAATGCTTCCTTCGGTAGTTCCCGCGCCAGCTCGCGACTGGTATCGCCATCCGGATCCTTGTAGCGCATCTTGACCGTCAACCAGGCATCCGCCGTCCCCGCGGGTGTCGAAGGCTCCGGCTGATACTTCAAGGGATCGATGTCCAGCTTGGGAAAATCGACGCCCACCGGCACCATTTGATACAACGCCGTCACCGTATGTCCGCTGCCAATGTCCCCGGCGTCCTTACGGTCATCCTTGAAATCCTCGGCCTTGAGCAAGCGATTCTCATAACCCAACAGTCGATACGCCTGCACCTGGGCCGGGTTGAATTCCACCTGCAGCTTGACATCCTTGGCCACCGTGACCAGCGCGCCGCCCTGGTCGACAAATACTTTTTCCGCCTCGGTGATCGAATCGAAATAGGCATAATGGCCATTCCCATAACGAGCGAGCTGCTCTAGCTTGCTGTCCTTGAGATTGCCCGTGCCAAAGCCAAGCACAGTCAAAAACACGCCCGTCTCACGCTTCTCCTCAATCAACCGGACCATCGCGGCATCACTACTCTGGCCGACATTGAAATCCCCGTCGGTGGCAATGATCACCCGGTTGATCGCCTGCGGGTCAAAGTGCCGAGCTGCTTGCGCATAGGCCAATTTCAGCCCGTCACCACCCGCCGTACTGCCGCCCGCCGACAAACCATCCAGCACTGCCAAGATATGTGACTTCTGATCCCCCGACGTGGGTTCCAGCTGGACCCCGGCATTGCCCGCATAGGTGACGATGCTGACATGATCCTGAGCATCGAGTTGTTCGATCAACATGCGAAATGAGTCTTTAACAAGCTGCAACTTGTTTGGAGATCTCATCGATCCTGAAACATCGATGAGAAATACTAGATTCCGCGCAGGCAGCTCCTTGGGATCAAACTTCTTGGCGGCCACCGCAATCCGCAGCAGATGATGCTCCGGCTGCCACGGACACGGCGCCAGCTCCAGTTCCATGCCCACCGGCTCCCCGTCGCGAGGTTTGGGATAATCATAGTCAAAGTAATTGACCAGCTCGGCCAGTCGCACCGCATCCTTCGGTGGCAAACGCCGCTCATCAAACAAGAAGCGGCGTACATTCGCATAGGAAGCCGTATTCACATCGGCTGAGAAGGTAGACAGGGGCTGGCGGGCGACTAGCTCAAAGCGATTCTCGATGATCGGCTGATACGCCTCGGTGTTCCCCGCTTCACCCGGCGGCATGGCCGCGTTCTCAGCAACCATGGCGCCAACACCATCGAAGTTGGCTTCGCTTATGGCCTGATCCGGGCCGGATCTACCACAACCCAAGCTGAGCAACCCGATCAGCGCCATGGCAAAACAGAGTCCACGTAAAACGGATGGGAGCATCGACATGGTAATTCTCCTTCGCGAGAAGATGGGAAACAGATAGGAATCGGCGTTGTACATGATCCGCGTGGTGGCGAATTTATTCCCACTCTTTCGACGAGAGAACTTCCAGCAAAGTTGAACTTCGCCAATTCTTCACTACCCGCTCTGCCAGAAAATCCAGACAATTCCCGTGCAGTCGGCACGCATGGTCGCCGCACGATTTACAAGGAGAAACGGATGCTATCTCGTTCATTTTGGGCCACCTTCCTGCTGCTGGGCAGCTGTGTCGGCCTCTGGGCCGTGTTGACCGCCGGGGGCAAGGCCCAGCCTGCGGTCTCCAATGGAGGCGAACAACGTGTCGCGGCCATCCTGCCCGGCCTGCAGCCCGACGGGCTGGTGCAACTGCCCAACCAGTGGAAGCTGTCACCGGTGGGCACCCCGATGCAAGTGGGCGACTTTCCGGTCAACATCGGCGTCCATCCCAGCGGCAAGTATTTGGCCATCCTACACGCCGGCCTTCGCAACCACGAAATCATCGGTCTGGAACTGCGTGATCAGCAGCGGCCACGTATCATCAGTCGGGTCGGCTTGCCGCAGTCCTTCCACGGTATGTGCTTCTCACCCGACGGCAAGCAAGTTTACGCCAGTGGCGCAGAATATGAGCGAGTACATGTCTTTGACTTCAAAGAGGGCTTCCTGTCCAACCCCCGCATCATCGACCTGACCTCCGACCTTAAGGACGTCATTATCGGCGGCGTCGCCGTCAGCCCCGACGGCCAAGAACTCTTCGCCGCGGCCACCTGGGGCGATGCCATCTTCCGCACCAAGACCGTGGGCGAGGCCGAGCCGACCATCATCCCCCTGCCCGCCCCGGAGGTCACTGAGGGCGAACCAAAGCCACGCGAGGGCGTCGAGAGCGCCCCGTTAGCCCTGCTGGTGACGCCGGATGGCGAGCGGCTTTTTGCCAGCCTGTGGAGCCGGGCCGCCATCGCAGTCATCGACCTGGCCAACAACCAGATCATCGACCTGTGGCCAACCGCCCCGCACCCGACCGAGATGCAGCTAACCCCCGACGGAAGCACCCTGTACGTCTCCTGCGCCAACTCCACCAAGGTGAGCGTCATCGATGTCACCAACGGCAAGGGCCTACAGACCATCGCCTGTTCGCTTTACCCGACTGCCCCCACCGGCAACACTCCCAACAGCCTGACCATCACCGACGATGGGAACATGCTGTTCGTCGCCAACGCCGACGCCAACAATCTGGCCGTGTTCAACATCGCCGACCGCAACCGGGCCCAGCCCCTGGGCTTCATCCCGACCGGCTGGTACCCCACCTCGGTTCGCTACAACCCAGGCGATAAACAAATCTACGTAGCGAACGGTAAGGGCCTGGTGTCCAAGGCCAACCCGAGTGGCCCCACTCCCGAAGTGGCTATGTCGCGCAACCTGTTCGAGTACATCGGCCAACTGTACCGTGGCGCACTCACTTACTTCCCGATGCCCACCCCCCAGGAGATGACCGAGTACAGCAAGCTGGCCTACCGCTGTAGCCCGCTAGAACGTAACAACGCTGTGCACGGCACCGAAGGTGTTGCCGATGACAACCCCATCCCCAAGAAGATCGGTGACCCTTCACCGATCAAGTACTGCATCTACATCGTCAAGGAGAACCGAACTTACGACCAGGTGTTCGGCGACATGCCCCAAGGCAACGGCGAACCGCAAATATGCCTGTTCCCCGAGAAAGTGACGCCCAACCACCACCGCCTGGCCCGCGAGTTTGTACTGCTCGACAACTTCTATGTCGAGGGTGAGGTGTCCGCCGACGGCCACGAGTGGAGCATGGGTGCTTACGCCACGGACTTCGTCGAGCGATCCTGGCCCTTAACCTACGGCGGCACTGGCAAGGGCAAGATCGGCTACCCCAGCGAAGGGGCCTACAACCAGATTGCCCGCCCCACCGGCGGCTACATTTGGGACAAGTGCAAAGAGGCCGGCGTCAGCTACCGTAGCTACGGCGAGTGGGTCATCAACGGCGAAACCCCCGACGACCCGGCCAAGCCCGCCGTCCCAGCCCTCGAAGGCCACATCGACCCAGGCTTCCGCAGCTACGACCTCGATTACCTCGACGTCGACCGAGCCAAGCGCTTCATCAGCGAGCTCGAGCGGTTTGAAAAAGCCGGCGATATGCCGCAGATGCAGATCGTCCGCCTGCCCAACGACCACACCTATGGCACTCGGCCGGGCAAGCAAACACCCACCGCCATGGTTGCCGACAACGACTTGGCCCTGGGCATGGTGGTCGACGCGGTGTCCAAGAGCAAGTTCTGGAAGGAGACCGCCATCTTCGTCGTCGAGGACGATGCCCAGAACGGCCCCGATCACGTCGATGCCCACCGGGCGGTGGCCCTGGTCATCTCGCCTTATACCAAGCGGCGCGTCGTTGACTCGACCATGTACTCCACCTCGAGCATGCTCCGCACCATGGAGTTGATCCTTGGCCTACAGCCGATGAGCCAGTTCGATGCGGCCGCCCGCCCGATGTTCAACAGCTTTCAAGCCCAAGCCAACCTGAAACCCTATGACCACGTTGTCCCCCGGGTCAACATGAAGGCACTCAACCCCGAAGAGAGCTTCGGCGCGGCTTGGTCGAAGTCGGCCAACCTGGCCAAAGAAGACGCCGCGGACGACCTGTTGTTCAATGAAGTGATCTGGAAGGCGGTCAAGGGTGCCGATTCTCCCTGTCCACCCCCAGTTCGGGCGGCGTTCTTCATGCCCGAGGACGAGGATGAAGAGGACGAGGGCGAAGATGAAGACGATGAGAACGACGAAGACGAGTAAACCAGCGGGAATAATCGCTGAGATGCAACCCTTCATACGTGTTCGGTAAGGCCAGAGGCGATTGCGATGCGGGAAAGAGGCAGAGGTGCTTGCGGTGCGGAAGAGGCAGAGGCGATTGCAGTGCGGGGAAAGAGGCAGAGGCGATTGCGGTGCGGGGAAGCGGCAGAGGCGCTTGCGGTGCGGGGAACCCCCGGACTGACGTCCGGGGCTCG
>CAYPIE010000194.1:0-4886 GCA_964410665.1 uncultured Alcaligenaceae bacterium
CTGGGTTGTTTGATAGCGATCCCGAGCAACATTGGAAGCCGTTGGCCGAGGCAACGCTAGGAGCTGATGTTGTGCAAGCGGTGGCCCTGGCGAAAATCCTCAACGAAGAGCCAACGCAAACCACGGACTGGCTTGAGAAACAACTTCGCGGAGGGGCCATCGAGAGCAATGGACTGGGGCCCGTGGTAGTTCTCGCCTATTTGGCTCCCGATCGAACAATCTGGGACAACATTAGTGCGCGAATCGTTGAGCAGATGTGGCGAGTGCGGCCCACCGAGCTAGAGGAATGGGGGCGAGCTTTATTGCCAGTAAAGACATATCTCGAACCACATCTGCGCACCGCATTCATGGATAGAGAGAACGTCTGGCAAGACGCCGCGGCGATTCTGTTGAGTCTTTACTACCGCGATCGGCCGGGTAAGTTGCGGGAGTTGCTTCTGGCGGCCCGTCCGGAGCAGTTTGGCATCCTGTTTCCTACCTGGCGTGATTCGCAGACTTCAAACGCGACTGAAGAGCTGGAGCTCATCGCATCCGAGGGATCCGTCCAGGGATCTCAGAGCGATTCCTGGAGACCAGGCAATATGCCGCCCCTTGAGAAGCATGGCGGGGACGTGCAGTCGGATTATGCTTATGTGTCATCTGCTCCCTGGCAGGTGGCATTAACGTTACACCGTGAGTTCAAGAATCGGGGCTATCAATGTACTCGATTTCGCCCGTTTGTCGGAAAAGGTGAACTGAGAGTTGCGGCGATCTGGACTGCCCGGGCAACCACCTCAGAGTTAACCATCGGGCTATCCACCTCCGGTGTACGCCAGGCACTCGCAGAGCGCCGCGCAAACGGCTGGTGGCCATCCGACGTTGCCGCCTACAACCTGGAGGATCAAGAACAATATCTCATCGTTTGGGAGCATGTGGGCTTGGAAAAGGCCCAGAACCGAGCTTTGTTGCTCGGGTTGGCCGACGCGGAATGGGAAGTTCGCGTGTTACGGCGTTGCTTCCCTTCACGCAAAGATGATTTTCCACACAATGGGGTAGCGCTGCACCGGGGATTGACAAACGTCGATTCGGATTGGTTTCCCGTCGCTTCAAGCGTCAGCTTCACTACCGCGGATGAACTTCGCTTTCATGTCATTCTCCAACGGCGTGATGGACCCACGCCCTATCAACTCGGATTCGGACCTGACCTCTCGGCAGGTCAGCTGAGCCGTACAGATGTTCCACATCAGACCCACTTTGACATTGCAGCCTACCTTCGTCCTCGTTCCGAAGATCCCAACGCTCTGGCAAAGCTTCAACAACAGTGGAGCAAAGTGGTTGCCAACACAGCGTCCAGAGGGACAAATGACAACGTGTTACTGCGGGCTTTTGCAGCCTGGGTGTTTACGCAAGCATTTTATGAACTAGGGAAAGACGCGGAGGCATGGCAATACAGCGTAGCAATGCATAAAAATGGCTTGTCGCCGCCTCCGGAGGCAATACTTGCCGCAGGACGGCTGGGCAATCCTGGAGCCGGGATACTGCTCGAGGGTGCTCGGGCAAAAAGTTGTGACTATCTCAAGCTGGCTTTCTTGACCGCAGCCACAAAAGTCCTCGGTGGCGATGTCGACGCCGCAATCCAGGAGTTTACCGAGTCGGCGCCTGAGGATCCTGCCCGGGATCTGTATCTCACGCGGCTACATGGGCTAGCGCTGGAGGTCAATCCAGCAAACGCTGTTCGGCATCGAGTTGCATCCAACGAGGCGTACAAGCGAGCGCTAGCGTCCGGGTCGGCCGATGGCCAATGGCCCCTCCGCGACTACCGGGAGGCCATAGCTCCGGCAAGAAATCCCCAGGATTTAGTACGCTATACATGTTCATGGTGTGCCCGGGTTGACGGCTTTACCGAACTGGTGCTTGCCACCCCGACTTCAGAACACCGACGGCGAGCCAGCGAGCTCAGCGGAAAAGGCTTTCGTCCGATCGCAATCTCCTCCTTGGACGCGGGTGGAACGCTGCAAACCGCTTCCCTATGGCACAAGGCGGTGCATACCCGGGAAGATCTCCACCGTGTGGCGCTGGCAAAGGCCAACGCGTTGACGGCATTGTTTTTGCTCGGGCGGGACGAACCACTGCTCGAGCTGTTTTCCCAGGCAGAACCGGGCGAAGAACAGCGGCTCGCCTACTTGTTGTCGGAAAACCTGCTCAAGTGCGGGGTCCCTCCGGACCAACTCGCCCGTCTGCTCCCGTCGAGCTGCCGTAACCAACGTGCGGCGAACCAAGCCTACTTCCTGCTCGCCGCGCTCGGAACCCTCGGATCGGACCGCGCCTGGGCTCGGACAAAACGCGCGGTGCATCAACGCCTGACCAGCTACTCCCGGAATGCATACGACCTCGGACTGCTCGCGATGTGTGCTTGGCTATCGAGGAAATGGGGCTTCGAGGGAGAGATGCTTGCAGAGACATCGAGTATTGCACCAAAGGGTTCGCAACCGGGACTGCTCACCTCGAAGACCGGAGTCAAGTTGGCGGTGTTTGACCCCCCGATCGAGTTTGTCATGGGTTCGTCACGCTATGACGTCCAGGCCGGCCCGAAACCGACCTGGGAGGCCCCGCACTACCGGAAGATACGCCAACGCTTCGCCGTGGCGATCCACGAGGTAACTGTGGCTGAGTACCGCCGGTTTGACCCCAGCCTAAGAGTCAAGTACTACCCCAGTTCCGAGTCCGAGCCCGTCGCCTACGTCACCTGGTACGACGCAGTTCGATACTGTAACTGGCTAAGTGAGCTCGAACAGATGTCGGAAAGCGAGTGCTGCTTCCCGAAGGATATCGACGAAGGGATTTCGATGCCCGCGGACTACCTGAGTCGTGGCGGCTATCGCTTGCCCACCGAGGCCGAATGGGAATGGGCCTGCAGGGCCGGGACCGCGTCCAGAAGGTTTTTCGGAGACGCGAACGACCGACTTCCGGAGTATGCTTCGCAGCACAAAGTAATGCCTTGGGGGTCCCTCAAACCAAACAGATGGGGTTTTTTTGATATGTATGGAAATGTTGCCGAATGGTGTTTGGACGCGGGGGTCAACCGGACCCCGACCAGGCTGGGCAAAGTCGTGATCTGCGACGACAGATATGTAAGTACTTTACTGATGCGGAAAGTCATCGGCCCTGAGGGTAGGATCAGCCGGGGAGGGGCTGCCACCGCGGACCCGACCACCATGCGATCGTTTGACAGGACCTACGTCCTCCCCAACGCCGCCGGGCCAACCATCGGGTTCCGCCTGGCAAGAACGCTCACCGACAAGTGACCACCCCGTGCCCCCGGGCGATTCTCACGCCCGCCCGAACGGGTTCATCCCTTGTATCTTGGACTTTCTACAACCTTCCTATCCAGGAGCCTAATCATGAGTGGACCGTTCGCCGGTTTGGAAGCGAGATCCCTTAAGAAACGCAAGTACGCGTTCTTCCCTCGAAACCCGGTCAATCCCCCCTACGTCCTGGAATTCATGAGTGATCCCATCGAGGGTGGGTTCATCATGGCCTCACTCAAACAGGATGACCAAAAAATTGCCTACCTATCCGGTTCTATCACTGAGGCCTCCAGAGAGGCAAGTAAAGTGATTACTCGATTAATTGACTTTTTTAGTGTGAGAATCCTGAATCCAGACCTGGCACCGGGGATTCTGTCCGAACCAATTGTAATCCAATATGAGGAGTTTCCCTTTTTATCAGCTGATACTAACCCCGGTTTGCCAGTGTTTCGCACCCATCGCGCTGACCGATCCCACTTGAGATTGATCCGACCATCCGCCAAGTTGGGTTCTTTATATGAGCTTGCAGCTCTATACGACTACGGCGGAGCTCCTTCAACAGCCTTAGATCTGATCATGTTCTCGTATGACTTCTTTGAAGAAGTACCGCTCACAGGCACAGGCACCGACATGCTGGTACTGTCTACTGACCAGGTCGAGCCCGGGACTTTACTCATTCAAATTCCAACTGTTAACAACGGGCACGCTAAAGAACAGCCGTCAGATGGCGGAAATTTCCAAATCGACTTCATCTTGAATGACGGCGGTGACCCAAACCCGGATATCGGAAATAGGCAAGAGAATATTGTCACAATCACCGACCCTAATTTCCGGAAATCAGGAAACTACAAAGTCTATCACTCTTGAGCTGATGACGACAATCTCGCTCCAAGGGCAAGTTCTCACGCATAAAGAATTTCACCCGGGAGGCTCAACGGCCCGGGTGAAATTACCCGTGCATCGCTTGGGAGCAAACCTATCGAGGCCAAACCGATGCTCCGGTGCTAGCAAAAGCGACTCGCTGAGGAGGCCCACTTCTCGGCTTGCGGTTGATCGAAGCCCTGGTTGCTTTGCCCCCTCGCCGAGACTGGTTGCGCCGATTTGTACCCCGGACACGGCCACCGCGATACCCCCCTTCTGACGTTTCCACTCATCTTTCAGGCGGATGATCTGACATGAAACTCAGCATGATCACCGACATCCACGAGCACGTCGAGCACATGCAGACCGCCCTGGCCCGCTTCGCTGCGGCGGTGGTCGACCAGGTGGGAGACGGCGTCGCCGGATTTGCGGTTGGCTCTGCGGGCAGCGGTCTGGTAATTGGCCCCGTCGGCGACGGCCAGCGGGAGGGTCGCGCAGGTGACCAGGACGGCGGGGCGGTGGAGGCCCGGGCCCGTCGCTCGAGGTGCTGGCGTTCGGTGTCGGTCAAGGGGTGGAGGGGGTCTTTGCGGCTTCGCGTCATGAGGAACTCCTTGAAGACCACACTCCGCCAGGGGATCCTATTCCTTAACGATAGGGCCACGGGCAAAGCAGATGACTCACTTGTTTTCCATGTTTTCCGCGAACCTTTCCCGGCCACCACTTGCCCTTGCTGAACGG
>CAYPIE010000195.1:0-4869 GCA_964410665.1 uncultured Alcaligenaceae bacterium
CGCCATCGGTGCCCACGAACGCATTGGCACCGCTGATCAGCGTCAACGTGTAGTCGCCGGCTTCCAGAGGACCACCTGTGGCCACGAACTGGAAGTTCTGACCTGTCGCATCCGGGATCAACGAACCCGACACATCCCCGTTGGGACCTGTCAAGACCAGGTCAGGCTCGGCCAGATTGCCGTCCTCGTACAGGTTCAGCACCGACACATCCATCGGACGGTCGAAGGCGATATCCACACCGCTGCGGGTGATCGTCGTGCTCACGGGCACATCGCCTTGGTCTTCACCCACCGTGAAGTTCCATTGGTCCGGACCAGTAATGCTTGGAGCATTCGAACGATCGATCAGCGTGGTCACTTGAACATTGTCGATGGCAAACCACCAGTCGTTGTCAAAGTCCAGGTAGCCGAAGCGGTATTGGACATTGCTAGCGTTATCGGGAACTGGCGTGGTGTAACTGGGCTGATCGTCGATGCGGTTGAAGGCACTGTTGCCACCACTGTTCTCGTTGGTGAATTCATCGAGAAGCATCCACTCACCACCGTCAAAGCGGACTTCGATGGTCGCTCGTTGTACGTCGTAGGGACGGAAGGTGGAATTGAACGACAAGGTGACTTCTTGATTGACTTCGTCAGTCGGGATCTCCGGGGTGGTTAGAAAGAACATCCCTTCGCGATTCGGGATCCCGAAGCCGTCGTCGTACGCATCGCCGTCGGCGACGACCACGACACCTGTTCCCCCGGTCCAACGATCCCGATCCTGATTCCCTTGTTGAGCAATCCAAAAGTTCTTATCCAAGAAGGTGAAGCCGGCATACTCTTCAGGGCCCCCTTCGGGAGCCACCGAACCGGTCCAGCCCGTCAACTCACCGAGCTCTTGGGCACGCGTCAGCGTTGTAAAATCGCTCTCATCATCACCATCCGAAGCCAGAGGACTATCGAACAATGTGAGTGAGTCAAAGTTCTCACTGAACAGGGGGACCTGAGTCGGATCGATAAAAGTCCCACTGGCGAAGTTCACATAGTAAGACTCGCCAGGCACCAGATCTATGCTGGGATCAATGACGGCAACCGACCCCGTCACCGTTACTTGTTCCGAGGCTACATCGATTGCCTCGACCAAAGCATCATCGCTACTACGGAAAATGGAGATGTTGCCTGAGCCCTTCGTGACGATCGCATTAAACCCGACTTGGAGATTCACTCCAGGATTGTCGGTGGTGCTATCGTCGGCGGGAGTCAGACTGGTGATCGCCAAAGGTGCTCGATAGATTACCGTCAGCTTCGGCCGACCACCGACATCGCTGTTTTCGGCCGACAACCAGTCGACGCCGTTGTTCCCGGTTGGAGTAAAGCCCCAGCCGTAGTTTGGCTCTCCATTACTCCAAAGCTGAAGGTCGTCGGTGACATCCAGCGCGGTCACGCTGACCGGTGCTGCGAAGGTTTGCAGGACCGCAGTAGCATCGACCCCATCACCCTGGATGCCTGGGGTGCTATTAAACGGAGTTTGCCCAAGACCGTTCCAGGTGATCTGTGACTGGTCCCAGGGTTGGAGCATCCGGTGCAGATTTAACGGCGTCCCTTCATTCACGATGGTGAATGCCAAGGTAGCTGACTCGATGATCGAACCTGCCGGAATTTGGCCGGGGGCATCGCCAAATAGATCCGCAAACTGGGTAAGACCGTGGACTGGCTGCCCCCCGTCACTGCCATCAGGATTGATTTCGTCCCGATTCCGCACGTCATTCGGTGCTTGACCAGCCGGATCCGCGTCCTGGGTGCCGGAGTAGGTCACGCCAACCGAGTCACCATTTTCAAGGATCTCGACGCCTTGTTGGAACACTAACTCGACGAAAGCTCCTTCGGTGACAAAGTTCCAGGTATCCGGGTCGGAAATGCCGAACGGGTTGGCCTGAGCGGAAGTATCGGTAATTGCCCCTTCATCGATGAGCACATATAGCCCGGTGGCACCGGGCAACGATCCGACCGGGTCAATCGTGACCTGAGAACCATCGATCGAGACCGCCGCCGAGTTCACATCAATGGACTCCACAATGCTATCGGTCGCTTGGTTGCGGATCTCAATGTTACCGGTGCCTTTCATCACCGGTTCATCGAGCTCGAGGATGAGGTCGGCATCGGAATCCACCTCCACCGCATCATCCGCAGGAGTCAGCGAGGCGATCGACGGACGCGTGTCATCGCGGGTCTGGAAGGAAAACTGTGTGGGATCGGTCACCGTCTCACTGGGGTTGCCGACCAAGCCGGTTCCGGTCACTTCGAGGTTGTCGATCGCCCAGTACCAGTCGTTATCGAAATCTAAGTAGCCGAAGCGGAACTGGAAGTTGGTGGCACCATCGGGTAGAGACACGTCGTAGGTCGGCCGGTCATCAATGCGATTAAAAGCGCTATTCCCGCCGCTATTGGCGTTGGTAAATTCATCGATCAACATCCAGGACCCGCCATCGAAACGGACCTCAATCGTCGCTCGTTGAATGTCATAGGGTCGGAACGATGAATCGAACGCCAGCGTGACGTCACCGACCAGCCCTTCGGTTGCGATCTCCGGGGTGGTCAATAAGAAGTTGCCGCTGGTCTGAGGGATGCCAAACCCGTCGTCATAGGCATCGCCATCGGCGACAAGTACGTTATTGACACCGCTAAGCCATCGGTCGCGGTCCTGGTTGCCCTGCTGATTGATCCACCAGTTTTTGTCCAGAATCGTCCACCCGAAGTATTCCTCGCGCCCTCCTTCAGGAGCAGCCTCCCCTTGCCAACCTAACAGCTGGTTGCCCAGGCTTTGGGCATCTTCGAGGGTGGCGAAGTCGCGGTTTGGAAAGTCCTCGGGTGGGGTGTTCGGCGGAGTACCTGGAACATTCAAGTCGACGGTGAACCGACCACTGCCCCCTGTGTTTAAGAAATCGACCACCGGGGCAGGAGCACTCTGGGGAAAACCGTCGGCTTGCGGAGTGCTGCCGTTGATCAAGCCCTCGGCATCCGCCAGACTGTCGATCGTCGCGCTGGCGGCCACCAGGGTGGTGGCGGTGATCTCCCCGACGATCCCAATGCCCTGACTGGCATCGCCGATCAGGCGAAAGTCCTCATCGAACCCGGTCTTTGCGCCAGGTGCATACATCGCTTCCCCAGCAGAACCCCCACCACGCTCAAAATAGAAGTACTCGAAGCGGTAAAACTCGCCTGCAGTCAAATTTACGGATGCTGATAGATCGACTGGTCCAATCCCACGCAATACATCGGCACGGATCTCGGCAACAATGTTGTCGTTGGCGTCAAACACTCGCAGCGAGCCACCGTCGTCGGAGGTCAGGCCAAAGGTGTACTCACCGTCCTGCAGTACTTCGAGCTGACCTTCGGCGAACAGCACATAGTCGTTTAGATCGACACCGGCAGCCCCGTCATTGGCCAAGGGACTATCGCGCATGATCGGCTCAACACCCTCAAAATCTTCGATCAACAGTGTCGTGGTGTTGAAATTCGCGGAGGTGTCTGTGAACGCACCGGGGGATAAGTACAGGTACAGCTGCGTGCTATCCGGGAGTGAATCGCTCAGCGTCACCGTGACCAGATTGTTGTTGATGCTAATCTGCGAAGAGTTGACATCCACCCGTTCGAGCACGGTGTTGTCCAGAAGGGGGTTGTCAGTCGTCAAGCGAACGTCGATGAAACCATCCCGTCCTGCTTGCACAACTTCGTCAAATTCAATCTGAATGATAGTATCCAGGGGTACATTGGTAGCCCCGGGCATGGGCATCACGCGGACGATTTGTGGCGCTTCACCATCGATTCCCGTGGTGCTGAAATTCCACTCGGTCACCCCGGTAAGCCCGTCGAAAGGATCGCCCGTCCCTGGCGCCGCGGCAACTTCCCCGATGAATTCGACATTGTCAAAGGCCCACCAGCGGTCATCGTCCTCAGCGCTGAAGTTGAAGCTGACTTTGGCCTCGGATGCTCCCGCA
This sequence comes from uncultured Alcaligenaceae bacterium, assembly GCA_964410665.1. Taxonomy (GTDB): domain Bacteria; phylum Planctomycetota; class Planctomycetia; order Gemmatales; family Gemmataceae; genus CAYPIE01. The sequence continues at coordinate 3,978 of CAYPIE010000195.1, forward strand.
GGATTGTCCAACTCGACCGTGATCGTTTCGTTGGTGTTGCTCGGCTTGAAGTTCGCATCTGCACTGTCGGTCGTCCACACCAGCACCTCTTCTTCGGCACTACCGTCATACGAGACCGTGATGGTCGCTTGTTGGGTACCGTTGTTGTCGATCACCCAGCTCGAGTCGAACACCAGTCGTAGCGAGTTTGGCTCGACCCCGGAAGCAGTAAGGCTGATCGAAGGTGTCGTGAGCGTGGTCTCGAAGGTATCACCAGGTGGCTGCGAGCCGGCCGGATCGGCAGTTTGGTTGATTAATGTCCAGCCCCAGTTGGCCGCATCCGCGACCGCAAACGGGGTGCCATCATCGGCCATGAACTCATTCCGGGCTCCTTCGCCTCCGGGCGAGTTGTTGAAGAAGCTGAAGTCGTCCCAGAACAAATCATCGATAAAGCTCCAGCCATTGAACTCGCCAACGCCATTGTTCCCGTTGAAGCTCCTCGTCCAACCCGGCGGCGGAGTTAGGGTAAAGTCATTCCCGTCACCGAGACCGGTCCCTTCATTGGAGCTAGCCGGACTCAGGTTGAGCCCGTTGAAGTTCTCCTCGGTGATTCCCTGCGAAGTTGTCAGCGAACGGACTGCCCCGGGATCGATGGTCACATAGACCGGCGTTGCTACTGGCAGATCCGACGAGGGGTCAATCGTCAGCGTATCCCCGGCAAGACTCACCTGACCCGAGGTCACATTGATCTGCTCGACCAGGGTATCGGTGCCGATCTCCCGGATACGGATGTTGCCGCTGCCGATTTCGACTTCCCGATCGAACTGAACCACCAGATTGCTGGCGACATCCACATCCCCCGCATCGTCCATCGGCATCAAGGTCGAGATGATCGGAGCGATTGGGGTCACGC
>CAYPIE010000196.1:0-4838 GCA_964410665.1 uncultured Alcaligenaceae bacterium
AGTTTATGAACCGGAAGCCACCTTCGCTTGACGCACATGCTCTGGCGACCCCCCGGTCTCCATCAAGGCACGACAACCTTTGACCAGCAGGCACAACATCAGCAACCCAAAATACGTGTGCAAGGCGATCACGCACCCGGTGGTGATGGCTGAGTGAGGCCGGAAGGAGGCCAGTTTCCACCCCCCTTCCATCCCGTCGATGAGGTTCATTCCTTCCACCGCATGGACAGTGGTAAAGGCCAGCCAGTCCGACCAATGCTTAGCCCAACCGTACTCGTAGTGCTCGACCCCCAGGTGTGAGGCGATCTGGAAGAACAGCACGGCGAAGAGCAGCAACTGGATCACCGCCAGCGGTATCGCGCACCTCACCCCGTGGCCCCGGAACAGTGACGCCGCGGTGGCGAAGAAAATTCCGGCGATCAACGCCATCGTCAGGCCGATCGGCACCCAGACGAGAACGTCGTGCGCCGGAACGAACGCCCAACTCGGGCCGAGCGCCGCCAGCCAAGCACCTGCCACCACCCACACGGCCGCGCCGACGAGAAGCAGTTTCGTGAACATCTGAGCGAATTTCCCAACTGAGTGAAGATTTCACAGATGGATCTTTCCCACCCATCCCGGCCGGCAAAATTAACCTTTCGGATACCGCTCCGCAACCAACTTCCTCCTCATTTGTGCGCACCGGGTGAGCGTCTCGGAAGTAGGTGGAAAATGCGGGGATTCTCGCGGGACGGGATTCTCCGTCGCAACTCTTTGCGATGAAGGAATTTGCGGCTGAGAGAATAGTGCCATCCGCATCCATGGGAGTGGCTGATGGGGGTGTGGGTGGCCCGGGGCGGTGTGTTGATCGGAGCGATGGAGCCCGAATTCCCAGGAAATCCGGGCCTGTCAGGGATATTGTGCGGTGAGCGTGAAGCGCGTATTGTACCCACCCTACCCTGACAGCGAAGAGTGAAGCATGGAAGCTTCCTTGAAAGATCGGGCTGAGGAACTGGCCCGACAGATCGCCGAACAGTCCGAAGGCATCGAAGACCTTAACGGCCTGTTCCGGTCGATGATGGGCACCGCCATCCGGACGATGCTCGACGCCGAGTTGGACCTCCACCTCGCCACGCCGGAGACTGAGTCGAGTGACACAAAGGTGTCACCGGCCGGCCCGAGGAACCGGCGCAACGGCAGCTCGAAGAAGACCCTCAAGTCCGACATCGGCGAGGTCACCGTCAGCACCCCTCGCGACCGAGACGGCACGTTCGAGCCGCAACTGGTCGGCAAGCACCAGCGCCGGCTCGAAGGGTTCGACGAGAAGGTGATGGCCCTCTACGCCAAGGGCATGACCACGCGCGACATCGCCGAGTTGGTCAACCAGCTCTACTCCGTGGACATCTCCGCGGACCTGGTCAGCCGGGTCACCGCCCGGTTGGACGAGGAGGTCAACGCCTGGCGGTCGCGGCGGCTTTCGGCCGTCTGGCCGGTGGTCTTCTTCGACGGCATCGTGGTCCACGTCCGGGGCAGTGACGGTACGGTGTCACCGCACACCGCTTACGTCGCCCTGGGCGTTAACCTCTCGGGGAAGAGGGAGTTACTCGGCTTGTGGCTGGCCCGGAACGAGGGGGCGAAGTTCTGGCTGTCGTGCCTGACGGACCTGAGCAACCGGGGGTTGAAAGATATCTTGATTGCTTGTAACGACGGGCTCTCCGGCTTCCCCGAGGCGATTCGGGCTGCCTTCCCCGAGACCCGGGTCCAGTTGTGCGTGGTCCACTTGGTCAGAGCGGCGATGCGCTACGTCGCGGACAAGCACGCCAAGGAAGTGCTCCGCGACCTCAAGACGATCTACCGCGCCGCGACGGCGCGAAAAGCGGAAGCGGCGCTAGAGGCGTTCGCCGGGAAGTGGGACGAACTCTACCCGACGATCTCGCGGTCCTGGCGACAGAAGTGGCCCGACATCGCCGCGATGTACGAGTTCCCCGAGCCGATCCGCAAGGCCATCTACACGACCAACGCCATCGAGTCGGTCAACAGCGTCATCGGCAAGCTGAGCCGCAACCGCAAGCAGTACCCCAGCGAGGAGTCGGCCATCGACCAAGCTCCGATTGCAGAAGCCGCAACAATTCCGACATCATTGTTTTGAGCACTGCCGGAGAAATCCGCGTGTGAGTGCGGAACAAATCAAGAACATATAGCACTTGCCGTTTGAGTCCGGCTTCGATGACGTCTCGCTCACGTGTCTCTTGAGGTGTGAGCTGTGGCTCGTTTCCGTTTTTCATTTCGAGGTCAAACACAGTCATGAAGGCGGATTCGATCCCAAAAACCACACTCATCGATAATTCGAATTTTTCCAAGCACTCGACTGCAGCCGTGAGAAATTCGCTCGGGGTCATCTCGATCGAGAAAAAGCCCTTGAGTGAATCGACCACACGCTGGTCGTATGCATCGCTTGGAAATAGCGGCTCCATTTGTTCCCCTCCCGAAAAAAACCTGTAATGCAATCGCTCCTGTCGGTACGAGTAAGCACCGAAAGCAACGATCCGCGTGGAAAGGAAGAAAGGAAAAAGAAACAAAAGTGAACAGAATATCACAAACAGTTAGTGCAAATACGTTCACTAGCTCAATTAAAAAAAACTCGCCACTCCGCCCCCGCTGTTATTGAGGTCTGGAGACGGGCGATGGAGATCATCACTCGAGCGACACTGGTTGGGAATGAAAAAGAAGCATTTGGAAAAGTGCGCCCCACATTTTCCAGATTAAGCATCCGACCAGGTAATAATAGATGATGAACTTCAGAAATTGTGGTACTTCAATGCGTGCCCACACTTGTCTATTCCACGGCCTTATTCGGTTGCACAAAACTGGAGGGATAGGAGAAAGATCCCGGTCTGTGTCATCAAAATCAGAAAACCCATGGTCTTTCTCATCAAAAACCCGCACCACTCGGTTACTTTCAAGTTTCTCGATATGATTTGTTTGCCCACTATCTGAAGGTTCGGTGACCAGCAGTTCGTTTATCCCCGACGGGACGGCGGCAACATGGATACCCAGCCTGTTCGCCGGGTAGGTCCTCACCCCCGACGTGTCGGTGTAGCCAAGAAAAACAAGGCCATCAATGTCAGAAAGGTAGGGAATATAGGTACGGCCAATCGCTTCGAGGTCTTGATCCAACCCCAAGTTTAGGTCAAAGTAGAAATTATACTTGCTCTCCTCCTTGTTGATCGGCCCGCCTCGGCAGGCATACTCCCACTCCTCCTCCCACGGCAACCGGTAGTGCAGACCACCGGACGACTCTCGGGCATTCAGAGCTTTCAAGAAGTCTTGCACTTCTTCACTGGACACGGAATTTACCGGGAACGGACGACTGTACCGCCAGTCCTGCCAGAATCTTGGGGTGTCGCCCATCACATCCGTCCACACCTTTTCATCCACCGGGTAAACACCCAACCACATTCCACGCTTCATCACGAAGTGCTGCTTTCCTTCCTTGCCATTTTTGCCGCCGAGCCAGCTCTCCCCCGGTGGCACCCACTTCAGCGTTATACCCAGCGAATTGTGCGTCCAGACCCGAGCGAACCGACGCATGATCGCTGCGTTCTCGGGGTCACCGCCATACTCCTCGATCCAGTCGGCGTACAACAACCAGTTCAGGTTCACCTTCAGGTAATTTAAGTCGAGCTCTCCGTTATGAATGAACCAATGCACGTTCGCTGCGTTCTCGGGGTCACCGCCATACTCCTCGAGCCAGTCGGCGTAGACCAACCAGTTCAGTCGTTCGGTCGGGTCGGCCTGGATCGTCCGAAGGAGGGCGAGGTGATCGTTGTACGACATTGTTCAGAAGCCTGAGAAAGGTATGGAGCGTACGTCCCGCGTCAGGAGAATGAAACAAGAGACCGCCGGTTGCCTTTTCGAGCTTGGCGAAAAGGCAACCACTCAAGCATCGAGCTCCGGTCGGGCTCCACGGGTCGGGGAAAAATCTGAGATCTTCCTCTGAAGTGGGTTGAAAACGCTGATTGGTGTCATTGATGCGGAAATTTTTAGATAAATTTTTTGGATAATTCGCCGCCCCAGCGCTAAAAAGAAATCGCCGAGTTTTGGAGTACACGGATCAGCATCCCTCGAATCTAGGAGTCCAGGTCATGGAACAGCAGGGAAAAACGAACCAGCAGGTCCTCGCGGCGGTCGGCGAAGACATCATCACCAACATCACCAATGGAATCATGCAAGGTGTTGCCGCTGGTTCGGCCAACTTCGCTTTGGTCATGAAGCAAGCCCAGACAACTGCCAGGAACCAGCTCGTGCGGCAACAAATTGAAGCCGAAACCGATCAGCTCCTCGCCGAGGCAGAAGCGATCGATACCGAACGACAGCATGTGCGTTGCGAGCTTGAGGGCGCTACTGGCCTTCGAGCGGTGGCACTGAAACGTAGGCTCGAGCAACTCGACGCCCGCGAAACACTGCTTGCAGGTCATTCGGAGCAACCCCCGGCAGTCGTCGAGATGGGTGATGGTGATCACGGAGTTGTTTCGGTACGTGGCCACACGCGTCGCAAGGGTTCGAACACGAAGCACTCGGCTTGACCAAGTCGGAACGGACTCTGGGGTGTGGGAGCGACACCCGAGACCCTCCCCGCCCCCGAGTCCTTCAGTCCTCTTTTCGCGCGGCCCTTCGAGTATTCCGAGTTCCTCGTTGTTTGCGAAACTCTTGAGCTGAGTGCTTGTCGTTTCGTCGGTCGGCACGATGAGGGGGGTAACCATGCATCCCCCTCAATGTGCCGACCGACAAAACGGCAAGCACAGCGTGCAAGTCAGCTCCTCCGGCTCGCGAGGGAAAAGCATGCGAATCGAACTCGC
>CAYPIE010000197.1:0-4790 GCA_964410665.1 uncultured Alcaligenaceae bacterium
CAAGTTACTGATAAGCTGACCTAGATCTGTAACTGAACAGTTTGTGTAAACAACTGATGTCCCTCGATCGATCTTTGACAACAACATACGCGAGTACTTCTTTATCGTTTGAGAGTAAGTCAGCATACGTCGCGCGCGGCCCAACTTACATCGCAAGGCGTGAGATGGAGACAAGGAGTGTGGCATACAAACTGAATTCCAGAGTACATCAGTGTTTACAATTCTATCAGCACCTGCATTCAAAAATACAGAGTTCGATTCGGTATTTGGAGGTACTAAGACCGTCACATGATATCCGTTCGAAGCTAGGGCCTCTAGGGTCGAGCACAGTGATCGGTTAGCACCTCCACCCTGAAAACCGGCAGAATGAGCAATCACTAGACAGCGAGCTAGATTCATTGGACTTGAATTATGCACATGTTGAATCAGGGATATATGTGAATAATATTAATTATATTGTTATGAAGTCCATTCTTGCAGACTGTACCATAAGTGTTCTGACTGCGTAGAATTCGTCATAAGAACGAAATCCAACTCTATCGTCATCGGAGTCGTACATTGGGCATTGATCGAGTTGTGTACATAGACAGCGGCTGCATATTGCCACCGGCGAGCCAGGGTAAGAACGTAATCTGGATACTCTTGCTTGGGCTCGTTGTTTAGCGTCTCGAACATCTGTTTCCAAGCGATTGTCATCCTTGCCCATATGTCTGCCGGAATACCTGACGCGTTTCCGGGAATCCCAAGTCGATTTAAAATACTCCGGATGACGTCCCTCGGATCACGAACAAGAAATACATATGTCGATCTGGGGAAAAACTGATGTAATTCGTTATACATAGATGTCAACATTGGTTCTTTGATGATAGGCATCAAGAACTCTTTCCGATTCTTCGCGAGAATATGACGTATGCCTATTGATCTGCTTTTGACTTCTGGTGCCACAGAGTCTTGGTGCATCCAATGAAGGTCCAAGGCGACCGGGAGGCCTGTGCATTTTCCAAGGAGAGCGGCTATTGCAGTCGTCCCACTCTTCTGAAATCCCAGAAGGAAAATCGGACGCTTCCGGCGTATTCGGAACTCTAGAACCACGCCCGCTCTGTATACCGCTTCTATCGGATTCCAGTTCGCGTTCATATCGTAACCTTGATTCGGGGTGTCCGTCTGAGCCAGCTTCTTCTCACGCAAGGCTTACTCTCACCCATTCCACTTTCACGGGGACGACCACCCCGGGGCGGTCTGGTCTATACCGGAGCGCGGTTTCCCCCAAATTGACTATACTGAAGGCAGGGAACTCTTCGACAACGTTTATTGTTGAGGTCCCAACTTGCCTGTTGATGCCGGCACTAAGCAGGTAGTTCCCGGGTACTAGCGAAAGATCCCAGATCTTACAGGTGATAACATTGGTTCCTTTCACTAAGTCAATTCCCTCGATGTAGTCGTGTGAAATAATATGAGTTACCTTGCAACTCTCATCGGTGGATATAGTCACTGCCACCGATGCACTATAGATTGAATATGTGCAAAAAATCTCAAGAGATATTACCAATGGGCTGCCGAAAGGGATGCTGTAACTTGTTTTGCATCCCGGGCTGGTCACTTCGATACGACTGAAGTGGGCGTCCGCGCTGTTCGGATGGAGACGGTGGTATTGCACTAGATTAGGGCTCTCAGTCACTTCCGGCTGCAGAATCTGCTTCATGTAGTGATCGACAATCCCTTGACTTAAGCCTTCCGCTTCCAGATGTCCGGCTTTCAGTAAGAGGCACCTATGCGTGAGACGTCGCACGGCTTCCATATTGTGGCTCACGAACAACACTGTTCGTCCGCCGGAAGCCACCTCCCCCATCTTGCCCAAGCACTTTTTCTGAAACGAGGCGTCCCCGACAGCCAAAACCTCATCGACCACCAAAATTTCCGGCTCCAGGTGGGCCGCCACCGCGAACGCTAACCGGACGTACATCCCGGAGCTGTACCGCTTAACTGGTGTGTCCAGGAATTTCTCGATCTCGGCGAAGGCCACGATCTCATCGAACTTGCGTGTGATCTCCCCACGAGACATGCCCAGGATTGCCCCGTTGAGGAAGATGTTCTCCCGCCCGGTAAGCTCTGGGTGGAATCCGGTGCCGACTTCCAGCAGGCTTGCCACCCGGCCGTAGAGGCGGACCCGCCCCACTGTCGGCTCTGTGATCCGCGACAGGATTTTCAAAAGCGTGCTTTTGCCGGCCCCGTTGCGGCCGATGATGCCGACCACCTCACCTGGCCTTACTTCGAACGACACGTTCTGGATCGCCCAGAACTCCTCTCGCTTGCCGACTTCGGCAGCTATTGCTTGCCCCCTCATCCGCCGGCCGACGGACCGTAGCCTCTCGGCCAGCACGTCCCTCAGGGCGACGTAGCGGCCCCGCTCCTTTTGGTTCCTGATCACATACTTCTTGCCCAGATCCTCGACCTGGATCATTACTTCGGGTTCACCCAACGGTTGTGTCCTCGACTCAGATGACGTCGGCGAACGTCAGTTCGGTTTGCCGGAAGTAACGGATGCCGAACAGGAGTAGCCCCGTCACCCCCAGGGAGATGCTCATCGACAATGGGGTAAATCCCTCAGCCTGCCCCAATAGTGGCCAGCGAAACCTCTCGACGATCCCGGTGATCATGTTGAACACGATCGCCAGCCCGAGCACCGGCAAACGTTCCTGGACGGCCGCCAGGCTGAACCCCACCAGCGTGAGGTAGAGCCCGAACTACACGAAGAACGGCAACGCGTAGCGGAAATCCCGGTAGCAGACGTTGACCGCGCACAACAGGATCCCCACCGACAGCGACACCAACATCGCCAGCACAACGAAGACCGGGAACAGGATCAACTGCCATCCCGGGATATGCCCGTACCAGAGCATGGCTCCGAACAACACTGGTAGGGTTTCAGGAAATCACCAGGCTGCTCCCGACCACACTCAGGGTCACCACCAACCGGGGGAAGTAGGCCTTTGACACTAGGTTGGCGTTGGTCACTAGGCTCTCGGTGGAGGCGGTCATGCCCGTGACGAAGACCTGCCAGGCGAGCATGCCGGAGAGGACGAGCAACGTGTAGGGCACTCCGCCGGAGGGGAACTGGGCGATCCGGCCGAACACGACGACCAGGATCAGGGCCGTGAGCACCGGGCGGATCACCGCCCAGGCGATGCCGATGACCGTCTGCTTGGAGCGGACCGCGATGTCCCGGCAGGCCAGGAAGAAAAGCAACTCCCGATACCGCCAGAGGTCACGCCAGTACTCGCGGGCGGCCCGGCCGGGCTTAACGGAAAGTTCGTATTGGGATGCGTCCGTGGCCATCAGATTCTCAGTAGCCGTTCGGGAAGGTCAAGACCGCACAGCGACGGGCGCGGCCTGCCGGGCTAGGGTAGTTAGTTCGCTCGCCATTACGTCCCAGGTACGGGCCCGGAGCGTGTCGCCGAAGGCGGCAAACCGCTCACGGAAGCCAGCCAGGTCGTTGCGCCAGCTGCGTAGACGGAGGACGAGTTCGCCCGCATCATCCGGGGCCGGCAAAAGCATGGTCCGCAATTCGGCCGGGTACACTTCGGCAACACCGGCCGATGCTGAAACCAAAGCGGGGAGTCCGCGGCAGACGGCTTCGTGGACGTTGAGGCCGTACGCCTCATATCGAACCGGGCTTACCAGCAGGTCGCCCGCGGCCAGGAGGTCGAGCACCCGGTGGATGAAGCCGAGGAAGCGGATCCGGTCATCAAGGCCGGTGGCCGCCACCCGCTGTCGCCAAGTCTCAAGGCTTCGCCCGCCGCCGGCGATGATTAGATCGGCATCCCAGCCGGGGTCGCGGCAAAGCTCCTGCCACGCGGTCCAGAGGGTGTCGAACCCCTTCCGCTCGTCGCTGCCCAGGCCACCGACGAACAGGACCAGCGGCCGATCATCGGAAACAGCCAGCCATCGGCGTCCCGCGGCGCGTTCCTCTGGGGTCGCGGGCGTCCAGGCCGGGTCCGACCCGTAGTACACAGTGTGGACCTGGTGGGCGGGCACTGGCAGGGTGGCAAGGATGTCCTGCCTGGTCCGCTCAGAGTTGGCGATTACCAGCCGGGCTCTGGTTAGCCCGGTTCGCTCGTGCCGGCGAAACAGCCGGTCGGCGAGTTGGTTCTTGGCGTGGGCCAGCAGTCCGGCCCTGGTTGGCGGAGGGGCCCAGGCGTGGTGCAGATAATGGACCCAGTTGATATCTGCCCACGGGCAGCAACCGCCGTTGACGACGACTCGTGTCCTTGGGTCGTCCTGGCTCAACCCATCGGCGACCTGGTAACCATCCTGCCGGAGCGAACAATATCCGAGCAGGTCCATGCCCAGGGGACGGGGCACTGGGTAGACAGTGATCCTGGGCCGGCGGGCAAGGGACGGGTCGAGGTCGTGGCAAACTAGATGCACAGGGTGGTAGTGAGCATCCAGGTACCGGACCAGGGAAGCGAGAGCCTTAGCCTGCCCACCCTGCTCGTGGATTGCCGCGGAAACAATGACCCATGGGGCCGGGACCGGGTCACCCATGGGCACCCCTCCCCATCTTCCGAGTGCGTACAGCGACCGTTGTGGGAGATGCTGGCTTTAGTGCGGCGACCACACTACCCGGTACCGGGGGAAGGGGAAAGGCAACAGACCCGGTACGCCGGTAGTGGACCGCGGCAGTAAATAGGCAGGCGTTGAGGAGCCAGAACTCCATGCCCCCCTGGCTGATGAAGATCGGGTAGTTAAAGGTTATGGCGAGCACGGCGATGTTGTACGCAAAGATCATC
>CAYPIE010000198.1:0-4615 GCA_964410665.1 uncultured Alcaligenaceae bacterium
CACTGCGGCAGGTCGTCGGCGGGTTTACGCCCGCGGAGTGTGCCAACTACATCCGTGGCTACGGCTATCAGATAAACGCTACATAATAGTGAGGACTGCTCTAGTCGTAGCCAGAATAGACGAGATCATAAATATAAGAATTCGTAAACTGAATACTGGGGGCCGGCCACTACTATCCAGCTTTCTTCTTTGGGGCTTGATTTGCCCTAATGTTCTGTCTCAAGAAAAATCGCGGCCAGCCCGCACCCTGGAGCAGCCGGTATGTTTCACCGGGGTAGAGTCGTTGACATTTCGTTCCGACGGAAAGCAACTCGCAACAACGAACAATGACTCAACGGTCGACGTTTGGGCGGTCGACAACGGCAGGTTTGTTCGCACTCTCAAAGGTAGGGGATTCATGGTTCGGCCTTTGCTGTCCGGAGCAAAAGGAGCGACGATCGGCGGAGACCGCGACGGTGTCGTGTGGATCTGGGGAGATTCCGAGGAGCAGCCCCGACATTGCAAGCGGGAAAGTAACACTCACGATCCCCGGTGGTAGGCCCGTTGCCATTGCCCCCGATCAGACGCTTATCGTATGCGTTGTTAGTCAACGGAACGTGGCAGTTTTTGATGTCGCAACGGGAAAGGAGAAGTTCAGGACTCAGTTAGAAAAGAACCCTTTCGTCCTCTGTGTCGCACTTTCACCGGATGGTAAATGGCTAGCTTTTGGGTGCGGAGATAACACGGCTCGAATCGCGAACGCTACGACTGGCAAGGATCGGTTCGTACTGCGACACAATAGCTTTGTAGATTCACTAGCATTCTCACCAGACGGACAACTTTTGGCCACAGGCAGTCGCAAAGGTTTCGTGCGGATCTTTAGCCTAGAAACAGGAAAGGTCGTCACTGGCCACGGTGCGAAGGCCACACCCAATTCCGAAGCGAAATAGCCCTACCGTGGTGACACACTTGTTCACCGCGAAAAATACGGGCGTTTCGGCACTCGGCCGGGTTTGGTGAGATTGAGCCGGCCCGGTGAAAACCGCTACTCCCGCATACTGAACATCCGAGCTACCACTGTAGGACTAGGACGCCCCCCACGCTTGCTCGATGGGTCTCCCCCGAAGACATGCCATGTTTGGCAACTCGCATCTCATTCCGCTACGATATCCTCGCCAGCCGCACACTTGGTTCATTTTCTGCCCGAGAGATCCTCCCATGTGGAATCGTCAGTTTGCCACCTCTGCTATGCTACTCGTTTGCTTCACTTGGATGACACCGGCGATCGCGTCGGATTGGCCCGAGTTTCGCGGCCCTAACGGCCAGGGGCACGCCACAGCCGCTAGTCTCCCGATCGAATGGAGTTCGACCAAGAACATCGCGTGGAAGAAACCGATCCCCGGACGTGGCTGGTCTTCACCGATTCTGGTTCAGGGAAAAATCATCCTCACGACCGCCGTCCCAGATGGAAATCAGCAATCCCTTCGGGTCATCTGCCTCGATCAAGCCACAGGGAACAGGCTCTGGAACGTCGAGGTGTTTCGACACGCGACCGTTCGGATCCACAGGAAAAACAGTCATGCGAGCCCCACCCCGTTATCCGACGGTGAACGGATCTACGTTCACTTCGGGACGCACGGCACGGCCGCTCTTGACTTCAAGGGAGAAGTGTTGTGGCGGAACAAGGAACTGAAATACCGCCCCGTGCACGGCAGTGGCGGTTCGCCCATCCTGGTCGATGAAAAACTCATCCTGAGCTGTGACGGCGGCGATGTCCAGTTCGTCGTCGCCCTCGACCGTCGCACGGGGAGAATCCGTTGGAAGACACCCCGACCCCAGACAAAGGCGGCGAAGAAGTTCGCGTTCAGCACTCCTCTGGCGATCAATGTCAACGAGGAAGTACAAGTCGTCAGCGTGGGAGCCAACCATGTGGCGGCTTACGATCCCGACGATGGCCGGGAGATCTGGCGTGTTTTCCACGGCGGCTATTCCAACGTCCCGAGACCGGTCTACGGCCATGGCCTGATCTTCATCGGCACAGGATACGACGCTCCCAAAATCTTCGCGATTCGGCCGACGGGCAAAGGGGACGTCACCAAGACCCATGTCGCGTGGAAGCTATCCCGATCGGCCCCGTTGAATCCGTCGTTTCTGTTGATCGGCCAGGAGTTGTACACCGTCAGTGACCGCGGCATCGCCCAGTGCGTCAATGCGAGGACCGGCGAGGTCTACTGGCGAGAGCGGCTCGGCGGCGCGTTTTCCGCTTCGCCCATCTTCGCCGACGGCAAGATCTACTTTCTCAGTGAGCGAGGAATCACCACCGTGATCGCGCCGGGAACGAAGTATGTTCAGATCGCCCGCAATGACTTGGGGGAAATATCGCTGGCCTCGATTGCCGCCGTTGGCAAAGCGCTGTTCATGCGCACGGATGAAAACCTTTACCGCATCCAGAAGAAATGAGATTGCGTCTCGGCACGAAGGTAAGCGTCTAGCGAACCCCATCTTGCAGAGCGTGGGGACCTCCCCGGCAGTCCCACGATCGGTGCGAGGAACCACCCCATGGCTCGACGAAAGGGCAAACCCCGCGATCTCACCAAGGAACACGCCTGGCGACGCACACTCGCCGAGTACGCTCGGTCCGGGCTGTCGATCCCCGAGTTTTGCCGCCGTCAGAGCTTGAAGCCCTGGGCCTTTCGCTATTGGCAGCGAGAGCTGGCGCGACGGGATCGGCAGGCTGGTTCGTTGGACTCATCTCAGTTTCGGTGCCCTTCGAGCGACCGTGTCCCGCACACCGCCTACCTGCCCGTGCAAGTGGTGCCGGACGAAGTCGCATCGTTTTCCCAGACGCCATCGGTTGAGATCGTGCTGCCCAACGGGACGACCGTCCGGGTCCGCCGCGGATTCGACTCGACCACCCTCCACGCGGTCCTCGCGGTGCTTGAGGGATACCGATGTTGAGCCTGCCTCCCGCCGTCCGCATCCTCCTGGTCACCCAACCCGTCGACCTGCGCAAGCGCTTCGACGGCCTCGCTCAGCTGGTCCAGAGCGTTCTGGCCGAGGACCCCTTCAGCGGCCCTCTCTTTGTCTTCCGCAATCGCTGCGGGAACCGGTTGAAGATCCTTTACTGGGCTAGCGACGGATTTGCACTGTGGTATCGCCAGCTTGAGCAAGGCAGCTTCCGACTTCCCGTCCCTTCCGAGGCGGATGCGACTAGCGTGCCGGTCAAAGCCGCGGACTTGCTGATGCTGCTCGAGGGTGTCGACCTGAACCGCATCCACCGACGCCCACGTTACCTTCGTGAATCGGCAGAACCGGCGACCGACTGGCCAATTTCGTGACCACGTCACTTCTCCAACGCGTGTTTGCGCCTACACTTTCCGTATGAGCGATCCCGAGGTGTCCCTGCCCGACAACCTGGCCTTGTGTCACGAGCTGATCCACCAGCAGACCGCCAGCCTCGACCAGACCCACAAGCGGATCGCGCAGCTCGAACACGTCCTCCGACAGCTCTCCCGGCAGCAGTACGGACCACGAAGCGAACGCCTCGACCCCCACCTGCCTCGGTTGTTCGACGACCCTGCCGAAGATCCGCCGCCCTCACCACCCCCCGATGATGAGCCCCACCCAAGGCGAAGCCTGCCCGCACTTGGCGACGTCGGGGCTGCGAGCGGCTCCCTGACCACTTGCCTCGCGAGCGGGTTGTCTTCGAACTCCCCGAAGTCGAACGGGGAGTCCGTGCTGTGGCGAGCTGCAGGTCCCCTCCGGCGAAGAGGTCAGCGAGCGGCTCGAATACATCCCGGCCGCGCTGTTCGTCCGCCAGTTCGTGCGGCTTACCTACGCTTGCCGAGCGTGTGAAGAGCAGGTCGTCACTGCGGCCAAGCTGGCCCAGCCGATCGCCAAGGGGATGTCAGGCCCCGGCCTGCTGGCCCACGTCATCACTAGCAAGTACAGCGAACACCTGCCGCTGTACCGTCAGCAGGACATCCTCGCCCGGCACAGCGTGACGCTATCGAGGGCCACCCTGTGTGGTTGGATGGCCCGGGCCGCCGAGGTGCTCGAGCCGCTCTACCAGGTCATGGCCGCGCGGGTCTATTGCTCGAAAGTGATCCACACCGATGACACCACCGTGCCGGTCTGGGATCCGACCCGGCCGTCGACACGGACCGGGCGGTTCTGGGTCTACCTCGGGGACGTGAAGAACCCGTTTTGCGTCAATGTCTTTACGCCCCGGCGGACGCGTGACGGTACCGAGCAGTTCCTCCGCGGGTTTCAAGGGTATCTTCAGGCCGACGCGTTCTCCGGCTATAACCGGATCAGTGCCGGGCCAGGGTTGGCCCACGAGGCGCTGGCATGAACTCGGCAACTTTATCGGATCTAAGCACCTGGGCGTGGTTACCTGTAACGTTTACCACGACAGACGTTACAAATAACCACGGTGGGGTGCTTAGCAGACCTGTCGCGAGTGGGCGGTCGAGGGAGCGGCAAGCGATCCGTCAATGGGAAGCGATGCTGCTGTTCGGCGCAGCTAGCGTGATGTTGCAACATCAGGCAACTCAGACATTCCCAAATTGACCACTAAGGCAGGTCGATGGCAAGATGGCCTCCACCTACCAACATCTGAACAGCTCCGAAGCCC
>CAYPIE010000199.1:0-4569 GCA_964410665.1 uncultured Alcaligenaceae bacterium
ACATCGTGGCCCCATCGTTCTTTGGCAACATCGACTACCGCAACGGGTATCTCGATGGCACGATCGAATCGACCGGTCTGCGGACCGACCCGATCACTGGGGACGTGACGGAGGTGCCGGCCGACATCGGGCGGATTCTGGTCGATGGGAACGGGAACCCAACCGGGGTGACCTTCCTCAAGGCGATCGGGGGCGGGCAGTTCGGCCGGATCATCGCCCGGGGAGACCTGATCAGCTATGTGCAGATGGACGGGGGCCAGGGCTTCAACGGGGTGATTGCCGCCCAAGGTGACATCGGTGTCGCGCCGGTCGGTGGGCAACCGGTCCGGTTCGGCGGGATACAGATCAACGGGATGACCACCGGTCAGATCGTGGCACTGGGTACGATCATCGGGGACCTGTTCTTCAACGGTGGGTTGAAGGGCGCGGGGGTCGCGGCCAAAGGTGGAATCCTCGGGAACCTGACGGTCAACGGGACCATGGAGCGCGACAGCACGATCGTGTCGGGTGCAGGCATCGGGAGTGCCTTCTACAACACCCGGATGAGCATCGGCCATGTCGGCGGGATCGTGGCGGCGAAGGGCCCGATCCGGGAGGGCAGCCCGTTGAACAAGCAGGCGGCCGTCTTTTATGGGGAAAACCTGAACGGAAGCAACGCGGACGTGATCGACGCCATCTTCCAAGACTCTGACGGGAACGACCTGCTATTTGACATCAGCAACCTCGATCTGGCAGGGCTGGCGATCATCCTGGACAACCTTGACAACCTCAGGGTGGCTGGCGGAAATCTAATCCTCCCCTGAGCACGTGACGAGTCGTGTCTCGTTCACCAGTTGCATTTCGCTGGTGAACGAGATGTGAATTCCTCTCGTTTCAACGCTCTGTGGTGGCCGAGTGCCCGGCCAGAGATATCGGCAAGGTTGGGATATCCCGCACGGAACCGCACGATCTCGAGGTGAAGCGGTTGGTCGGGTGGCGATGATACTGTTCCACGGCATCGAGCGGACCAGGGTGGCCATCTGGGCTATTCCTCCCTGTTCATGGCACGACCGAATAGCAACATACAATAGCATGCTATTTCCTCAAATCATCCGCGCGCGTACCGCGCGCGGATCCTCACCGTCTGGGTCGGAGAATCACTGTATAACTGTATGTCAGGGTATTCCCTACTTAAGGTTAAGGAAAAAATCTGATAGTATGCAGGAATTCTGTCAGAGATAATCGAAGATATCGCCTGTGAGCATCGATCCCATCACCACACTTCCGGGCGTCCAATAGACTCTGTGGAAACCACGTGGGGTTGCTGTGGTGGATGGTTCCTCAAGGACCCCGCGTGTCTAGCACGCTTCCTTAGGTTCCTGTCAGGGCTCAGCTCGTGGGATTGGATCCGGTTCCCCTGGGTTCTCGCCGACTTGTCTCTGTCACTTCGATGACTGTGAGAGGGAGGCGTTCAGAGATTCAGGGCTGTCAAAGTGGAGCGCACGAGTCGAGGTGAGAGCGGCTGGTGTGGTTGCTTCCGAGCGACCGTCACACTGGCCAGGCGACCTCCCGGTGGTCGGTCTGCGCGCCGGGGGAGTGATTCAGTAATGATCGCAGCCGCTACCACGGTTGGAGGGAGTAGTATGACAACGGCATCTTGGATTCGCAAGGCGTTTCGGAAGCCTCACAACACTCCGAGTACGCGAAATGCCAATTGCCGGCTTTTGCTGGAACGACTAGAAGACCGAACAGTACCTGCGGTGGATCTCGTAGGCCTCAATACGTTCGTCTCCCAAGGAGCTTCCGTCATCATCAACGGCCAGACGGACAATATTCCGAGTACCGGACCGGGCGTGAATCCAGTCGTCGGAGCGGTCCACGACATCCTGACTCATCCTACCGATTCCGATGTGGCATACCTCGGTGCGGTCAACGGTGGTGTTTGGAAGACGACCAACTTTACATCGTCGAATCCAACTTACACTCCTCTGACAGACCAGTTCCCAGGTACTTCGATCAGCGTGTTGGAGTTTGACCCGACTGATGCGACGAACAACACCATATACGCTGGTATCGGACGTTTCAGTGCTTTCGGGCGTGCAGGCGCTCCACTCACTGGGTTGTTGCGTACCACGGATGGCGGCGATTCGTGGCAGCAGCTGGGAGTTGCCGATCTCACGGGCCGAAACATCTCGGGCGTCGCTGCCCGCGGCAACACGATCGTCGTCAGCGCGAACGACTTTGACGGGAGCACGAACCCCGGCCTCTACCGCAGTACCGACGGCGGCCAGTCCTTTACCGACATCACCGGACTGAACGGGCTGGGTACCGGCACGGGTTTCGATTTGGTCAGTGACCCGACAGATACGAATCGAATTTATTCGTCAATTGGTTTGATCGGAGGAGGGGGCACGGCCGGCATTTTTCGCTCGGACAATCTCGGGGCCACTTGGGCCAATGTTTCCGCAGGCGATGCCTCGCTCAACGCCAACATCACCAGCACCGTCACCAACAACGCCGAAATGGCGGTATCACCCACCTCAGGGCGGATCTATGCCGGGGTGTTGCAGAACGGTCGTCTGTTCTACATGGGCTTCAGTGACGACCAAGGCGGGACCTGGACGGAAATGGACCTGCCGGTGACCAATGATGCGGAAGGGGTCTTCTCGACCAGCCCGCGGGAGAAACCAGGCGGGCAAGGAGCCATCCATTTCTCGATCGTCGTCGACCCAGTGACCGATACCACGGTGTACATCGGTGGTGATCGCCAACCGAGTAACGGCGGTGTGCCCAATACCCTCGGCGCACTCGACTTCTCCGGTCGTCTGTTCCGTGGTGACACCACGCAGGCGGCGAACAACCCGGGCGGGCGTACCGCGGCAGATGTGGGTTCGCCACAATGGGACCACTTAACCCATACCCAAAATAGCGTCTTTGCCGGTGGCGGCACAGCCGCCAACAGTTCGCCGCATGCGGACTCGCGCGACATGGCATTCCGGGCCGATGGGCAGCTCATCGAAGTAAGCGACGGCGGCATCTATCGACGGACCAACCCGCAGAACAACACCGGTGATTGGTTCTCGCTGATCGGAAACCAGTCAAGCGGCCTACAAGTGTCTGAGATGCACGACATTGCCTACGACAATCTGTCAGGCATCATTCTGAGCGGAAATCAGGACACCGGGTCCCCGCAGCAGACGGCCAGTGGATCGGAAATTTGGCAATCGATCCCACTCAACCCGCCGTTCACAGGATCTTTCGGCCCCTTCACTTTTTCGACTGCCGATGGTGGTGACGTGGCAGTCGACAACCTGATCGGTGGTGGTCAGTCCTTGCGGTATTCGAGCATCCAGAACCTCGATTTCTTTCGACGGCAGATCTACAACGCTGCTGGGAACTTCGTCTCGCAGGCCACCCCGACGCTGACGGGTATCATTATCGCCGACCGGCAGTTCGTCACCCCCATCGCCGTGAACGAGGTCGCCCCGAACCGGTTGATCATCGGTGGTGCAAGCAACACCTACGAATCGACCGACAACGGCGACAACCTGACGATCGTTGGAGCGGGGGTGGGGGTCAACCAGTCTGCGATCAGCTACGGAGCAGGTGGAAACGTCAACGCCTTATTCGTGGGCTCGGGAAGCCAAGTCTTCGGTCGCACGGCTGCCGGCAACATCGCGGCGACCACGGCCCTGCCTGCCGGAGCCGGAACCGTGACCGACGTCGAGATGGATCCGACGGACTTTAATACCGTCATTGCAGTCGACCTGAATCAGGTCTTCATGAGCACCAACGCGGGCGGTTCCTGGACGGACATCACCGGCAACCTGGCCGACAACAATCTGCGTTCCATTGAATACATCCCTAACCCGGACGCCGGGCCGGACGCGATCCTGGTCGGCGGTGCAGGAGGCGTCTTCCGCATGCTCACCGATAGTCCGGGCGTGTGGGACGAGTTTGGAACCGGAGTGCCCAACTCGATCGTCTACGACATGGATTACGACGACCTTGACAACGTTCTGGTCGTTGGCACCCTCGGCCGTGGTGCCTTCACGATGCCCGATCTCGACGAGGTCGTCTTCGGCCCCGACACTCGGGTGTTGGAGATCGTCGGGGATATGGATTCTACGAACCAGTCCGACACGATCACACTCATCCGCAATGCGCAGAATCCCGATTTCCTCGACGTGATCGTAAACGGCCAGTCGTTTGGCCCGTTCGAATTGGCTTTGATCGATCAAATCACCGTCGACGGTCTGGGCGGCAACGATACCCTGACCGTGGACCACACGAACGGTTTGATCGACATCCCCGACGACATCCTCTATGACGGCGGCGGCGGGGACGATGCGGTCAAAAGCACTGCCGACGCCAACGTCACCCTGAATGGGGATGACCTGTTCGTCGCCGTCGACGCGGTGACCAGGCTCACATCGGTCGAGCGGGCGACCCTGAACGGTGGCCCGTCGGCCAACACCTTCACCCTACTGAACTGGGGCGGGGACGCCACGGTCAACGGGAAGGGGGGGCCGGACCAGCTGATCCTCGGCAGCGGCAACACCTTCGGCCCCGAAGGGATCACTTTCAAGG
>CAYPIE010000200.1:0-4445 GCA_964410665.1 uncultured Alcaligenaceae bacterium
ACCGTCGGTCATCGGGGCCGTTGGGGTGCCCTGAATCGGGGTGCCATACATGGGGGTGCCCACTACGGGAGTGCCATAGCAACCACCAGCGGTGGCCGGGATACCAGCCATCGGCGAGCCGTAGCAGCCGCCGCCGACAACGGGGGTGGCGTAGCTGTAGCCACCGCTGTAGATGGCCGAACCGCCGTAGCATCCGCCAGCGTATCCGTAGCCATAGCCGCCGCCGTAGCATCCGCCAGCGTATCCGTAGCCATAGCCGCTGCCGTAGCATCCGCCAGCGTATCCGTAGCCATAGCCGCCGCCATAGCAACTGTTGTAGTAGGAGCCATAGCAGCTGCCATAACAGCCATAGCAACTACCGTGGCAGCTCATATTTTTGCGGCCACCGAACAGACCGCAGCCGAACAAACCGCCTCCGTATCAACCGCCGTTTCAACCTCCCTTGCAACCGCCGAACAGACCGCCGCCGAACAGACCACCGCCGTTGCAACCGCCGTTGCAGCTGTAGCTGATGCAACCGCCATTGCAGCTGTTGCGACGGCCGAACTCCGGCATCTCGCCCCCGGTCGTCATCGCCATCATCATGACCATGCTGTACATCTTAAGCGTTCTCCTCAATTTCCCGTAAGTACGACCCCCCAGTGACCCTCACGACCCGTCCCGGTTGTGTGCTCAACAAAGCAGCAGGACCGATTGGTCCTGTGGCGAAAACCATATCGCCGACTCTTACCGATCGTTGGGGGAAACTGGATTCAGCACATCGACACATCAAAGGCAACTTTGTTGAGTTTGATAGATAGTAAAAATGGGTAAATAGGGGGTCAAGAGTAATCTGCGAGCGGTATCCTGATTGGTTGTAGTCCCGGGGTCGGGTTAAAAGGGATGTTTGCACGGATCAGAGGCAAGAATGGGTGCCTGCCGGCCAGAAGGAGGTATAACCGGGAAGTTCCAGCAATTTTTCGCAGTCCTCTTCGATTCTCTAGTCGACAAGGGGTATGCTGAACTAGATCACGTCACAAGCGGGGTTGTTGAACTACTGCAAGAACGAGTGAGGGTGGGCGATGGAGAGCAGACGAGAGACCGTTGCGGACTCCGCAGTGCTGCCGCCGAATCTGGATCGGTTCCGCCGTGTGGCCCTGGTGGGTCTCGGATGTGCGGGGTTAGCCGCAGGCTTGGCCTTGCTGACCGACAAGCTTGGTTTTGGGCTTGGAGGACGATTGGATGGGGTGCGAGTGGTGCTGGGTAGTTTGGGGGTGTTGATCGGCGGTAGCGCCCTCAGCCTCCGGGCAAGCACCTCGGAATGCTGGTTGTGGTGGGCCGGGACGTGTTGGCTGGCCAGCCTGGGGATGCCGAACGCTTGGGATTCGCCCCAACTGGTCTTTGGGGTGGCGGCAATCGTGAGTCTGGTGATTGCCGGGTTGTTCCAACTTACGCTCAAGACCCGACTAACGATCGTGTCGGTACTGTTTCTGATACACTTTGCCGGGATTCTCACGGCAGTGACCTCGCCGCCACCCACGCCTTGGTTGACCACCCAGCTGTGGACGCGGGTGTTCCGACCCTATTTGCAGTTTATGTATTTAAATAATGCTTACCAGTTTTATTCCCCCGATCCTGGGCCGGCCTTGCATCTGTGGGCTTGTGGCAAGTTCACTACCCCCGAAGGCACGACGGCATATGACTGGTTTAAGTTGCCCCGACGGCCGGAGGATCTCAAAGATCCGCTGGCACAAACCTACTATCGTCGTTTGTCGTTGAGTGAACAGCTCAACCTCACCGGCCCGCCCAAGCCGCCCACTTCGCGGGAGACCATCGATATCCATCGACGTCGCGATCTGCGGACCGACATTCCCTTCCACCCGACGCATCCGGTCCAACTGCAGTATGCTCCACCCCATGCCAAGATCCAGCGTGGGATCTTGCCTATTTATGCGCGTCGGATTGCCACCTGCTTACAGGAACAGGCGGAGCCGGGCTGGACCCTAGAATCGCTCAAGCTGTATCGAGTGCAGCACTCAATCATTGAACCGGCCAAACTGGTGCAGCGTCCAGATCGAAGTGTCTATGATCCGGACACCTACCTCCCGTACTTTTACGGGGAATACTACCCCGATGGGCGGTTGGTCAGCTCGAAGGATCCGATGCTGTACTGGATGGTCCCCATCATTGAAGCGCCACGGACCAACTATCAGACGACGCGCGCCGAGGAGCGGCAACGCTATCTGGATTATCTGTCGCAACATGCTGGGGACGATGCGGGGATCGTGCCCCCTGAGCAGAAGGCCAAGGACCCTCGACGGCTGGGAGATGACGCATGAACTCGAACTCATCGACTGCAAACACCACGACGCTCACGTCGAACAGTTGGCTGCGCTTTTGGTTTTTGCCGCGTGATCCAACCACCTTGGGGCTGATGCGGATCGTCGCGGGACTTTTGGTCCTGTACAGCCATCTGGCGTATTGTTACGACCTACGCGAGTTTTTCGGCCCCCAGGGTTGGATGAGCCTGGAAGCAGTCAACGAGGACCGCCGCGAGACGCCCTGGTATGCTCCGCCGCTGAAAACCTGGGAAGATTTCCGGCCGATGATCGATCTGCCCGATTTGCAGCATCGCCGCGCGGCCATTCTGAGTTTTCTGAAGCAACTGCCCAACAGCCCAACGGATCGAGATGGGCAGATGCGTTTTTTGTACAACCAGGATTTGCCTGGTAACCCGATCCATCTCACCCAGGTCTTTGATTTTGTCCAGGGCTTACCCGAAGACGCGGTGGAACGAGAGGAAACGGTCCGCCGCGCCCTCATGGGTCCCGAGGATGCCGCGCCGTTGCTCCCCCTACCGGACCTATGGCGGCAGTACTCCCGCCAAGATCGGGAAATCGTCAGTCTCGAGCTGTTCCATTTCTTCAAGCTCTTACCGGCCAACCGCGAGGACCGCCGCTATGTCTTGGAATGGCTCGAGGATATGCCGATTCCCAACCGGCCCCATTTGCGGCAGTATATCCAAAACTTGCCTGAGGATCGCAGCGAACGAAACAAGTGTATCGATTATCTTGCGAAACATGGCATCGAT
The DNA here is from genome assembly GCA_964410665.1 of uncultured Alcaligenaceae bacterium. GTDB lineage: Bacteria > Planctomycetota > Planctomycetia > Gemmatales > Gemmataceae > CAYPIE01. The sequence continues at coordinate 3,071 of CAYPIE010000200.1, forward strand.
CCTCGCGAGACCTACGCGCAGGGCCGACCCATTTGGTCCATCTGGTTTCACATTACCTCCCCCACCGGCATGTGGATCACGCATGGCGCGATCTTAGGGATCATTGCTCTGTTCACGGTGGGGTTGTGGACGCGCGTGACGGGAGTGTTGGTCTGGTTGGCGGCCATGAGCTATATCCATCGGACCCAGCAGGTGCTGTTTGGCATGGACACCATGATGAATATCCTGCTGATCTATTTGATGCTGAGTCCGTGTGGCGCAGCCTTGTCGCTCGACCGGTTGTTCGAACGGCGTCGCATCGTCCGCGATAGCTTTCGGCGTTCCGGACGGATCGATACGCTGGCCGAGCAAGGCCTGGCGGGGCCCCGCGTGACCATGTGGGCCGGGGTGATGCTGCGTCTTTTCCAGTTACACTTTTGTATGATTTACCTCTCCGCTGGTCTTTCCAAGCTCAAGGGCACAACCTGGTGGAACCATACCGCGTCCTGGTATACCCTGGCCAATCCGGAGTTCTCGCCCACCAACGTCGGGGCGTACCACGACTTTTTGATTTTCCTTTCGGAGTACCGCTGGCTGGCCGCGCTGGTGTGTAGCTTCGGAGTGATTTACACGCTGGTGGTCGAGATTGGCCTACCCTTCTTGGTGTGGACCCGCTGGCGACCGTATGCGGTGATCGGTGGGGTGTTGCTGCATGCCGGGATTGCCATGTCGATGGGGCTGTCCATCTTTAGCCTGATGATGATGACCATGTTATTGGCCTTCATTCCAGCACAGGCCATTCGCGAGATGCTGGTCGACACCAGCAAGCTCGTCCGACTACGACTCCGCTTCCATGCCCAGGATTCGCGGCAAATCCGGGAAGTGGCATGGATTCGCGCGTTGGATGTCTATCATCAGATCGACCTCACTGAAGAGGCGAGCGAACAGGTGCAGGTCACTACCGCTCGGCCACGGGCTGCAAAGTCACAACCGCTCTTTGATGAGCTGGTTCAGTCACTCGGCTTACTCCGGCCCTTCCGTTGGCTGTTGTGGCTACCAGGGGTTGCTCTGCTGGGCCGTTGCTGGTTGCCCGGCGAAGCGGAATATGATGGGCCACCCGAGGAACCACCCGCTTCGCGTCCGATGGGAAGAGGACGGCGACCGGAAGTCGCGAAAAAGGGCTGATTGACGACTTGGCAAGCGGCACCGGACCCAGGTTCGGGACTCGCCTATAAGGCAGCAGCGGTTGCGGTAAGTCAGAGAGGCAGAGGCGATTGTGATGCGGAAACGGCAGAGGCGATTGCGGTGCGGGGAAAGAGGCAGAGGCGTTTGCGGTAAGTCGGAACCCCCGGACTGACGTCCGGGGCTCGCCTGCAGAGGCAGAGAGCAGAGCTCC
>CAYPIE010000201.1:0-4365 GCA_964410665.1 uncultured Alcaligenaceae bacterium
TAGGACTCGAACCTACAACCCGCTGATTAAGAGTCAGCTGCTCTGCCAATTGAGCTAAGGGGGCTACTACGAGCATTATGGCAGAGATGCTGCGGCGGTCAAGACGAGCGGACGAATCAACCTTCGGACGAGGCACTCGGCTTGTCGCTGTCCTCGCCAGTCCGCTCGGCATGGCCCGGCCGGACTGGCGAGGGGCTGTCAGGGTCGTAGGCCTTGACGATCTTTTGTACCAGCGGGTTCCGCACAATGTCGGCTTCGCCCAGGCGGATCACCGTCAGGCGATCGATGTTACGCAGCCGGCGGACCGCGTCGACCAGACCGCTACGCGTCGTCGAAGGCAAATCGATCTGGGTGACATCCCCAGTGACAATGATCTTCGAGCCATGGCCCATTCGCGTAAGAAACATCTTCATCTGTGCAACGGTTGTGTTTTGACCCTCATCCAAGATGATCGCCGCCTGGTTCAAAGTGCGGCCACGCATATAGGCCAACGGGCAGATCTCGATGATGTCGCTATCCAGGTAACGTTTCACCTGGTCGGGCTCCATCATGTCGTTGAGGGAATCGAACAACGGTCGCAAATATGGATTAATCTTGGCCACCAGGTCGCCCGGCAAATATCCCAGCCGTTCGCCCGCCTCAACCGCGGGCCGGACCAACACGATTTTCTTGACCGCCGCTTGACGCAGCCAGGTAACGGCCATGGCCACCGCCAGAAAGGTCTTTCCGGTCCCTGCCGGGCCGATGGCAAAAATGACATCGTTGTCGCGCAGTGCTTGGACATAGCGACCCTGGCCCGGGGTGCGAGGCCGCAGATGGCGGCCACTGTCGGTGGTGGTCAAGTTGGTGGGTGCGATGACCGCCGTTCCAGCCCGTGCCACCTCGATCAAGGTACGGACATCTTCAGGGATCAAATAGCCTTGCTGTCGGAGGAGTTTACGTAGTTCTTGGATGACGCGTTCGGCTTGATCGACCTGTTCCTCTTGATCGGGTGTGCCTTCGATCTGGATCCGGTCGCCGCGGGCAATCATGCGGATGCCGAGGGTATCGCGAATTAGCTTGAGGTGCACGTCCCGCGTGCCGAAGAGCAACACGGCTTCGTCACGAGAGTCGAGCGTGATCGTCCGTTGCAGCAATTGCGGTTCGAGTTCGGCCATTGGCTCCTCCTCAAGCGTCTGCAGGCGTTACCCTGCGAGCCGCCAGCCTAGGTAGACCACCGGGGCAGCGAATAAGATGGAGTCGATCACATCCAGGACGCCACCAAAGCCAGGAATGCGGGCCGCCGCATCCTTGACATTGCCATCACGTTTAATCAAAGACTCGGCCAAGTCACCTAACTGGGCCGCTAGTGACACCGCGATGCCAAAAGCGATCGCCGCGGCCACCGACCAGGCGGGCATCGCAACGCCACGCAGCAGTCCTAACATGGCCAGGACCGAAAAGAGCATACCGCCCGCGGCCCCTTCCCAGGTCTTTTTCGGACTCAAGCGAGGACTCATCAGGTGCCGGCCCAACAGATGGCCAAATAGATACGCACCAATGTCACCCGCCTTGGGCACAAAAAAGGCCACCGCCAGCGGAAGTCCACTCGGATCCAGCCAGCGTAACTGAATCAAACAACTGCCCAGAAGTCCGATATAGCCCAAACTCCAAAAGGTCAGGGCGAGTCGCACCACGACGCCCCCGGGTTCGCTGAAGCGCGCCATCTCGACCAAGAACGCCAGCATCAGCACTGCCACCCAACTACCCAATAAGACCGCTGCTGGCACCCCCGTGTTCGCCAACGGTTCCGGAAAGGTTCCCTCGAGTGGAACCACCCAGTTGACCAGAAGTAAACCGACCAGGGTTGGATAGACAAAACGAGGCTCGGGACGAAAACGTGCGTCGAGCAGACCGATCAACTCATGGACGGCCAGGACGCCGATCACCAGCACGCAGACCAGCAATAATGGGTACCACGGAGCAAGCTGGCGATCGACGACCAGGATGCCGATCCCGACCAGGACCAGCAGAGGAGCCATCAACAACCGAGCGCGGGGCATCACGCTCAGCAAGGGAATTGGGTACAACGCGGTCGCTCCCACTCGACCGAAGCACGGGAATCGCGACAAGATTCACGCATGCATTTTACTCCTTCACAGCGCCAAAGCGGCGTTCACGCCGCCCATAATCCCGCAGCGCCTCCTCTAAGGATGCACGGTCAAAGTCCGGCCAACACCGTGCGGTGACCCAAAGTTCAGCATAGGAGATCTGCCATAGGAGGAAATTGCTCAAACGCATTTCTCCAGCAGTACGAATCAACAGATCTGGATCTGGAATTCCTGCGGTGTACAGAGCCTGATGAATCTGCTCTTCATCGATCGCCTCCGGATCCAGTTGGCCCGCCTGAGCTTGCCGGGCCAGTTGCCGCATCGCATCGACCAGCTCGGTACGACCGCCGTAGTTGATCGCAAGGCATAAGCCCATACCAGTATTCGCGGCAGTTAGACGGACATTTTCATCAAGCTCGCGCAGCACCTCGGCCGGAAGCCCATCGCGACGGCCAATCATCCGGAACCGTATATTCTGCTCGACGATCTCTTGACGCTGGTCGATCAGATACTGATGCAGCAGCGTCATCAGGAAGTCGAGTTCCGGTTGTGGCCGCTTCCAATTCTCACTGCTAAAGCAGTACAGCGTCAGCTGGCCAATCCCCAGCTCGACACACGACTCGACCACCATGCGGACCGTCTGCACGCCATGCAAATGTCCCTGGTAACGCGGCAAGCCGCGTTCACGGGCCCAGCGGCCGTTGCCATCCATGATGATGGCCAGGTGTTGCGGACGGCGGTCTGCCTCTTGGGGGGTGTATTCAGCCCGAGGATCGACCATCGACACGGTCATGGACTGTCTCTCCGGCAAAAGCCCAGCGAGTTAGCGACGAACGGTTTGCTCTCGATCGGGACCAACCGAAATCAGACCGATGCGTCGCCCAAGAAGTTCTTCAATCCGTTCTACGTAACGCTGGGCATTTCCCGGAAGGGCCGCCCAGGTGCGGGCACTGGCCAGATCTTCCTGCCAGCCGGGCAGCCGTTCATAGATCGGCGTGCATGCTTCCAGCTGATAGGCATCGGCGGGGAAGCGGTCCATCGTCCCCTCCGGCGTTTGGTAGGCCGTACAAATTGCCACCTCTTCCAGACCGCTGAGCACATCGAGGAGCATCAGGCTCACCTCGTCGCAATCCGCCAATTGCGTGGTCGCCCGCACCGCCACGGTATCAAACCACCCGACCCGCCGCGGCCGACCCGTCACAGTACCATACTCCTTGCCAACACGGCGAATGCGCTCGCCGATCCCCTCCGGACCGTCGTTGAGTTCGGTGGGAAACGGACCACCCCCCACCCGAGTGGTGTACGCCTTGGCCACCCCTAGGATGCGGTCCAGATGGCGGCTCGAGACTCCCGTCCCCGGCCAGATCCCGGCCGGCAAGCTACTGGAGCTGGTGACATAAGGGTAGGTCCCGTGATCCACATCCAGCAGGCTGCCCTGTGCCCCCTCGAACAGCAAACGCTTTCCCGCCTTGAGCGCGTTGTGCAACAACTTCACCGTATTGGTGATGTACGGCCGCATCCGCGCTGCATAGCCCAAATACTCATCCGCAATCTTGGCGGCATCAAAACGTGGCAGCGGTTCGGGACGCGGATAACCCTGCAACAGCCGGTTCTTGTGTGGGACAATCCGCTCCAGGCGTTGCCGTAAATGGTCGGGATGCAGTAGTTCACCGACCCGCACGGCAAAGGTCCGACCGACCTTGTCCTGATAACACGGGCCAATACCACGACCGGTGGTACCGATCGCTTCATTGCCCGACTCGGTCAGCTTTTCTTCTTCGAGGTGGTAGGGCAAAATGACGTGCGCATGGTCACTCAGGGCCAGATTCTCGTCGACAGGAATGTCGGCGGCAATCAGCTGATCAATCTCATCGAGAAACTTCGCCGGAGCAATCACCGCCCCATTCCCGATCACCGAGGTCAGATGGGGCCGCAAGATTCCGGTAGGAAGTAGGGATAGTCGAAAGGTGCGGCCACCCCAAACAATGGTATGACCGGCATTGGGCCCGCCGTTGTAGCGGATGGCGACATCGTGCTCCTCGCTGAGAACGTCGACGATCTTGCCCTTGGCTTCATCTCCCCACTGCAGACCGACAACGCACGTATGAGGCATGGCACAAAAGCCACCAGAAAAGAAAACCAGGTTGCCTGACCCGAAGATACCCCCAGGCAAGCTAGTCCACCACTCCTACCTCGTCAAGTCCAGCTTGAACCGTGGCGAACCTGAGGCCGTCGCCAACACTCCTTGGGTGCGGCGAAGCATCACCCGGACGAT
>CAYPIE010000202.1:0-4281 GCA_964410665.1 uncultured Alcaligenaceae bacterium
GGAAGGTATAGGTCTCGGTAAAGCGTGGGATGAGTCGGCCCGACCAGCGGGCGGCAAACTGATCCGCACCCACCTCGGTATATGGTGGGCTGATGCTGCCACCTGGGGCCAGCTCACCCCATTCGAAATCGATACGGACTTCTCGTCGGGTGAAAGAAGGGTCGCCGGCTAGCTCACTATTGGCGAAGTATTCCCCCAGGAGACCGGCGTCGGCAAATCCGCCGCCTGCAGATGGGGTGAGGCGATCTTCGAGTCGATCCACTTGGAGCAACCGTGCCTGACGATGCATCCTCGGATCAGCTTGGGACATAGTGCGGCTCCAACACGCATTCTGCCGCAGAGACGGGGCGCGGGCGCGGAATGGTGAATTACATGCTCGGTCGAAGCAATCGACCAGACGGATACAGTTTGAGGGGTGAATCAGCGCGAGCTTAGAATAGAATCGCTAGGCAGTCAAAAATGCCGCGTAAAGTTGCTTAGATCTTCCGACGCGGTCACTGCCAGTGAAGTTCCCATCTATGTCAACAGAGTCTTGATGTGTAAGTCGCGGAACTCGGCTAGAACAACCTGTCCACGCCGCAGGGCGGCTATCCTTCACCTCGTGCTCGACGACGCACTTATCCCAGTCCAATTCCTCGGCGTTTGCCCGGAAAGCATCAACCTCAAAGAACTCATCCGGCGATCCTTCCGGGGAGATGTGAATCCTTGGTAAGCTGTGACGCCCGGGTTGGAATGGGACCGACGATCTGCTCGCTTCAGCCATCGATATTGATGTCAGGCAGGCTTGACCAGATGATTCAGCGAAGTTCCAATATAGCAACAAAACTAATAGTGAATATGAAATACTTCCGTGAATATGAACTACTTCTTCGCAAGAGATCCCGATACTTTCCTGAACTGGGAGATCCGGGACGCATCGGGAGCTATCCGAGTTGGTGGTGTTTAGAACCGGCCGTGCCACTTTCAAGGTGGTGGTGAGCCTGGCAGGTTGATGTCGTTCCTGCACCTCGACCAGAACTCTCACCGACTCCGAGCTTGCCACTTGGCCGTCCCCTGGAGGAGGTAGTCAACGAGGAAGTTGAGCGGAATACTATTACGTGGAGGATTGGGATGCTAGGAAAGTTCGCAATGCTCTCTTGCAGAAATGCACGCGGCTCTTGACAAAGGAATGGACTTGGGTTTTGCAGCAGAGGTGCAACCACCAAGGGAATGAGTACCTTGTCCACGGGAGGGCTACATAGGTCCGAGCTCCCCCGTGGTTGGTGACTCGCCAACGATAGTCGACGAAGTTGCACTTCAACGGCGTTGACGGAAATGCCACACCGGTACAGCAGGTGGGAGCTGGCCGGCATAATAGGCTTCCCGACCCACCAGCTCTCGGAGTTTTTTCAGGGCCGCACGCCGCACCGTAACATAGTAAAAATCACACTGGGCATCGCGGACCGCATCGTAGACCTGATACAAATGTTTGGTATCGGACAGGGCACGCTCGTAGAGCCCTGACCGATCTCGTTGTAGTGATCGTTGATTTTCCAGGTGCTGAGCAAACTTCCGGTTGAAGGTCAGAGACTGAGTAATGTCACTTCGGTTGGGAAAGCGGCCACAGTCACTGAGCATTGGGGCGTCGAGCAATTCCTGGTAGCGGCGGCGTAGTAGCTCGAGGTCGTCCAGGAAATCGTTGGGACGGACCACCAGATGGCGTTTTTCCCGCTCATCCATGATCTGCCATTCGATGGCTACCTGGTGGATGGCCGATTGCATGGCGAGCCATTGGTTGGCGGGAATCGGGGGTTCGGGGGTGCCCGGTGGAGCGATCAACAAGGTGGTGGCAAGAAGATATTCCATTCCAGACATGATGCTTTTCCTTTCCCCGTTGCCTGGACGCAACGTCCAACTGATGCCAAGCATGGGCGAGGACATGTGCGGCAAGCAATGACGGGAATGGGACCCGGGAGGGTCGGAGCCAAAGTGGTCGGGACGGACGGAAATGCTTCATCATGAAGAAGGGAGGAACGGCGTGTTGTACCGAACGGCCCGATCAGGGTGACCACGATCTCCTAAAAATGCACAAATTACCGAGGTATCCTTCGGACAATTCACAGGCTTCCAGCCGAGGTGCTCTGGTGATTTATGCATGCCTGATGCCAGGAACGGACGGTCACATCGGGCCAAGGAAATTCCGTTCGTGGACCCTAGAACGCAAGTGCCTATCCAGAAATCACTTACAGAAAATCTTTAAATTCCATAATCCCCACAACATTTCTTCGGCAAGTCTTCATCAAAATTGTCTCCTGAACAATTTTTGAGCAGATATGCAACGACATTCAGCATTGGCCCGCAAGGCGGCCGTGCAAGCCCATTCTTGAGACTAGGAAAACTGGGCAACCTGTTTGCGAAGAAGAAAAATGCTCGATCTATGCGCGGAACGTTTTCGCTTTCTCCGAGATCGACCGCGGGGTTGGACTTTCAGCGATGCGACGCCGATCGTTCCCAACGAAACGTGTAAAATGACCAGCGTTCCTGTAAGCACCCTTGGGGAGAAATGGCGACATGTTGTCACTGACCGGTCATCAAGGACGGATTTATGCGCTATGTTATTCGCCCAATGGTCAGCGACTGGTGAGTGTGGGTCAAGATCAGCGCGTCCACCTGTGGCAACCACCCCAGTCGGATCGCGTCTTCCACGGGCATGGCAGCCCTATCCGCGCAGTGACCTTCTTGGGTGACAGTCATACGCTCGTCACTGGCGATGAACGTGGTGAGCTGCGGCTTTGGGATCTGGGTGCCAATACCTGTCGACAGTTGCCCAGTCGCGGTGCTCGACCGATTTCTGGGCTACAATATCTTAAGGGAGCCTACCCGTTGGTCTTGGCCACTGGACTGGCGGACCGGGACGAGCTGACTGGTGGCACCATTGAGTTACTCCAGATCGAACCTGGAGGGAGGTCGCAAAAGGTGTTCACCGATCGCTACCCGATTCGTCGGTTAGCGGCTCATCCAGATAGAAAGCTGCTGGCATGGTGTAATAACAACCGCAAGGTGCAAGTACGCGACTTGACCCGGTCTGATCCCAAAGAATATCCCCAAGCCAAGCCGGTGAATGCCCTGGCGCTCGCTCCCGATGGCAGCACGATGCTGGTGGCGGTGGATTACCAGGTCAAGGTGATTGATCTGGGACGAGGCCACGAGCGTTTGAGCCTTCAGGGTCACAAGGGCCTGGTCAAAGCAGTCGCCTATCATCCCAGCGGCCAATGGGTGGCAAGTGCGGGATGGGACCAGACGGTGCGGCTTTGGGAACTAGCGACCGGCCGAGAGGTTGCCTCGTTTGCTTGGTCGATCGGTCAGCAGGATTGTCTGGCGTTTGCCCCAGATGGCATGTCCGCAGCTGTGGCTGGGGCCAGTGGGGAAATACGCCTCTGGGATATTGATGTGTACTGAGCGGGCAGCCGCCCGGGAATCCTTGCGGGTCGAATCATTGAAACCCAATTCAAGCACTCACCGAGCGGCAGGCATCTTGCCTGGACCCGGGGGTTTTTCCTTCCGTTCGGCAAGCCAAGCGAGCTTCATCATGTCAGTGGTCGGGTCCGCGAGGACAGTTCGGACGAACATATAGGCGGCCCGCTCCGTTTGACCGGCGGACACCCAGGCAAGCGCGGCGTGGGCCGCATGGTCGGCCCTCCAGGGGTAGAGGGTGGCCAGGCGGTCTAGGTAGAAGGCAATCGCATAAGGTCGCTCAGCAGTGCGAGCCTGCTCTGCTTGCTGCACATGCCAGCGCGGATCGGTAGTCGCCCAGCGACGGAGCCCTTGGCGATCGTAAGCCTTGTTACGGGCTTGCTTGGCGATGTCAATGAGCAGCATGTCGTTACCCTCCAGTTCGACTCGGAAGTGCCCGTCGGGGCTGGTGGATGAGCCCTCGCGAGTTGCGGGCAGAGATGCGTCGGGAAGCTCTTGACCACTCACGGCATCCCAAATCTTGGTGGCCCCCGACTGATCTCGGCTCACAATCCATTGGCCGTCTGGACTCCAGGCCACCCGATCCACCCAATTGGCGTGTCCTCGAAGGGTGTAGAGTACTTTTCCCGTGGTCGCATCCCAGATCCGCACGGTGTTGTCACCTGCCCCGCTGACAAGACGTGTTCTGTCGGGGCTTTAGGCGACGGAGTTCACTTCGCGTGGATGAGGCGTTAGACATGGGCGATTCCTTCAGAGCGGCGGGTGGGAACCCGCCGAGGGTTGGACAGGCGTCGGTTGAAGATCCCGAGTTTGGCAGGTCGTGCTCCC
>CAYPIE010000203.1:0-4207 GCA_964410665.1 uncultured Alcaligenaceae bacterium
CAGTTCCAGTTGTTGGTAGTGCTGGCGTTCGATGCGTTCACCGAGGACGAAGCGGTGGTTGCGGGGGAACTTGCCGGTGTGCTTGCACGCCCAGAGGATGAAGTCGTAAGTCTTGGTGATTACCACCAGCTCGTCAGGCGCCATGCGGGGCCGCATCGAAATACCTGTATAGTATACATATGTTCAAGCATCGAAAATCGTGCCCGAACCCCCTCGCGGGGGTTCGTAGTAAAGATGTAAAGGTGTTCAGTACAAAGTCCTCGCGGGACGAACCCCAAAGTGGATGGAGCGGTACGTCGGCACATTGGCGCGGCGGTCGGACGAACGCACGAACGACGCAGGATCGCGGAACGCGCCACCGCGCAACACGCGTCGATATGTTGATTCGATCGTCAATCGACCCTCCACATCCTCCACCATCCCTGAACCGACTGGGTAACCCCGATACTCCTCCTGGCACCACGTGTAACAATTTCCCTGCGTATCGAACAACCCCAACTCGTTTGGCTTCTTCCGACCCACCGGCATCAGACGGTCGTTCGAGGACTTCAAGTACCACGCATACTGCCCTAGCAACTCCTCCGTTTCTCCATAGTACCGGCTCGTCAACGCACCCGAACGCGTCGCGTATTCCATCTCCGACTCCGTCGGCAGACGATAACCACGCAGGCTGAGATAGTTTGCCTTTAACCGGATATCTTCCCCTTGCAAGCTCCGCATGGCTTTCCCACCCTTGATCTCGTAGCACCACTGGTCCTCTTCGATCCCTTCTGCCTCGCTCAACTTGTTGCAGTACCAAGCCGCCATGTACCAGTTCAACCCCACCACCGGAAGGTCCTCCGCATAGCTATACTTCTCACCCGCATCCTTGTATGGGTCCCCAGTTAAACGGCGAAACTCCCCCAGCGTCACCGACTTCGACGCGATCGCAAACGTGCGACCGATCCGACGACGGTGCAAGATTTCATCCTCGAACCGATCCTTCTCCGTCAGCGGCGAACCCATCCGGAACTCCACCGGGCCAGGAACCACCACATACGTCTGACCCTGACCGTTCACGTACCATCCCGGCGTACCCAAAGCGTTGCCTAACCCCGTCCCGGGCTGCGCGGGGAACTCCGCACCCTTCCGCGCCACGCTTGCCTTCGACCACTCCGCGTTTTTCTGCTCGAGCCACGCCTCCTGCTCCCACGCACGCAACAGCCATTCCGACGCTCCATGCACCCCCGGGTCGGGGTCCTCACGATACAGCTCCTGCACCTGGCGCAGCACGGACGTTCGACTGGCCAACGGTAGGGTCGCTTCGTCGAACTCCCCAAGCGACAGCAACAAAGCACGCCGAGCCGACACCTCCGGCTCCGTCTCCAGCCGTTGAATGATTGCAGCGGGATCGACGCCGAACGGGAACAGACGGTGGATTAGGTAGCTCCGCACCCGCGGGTCCGGCGAATGTTGCAACAGCGGCCACACCTTCGACGGCTCACCCAGCCGTAACAATGCCACCGCCGCATTCGTCTGGCGTTTGGCCAGGGACTCTTTCTCCTCGTCCTGCACCAATGGGCGATGCCACACCGAAGCGGAACGCATCGCTCCAGCCGCTACACACACCGACACCCCCACCGGGCGATATCCCTGGCCCATCAGCTCAACAGCACGACGGCGATGCTCCGCCGGCCTTACCCCAACAACTCTCTCGCCTTCCCGATCTGCCACAGCGTTCCAAACCCCGCTGTAGCGGAACTCCGTCTCGCCACGGCCAAGCAGCCGAGCGAAGTCCGCCCGGTCACGCACTGGGTCCAAATCGGCGTCCGTTTGAATGTGCTCGTAATCGCTGTCGCCACCGTCGAGTGCTTGACCGAGCACCACCACCGCCCGGGCGGCCAGCTTCTTGGAGCGGACGCCGTCCTTCGCGCGGACGATCTCCGACAGGATCGAGTAAGCACACGCGACATCGTACGCCGACCCGGATTCTGTTTCGTTCTTTCGGAGGAACTCCTCCAGGTGGCCGACGGCCTCGTCTACCTTGCCGGCGTGGGCCAGCAAGATCGCCCGCAGATATACCGGGGTCGTGGCCGACGAGCTCCGCTTGGCGTGAGCGATGCGGTCGGTCTCCGCGGCGTCGTGGTCCCCCAGCCGTGCCTGCACGACCGCACGGAACTGATACGCAGCTGAGTCGTTCGGATTCTTCTCCAGGACGGCCGTGAAGTCGTTGCGGGCTTCCGCGTTCTGGCCCAGGTGGAAGCGGGCCACGCCACGGTTCAACAACGCTTGCACATCGTCGGCATCCGCATTCAGCCGGGCCTCTGCCTTGGCCAGAGCCGCTTCGTAGCGTACGCCCGGCGGCTCCGGCGTGCCGGCGACCGCGATCGCCACATCCCAGGGCAACTCGGCCGGGCGAACTTCACGTCGGAAGGCCTGCAGGGAGTTGTCCAAAGCCCGGTAGCCGCGCGGACCGGCTTGGGACTTTACCCCCGACAGCCGCAGGACGCCCGCCGGGTCGCGGAACCCTTGCAGGGACTGCGCAAAGCCGAAGTCGGCTTCCTCCTGTGCTGCGTCGCCGGCCTTGTACTCCGCCGATGGTACACCGACGTCGATGCGGGCATCCTCGTTCGCAGAGTCCGTCTTCACCCACAGCCCGCTGTAGCGGGATTCTGGGTTCTTTGCAACGGTCGCGACGTAACCGGCCACATCGACGGCGGCGAAGCTGTCTTGGCGGTGCTGGGCATCCTCGGCTTCAAGCTCGCCGGCGGAACGGTCCAGGGCCAATCGCCAGTCCCGGCCGTCCCGGGTCCAAACGGCCGCCACCCGTACCATGGTGCGGCCCGCATAAGGCCGCAACCGGGTGGGACGGTATCCAGCCGCTGTCAGTTGCTTGGCCAACGCGGCAAACTCGGCCAGCGGAAGAGTCTGGCAGAAGGCACAATGCTCGGTCAGCAACCCCTCGGCACGTGTGAGCTGCTCGACCACTGCCGGCGGCACCGCCTGCCACGCCGGATCGGCCGGCGGGTCGTCCCACTCCGGGCGAAGCACCTGATCCAGCTCGCCCTCCAAGGACCCCACCGCCTCGCTTCGATGCGACGAGAGTAGGGCATAGACAGTTGGGAACTGTTTCGCATCGGCGTCCATCAGCAGGTCAGCCAACACCGCCGGCTGGTCCGCGGCGTAGTCCGCCAGCAGGTTGGTCGCCAGCGAACGTTCCGCCGCACGCTCCGGCTGGTGGTCGCGGAAGATCGCCGACAGACGCGGCAACAGGCGGTTGCGCACCGGCCGGAACGCCTCGCTCCACTGGCCCAGGTAGACCGGGTTCTCGCGGACTAGGGCATCGACCACCTCCGCGCTGACCGTGGCCCACTGGTCGCTCTCCGGGTCGTACGTTGCCAGGGCGGCCGCCGCCCGAAGACGCTGTGCTTCCTTCCCCGCCGCGGGCTTCGCCGCGACCGTCCAGAGCCGCTCCCGAAGCGTTTCCTCGTGTCGTGCCAGGAAGTCGCGGATCACCGGCACCTCATTGGGCTGGGCTTCTAGCAGGCGACCGTAAACGTACTCCACCTTTTCATCGTCCACGGGCAACAAGGCAAGGGCGGCGTGCAGCTGCTCCCGGGACGAGGCGCCCACAGCGTCGAACGCCTCGTGCAACTTCGGGTCGGCCAAGCGGCGGTAAGCAGACAGGTCGGCGATGATCTCGGGCACGTCGGCCGTGTTCGCGTCCAAGAGACGCTGCACCTGGCCGTCCGCCTCGGCCACCCGCCGGTTCTCTTGCACCCGCTCGCGGATCGTCAGCCCGGTCACCGCCGCCACCGCCAGCAGCACCGCCAGCACCCCGGCTCGGGTCCCGTGCACCCGACCCGCCTTTGCCATCATCCGCCGCTGCGGTTCCGTCCAACTCTTCTTCGTCGTCAGCCAACGGATGCTCAGCCACTGCCACACCGACGGCAACTGACGGTTCTCACGGCGGGCCCCCCACACACTCGCACGGTCCGCCAGCAACAGCTCGGCACGTCCCTTCCGCGTCTCCTTTTGCTTCCGCGTCAGCCACTCCCGCAGCGACGGCACCAGGTAGTCGTGTGTCAGCTGGTAGTACTTCTCCCCGGACTGCGCCGAAGGCGTGGCATCCTCGTCGTCGGCCTGCTTACCCTCGGGGTCGGTCGGGGTAATTAAGCGGACCTCGGCGTCGAGGATGTTGAGCAGGTCGTCAAAGTCGCGGTCCCGG
>CAYPIE010000204.1:0-2990 GCA_964410665.1 uncultured Alcaligenaceae bacterium
GGAAGAAGGACTTGCCCCAGTAGCTGGGTCCGTAGGTGTAACCGTTGAAGGTGGTACGGGTAGCGAGTCCGGCGTAGCCAAAGGCCTCCCAGTCGGGGTCGGTCTTGTTCGCAGGTGTGTTAAAGAGGTTACGCACCGTGGTGGCATAATCGGAGGCGGGATCATCTTCGTTTTGTCGGGGGAAGTTATCGCCGTCGGGCAGGATGGTGTAGGCGGAGGACGCCTTGGTAAAGGCCCGTGTGCTTGAGCTCACGTCGGTCCAGAAGAACTCGGCGATGGGTGGGCCGGAGTTGCTTGCGACCGAGATGTTGGCGGGATCGCAGGACTCGTTGCCGGTGGTGATGTAGCCCTGGTCGCCGAACAGGCCGGCGGTGACGGTGTCGGAGTAGTGTCCGAAGAGCGGATAGTCGGGGTCGGGGTTGAGCGACTGGGTGCGTGGTCTATTATCGGCGTAGGGAACCGCCTTGGTTCCGGACATGGGTGTGGCGATGTGGGACTGGAAGCCCATGGAACCGGACAGGTCCATGATGATGACGACGTCGCGAGGTCGGTGGACCGCGACGGCGTTCGCGCCGGTGTTAAAGGTACCGGTTCCCCAGACTTGGCCGGCCAGTGCGAAGGCATAGCGTCCTTGATCGAAGTTGACCTGGGCACGCACGGCTCCGAAGGGCTCGGTCGCGTCGGTGCGAGGGAAGCGAAGTCGGAAGGATTCGGCGGAAGGGTTGAGGGGATCAAACTGGTAGGTGTACGATCCGACCTCGAGGGTGACATCGCCAGAGGTAAATTCGTTGGGATAGCCGTCGGTGTCGAGCTGGGAGGCGACGCTGGCTGGATCGGTGTCGACCCCTTGGTTGAGCACTTCGTTGGCGGCGGCAGCGGCCAAGGCGTTGTCGGGGATGTCCCAGAGTCGGAAATCGTTATCGGGGTCGCCGTTGAGGGTGCGGACGGCGGTGAGGGCGGCACTATCGGCAGCATTTTGGCAATGGTTGCGTGCGACCATGATGAGGCCGAGATCGATGGCCAAGGCGAGAAAGCCGAGTAAGCCAGTCAGGCACAAGACGACCAGGGGCAATACAGCACCTTGCCGCCTCGATCGATGAGTGGGGATCACCATCGGAGGTCTCCGAGAAGTTGGGGACCGCTGCGAAGAACGGTCGGGGTCGAGTTTCCCATTCCAAATGTCAACCGACGAGTACGTTCGCTGTCCGAGCTCCTTGGTTGAAGGTAGCGCGAGTCTTCAGCACCCCAAGCAGGGGATGACCAGGTTGATCATCCGTCGAGCTTCAGGCTTTCAGGGATAACATGGGGGGATCCCCCATCGATCCGCGGACAACCTTCAGTGATTTCCTCAACAGCGACAGTGTTACTAGTTGCTCTTGCAGACAGGAAAGCGCAAGAGAGCCAAGATTGGACCACGGCTTGCAGGTGCAAAGGGGGCACTGCCCGGGAGCCAACCAAGGAGAATCGAGTGTCACCTTTTCCTAGTACGCAATCGTCATGGCGTCAAACGACCGCCTTGCAAGAAAGGTGAGTATTTTCGAGAAAGTGTGAAGCAAGTTCGAAATCAGCAACACTGCGGCGGTTGATTGCGAGAGCAGGGAGTCATCAAGAAGGGACTAGGGTGGCGATGATAGTCGAGGGGCGTTTACGCTCGGCGATGCGCAAACGCCCCCGCAAATGGCTCGATTATTGCAGAAGTGCGACGGAGACGCCGTCCTGCATGATGCGGGTGAAGGCTTCCTTCATGCGGTCGACCCGCTCACTGGTGGTGCCGTAGATGCGTTTGTAGTTAGGGAAGTCGCTGCCGGAGGAGGAGTCCGCGGTGTTGCCCTTGTATTGTACAGTTTGCAGGATACCCAGGGCGGTGGTCTGCTGGCTGCCGGAGTTGGCCGGCTCGAACAGGCTGCCATAGCCGATCGAGTGAATCAGCACCGGTCGGCGGGCGCTTGAGTAACCAGGCTTGCTGGTATGGTCCTCAGGGTTGGCGATGGTCTCGGCCACGGCGTAGAGGTCGTCGGTGTGGCTGGGGCCGGAGTTATTGGGGAACTGGTTGTTGGAATTGTTCCATTGGTTGGGGTCGTAGACGCGTACGTTGTAGTAGGACTGATTGTCGTTGGCGCTGCCCTTCCTGACGAAGCCAGCGTAGGCTTTGGTGTTGGGGACGCCGTCGGTCTCGAAGATGATCATCTTCTGGGCGCCGCGTCGTCCGAGTCCGCCGGCAATGCCGACGCGGTGGGCAACGGGGTTGGCACCCTGGGCGTCCTTGGCGTAGTAGCGGAGGTCATTGACCGCGGTGGAGCTACTGAACTGGTTGTAGGCCAGGCGGAAGGCCATGGCCGGGGCGGTCGAACCGTTGGCAATGGGCAAGGACGACATATTGGAGTCATCGTACCAGATCTCGGTAGTGTTGCCGTTAACGACCTTGCTGGGGAACCACAGGGAGTTGATCAGGCGCTCGTAGTGGTCGCCGTCACCCATGGAACGGAGGGCGACACGTGCCTCGTTGAAGCGTCCACCACCGCCGGAACTCTTTTTCGGCGCGGCGAAGAAGATGAGTCCGAGGTGGTCGTTGGGGTGGTTGTTTTTGATGTCGGTGATGGCGGTCTGGATGCCCATCTTACAAGCCCAGGACTGCGCCTCCGGGACAGTTCCGGGCCACATTCGTCGGTTGGTTTGGTCGTTGCCCAAATAGTCAATAAGGGTATGGGCGCCAAACCACCACTGCATGCGCGGCCGCCTCGGGTTGTCATCATAATTCATGTAGCCGATCTGGAAGAACTCGATGCTGGTGTCGACGGCGGTTTCCTGACTTAAGGGGTCGGTGAGCCAGATCTCCGAAGCCGAAGGAGCAGGCGTATCGGCGACAATGTAAACCCCGGAGGAATCATTGGAGAACTTGACAAAGTCACCCGGGCGGGGAACTTCACTGTTGTTCTTGAGGACGACGCGGGTGTCGCCGGCGAAGGCGAGGACCGCCACATCACCGGTCA
>CAYPIE010000204.1:3090-4166 GCA_964410665.1 uncultured Alcaligenaceae bacterium
TTGAGGACGACGCGGGTGTCGCCGGCGAAGGCGAGGACCGCCACATCACCGGTCATGTAGGCGGGTGTGTTGTTGACGGTAGGCTTGGCGGAGACCTGGAAGGTGCCCCAGTTGTACAGATCGCCGACGCCGAGCATGGCGGTCAGGGGCGGTCGTCCGCTGTTGTTCTGGTTAAAGCGGGTGTAGGACTCGAAGCGTGCATTGTAGGTGCTGGAGTTGCGGAACTCGCGCCACTTCACTCCCAGGACCCAGTCGATGTAGTCGCGCCAGAATCGCTCATTTTTCTTCTGCGCGCCGGATATCCCAGACCAGTCACCGGACCACATGCGGTTGTTAAGGTTGGTGTCGGTTTCATCGGGGATGGCGGTGTAGTATTTGATGCCACCGCCGCGGAGCGAGGTGGGCATGGGGTTGGTCCCGATGTTCTTCAGCCAGTAAATAATGGCGGCATAGTTAATGCGGTAGAAGTAATTACTGCTACCGGTTTGGATGGTGTTGTGCTGGTCGTCATTGCCAGAGACGTTCAGGTTGTTGTTCTGGCTCCAGGGTCCAGCGGCGCGGATGTGGCCATTGGTTTCGTCGAACAGGAGCCGGTTGTCGTCGAGCCAGCCGATGGCTCGGAACTGGATGTCGACATTGTTGCTATCCCGAACACGGGAGCGTAGTGGTCGGCTGAGCAGGACCTCGCGGATGGTGTCGTCGGTATCTTCGCCGGTCCAGGTGGAGGCACGAACGCCGACGACCGTGTAGAGTCGGCGGGTGTCGTTGCGGACGGTGACGGCATCACCTTCCTGCGGTTCTTGGCCGGCAGGGATGTTTTTGATGCGGATCCAGCCGTTGTAGTTGGCGTCATACCGGTTAGGCCCGGTGCTATCGGGGCTGAACTCAATTTTGGCGGTCATGGAGGGTTGGACGGGGACCTTGAGGAAGAAGCGTTGCCGCCAGTCGTTGGCGCCGTTGTTGGCATAGTTGGTAGGGGTGGGCTCGGCGTCGGTGGCCTCACCGGGGTCGGGTGGCCAGAGGAAGAAGGACTTGCCCCAGTAGCTGGGTCCGTAGGTGTAACCGTTGAAGGTGGT
>CAYPIE010000205.1:0-4108 GCA_964410665.1 uncultured Alcaligenaceae bacterium
GCTTCAAGGACCAAGATGGCCGCTCAGCCATTCCCTATCTGTTAGTGTTTAAAACCTGACCGTCCCGGATTTGGGGTCGGGGGCAACCGGTGATCCGAAGTACAGATGACAGCCAAGCGAAGATGGCCATGATCCACCAGTGCGTAAACCCGTCAACGACGGAGGTGGACCATGGCCACAAGCCGGGGCAGCAAGCCCCGCCGCTGTTCTACCATCTGCCTGCCCTTCGACCAACAATCCTACCCCGACCTGGTCGCCGACCCCGCCGCCTTCCGGGCCGAGTTGGACAGGCTCTTCGCCCTGATGCCCGAACTGTTCCCCGAGGCCTTCGCCCAGGGCTACCGGCTCAAAGGCACCCGCACCTCCGCCAAGCTCGGTGTCATCACCCGGCGCATCCGCTGCCGCGGCGGCGAGTCCTTCACCGTGCGCCCGTCCTTCGTCATGCCCTACATGACCGGCCTGGCCGAAGACATCGAGGGGCCGTTGTTCTTGCGCTGCTTCGGGGTGCCCTTCTGGGCCTTGGCCAGGGTCTTCGGCAAATGCCCGATGTTCTGGTACAGGCTGGAAGTAAGCCTGGGCCGCAACAGCATCGCCGGCACCACCCTGAGGAAAACCGGACCGCCTCCGCACCTGCTCGCCGACGAACACCACACCAGTCTCGACGGCGAGAAAGCCTACGTCGCCACCACCGTCGGCGGGGGCTGTTGCCTGGGCGCGGCCCTGGCCCCGTCCGCCGGGGAAGCGGACCTGACCGAGGCGTACGGGGTGTTCCGCGAGGAGGCCGAAGAAGTCCGGCCCGGCTACTCCCCGGAGACGGTGAACGTCGACGGCTGGGCGGCCACCAGGGCGGCGTTCTCGGCCCTGTTCCCTTTGGCGGTGCTGATACGCTGCTTCTTGCACGGCTGGCTGGCGGTCCGCTCTCGGGGCAAGTTGGCCGACGGCTTCCGGGAGTTGTCGAGGAAGGTCTGGGATGCCTACCGCTCCCCGGACAGGCGGACATTCGCCCAGCGCCTGCGGCGATTGCGGGAATGGGCCGGAGCCAACATCGCCGCGGCGTGGGTGAGGGAGAAGGTGTCGAAGTTGTGCTCGCGGGCGTGGGAATACGGTCGGGCGTACCGGCACCCCGGCTGCCACCGGACCAGCAACATGCTCGACAGGGTGATGCGGGGGATGAACCGCTATCTGGAAGACGGGCAGCACTTGCACGGCTCGCCCGAGGCGGGGAGGTCGCGAGTGCGAGCGTGGGCGTTGTTGAACAACTTCCGGCCGTGGCACCCGCGGGTGAGCAAGGACAACCAGGGGTGGTCCAGCCCGGCGGAGCGGTTGAACCGGCACCGGTATCACAGCGATTGGCTCCAGAACATGCTGATTTCCGCTTCCCTGAGGGGCCATCGCCGATGATTCAGCGCGACCCCAAATCCGTGACGGTCAGGCCTTTGTGTCTATGCAACGCGGAGTCGGCGGCTTGCGCGGCGATTTGTTGGAGGGCGAAGTTCAGGGAGCGCTGCAGGGAGGCTTCGATCTCGCTGAGGGTGGTGAACGGGGCGATGAGTTCGGGTTCGGCTCGGGCTCGCGCAGGTCCCAGTCGCGGGATTGAGAGACGTCGTAGCCGTGGGCCCGCATGGTGGACTTGGAGACGGAGCTGGTGACGGCGAAGGGGTTCACGCCGATCGGGCAGACGGAGTACTCCAGGAGTAGCCACTTCTCGATGACGCGGGTGACGCCGTGGGCGCGTTCGTGTTCGTAGGCTTCGCGGCGCTTGGTCGGGAGGAAGCCGACGGACTTGCCGTTGAGCAGGCCGGCCTGGACGAGTGCCCAGACTTCGTCGGGCTTCCATTCGCCGGCGAAGTCGTCGGGCTTGGGCGGGTAGTGGGTGAGGGCTTTGATGCCGGTTCTGTCGTGGGATTTGTGTTCCCAGATGCGGAGACATTTGCCGACGGGCGGGGGAGCCAGTAGGCGTGGTTGAGCGCGACGATGGGGTTGCGGAGGAAGTGGGACGGGTCGAGGCCGGTGGTCAGGACGAGCTCGGGGTCTCGGTGGATGTCCTCGGTGCTGATGCTGGATTCGTCGGTGCGGGCGGATTTCGTGGAAGTGGGATCAGGGGTTGGGACGGTGAGGCGTTTGAGTTCGGGGTTGTCGAGGGAGCGGCACAAGCGGTCGAGGTCGAAGGCTTGCGCGTCGGTGCAGGGGACGCCGAGCGGGCCGGTCGTGTGGCCGTAGACGGGGAGGAAGTCGGACATGGGGGCAATCTCTCTCGTGGACGGGTGGACACGAGAGAGATTGTAGCACTGGCCTTGATCTCCGTTGAAGGTTGAAGGTAGTTTCTCGATCGTCCATTCAAGCGGTTGTCGGACGGGATACGGGGGAGCCGATGAAATCGCCGTTGCACAGATTGATGGGAGGTGCCCTGACTTTCTCAAGCAGTTGGAAGGATAGGCAGTGGAAGATGCCCAGTTTGGGGTGGCTGGCCGCGCTGCTGTTGTTGGCTGTTTACTCGTGGTGTCTCATACCGATCTATCTGGCAGCAGGGTACACCCCGGACGAAGTCTGGTTTCACAACATCGCTCTGAGAGCTGCCTCGCATCTCAAGGAGGTCAATCCAGTCGAGTTCTTCCTGACCCAGGAGAACACACTCGGCTATGGCTCCGTTTATTGGGCTTGCTACGCGACAGCCTGTTGGCTCCCGGTCAACGAATTGACTGTCATGCGTGTCCTGTCGCTGAGTTGCGTTCTGTCAATCCCTCTATGTTTGTACAAATGTGGAAGCCAATTCAAGAGCTCTTTCGGTTGGGCGTCTGTTCTGATCTGGTTGACCACTCCGATGGCTTGGTGGATGAACAAGCTCACTGGTCCCGAACTGTATTCAGTTGCTCTTGGGGTTTGGGGTATCTATTTCTGGATAAAGCCGAACGGTGTTCGCCCCATCCTGGGTTCTTTGCTGCTTGGGTTGTCTCTCGGAGTAAAACCGATCGCACTTCCGGTGATTTGCTTCGCGGCGACGTACTCTGTCTTCCGGCCCAGGCGAGTTCGAAGCTTCATCGTTCTGGTAGCCGGTTCCGCTATCGGGCAAGTGTTGGCGAATCCTTTCCTGTTGCCAGGGAACATGAGTACATACTTCGAGAACCTAACAGAATCGGGAGGGGCGATTTCGGCTGACCCGATTCAACATCTTCAGCTCATTTTTTTACACCAGGGGGTCTACGTCGATGGGGTGTGGAATGCCGGCTTTATGGGGTTCGGCTTGAGTCTCGCGTCCGGGATCCTGTTTCTAGCGATGCTGTTGGGTGGTAGAGCTTCGTGGGCATATCTGTCAGCCCTCCTTGTCGCACTGCTTTCGACGGTTGCGATCATGCTGGCGACGATGTCATTCAAGGGCTGGTACTGGTTCCCGTTTATCAGCGTCGTAGCCTTGGGGCCAAGCCTGTTACCTCAAGCCATGACCGGGAGCTATCGACCGATGGCGATCCTGATTTTGTTAGCTGTCGGTGCGAATGCCTGTTCCCAGATCCCAGTCATCCAAGATCGGCTCTTTTGGAAACGCCACCATATCGCAAGCGTCCAGCAGGAAAGTCAGATCGAACGGACAGTTGAAGTTGTTACCCGGCAGTCGATGGACTCGTTACTTATGCTGGTTGATTTCACATACCACGATTTGAACATCGAATCTCAGTCATTACCGATGTATCGTCCGTTCATGGCACCCGAATGGCTCCGAGAGCGGATTTCAGATGGGGCCTGCCGCACCTTCCCAATAGCCGTCATTGTCAGTCATGGTTACCAGCAAGAGGGGGGGGCTTATCAAGCGTTCTTCTCCCCCCGAACTGAAGATAACCCGGTCGGGTATGAGAAATGCTTGCATCACAATTCGTTCGTCAGCATTTATCAGTATAGAATTCTTGATTCGCCGGAGTTGCGAGAATTGGTACGCAGCAGGACTAAAGTGTTTGATCAAACCTTCAGAGAACGATATCTCATCAAGAACTCAACGGATTAAATATACCACTACAACTGATTGATATCATCTCATAGAAAGCAGGGAGAAAAAGGGGGACAGGCACGTTTATTCTTGTCCCGCGGATTGAGGAGGGGCCGGAACGAACGAGGGAGG
>CAYPIE010000206.1:0-4024 GCA_964410665.1 uncultured Alcaligenaceae bacterium
TTAGCACTTTCGCCGTCGCAACCGCCTCCGAAAGGCGAGCCCCGGACGTCAGTCCGGGGGTTCTGACTTATCGCAAGCGCCTCTGCCTCTTTCCCCGCATCGCAAGCGCCTCTGCTGCTTCCGCACCGCAACCGCTTCGTTTCTTTCCCATCGCAACCGCTTCGTTTCTTTCCCATCGCAACCGCTTCGTTTCTATCTGCCGTTAACGTTGCAGTTCCCGCTCGACCCGCTCGACTAGCTCGCGCACCTTCCAAGTCCGTTCGCCAATCACCAGACTTTCGTTCCCGTTAAGCCATTGCCGCACCTTCTTTTCCGCGGCTACGGCCGTGGAGTGGGTCTTGTTGCCGAAGTGCTTGCTGATCGCCCCGTAGGTGGCGGCAGTGTGCTTGCGGGCCAGATAGATGGCCACCATCCGCGGGTGGCTGACCGCCCAGGTCCGTTGTTTCGACTGGAGCGAACCGTGCGGCATGCGTAGCGCATCACAAATCGCCTGATCCACATCGGCGACGCGTACGACCTTGATGGCGTGTAGAAACAGATCGCCCAGGGCTTCGCGGACCAGTTGCTGATCTACGGGCCGGTTGGTCACCCGGCTGTAGTGACGGATGCTGTGCAAGGCCCCTTCCAGTTCGCGGACGTTGCCACGCAAGTGCTCGGCCAAGTAGCGGAGCATTTTGTCGGGGATCGGAATGGTGGCCTCGCCGCCGGCCTCGGGACGTTCACTGCCCACCTTGGCCCTCAGGATGGCCAGCCGGGTGTCGGCATCGGGAGGTAACAAGCTCCAAACCGCCCCGCCGATCAGGCGATCGACCAGTTCGGGCATCAGCTCATCGGCAAGCCTGGGATGGCAGTCGCAACTGACAACGATCTGCCGACCGTCGGCCAGGAGCACATCAAAAGTGTGCAGGAACTCCTCCTGGGTCGCTCGCTTGCTGGCCAAAAAGGTCAGGTCGTCGAGGAGCAACGCCGCGCAGTCACGAAAGGTTTTGCGAAAGCCGCTGAGCTTGCCAAAGCGCATTGACTGGACAAAGCGGTTGGTAAAATCCTCGCCGGTGACCAACAGCACCCGGTAGTCGGGCCAGGTCTTGCGTAGGCCGACGTAAATCCCTTCGAGCAGGTGGGTCTTGCCGGTACCCACAGGGCCGTGCAGCACCAGCGGGTTGGCGGTCATGCCCGGGTCTTCGACCACACTCTGGGCCGAGGCGAATGCCACCCGGTTCGAGGCCCCGACGACAAAGTCCTTGAGCGTTCGCCAACGACGTCGACCGATGGCATCGCGGGATTTGCCACCCCGTCGCTCACCCGTTTTGACCCCATCGAACAGGGTAGTCTCATCGCGCGGCGGCCTCCGCCCACCTTTGGTTCGCTCCGGTTCTTCGGTGATCTGCTGCACCGGGGGGGTGGGGGGGGCCTCCGGGGTAGCTGCGGCTTCGGCAGGGAAAAGTGCCGCATCGATGACAAAGCGGATGGCTACGGAATGCCCGAGCACCGCTTGAGCTGCTTCGCCAATAACACTGCCAAAGGTCTGCTGCAGCCACTCCTGGTAGTGGGCATTGGGGACGCCGACCATGACCTGCTCACCAAGGAAGACAAACCGGGTGTGGCTGGGGAACCAGAGCTGATAGCGGGCAGCGCCGATCCTTTGAATAATGGCTTGCTCGAGCTGGTCGGCAAAGGCAGCTGGGGCGGCCGCCTCAGGAGCGCGAAGCGAGGGTCGATCCTCGACCGGAGATTCGCTGCGAAGCACGGGAAGACCTCCCGGCGCACGAACACCCCGAAGGGGTCGCGGCCACCTTTCGCCAGCGAGGTTACTTTGGTGTCAGTGATCGGGTGGGAAGGCCGATGACCGACGCTCGGACTCGTTGAGCACCCATACTATGCCGAACCGCCAGCCGGCCGCAACGATTCCTAGCCGAAATCAACCCGTCTGGGCGAGGGATAGCGGCAAGCGCATTGCCACCATCGGCAGGTTTGCGCCAAGCCATGGGATTAGTAAACTTGAAGTGTCAGGGACACCTCATTTTGCCCAATCCTACCCCGGTAGATTTTGCCAAGCGACGTACTTTTCGTCTTCAGAAAGGTGGCACTAGGCGGCACAGCTTACCGAGATAGAAAAGTACCATGCCTGCCCGTGCAGCGCGCCGCCAACGCTCGCTCAAGGGTGCCGACTGAACCCAATCGGTTGGGTTTGTAGCCGCGATCTTACGGGTTACAGCTACCCGACGGCTGACACTGTTTCGGGAAAGGATGGGGGATCTTCCGACCCGAACTTGAAGCTGTCAAGGCGGCTGGGTGCTTGACCAGTTTTAGCCCGACCGTTAGATTCAACTTGCCTGCCAGAGCCGAAATAACTAGACGGCTGTGGCCCCTCCGACGGATTCCCACCCTCTGCACGCGGAATGATGCCGCCACGTTTTGGAGCTGAGCATGCGCTGCTTGAGCACATTGGTCTGTTTGCTACTGGCTGGAGCTTCGCTGGCCGAGGATGGTCCGATCCCCGTGGCCAAGCTTGAGCGAAAAGATGCGGTGATCTACCAGAAGGAGATCTTACCGATCTTCCAGGACAAGTGTCTGTACTGCCACTCGGGTAGCGTCACCGAGGGCAAGCTGGATATGGGCAGCCACGCCGGCATGCTCAAGGGCGGCAAGCGTGGGCCGGCCATGGTCCCGGGCCAGGCCGACCAGAGCCTGCTGTTCCAGTTTGCCAGCCACACCAAGAAGCCGATCATGCCGCCCAAGCGGGAGGAGCCGCTGACCTCCGAGGAGCTGGCCCTGGTCAAGCTGTGGATCGATCAAGGGGCCAAGCCGCCGACCGCTGAGGTCGACAAGCCTAAGGTAGCCGTTGGCCTGCCTCCGGCGCTGGTCACCCCGGTCCGCGCGGTCGCCGTCCAGCCGGATGGTCAGCGGGTGGCTGGGACGCGTGGCAACCAAATCCACCTGTACGCGGCCGAGAGCGGCGAGCACCAGAAGATGCTGGTGGATTCGAACATTCTCACCCCGGACAAGCAGCCAGCCCAGGCCGCGCACCTTGCCCTGATTAACGCTCTGGCATTTTCACCCGATGGCAAGACTTTGGCCTCGGCCAGCTTCCAGGAGGTGATCCTTTGGGACGTTGACCGCGGCGACATTCGCAAGCGGCTCACCAACTTTGTGGACGCGGTGACCTGTCTGACGTTTTCGCCGAACGGCAAGTACTTGGCGGTGGGGGGCGGGCCGCCGACCGAGAACGGCGAGCTCAAGGTCTTCGACATCAACGGGAACCTGGTGGTCGAGATCAAGGATGGCCACAGCGACACAGTCACCGGTGTCTGCTTCAGCCCGGACAACGCCAAGCTAGCCAGCTGTGCCACCGACAAGTTCGTCAAGGTCTGGGAAATGCCCGGCGGGAAGCAGCTGAACTCCTTCGAGGGGCACACGCACCATGTGCTGGGTGTCGGCTGGAGTCCCGACGGCAAGCAACTGGCCAGCGCCGGCGCCGACAACGTCGTCAAGGTCTGGGATGTCGAGAAGGGCGAGCAGATCCGCACCATCAACGCGCACGGCAAGCAAGTCACCCAGCTGGCGTTCGTTGGCACCAAGCCAGAATTCGTCACCACTGGGGGGGATAGCCGCATGCGGATGTGGAATGTCAAAAACGGTCGGAGTACGCGTAACTTCGGCGGCACCAAGGACTACCTGTACGCCTTGGACGTGGATGCCAAGGGGGAACGGGTGGCCACCGGCGGCGAAGCGGGAGTCGTTTGGCTGTTCAATGCTAAAGATGGCAAGTTGCTTAAAACGCTCGCGCCGCCGACGGAAGAGAAGTAGTAATCGAATGAAAAACCCTCGGACAGACGTCCGGGTTCTTCGGAAGCGGCAGAGGCGGTTGCGGTGCGGGGAAAGAGGCAGAGGCGATTGCGGTGCGGGGAAAGAGGCAGAGGCGATTGCGATGCGGGGAAAGAGGCAGAGGCGCTTGCGATAAGTCAGAACCCCCGGACTGACGTCCGGGGCTCGCCTTAAGAGGCAGAAGCAGAGCTCCGGAACT
>CAYPIE010000207.1:0-3995 GCA_964410665.1 uncultured Alcaligenaceae bacterium
GTCGAATTTGGGCGAACCGGAAACGGTCATCCGAGTCGAAGGGCTCGGCAAGAAGTACGTCATCGGCCACAAGAAAGAGCATGGCGGGTATGTTGCTTTACGGGATGTACTTGCCGAAGGGATACGCTCGGTGGGTCAGAGGTTACTGGGGAGTGGGAATACCGCTGAAGACCCGACTCGGGAAGAGTTTTGGGCACTGAAAGATGTGTCGTTCGAAGTCAAGCGTGGCGAGGTGATCGGGATCATTGGGCGCAACGGAGCGGGTAAAAGTACGCTGTTAAAAATCCTGTCACGGATCACCGAGCCGACCGAAGGGCGTATCGAGTTGAACGGCCGGGTGGCAAGCTTGTTGGAGGTGGGGACAGGGTTTCATCCGGAACTGACGGGACGGGAAAATATCTTTCTGAATGGTGCGATTTTGGGGATGTCGCGGGGGGAGATCAAGCGGAAATTTGATGAGATTGTGGCGTTCGCGGAGGTGGAGAAGTTCCTCGATACACCGGTCAAACGCTATTCCTCGGGAATGGGGGTGAGATTGGGTTTTGCAGTTGCAGCCCACCTGGAACCGGAGATTCTCATCATCGATGAGGTGTTGGCAGTTGGGGACGCGGGGTTTCAAACGAAGTGCTTGGGCAAAATCCACAAGGTGGCTAGAAGCGGCCGTACTGTCCTTTTCGTGAGTCACAACATGAGCATCGTTGAGAGGTTAGTGGATCGTGTGAGCTATCTATCTGATGGCCGACTGATTGAGGATGGAATGCCAAGTGAAGTGATCAGACAGTATGTCACTGCTCAGTCCAAGATGATGACCCAGAGGGACTTGAGCTCCGATGCCGAAGTGCGTGAGGGCAGCGGGGAGGCTCGGCTTACTAGGGCCGGGTTGCTGGATGTTCACGGGGACCAAGTAACGCGTTTTCGGGCAGGTGAATCGTTCGTACTCTGGATGGAATGCCAAGGGAAAGAGCGATCGAAGGATGTCGCATTTGCCGTCGGAATTTACAATGTGATGGGTGTCTGTATTACTTTATTTAATAGTGAGAGTACGGGAGGTTTCACCTGGGAATTCGGTCCTCAAGACGTAGGACGTTGCCAATTGAAGGTGAGCGGTAATAACTTGATGCCGGGACATTATTCAATCAATCTGGGACTAATCCGGCCTGGGGGTGGGGATGTCGTCGATCGCATTGAAAATGCTTTGTCATTTGAAATCGTTGCGGCGGATGTGTTCGGGACCGGAAAAATGCCCCCGTCACAGAGCTTGATTTTCCTGCCAATTGAATGGTCGTTCTCAAACGGTGTCCCATAAGTTCCCAGTTTAAGAAGCTATAACCCTCCTAACATGTTGTCAAGGACGATTCGCCGCTTGCAGGCAATCGCATTCTTAGTGTTGTTCCGGCCACGTTATTCCCCGCCACCACCAGCGTCGACAGCCAGTCGGTCAACGCTGGTGGTGGCGCGTGCCGAGCGAGGCTTGTCCAGGGCCCGGTCCGTGGTCTGCAGGAGGTCGAGGCTGCCACGGTGGGGCCATTCGTCGAAGTATAGCCAGACGACGCTCTTGGGAGGGAAGTCTTTAGGGAGGAAACGTCTCTAGCAGGCAGTCTAACAGACGTAGAAGCTGGCATTGACCAACTCTGGCAGGTCGGTCGTGCTGAGCCTGCTTCCCGGGTAGACCGGCAGGCTCATCGCGATTAAAGTTCACTGTTTCTCGGTCATATCGGTAGGGTAGGAATGCGTTCTCATGCCTCATGCTACCCAACCAGGCCCTTTGTGACACAAACCCTTATACCAATAAGGAATCGATAATGAGTCCTCGGGTAGCCGTAGTGACTTTCCACTACGTGTGTAATCATGGAGCAGTCCTCCAGGCACTGGCAGTGGCAAAGCTCTTCGGCGGAGAGTTGATCGATCATCGTTACCGGAGAAAGCAAGACTATTACGAAGAACGCTTTTCAAAACGGCCAAAAATCAAGCAATTTATCGAAGAACAGCTGCCGTTGGGACGTTATTCGGTCGTCGCAGACGACGGAGACCATCATCAAACTTGGCAACATATTGACAAAGAATATGAGTTGATGGTGTGTGGAAGTGACGAGGTGTGGAAAACTCTGTACACTCCGGTCTCAAAACGGCGGTTTGCGAAGTGGCTTTTCCGTCGCCCTCTGGCCGTTCTTCGCGATCACCTCGCCAGGCAACCTTGTCCCGTGGCGACGCCATACCCAAACCTCTACTGGCCCGAAGGGTTGCGGATACCGCGAGTGTCCTTTGCGGCCAGTGCGGGAATCCGAGCCGAAGACCCCCTGCCGATTCCGGAGAACCACCGCCGACAGATGGCACGATCTTTGGAGCAGTTCTCATTGATCGGTGTTCGGGATAGTGCAACAAAACGGTGGATACTTCGCCTACAACCATCCCTCGAGCGAAAAGTTCGTCTGGTCCCGGACCCAGTATTCACGCATATCTCAAAGCCTGAAGATCAAGCCACGGCAGCGGAATGGCTAGATAAACAATCACCTTTCAATCGCCCCCGAGGCTTTTACCATATTACCGACCCAAGTCGGCGCGACTGGGCAGTGGATCAGCTACGCCGCAGTGGCCTGATGCCAGTGGATCTTGAAACTGCCTCCCTCACGCCACCGCAGTGGTATTCGGCGATTGGACTGTGCGAAGCTGGTGTCACAGACGCTATGCATCCCTTCATCTCCAGTCTAGCTCAAAACGTTCCTTGTCTATCTATCGATCGGCGCCCAAAATCTGTGGAGTTGAGAACTCAATTTGGAGTCTCAAAAAATGAAGATCTTTCAGAGATTATTTGGGGGTGGCCAGCCTCCGTCCCGCTGCTTGCTGCAGAATACAGGTCCCTGGCTGAAGAATATGCTCGAGAGGCACTCAATCTTGTCGGGGGTACATTTGGCAGGGTCGACAACCTTACAGCTCGGCGGACCAGCAGAGTGGCTGGCGACACCTGATTCACGGACTCGCCTGCTGGAGCTAGTAGCCGACTGCAAGCGGTTTGGTATACCCTTTCGAATTATGGGACGTGGATCAAATCTTTTAATCCACGACGAGGGGATAGACGGATTGATCATTCGCACAACATCGGTGGATAAAAATATAAAATTCCGAGGGAAGTATGTTAAGGCTGGACTCAGTCTCACCCTTCAACGACTAATCAATGACTCAGGCCGGGCTGGGTTAGGCGGTATCGAGCATCTCTACTCAGTCCCCGGGAACATGGGAGGAGCAATTGCAATGAATGCGGGCCGTGGAGGAGGAGGGATTGACCCACGGGTGCAGGAAGTGGAGATCTTCGACGGAGAGCGGGTACGACGACTCTCCCGAGGGAAGTGCCGGTTTCGGTACCGCTGGTCAATCTTTCAAGATCGCCCTGACTGGGTAATGCTGTCGGCCACATTGAAGCTTGATCATTGTAATCCGGAGGCAGTTTCGGAGGCGGTAAAGGCCCGGATGCAATTCACTCGAAGAACACAAGATGCGCTGCTTCCGAATGCTGGGTCAGTCTTTAAAACAGGTATGGTGCTTGGGGAACAACTCAAAGGCTTCAAGGTCGGGGGAGCGATGTTCTCAGCGAAGACTGCAAACTGGATTCTGAACCACGCAAACGGGACGTCCGAGGACGTTTTGTTCCTGATTGAGATTGCTAAGAGAACTCACCGCGACAACGGACTTCCCGAGCCAGAACTTGAATGGATAATTTGGTGAACCTTCATTGCATCATTACTGCGAAATTCGAAGCCGTTCACAAATAGGACTTTTTTACTATCTTCCGGATGACGACTTGGTTTTTTCTAACGAAATAGGCTCGCGAATCGTTGGTTGTAAATGCTAGGGTGAAGATACCTTCTGGAAGAATCTACTACAGACGATTCGTATTGAACAAAACACTACTCAGTTTATTAGATTATTGGTTGAGTTGACCATTTAAGTGATCCAGACCATCGCCACTCCCGACACCACCGCTGACCAGCGACCCTCGC
>CAYPIE010000208.1:0-3948 GCA_964410665.1 uncultured Alcaligenaceae bacterium
AGTCTCTTCTCTGGCGAAGGACGTCAGTCCGGAGCTCTGCCTACGCGAGCGATTCCCAGCAACCCTTTTGCCGTCAAGCACTTCCGCCGTCGCAACCGCCTCCGAAAGGCGAGCCCCGGACGTCAGTCCGGGGGTTCTGACTTACCGCAATCGCCTCTGCCTCTTTCCCCGCACCGCAATCGCCTCTGCCGCTTTCCCCGCAGCGCAATCGCCTCTGCCTCTTCTTACCGCAAGCGCCTCTGCCTCTGCCTGTTCTGCTGTGCTGCTCAGTCGACCAACCATCCTGCCGTCCAGCCGACGTTGACGTCTCCTCCAAAGCAGTGTATCGCTTTGCCTGAATTCGTGGCGGGTGGAGCGGAGTTTCTGGCAAGGGGGGCAAACCATGCTGCGCTGGTCTCGGTGCCTGCTGGCTATCCTACTCGCGGTGCTGCCGGCCCTTGGCTGTTGCCGCTTCTGTGATCGCTGGTGCAATCGCAACCCAAACCCATGCTATGCGCCGTGCTATGCCCCCTGCTATCCGATGGCCAATCCGTGTGGTCCGGGTGCTCCATACCAGGGTGGTAGCAACCTGCCGCCGCAAGGGGTGCCGACTGGGTACTACGGCGGCGGGGAATGCTCGCAGGGCTGCTATCAGCCACCGCCCCCGGCCGGGCGATGATTTTGTCGACCCGGTTGGCAGGTGCGTGGACCGACGCTAGCATGGGGGGATGAGCTCGTCACCTCGACAGGACGCCCCCGAGAACTCGCGACCATGAATCACGTCAACCGGCTCAAAATCTTCTCTGGCAATGCCAACCGTACCCTGGCCGAACGGATCGCCGATAACCTTGGCGATTCCTTGGGGCGGATGCAAGTGACCCAGTTTCCCGACGGCGAGACGTCTGTCCGCATCGAGGAGGATGTCCGCGGTCGTGATGTCTTTATCATCCAGCCGACCTGCCCGCCGGTGAACGAGAACCTCATGGAGTTGCTCGTGATCATCGACGCCTTCAAGCGGGCCAGTCCCTGGCGCATCACCATCGTGCTCCCTTACTATGGCTATGCTCGTCAGGACCGGAAAGACGTCGGTCGTGTACCCATTACTGCGAAGCTGGTGGCCAATCTGCTGACCATGTCCGGGGCCACGCGCATCCTGGCGTTGGACCTGCATGCCGCCCAAATCCAAGGCTTTTTTGATATTCCCGTCGATCATTTACATGCCGGTCCGGTACTCAATAACTATGTCCGACGACTGGAAATTCCCCAGAACGAACTGGTGGTGCTCAGCCCGGATGAGGGCAGCATCAAGCGCGCCTTGTCACACCAGAAAAAACTCGGCGGCAGCTTGGCCATTGTCGACAAACGCCGCGCCAGTGCGACCGAAACCAAACAGCCCAACCTGATCGGTAGCTCCCTGGAAGGAAAAGTTGCATTTATATTTGATGATATGATTTCTACGGCCGGCAGTGTCGTTGGCGCGGCCAAAGTGGCCGTGCAGCATGGAGCCAAGGACGTCTATTGCTGTGCTACCCACGGCGTGTTGTGTGGTCCCGCCATCGAACGCCTGCGTGATGCTCCGATTAAGCAGGTGGTCGTGACCGACAGTATCCCCTTGCCGCCGGAAAAGCAGTTGCCCAATATCAAAGTGTTGAGCGTGGATTTCCTGCTCGCCAACGCGATCAAGCGGATCCATAATAACGAGTCGGTTAGCAAGCTGTTTGATTGATTGCTGAACTTGTATGAACCTCAGCCGTAGGAATTGCCGCATGCACCGCGCATTGCTACTCGCCGGGCTGTTCGCCGTGGGAGTCTCACACACGATGGCAGCCGAGAAGCGTCCGATGACCTTTGACGACCTGATGCAGCTCAAGCGCATCGGCGATGTCCAGATGAGCCCCGACGGCCGGCAGATCGTTTACAGCCAGGCCGAAGTGGTCATGGGCGAGAACCGCCTTAAGAGCCAGTTGTGGCGTCTGCCGACCACTGGCAAAGCCACGCCCCACCCGCTGACGACGACGGACCAGCGTGACGGCCACCCACGCTGGTCGCCCGATGGACGCTTCGTGCTGTTCTCGTCCAACCGTTCGGGCAGTTCGCAGCTATGGTGCATCGATGTCACCGGTGGTGAGGCCCGTCAGCTGACCGACATCGCCAGCGGCGCCCATACCGCCCTCTGGTCACCCGACGGCAAGCACATCGCTTTCATCTCGACGGTCTATCCAGAGTTCTCACACCTGCCCTTCCCGGAGAGCAACGCCAAGAACAAGGAAAAAGACGAGGCCAAGGAGAAGAACCCAGTCAAGGCCAAGGTCTTTACCAAGTTGTTCTTCCGCCACTGGGACCACTACGTCGAGGACAAGCGCGAGCACCTGTTTGTCATGTCCTTCGAGCCCGAGAGCAACGCCGCGGGCGAGCCACGCGATGTGACTCCAGGCGATCGCGATGCTTATCCCACCTCATCAACCTTCTCGGTGGGCGATGATTACACCTTTAGCCCCGATGGCAAGTATCTGGTCTTCACCGCCGTACCGACTCGCGACGAGGCCTGGAGCACCAACCATGACCTGTGCCGGGTGCCGATTACCGGTGGTGACATCGAGACCCTGACCCGCGACAACCCGGCCGCCGATGCTGCGCCCCGCTTTTCGCCGGATGGCAAGCGGATCGCCTACCGCGCCCAGAAGAAGCCTGGCTATGAGTCGGACCAGTGGGAACTGATGGTGGCGTCGTGTGACCGTTCGGGCAAGATCACCGGCAAGCCCAAAAGTGTCACGGGCGACCTGGACACCGCGGTCGACGACTTCACCTGGGGGCCGGACAGCAATACGCTGTTTTTCCAGGCCGGTCTGGGCGGTCGCGGACCGATCTTCACCGCCGATGCCGAGGGCGGTGCGGTCGAGACGCTCTACCAAGGCGGCGTCACCACCAGCATGTCCTTGTCGAAGGACGGCAACACCATCGCCTTCGGCGAGATGCAACTCGACCATCCGACCGTCGTCGCCTGGATGAAGACCACCGGTGGCAAGCCCAACACCTACGACCCCAACGCGAAACTCCTGGCCCAGCTCGACTTACCCAAGCCGGAAAGTGTCCACGTCTCGATTGAGGGGGGCGAGATGCAGATGTGGCTGATCAAGCCACCGGGGTTCGACGACAGCAAAAAGTGGCCACTGGTATATCTTGTCCACGGCGGCCCGCAAGGCGCCTGGTCGGATGCCTGGAGCTACCGCTGGAACCCCGAACTGTGGGCGGCCCAGGGCTATGTGGTCGCTTGCCCCAACCCGCGTGGCAGCACCGGCTTCGGCCAGGAGTTTACCGACCAGATCGCCGGCGACTGGGGCGGTAAGTGCTACGACGACTTGATGGCCGGGGTGGATTACCTCGAAAAATTGCCTTATGTAGATAAGAGCCGCATGGCTGCCGCCGGCGCCTCCTTCGGCGGGTACATGATGAACTGGTTCGCCGTACAGACGGGCAAGTTCAAGACCCTGATCACCCACTGCGGCGTGTGGAACTTCGAGAGCATGTATGCCACCACGGAGGAGCTGTGGTTCGATGAGTGGGAGCACCAGGGTCCGCCCTGGGGGCCGAACCGGCAGTCCTACGAAAAACATTCGCCACACCGGTTCGCGGCTAACCTGGAGAAATTCAAGACGCCGATGCTGATCATCCACAACGACTTGGACTTCCGGGTGCCGATCAGCGAGGGGCTGCAGCTGTTCACCAGCCTGCAGCGGCTCGGCGTACCCTCCAAGATGATCAACTTCCCCGATGAGGGTCACTGGGTGCTCAAGCCAAAGAACAGCGAATATTGGCACGCGCAGGTGTTCAGCTGGCTTAAGGACCATGTGCCTCCGGGTGGGAAGTAAAACTTCCAAAGAAACGCTGCTACGAAACCAAAGGCGTTTGCGTTGCGGGGAAAGCGGCAGAGGCGCTTGCGATGCGGGGAAAGCGGCAGAGGCGTTTGCG
>CAYPIE010000209.1:0-3837 GCA_964410665.1 uncultured Alcaligenaceae bacterium
GGCCTGGCACCAAGAATTTCCCAATCACCGACTGAACTTCCCGGCCATCGCGGACCACCCACGAACTAGCCCCTCATTCGAGCCCATCGCATGGCTCGCGTTGGCCGGTCACTACCTGGCCTGGGCCGATGCGCTATTTCGCTTCCATGCCGAGCAACCGGGGGACCTGCCATGATCGGTCGTTTCCCCCGCTGGTTCGACGCCCTACTCGATTGGTTCGACGATGAGCACGCCTGGCTACGCCGGATCCGAAGAGGGCAGTCCACCCTGATGATCCAGACCAGCGAACGCGACGCGCGGGGCATCGTCGAAGGCAGTATTCCGACGGTCTACAACCTCCGTCTGACTTATGCCGGGGTGGTGGCGGTAGCTGGCCATGACACCGGGGTGCTGGGCTTTGTTACCCTCGCGGCACGCTCGGCCAGTCAACCCCGTGGCCGACTCATCTGGGACTGGGATCTGTCACAGCCTGCTTAGCTACTGACACCCAATCCTCGCTTCCACCTGTTCTCCGATTGTCCAGTACTGCTGGGCCGCTGGCGAGTCGGTGAGTACCCATCGCCAGCATACCAAAGATTTTCGCGAACCTTTCCCTTGTAACCTGCGTCCAATCTATTACCCTGAAGTGTACATATGTATGCTAGCTTGGGAGGATGCCATGACACCGAACATCTTGCTCCACGACCTGACTTTGACCGACCTGGCCCGCCGCATCGATGTCGCCCGCGAGGCACTCCGGCGACAGTGTGAGCACCTCAAAGAACTTGCCCATCGCCTCGATTGCCTGGAGGACACCCTCCGCACCCTCGCCGAACGACATGGCGAGTCATGGAACCACACCCGGAGACCTACCCATGACACGTAAGTACACCATCCACACCGACACCCATGACGGCCTGCCTGAGGGTCTTCCAGGTGGCCTGTCGCTGTTAGTCACCAACACCGCCCGCAAGCTGCCCAGCCGAGTCATCCTGCACGCCCCGGAGAAGTGGGGCAAGACCTCCTGGGCGGCCCAGGCGCCTACCCCGGTGTTCCTGATGTCGCGAGGCGAGACCGGCCTCGAGACCCTGATCGATGCCCAGCAACTGCCCCCCACTGACCACTTCCCCGAGATCCTGCGCTGGACCACCATGCTCGACTACCTCGGCGAGCTGGACGGGAAGCACGGCTTCCGCACCCTGGTCATCGACACCGGCAACGGCATGGCCCGGCTGTGCGAGGAGCATATCACCCAGCGTGACTTCAAGGGCAACTGGGATACCTACAACGCCTATGGCTCAGGGATCAAGGTGGCCCTGGCCGACTGGATCGACTTCTTGACCCGGCTTGACCACCTCCGGGCCCGCCACCGAATGTCAGTGTTGATGTTGTGTCACTCACGCATTCGCAACTTTGCCAACCCTGAGGGCGCCAACTACGATCGCTACGCCGTCGACATGCCCGAGCTGTTCTGGGGCCAGGCTCACAAGTGGGCCGATGTCATCCTCTTTGGCAAGTTTGTCACCGTTACCGAGGCCGAGCGTAAGGGCCAGAAGGCCAAAGCCCACGGCGGCCAAGACCGGCTCATCTGCAGCGACCGGACCGCCGCCTACGACGCGGGTAACCGGCTCGGCCTGCCCGCCCTGATCGATGCCGGCAGTTCGCCTCGTGAGGCCTGGGACAACTTCATGGCCGCGGCAAAGAAGGAGCAGTCTTGATCGACCGACATGCTCCCTCTCTGGTGGATTCCGGAGAGGGGGCGTTCTCGATGAAGCAACCCGCCCGCACATCGGACGCGGGTCTCCGGTCCGGGGCGGCTCACCCGCCGCCCTGGGGTTTTTGTGACCCCCTTTTTCCTGGAGCTTGCTGGATGAATATCACCTACGCGCGGGGCCGCTACCGGGTGGCAGTCCTGGCTCAGAACTTTGGCACCAACGACAACGGCAAGTGGTGCCTGGAATATCAAATCCGGCCGCTAGGCCTGCTCACCGCCCGCGGCGAGGAGCCCATTGATGGGGCCCTTCAAGGCGAACGCTCCGTTCGCTACTACTTCGCCTCGGCGGAAAACACACGAATTTCGATCGAACAACTCCGCCTGCTCGGTTGGGCGGGGAGCAGCTTCACCGACTTCGTGCCCGGGCCGGACGGCCCGCCGGCCTGGTCGCTGGTGGGCCAGACGCTGCTAGCTGACTGCGACCACGAAACTTACCGTAACCGCGACGAGTTGGAGGTGACCACCGAACGCTGGCGGTTCATCGCCACAACCAGCCGGTCGGTGGTCACCGCCCAGGTGGAACGGACGCGGGTCCGCGAGCTCGACGCCCGCTTCGCCGCCCTGCTGACCGCATCCGTCACCCCCCGTGCAGCGCCGCCATCCCCGGGACAACCGGGCTCCGTGAGCGAGCCGCCGACGGTTGGTCCCACGGCGGACGATGAAGTGCCATTTTGACCGCGTGCATTCCCGGACCACTTCCGGGAAATGGGCTGTTGGCCGACTTTGTGGACAAGGATTGCTGCTCCCCAGAAGCCTGGACTTTCGCCACCGAACACTGACACAACCACCGAGGAATCATCATGGCAGCGCACGCGTTGAACCCTCAGAACGATGACCGGTTGATGACCATTACTCAGTGCCTCAAGCGGGCCCCGATCAGCCGCTCCCTGTTCTACCAGCTCATCGAACGGGGTGACATCGAGTATGTCCGTCTGGGTAACCGGATCTTCATCCGCGAGTCCGTCCTGGACTCCTGGATCCAGGACAACACCCACCCCGCCCGGAAGGCGTGAGCCCTCCAGACACCAGGGCTGCCAACCCAAACCGGGTGCCACTGCACCACAACGCCGGTCCGGGTCGCCCGACGGGGACCTGGACCTCTTTATCGAGAACCTGCCTGTTTCTTCTTGCTCGAGGGACCGGCACGCGCCCTCGTCCACCATCGGGGGGGGCCGGCCTATCCTGGGCTTCCTCTGGAGCGGGGACATGATCATTGCTCCTGCTCAGGATTCGTTCGACGTTGTCAGCCACACAACGGGATTGATACTCGGAGACTTCGCATGGCCAAACGCAAACGCAGAGTGAAGGGGGCCGGGAGCACCGACCGCCTGCTCTCCGGCCGTTACCGGGCCCGCATCTGGGTGACCGTCAACCCGTTGACCCAAGAGCGGGAGCTGCTACAGCGGACCTTTGACACCAAGAAGGAGGCCGATGACTGGCGGCTAGACCGCTACCACCAGGAGCGAAAGGGGATCGCCGCTGGCGAGCGCAGGCATGACGTGCAGGCATGGTGTCAGGAGTTCGTCACTCTCAAGAAGGTGGACACCGGCTTCACCACCTGGCGGAGCTATGAGTCGAAGCTGCGTCACCTGATCCCTTATATTGGCCACCTGCCGCTCCGCGACCTCAAGCGAGAGCACCTGGAAGCAACCCTGGTGCAGATGGAACAGGATGGCTTCCGGGCGAACAGTCGCCGCCGGAGCATGCAGGTTCTGCGGACCGCGTTCACTGAGGCGGAGAAGCGGGGGCTCATCGCGGTCAACCCGACCAAGCACTTCAAGCTGCCCCGCAAGGAGTTTCGGGAGATGCAGATCTGGACGTCGGATCAGGTACGGACATTCCTTGAGGTCGCCCAGCACGAGATCGGCTGGGCCCGATGTTTCATCTGGCCGTCGACTCCGGAGCTCGGCTGGGCGAGCTGATCGGGCTGAACCGAGACGATTACGACCCGGCGACGGGGACACTGCACATCCGCCACTCGGTTGCGGAGGAGTACGGCGGGCCGGTCGTCAAGGACACCAAAACCGGCTGCAAAGGCCGGTGGATGATCCAGCTCGCTTGGAGCACCTGTGAAGTTCTGAACG
>CAYPIE010000210.1:0-3745 GCA_964410665.1 uncultured Alcaligenaceae bacterium
CCTCCACCGCCGCCGCCTCCACCGCCGCCGCCGCCGCCGCCTCCGCCACCTCCACCACCTCCGCCCACCAATGCGCAAGGGCCTTTCAGGGGTGTGGTGCATCAACTGGGGAAAGGCAAGTTGCAAGCCGAGGATTATGACCTTGGCGGTCAAGGAATCGCCTACTCGGACAGCACTGCCAACAATGAGGGGGGTGCTTATCGCCAGGATGACGTCGACATCCAGCCAACTTCCGATGAGGGTGGGGGCTTCAATGTTGGATGGATCAAAGATGGCGAATGGCTCGAGTACACTGTCGATGTCGACCCCGGCAGCTACGCCATTGCCCTAAGGGTCGCCGCACCGGCGCATACCCCTGCGAATAAAGCAATCCGACTCACGCTCGACGGCAAGGAGCTCGGTTCGGTCAATGTCCCTAGCACCACTGGGTGGCAAGACTGGGCGACAGTCATCCTCGAAGGAGTGGACATCCCCGAGCGACGCGAAGGTGCTGTACTACGGGTGGAATTTGTTTCACCAGGGAGCAACGCCTTCTTGATGAACCTCAACTGGCTGGAGTTCCGCTCGACTTCTCCTCAAGGAGGAGCTCCAGCCGGCCTGGGGGGGTTGTCAGGCTCGACACCATCTGCGTACCCTGCGTCAACGCGCCGCGGCGGCCAACAACCTCCCGAGATGGTGGATCTGTTCAGTCCACCACCATTGCCGTCAATCCAGACGCAGCAGCCTGCCATTGCGGGGTTCGTATCGACCTTGGGTGACGACGATGAAGGCTGGACAGAACTGTTCTAATCGAACGTCTCCCCATGAGGCATGAATGTGTCGCTGGAGCTCGAAATGGTGCACGAGAACCAGCCGTCCCATCATGCTTCATGGTTGCAAGGATCCTACCCGAAGCCACGTGTGCTTGGTGGCGATCCTTGTGCTGTTCCGAGCCGGTTAACGAGGGCTTTCGATAAAGTCCACTTGATGGCAGTGATCTTCTGCAGACAGCAATGCTGCTGTCGAAAGACCACCGTCGGCCTCAGCCGATCGCCCCGTTCCGGGCGGGGCGATCGCCTCGAGAGTCTGATCAATGTCAGCTAACAGACGTCGAAACGGATGCGGCGTATTCTCCAAATGGTAGCGTGACTCTCGAAGCAAGCGATACAGTTCCTCGGCCTTGCCAAACAGGCGAGCCAAGCGTTTAGCCTTCTCCGAATTATCTCCAACGGAAACGCCACAGACTTCACCTTGGACCCAAACCAATTCCATCTCACGCATTGTTCTGCCCCATTGACTTCAAAAAGACCGGTAATGTACTTGATTCGCTGCCATTGGGTTGCGATTCGCTCTCCACGTGGGTGCGCCTTTATGGAGCAGCAAACTGCTAAAGCCCAATTCTCAAGGGAAACCGCTTGGACTGCAGCACATTCTTGCCGATTGATCCTCTCGGTATTGACCAGGATACTGCTACATTCGATTTGACACCGATTGTCGATATAACCATTGGAACCGTTACTGCATGATACGACTGCCTACACAACACTTTAACATATAAAACATCAATTTATTAATTTGTTATTTATACAAGTGAGCTTTCGCATCTGCCAAGGCCAACGCCGACGGTCTTGGTTCTCCCATGAGCGATGACAGTATGCCAATTCGCCGGGTATCGCAGTTGCGCTGCGACCTATTCTCGATTGGAATTCGCTGTGACCTGAGGTTGTCGGATTGGTTTCAGCTGTCCGCCCGGTGCAATTTGCGATCTGTTTTTTGACCTTCCCTTCGCCTATCAATGTAGCGAAAACTGGTAGTTGTTCGCCGCAGCATCATGACGCAAAGGATTGGGTAATGCCGCTACTGTTTCCCAGAGCTGAGTGGCCTCGACTGCTCGAAGAAGTCAGATCGACTGTACCTGAAGCATTTTACGATGATGGGCACCCCTTAAACTTGTCTGAGGGGAGCTGGCACCGACCGGGACATCGTCGCCCGTTCCTCTCACCGGTTGATGGTTCTCTGCTCGGTGCATACCCCATGTTAGAGTTAGACGAAGCCCTTGCCGCGGTGGACTACGCGGCCAAAGAAGCTGGCCCATGGGGGGCACTCCCACTCGAGCAGCGTCGGGACAAAGTTGCGGATTGTATCCAGCAGTTGCGCCTATTGACCGATCTGTTGACTTACTTACTTGTCTGGGAGATCGGTAAGCCGGTCAGCCAGGCTCGTATGGACGTGGTACGCTGCCTGGACGGAGTGGAATGGTACCTTGGCGAAATCGGCTCGATGGTCGAAGGACGAGCACCGATTGGCTTGGTTTCAAACATCGCCTCATGGAACTATCCGATGTCGGTGTTGATGCACGCCGCGTTGGTACAGTGCTTGGCTGGCAACGCGGTCATCAGTAAGACTCCTTCCGACGGCGGACTGTTTACCCTCACGGTAGCTCACGCTGTGGCCCGCCGATGTGGCTTGCCTGTTTCGCTGGTGAGTGGTTCTGGAGGCAAGCTGAGCGACGCGCTGGTGCGCAACGAAGCAGTCGAATGCTTGGCGTTCGTGGGCGGTAAGAGCAACGGTCGTGATATTGCTGCCAGCCTATACGACCGGGACAAACGGTACATGCTCGAGATGGAAGGTGTCAACGCCCTCGGCGTCTGGAACTACTCGGACTGGAACCGATTGGCTCAGCAGATTCGATCAGGTTTTGCTTATGGTAAGCAGCGCTGCACGGCGTACATCCGGTTCGTCGTCCAACGGTCGCTCTTCCCGCAATTTCTCGAGTGTTATCTCGGGGCTGTACGGTCGGTGAAAATTGGTCACCCCTTGCTCGTGGAGGGACGAGACGACCCGCCGCCCGGATTAGACTTCGGGCCCTTAATCAATTCAAAGAAAGTTGAAGAGTTGAATGTTTTGGTGAGCGAGGCTCTAGGCCTCGGGGCGGTACCGCTTTTGCGTGGTGTGATGGACGAATCCCAATTCTTGCCACGGCAGGACACCTCGGCGTACTTCGAGCCAGTGGCCCTGCTCGATGTCCCGCGCAACTGCCGACTGTATCACAACGAGGCATTTGGTCCTGTCGATACAATTGTCGTCGTAGACAAGCTTGAGGAGTTGATTACGGAGATGAACGTCTCGAATGGGTCGCTCGTCTCTTCGATCGCCAGCGACGATGAGGCAATTGCTCGGGCTGTGGGTGCCGAGACACAGTCGTTCAAATTTGGCGTGAATAAACTGAGATCTCGGGGTGACCGCGATGAGGTCTTCGGTGGCATTGGGCAATCTTGGAAAGGCTGTTTCGTCGGCGGCAAGCACCTGGTCCACGCAGTAACGATCGGCCCGCCTGGCGAACGGTTATACGGCAATTTTCCCGACTACATTCTCCTCCCTGACGCCCGCTGAGGAGCAACCAG
Organism: uncultured Alcaligenaceae bacterium; assembly: GCA_964410665.1. Lineage (GTDB taxonomy): Bacteria > Planctomycetota > Planctomycetia > Gemmatales > Gemmataceae > CAYPIE01. Next base: position 3,384 of record CAYPIE010000210.1, read on the forward strand.
CATCGTACCGCTTCGGCTTGCCGGCTCAAGTAGGCAGCTCATCCTGCCCCCGACCTCATTCGCCCAGAGGGGCAGTCAGGGGCAACCGAGATGTTGGCAAAGACCACATCCATGGCCATTAGCTTTCATGCGGGTCGACGTCCCACGGGCGATCTCCAGAGGAACAATATCCCTCCTCCCAGATCTCCTCGGCTTCTCCGGTCCTTGCTCCAGGGCATCCGCCGTTAGGAGTTCGCTGGCTGCTCGAGTCGTACCGGTCGCGGCGGTTGAACTGACAAAAAGAGGCCGCCTCAGACGCTCTCCTGGACCAGATGCCCTCCCGCAACCTTAGGAGTTCACATTTTGCACCAGCCTAGGTGCTC
>CAYPIE010000211.1:0-3626 GCA_964410665.1 uncultured Alcaligenaceae bacterium
GCGGCTCGGGCTGCAGTGGCTTGCCAATCGCGGGCGAGCTCGATGCCGGTGTGTGCGTCCCAGATGCCGGTATCGCCGCGAGCGGTTTCCATGACTTGCCAGAATCGGGCGCTGTGGAGTGTCCAGCGCCAAGGCTTGTGACGGTTGCCGGTGGGCTGGCAGGCCGCGAGCTGAGCGGTGCCAAGGATCTGCCCGGTGGGTAGGTCGTGACGGGTCAGCCAGCCGTGAGCGCGTAGGGCGCGGACCTGGCGTTGGCTGAGCTGGTTGAGTTCCTCGTCAAAGAGATGGGCGGCGGCGTGGATGCAAAGAGCGCCACGGTGCTCGGTGTGTTCACGTCGGTCGATGTGCTCGATGACCCCCAACATGAGCAGATGCGCCCAGGGCGCGCGGATCGTTGTGCAGGGATACCAGGGTCGCCAGGTGTCGTTAGCGTGGGTGGCGGGGGGTCGGGTGCACAGCACGGCGACAGCCTCCGGAGGCTACGGTTTTCAAAACTGTCTTTTACCATATGACGGAAGGCTCGACTTCCACAGCCTCCGCTACTTCTTCTGCGTGCAAATGGCCCCACGCCTGCCCTTGATGAATGTCAAGTTTCTGATACCGCACGCCGACATCCGCATGGCCGCCAACCTCTACGCGTTGCTTGGCCTGAACGATGTCGGCGAGGAGGTCTGGGCTCTGCAGGACTTTTGACGGCCGCCCGGAAGCACGGGCGGACTTCGACGAGCGGATCCCAGACGGTGCCCGCCCGGTGACGACGGCGAGTCGCTTTCGCCGATCGCGATCGACCGGCGTGCCCGGCGAAAGATGCTGTGTGACGAGCCGGCCCGGCACGCGAGCTCGGCACGCGAGCCCGGCCCGGAGCCGCCGGTATGCCGAGGCGGCGGGCCAAGCGCGCAGACACCTGCACAGACAGTGAAAAAAAAGCAGAAAAAAAGGGGTGTTCTCCTCGGGAAAATCCAGGAAGATGGTCCGGGTGCGAGTGGTTTTCTTCAACGCTGCTATTCTTCCCGTCAGGCGCAACAGCAGGCGGCCACGACCGTTTGCTCTCCCTCTCCCGCGGATGGGTGGATCGACCCGATCGGGACTCGGCATCTTCGTAGTGATCGAATTGTTCTGGGTGAGCGCATGGCTTCCGACAACCAAGTTACGTCCCAGCGGACCTTTCTGGGACATCCCCTCGGCTTGTACGTTCTGTTCTTCACGGAGATGTGGGAACGCTTCTCGTATTACGGGATGCGGGCCCTGCTCATCTTGTATTTGGTCAACTATTTTAAGATGGCCCAGGACGATGCCGCGTATGTGTACAAGTGGTACACCTCGATGGTCTACCTCACCCCTTTGATCGGCGGGTTCCTGGCCGACCGCTATCTGGGCAACCGCCTGGCCGTGATCATCGGGGCCATTTTGATGGCGATCGGCCACTTCCTGATGGCCTTTGAGGACCTCGGCATCATCTATGCCGCGCTCGGCTTTTTGATCATCGGCAACGGCTTTTTCAAGCCGAACATGTCGACCCAAGTCGGCCGCCTGTACCCGACCAACGATAATCGTCGCGACGGCGCCTACACCATCTTTTACATGGGTATCAACCTCGGGGCGTTCCTGTCTCCGTTGGCCTGTGGTTGGCTCGCGGCCAATACCATCGGCGAATATCACTCCGGCTTTACCCTGGCCGGGATCGGCATGGTCTTCGGTCTGGTGATCTATCTGTTCGGACAGCCGTTCATCAAAGAGGTCGATCCCTCGGTCGTGGCGACACCGGACCATCGCTCCGCCATTCCGGAAGAGGCGGAGGAGAAGAAAGCGTTGACCGAACAGGAGGCCTTACAAACCCCCTCGAACAGCCCGCTCTTGTCGCGGATCATGCCCAACTTCCTGATCGGCCTGGGCGTGGTTTGCCTGATCGCAGCGCCGTTCACTTACTACTACAATATTTTTAGTCTTTTTGATGCGATTGCTCTCGTGCTGACTTCCGGCAGTGCCTTCTTTGCTGCCTGGATCGCTTCACAGCTCCGGGAAAGTGCGGTGCGGGACCGAGTGATCGCGTTGTACCTGCTGTTTCTACTGCCGGTCTTTTTCTGGGCGGCGTTCGAACAAACCGGCAACGCATTGAACTTGTGGGCCGACAAGACCACCGACCGTTATCTGAGCCAGGAAGACCAGCCACCGCCCCGCTTCCCCGAACTCATTGAGTCGAAGGAAACAACGGAGTCGGCGGCGGCCGAGACCTCGGGCGGGCTGATCGATCGTTTCCGCAACATGTTCTATCTGAAACCCGACCGCGAGACCTCGACCACAGACACGCTGAACCCAGTGCCCACCGCCTGGTTCCAGTCGATCAATGCCCTCGCTATTTTTATGCTCGCACCAGTGTTTGCCTTCCTGTGGACCAAAGTGAGCGTGCCGATACCGGTCAAACTGATCTTCGGCCTGGTCTTTATGGCCGCGGCCATGCTGGTGATGGTCATCGGCGCCACGCAGGAACACCAGCCGACCGAGGTGAAATATACCGCCGACTTGCCACAGCAGGTGTATCTCACGGCAGACAATCAGCTAGCGACGAAGGAGGGGGACAACGGGGAGCTGGAGGCGTACCATACCGGCCGGCTGCGCTACGATCCCGACGAACAGGTGTTCCAGATGGATGGGGTGCTACCCGATATCGAACGCGACCGCATTGTGCGTTCGACTGCGCCGGAGTGGTTTCAGGAGCAGATCGTCGGCAAGAGGGATGCAGACGGCGAGGTTGTAACACCGGGCCTCCAGCAACTGTCCAAGAAAGCCACCAAGGCCCAGCCAGTGAGCCTCAAGCTGGACCGTCTCCCGGAGGGCTTCGACTGGCGTTACGCCGGCATCCCCAAAGCGGTCGCCACCTTCGATCCGAACACCGACACCATCACCGTGACCAAGGAACTGGGTGACAAGGAGGTCAAGGGGATCTTCCTGGCTGCTGGCAACCCCGAATTCCGCGACGCCATGACGACCCTGATGATCGAGTCGGCTCAGCACCGAGTCACCCCTTGGTGGCTGGTATTCCACTTTGTGCTGGCCACCATCGGCGAACTTTGCCTGTCGCCGGTCGGCCTATCGGCCACCTCCAAATTGGCGCCCAAGAAGTACGCCACGATGTTGATGGGCCTGTGGCTGTTGACCAGCTTCTTCGGCGGTTTCCTGGCGGGCACCATGGGCGAGCTGTACAGCAAGATCCCACCGATCCAGTTCTTCACCATCTCGGTGATCGCACTGGGGATCCTGTCGCTGTTGGCCTTCGCCGGCGTCAAGAAAGTCATCCGCATGATGCACGGGGTGAACTGACACGACTTCGTTGCCAAGGATCGACGTCTTCTAGGGACCGTGAGACAAACGAACGGAATAAGGGGCGTTTGCCATAAGTCTCACAGAGGCAGAGGCGTTTGCGATAAGTCACAGAGGCAGACTCGCTTGCGGTGGAGGGAAAGCGGCAGAGGCGATTGCGCTGCGAAGAGGCAGAGGCGTTTGCGATGCGGGGAAAGAGGCAGAGGCGATTGCGCTGCGGGGAAAGAGGCAGAGGCGCTTGCGGTAAGTCTGGAAGAGGCAGAGGCGCTTGCGGTAAGTCAGAACCCCCGGACTGACGTCCGGGGCTC
>CAYPIE010000212.1:0-3546 GCA_964410665.1 uncultured Alcaligenaceae bacterium
TCGAACCTCATCCAATCGGCTAGGGAAGTACGTTTGGCTGGGAGATGAACCACTCTGGGACCGGCTGAGTGGCACGGGTCAACGCTCAGCAAAGGAGGTGGCCCCGGTCACTCTCCCCCAGATCGTCCTACCACCTGCAGTGATCCATCATACATCTGAAGGGAACTCCGGTCGCCGCGCTGCCAGAAGGATATTATCCGAGCAAGCTCGGGGAAGAAGCCGAGCAACGATTCCTGGATAATGCCATCGCGTTCCTGGAATTCTTCCTGATCTTGTATACACGATTTCGATCTCGCTGAGCCCACATTCGAATGCCATACGTCGCAGGTCGACTTCCAATAGCGTGGTGATGTGAGCAGGATAGAGCCCAGGCCGTTCTCGGAAGGCATTGAACTCATTCTTCAGGAGCAAGGTCATCTTGCTCAGCAGGCTTAATTGGTTGGGAGTGGTCAGCACGACCCACCCACCAGGGCGACAGACCCTTGTCAACTCGCGCATCTGGGCCCGAGGATTTTCCACTTGCTCGATTGTTTCCACCGAAGCGACCACATCGCTGCTACCATCGGCTAGCGGAACTGTGCCGGAGTCCAGATACACAGCCAGGAACTCGGCCTCGGCTGGGAAGCCGTCGTGCCGGATGACATCGGCCCCGACGTAACGAGTAAACAGACTTTCGACTGCCGACCATAGGTCACCGGTCCCGCATCCTACGTCTACGATTGTCCCGCTTGCGCCGCGGTCTTTCAGAACTTTGGCCACGACCGCCAAGATCGCAGGGGAACTGGCTCCCGCAGTTTGCTTTGCCCGGTCGACAACGGTGGATTGGTCCGTCTCCATCAAATCTGCCTTGCTGTCGCCAGCCGACCTGTCTTTCTGGCGACAGCTCCGGTCAAGGTCTCATGGATCCGATCGAATTGGCAAGCCGGGTCGCACAACTCGACGGCCCGGACCAAGCCTTTCGAACCGAGGCGGCACCGGTCATCAGGGTTTTCAATCAACCGCCTTAACTCGTTTGCTAACGCGTTTGTGTTTCCAAAGGGGACCAATACCCCGCACTTTTCCTTTACAATTTCGGTCGGGCCACCTAGCGCGGTGGTCACTACCGGCAGGCCCGCATACATGGCCTCGATGAATGTGATCCCGAAGGGCTCGGGGGATCGGTTTGGTTGGCAGTGGATGTCTGCTGCCATCAGCACTTCGCCGATATCCCGACGATGTCCCAAAAACTGCACCCGATCTTGAATCCCCAGTCGGTTGGTCTGTTCTCGAAGCTCAGCCACATACGCTTGCTCAAATCTCCGCTGGGCCTTCCCGGCAATCCAGCATCGCCAACTCGGGAGATCCTGTAACTGGCCGAGTGCTTCAAGAAGGTCGGCATGCCCTTTCCAGCGTTCCATGCGTGCTGCGATGATGATGACCGCAGCATCTTTGGGGGTATTTAGCTCCTGACGGATGTTGCGGCGGATGGCTGCCCGATCCCCGGTCGGCCAGGGGGGCACTGGAAGATAAATGACTTCGCTTGGCACATCCGAAAACATGGTTTGCTGCAACGATGTTCGGGTGCCTTGACTGTTGGCGATGATGTGGTCGGGTTTGGTACGTCGGGCCCAGCGTTCGAGCCAGTGTGTACCGGTTAAGATGTCATGGCCCCAGAAGACCACCGGCAATCCTCGTTGTTTCGCCACCGGAGCCACCATCGCATGCGACCAACAGCTATGCATCGCAACAATATCATATTCATGCTTGGCCAGCAGATCGCCAAACCGAGATCTGGCTCGGAGAACTGTCCATGGTCGGCTTACTCGGACTTCCCCGAGCGAGTGCACCGGCACTTCCAACTCGGTCAGGCGCTCCTGCAAAGCTCCTGGGAAAAATAGAGCGTAGTGAGGGTCTATCTCCGGGCAGAGATGCCGCTGGCTCGCGAGGGTAATGAGGAAGGTTTCGATGCCGCCCATAAGATTACCGGCGTGTACGTGCAGCACTTTCACGATGGTAAAAGCCTCGTCATCCTGGCCGTGCGTTCTCTCGACTTGATTACCTCCCCATACACCTCCCGCGTCCGCTCCGCCATCAACCCCTGGTCAAACTCTTGCTCCGCCCGATGATGCCCGTTCGCCCCCACTCGGGTGTACGCGCTGTTGCAGATCACGAAGTCCGGAGGGGTCTGGCGGGCCCAACGCTCCAGCCAATGCAACTTTTCACCAGGGGGGTCGTGTAGCCAGAAGACCTGCCTGGACGCGGTCCTCCGGCGAACTACTGGCCCGAAGATCGCCTGCACCCACGCGGCGTGGCAAACGACAACGTCGTACCGGAACCGTTGCAATAAGGCAGCCAGGTCTCGGCGGGCCAGACCGACCGTCCACGGGTAGCGGACCCGTACTGGGCGAAGGGCATGGACCACTGCCTTCAGTTCGCGCAACTCATCCTGGTGCTTTCCTGGGAAGCAGACGGCGAACTCTGTTTCTACTTCCGGTGTCACTGCTGCGTGACGAGCCAGGGTTGCCAGGAACACTTCCACGCCGCCGTAGAGATTCCCGGTATTGATATGGAGTACGCGGAGGTTCATGCCTTTCGGAGGCTCACGAGAATGCCGTAGGAGGCGCTGCCGAAGCTGACGGAGTAGTCCACATGAGCGAACCGCTGGATGAGCCGCAGTAGGGGGTGGTTCAACTCGCCGAGCCGGTAGAACGGCCAGCTCATGATGTCACAAATCGGGAACAACACCAGCCCGCCATAACGAGTAGCCTGAAGTGTCCAGCCCGGACCAGCCAGGCGGAGCAGATCGGCTTGGGAGTAGTGATAGTGCCAGACGACATCTGACGCCCCTTCCCGGTAGCCGTGATCCCGAAGCCCCCCACCAATCAGACTCCGGTATAGCCAAGGCAACCGGAATCGTAGATTGTTGCTGTCCAACCAGGCGAACCAGCCTGCATGGGGAACTCGTAATACGAGTCTCCCTCCTGGACAAAGCACTCGATGAATCTCACTTAGGGCAGCGGATTGCCGGGACACAGGGATATGCTCAAGGACCTCGATGCAAGTGACACAGTCAAATGTGTGGTCACTGAAAGGGAGTTTATCCCCGCTGGCTTTGAGAAAGCAGATCTCAGGGTATGCCTTGTGTGCCTTTTCAAGAGTGGTGGCGTTCACATCGACCCCAATGCACTTGACACGGGGGAAACAATGGGTCACGTCATGAATTAAAGCCCCGACATTGCAACCGATATCGAGTAGAGATGCTGCGTTTGGAGGGATCCACGCAAGTGGGTGCATCAGATTAACGCGTAGTGATTGGGCCTGTCGTTTCGGGGTGATTTGGTCAGCAGAACCGAATGAGGGAGAGTAGAACATATAGAATTCACTGTATGCAAGCAAGAGATTCGGTTTACCTGCGTACAACCTCCTCATACACCTCCCGCATCCTTTCCGCCATCAAACCCTGATCAAACTCCCGCTCCGCCCGCTCACGCCCATTCACCCCAAGCCGGTCTCGCAGCTTCGGATCATCGAGGAGCAGTTTCGCCGCCGAGGCCAACGCCATCGGAT
>CAYPIE010000213.1:0-3524 GCA_964410665.1 uncultured Alcaligenaceae bacterium
CCGCCTCCGAAAGGCGAGCCCCGGACGTCAGTCCGGGGGTTCTGACTTACCGCAAACGCCTCTGCCTCTTCGCATCGCAACCGCTTCTGCCTCTTCCCGGACGCCAGTCCGGTGCTACTGGCTCAACGCAATCGCTGCTTCAAGTTTGCGTCGTGCCGAACAATCACAACATCGCTCGTGAGTTCATTGATGTCAACGATTTGCATCCAGAACGGCCGGCTGATTGACCCTGCGCAGGGGATTGACCAAGTCACCGACCTGTGGATTGAGGATGAGCGGGTCGCCGCCATCGGACCGCAGCCGGAGCGTTACGCCGACGAGGTGATCGACGCCAGCGGGCGGATCGTCTGCCCAGGGCTGATCGACATGCACGTCCACCTGCGTGAGCCAGGTCGCGAGGAGGATGAGACGATCGCCACCGGGACTGCGGCTGCCCTGGCCGGGGGCGTCACCTCCCTGGCCTGCATGCCCAACACCGAGCCGGCCATCGATAGTCAGGCGGCCGCCGAGTTTGTCATTCTGCAGGCCAAGCGAGCGGGCAACGCCCACGTCTACCCCGTCGGCGCGATCACCAAGGGGCGGGAAGGCCGCGAACTGGCCGAGATGGGCGGGCTCTTACAAGGTGGAGCGGTTGCCTTCACCGACGATGGCTCCCCCGTCGAAAGCGCCGAGGTCATGCGGCGAGCCCTTGAGTACGCCCGCATGTTCGACAAGCCGATCCTCAGTCACACCGAGGACCTGTCGCTCACCCGCGATGCGGTGATGAACGAGGGCTTTGAGAGTATGCGGCTCGGCTTGCGCGGCTACCACTCCGCCGCCGAAGAGATCATCGTCTTTCGCGACATCCGCCTTGCCGAGCTGACCGGGAGCCGGCTACACATCCTGCACGTCTCTTCGGCCGGCAGCGTCGAGCTGATCCGTCAGGCCAAGGCACGGGGCGTCCGCGTCACGGCCGAGGCTTGCCCGCATCACTTCACCCTGACCGACAAGTGCCTGCGTGACTTCGACTCGAACTTTAAGATGTCGCCGCCGTTACGCACCGAGACCGACATCGAGGCGATCATCACCGGGCTCAAGGACGGCACACTTGATGTCCTGTCCACCGATCACGCCCCGCACGCCCCGGAGAAGAAGGCGCGCGAACTGGAACAAGCGCCGAACGGCATCATCGGGCTAGAGACCTTCTTGCCGATCTCGGTCACCTATTTGGTCGAGCCGGGCCACTTGAGCTGGCCGGAAATGATCGCCAAAATGACCATCCACCCCGCGCGGATCCTGGGGCTCGAGCGAGGCACGCTCCCGGTCGGAGCCGTCGCCGACGTGACGGTGATCGACGCGGAAACGACCTATTCCATTGACCCGACCCGCTTTCAGTCGAAGAGTCGTAATTGCCCGTTTGCTGGCTGGCAAGTCCGCGGTCGGGCCGAATACGTGCTGGTCGCCGGCAAGGTCAAGGTGCGGCCGCTCGCATAAAGCGTCATCGCCTCAGCTCTCAGGAACCACTTCATGTCCGATGACTCCAAAACCCCATCGCTGATGGATCTGATGGTCGCCGCGCTGAGCCCGATCCTGATCATTGGACTGGTCGGGAGCGTTGGCTTTTTTCTCTTGGATGTGTTCTACGGCGGGCAATTCATTGACCGGCTCAACTATCTGCTCGCCTGGTTTGTCATCGCCATCGTGCTGATTGCCCGGGTGTCGATCTCGGTCGACAAGGCGCGGGCCACGCTCTACGGACTGGCGTTGGCGGTGGTGACCTTGCTGGCCATGCAAATGTATGTCCGCTACCCGGCAAACAGCGGTCTGGCCGGGCTGAGTCTGCTGATCAACCCGCTGGTCATGGCCATGGTGTGGTGGCTGGCGCACAAGATCACCTGGGACTGTACGCACATCGATGAACGCCGCGAAGCCTCGGGGAAGGGGCTCTTGGCAGCAGTGGGTTTGGACCAGGACAACGTCAAGGCGCGGGCCAAGGCACGGGCCAAGGCCCAAGGTGAGGCGTTGCAGGTCAACGACAAACCCGTCAACCAGGAGCGCGAGGCACGCCGCGGCTTACTGGAACGGTATGAACGCTACCGCAAACGGGAGAAAAAGAAGCCGCACACCCCCGGATTGTGGATCCTCTATTTCGCCGCGATTGCCTTGCCGGCGTTTGCCCTGGGGCAAGCCCTCGTGCCCACCGAGGAACTGGAGCGACGACGGTATTTGTTCCGGCTGATGCTGCTGTTTACCGGCAGCAGCCTCGGGCTGTTGATGACCACGAGCTTTCTTGGCATCCGGCACTACCTGCGGCAACGTCACTTACCGATGCCGACGAAAATGGCCAGCCTGTGGCTCGCCCTGGGGGCAGGACTGGTGCTGGTGTTTCTGATCATCGGAGCCCTGTTGCCCCGACCGCATTCGGAGTACCCGCTGATCAGCCAGCGACTCGGTTCGGAAGAGCGTCAAGCCTCGAAGAACGCTGTGCTGCGCGACGGCAGTGCGGGCAAGGGCGAGGGCCGCGGCGGCAGCCAGACCAAGCCCGGCGACGGTGAGCAAACCGCCAGCAAAGGGGGTAAGGCCGGCCAGGGCCAGGGTGAAGGCAAACGAGGCTCCGGCAGCCAGAAGGGTAAACAGGGCGGAGGTGGCAATCAACGCCGCGGCGAGTCGAACCAATCCGGTAGTCAGCGGGGTGAGGGCAAGGAGGGAGACAACCGCCGATCCAACCAGCAACGTCGGGATGAACAGAACCAGAATGGCCGTCAGGCAGCTGGCAACGATCGCCGAGACCAAGCGTCGGAGCGACCGAGCGGAAGTAATGGCGACCGCCAAGAGCAATCGAGCGATGGCGGCCAGCAGGATGGCTCTTCATCGTCGGCGCCACCCGACCTTGGGCCCCTGACACCCGTGGTCGAGACGATCGCGAAGCTACTGAAGTGGGCGATCTTTGCCTTGATCGTGCTGTTGGTGCTGTTTCTAATCTTCTATCGCGGACTGAGCTGGCTAGCGAACTTTATGCCGTGGGCCCGCCGCTGGCTGGAGGGCCTGCAGGCTTGGTGGCAGGGCTTATTCGCCCGGGCGGCGGGAAAGGCGGAAGAGGCGGAAGAAGAATTGCCGTATGAACCGGACCCGTTACCCTTCTCGGCGTTCGTCAATCCGTTCGCGGTGGGCTACGCGGACCGGCGCTCGCTGTCGCAACTGATCCGCTATAGCTTTGCCGCCTTGGAAGCCTGGGCCCGGGAACAGGGCTTCCCGCGCTTGCCGCAGGAGACGCCGCTGGAATTCGCCACCCGCCTGTCCGAAGAGTTCCCGGCGCTGGAGGAGGTGATCCGCCGGCTGGGAACCTTATATGTCCGGTTGGCCTATGCCTCAGGCGGCTTGCCCAAATCCACGCGAACCATTCTTGAGCAATTCTGGCAACGCTTGGAGGCACATCGACGGACTCCGTTGTCGGTGTAGCGGAAGCGGCAGAGGCGGTTGTGGTAAGTCAAAGAGGCAGAGGCGATTGCGGTGCGGGGAAAGACCCAGCTGCCGTTCGGGGGCGG
>CAYPIE010000214.1:0-3407 GCA_964410665.1 uncultured Alcaligenaceae bacterium
GCGGGAGCTCTCCACCAAAAGTGCGGGACAACCCCTTTTCGATGCCAATTACCACACCCAGTTATTGCGAATGACTGGGCGTTTCCCACGCTCGTCGCGGACTCCGAGCGTGCCACCCAGACGGTAACCTCCAGGACCGGGGAGAAGCAGTGAGAAGCCCCACGAACAATCATCGTGCCGAAAACCATTAGGTTCCCACCCGCCGATCCGAAACGACACGGGGGTTCCCAATGGCATTTGCGAAACCAAATCCGCGACCACCTGTCGCTCTCGGAAACCCTTCGGATGACAATCTACTACCCGTCGCTATACCCTCAACTCAATAAAAACAGCGGACCATTCTTTTGGAATGGTCCGCTGGCAGATCAATCATGATTCCATGGCGGGGATCCTTCCCCGCGGGCGAGACATTCCATCGTTGCTCTGCTTAGTTCCCGCGATAATCTCCCTTCCCAAAGAAGAAGACATCATTCCCTGCTTCGCCGAAGAGCTGATCGCGGTCCAGGTCAGATTTAATGATCAACTCGGCCGGGGGATCGGTGTGGATCGGCTGACTCAGCCACTGCTGGAGCAAGACCACCAGATCAACGAGACTACCGTCGGTGGTCACCTCACCGTCCAACAAGCGATCATTGCCCTGGCGGCCGTAGATGTTGTCTTGTCCAAGACCCCCGGCCAGAATGTCATCGCCGCGGCCACCGACAAGTTGATCTTGACCGGCGCCTCCAAGGAGGATGTCGTTGCCGTCCCCTCCATCGAAGTGGTCATTGCCGTCCCCACCGATCAACACATCATCGCCCCTTTGCGACCGTACCGAGCTACCACCCGATCCGGTCACGATCGAGTCATTGCCATCGCCGGTTTGGATATTATCGTAGCCATCGCCAGCCACGATCAGGTTATTGCCGTGCCCGGCGTTGATCTGACTCCCACCGGCACCCACGAAGATTCGATCACTTCCGTCCCCTGAGACGATGTTATCGAAGCCATCCGCCGCCGAAATGACATTGTTGCCTTCGCCGGCTTTAATCACGCTTCCCCCGGAACCGACTTCGATGGTGTCGTCGCCATCCCCGGTCTTCACGTTGTCATAGTCGTTGTCAGCTCTGACGAAGTTGTTCCCTTCCCCGGCCTCGACCAGGCTACCTCCAGAGCCCACATCGATCCAGTCATCGCCTTCATGGGCAATCACTACGTCGTAGCCTTCACCCGCTTCAACAAAGTTATTGCCCATGCCAAGCTTAATGTGATCGTTGCGATCACCCGTCAGCACGGTGGCAGGCAATTCAATGGTCGGAGCGATCTCGATATGGTTATGCCCCTGGTTGGCCAAGATCTTGATCGACTCGACCTCAAGATACGTCCTCTGACGCCAATGATTGAGATCGGACTTGACCGTAACCCCCGAGCGTCCAGACGGATCATGGTTGGCTGGCGAGATCTGAATATGGTTGTTCGACTTATTGCCGACGATAATCAGCATGCCATCCTTGACCGTGATGGGCCCGCGACTCGGCAGAGCTGCCACCTCGATGGTCACCGTCGCCCACTCCGTCTTGTCCGCCGAATCCAGGCGGTAGACAAAGCTGTCGGTCCCAACAAAGCCCGGCTCTGGCCTGTAAACAAACGAGCCATCCTGAGCCAGATCTAGCTCCCCAGCTTGTGGTTCCTCTTCCAGGGTGACCAGAACCTGCTCATCCAGCGGGAGCATGTCGTTGTCCAAAACATTGGCTCGGAACGGAACCGATTCAAGCGTATTGAACTGGTCATCCATGACCCGCAGCCCTGGCTCCACGGTGATGCGGATCACGTCATGAATATCAAGCGGGTCACCGCCGGTATTCCCGAGGTCATCAAGCAAGATCCCCAAGGTTGTCTCACCAACGAAACCGTTGGCCGGCATGAAGACCAATCCTTCCAAGGCCTCATTGATGCTCTCGAGCGTACCACGTAACGTCATCAACTGGGAGTTGTTGCCGTTGAGCAAACTCATCCCATTAACCGAACCAAGGGTCACCGTCCCATCCGGCGTTTCGAGCGTCACTTCCAGTTCCGCATCACCCGCGTCGACATCATTTGCCTGAATGGCATTATTGTTCGTGGTGCTAAACACCAGTGCTGTGGATTCCCTGGTCGTCTGCGTAGTTGGCAAGCTTAACACCGGAGCATCATTGATCGGGTTCACCGTCAGATTCACTGTGGCATCCGCCACCGCTCCCTGACCATCACTGATGCTGTAAGAAATGACGACCGAGCCACTGAAGTTCAACGGAGGCGTGTATTCAAGTGTGCCATCCTCTCCCACCGTTACCGTGCCCTCGCTGGCACTTGCATCAGTGATCGAGAGCGTGTCCCCATCCACATCACTGTCGTTGCTAAGGACCAGAATCGAGACAGGCGTATCCTCATTCGTCTCGATGGTGTCATCGACCGCCACCGGGGCATCGTTGACCGGGGTCACCGTCACCTTCACTTGCCCCACGGCCGTCAACTCGCCATCGCTGACCACATAGGAAAAGCTATCTTCACCATGGAAGTCTGGGTTTGGCGTGTAGGTGAACGTGCCGTCAGCTTCGAGCAACAGCGTCCCGTTCGACGGCTCAGTCTCCACCTCGACCGTCAAATCATCGCCGTCGACATCACTGTCGTTGCCCAGTACGCTGCCGATGAGCACGACATCTTCGTCGGTGATAAAGGCATCTTCGCCCGCCACTGGAGCATCGTTCACCGGGGTCACCGTGATGCTCACGGTGGCTACGTCGGTGCCCCCATTGCCATCGTCGACCACATAGGTGAAGCTGTCCGCACCATCAAAGTCACCGTTGGGCGTGTAGGAGAACGAACCATCCGCAGCAAGCGTCAGCGTCCCATTGGATGGCTCCGTCTGGACGCTCACCGTTATCGCGTCTCCGTCTGGGTCGGTGTCGTTGCCCAGTACGTTGCCACTGAGCTCTACGTCCTCGTTGGTGATGAAGGCATCATCGCCAGCTACCGGAGCATCCTGGACCGGGTTGATGGTGATACTCACCAACCCGATGTCCGTGCCCCCTTCCCCATCATCAACTTCATAGGTGAAGCTGTCGTTGCCATAGAAGTTGGCATCGGGCAGATAGGTGAACGACCCATCGGCGTTGAGGGTCAGCGTCCCTTGCGACGGGCCCGACTCCACGCTCACCGTCAAGGCATCCCCGTCCGCATCGGTGTCGTTGCTCAGCACATTGCCACTGAGCTCCACATCCTCGTCGGTGGTGAAAGCATCTGCTCCAGCTGATGGCGCTTCATTGACCGAGATGATGGTGATGCTCACGGTCGCCGTGTCGACACCCCCCTTTCCGTCTACGATCGCATAGGTGAAGCTGTCCTCACCCGAGTAGTCCGCGTCCGGCGTGTAGCTGAACGAACCATCC
>CAYPIE010000215.1:0-3402 GCA_964410665.1 uncultured Alcaligenaceae bacterium
CCTCTGCCTCTTTCCGAGTTCCGCAAGCGCCTCTGCCTCTTGCCGCACCGATACCTGTTCTGCCGCTTCCCCGCACCGCAATCGCCTCTGCCTCTTTCCCCGCAACGCCACCGCCTCTGCTTCGTCCTGCACCGCAAACGCTTCTGCCTCCGGGACTTCCCGCAACCGCCTCGGCCTTTTCCCGCAGCGCAAACGCCTCTGCTTCTTGCTCACCGGATTGTTCGTTGCACCTTCAATCCCCTCGAACCATCTTCTCACCCCTTGCCTCTTTCATTGACAGGGCTCTCGAGGACACCTATCCCATACAGCAAGCGCCGTTTCTCATTGTTCGGTTGTAGGTCTGATCATGCCGAGTTATCATCCCCGCGCCATCGAACCTCGCTGGCAGCAATACTGGGAAATCCATAAGACCTTTCGCTGCCCAGATCCCGACGATCCCAGCGTTGCCGGCAAGCCCAAGATCTATCTGCTCGACATGTTCCCTTACCCCAGCGGTTCCGGTCTGCACGTCGGTCACCCCGAGGGCTACACCGCCACGGATATCCTGTCGCGATTCAAGCGGATGCAGGGCTTCCATGTCTTGCATCCGATGGGCTGGGACGCCTTTGGTTTGCCTGCTGAGCAATATGCCATCCAGACCGGCACCCACCCACGCATCACTACCCAAAAAAATATCAGTACCTTTCGCCGTCAGATCAAGTCGCTGGGTTTTAGCTACGACTGGGATCGCGAAGTCGACACTACTGACCCCGGCTACTTTCGCTGGACCCAGTGGATCTTCTTGCAGCTTTTTGACACTTGGTATGACCTGGAAGCCAAGCGTGGCCGACCTATTAACGAGTTGCCTATCCCATCTGAGATCCACCAGGCCGGCGAAGCAGCCGTGCATGCTTATCGGGATGAGCATCGCCTGGCCTATCAGTCCGAAGCCCCGGTGAACTGGTGCCCGGCCCTTGGCACTGTGTTGGCCAACGAGGAAGTCATCGACGGCCGCTCCGAACGGGGCAACCATCCAGTCGAACGCCGGCCGCTGCGGCAATGGATGCTCCGCATTACTGCTTACGCCGAGCGCCTGCTCGAGGACCTGGAGCAAGTCGCTTGGCCTGAGTCGATCAAGGAAATGCAGCGGAACTGGATCGGCAAGAGTGAGGGTGCCGAGGTCGACTTCTCCATCGTCGGCCACGAGGGCGTCATCCGCGTCTTCACCACCCGACCCGATACGCTGTTCGGAGCGACCTACATGGTGCTCTCGCCCGAACATACCCTGGTGCCGACGATCACCACCGCCACACAGCGGCAAGCAGTCGAAGAGTATCAGAAAGCCGCGGCCAACAAGAGCGAGCGCGAGCGCACCGAGCTGGCCAAGAAGAAAACTGGCGTCGCCACCGGGGCCTATGCCATCAACCCGGTCAACCAGGCCGAGATCCCAATCTGGATTGCTGATTATGTGCTCGCTGGCTACGGCACCGGGGCAATCATGGCTGTGCCGGGCCACGATGAGCGTGACTTCGAATTTGCCAAGGCGTTCGACCTGCCCATCGTCACCGTGGTCAAGCCGACCGAAGCATGGTTGAAGCAGACCGGCAGCACCCTTGACAACCTGACCGAAGCCTACGCCGAGGTCGGCGAGGCCATGCACTCGGGCGAATTCGACGGCTTGCCCACCTCCGAGGCCAAGTCCCGCATCATCACCTGGCTCGAGGAACGTGGCATCGGCAGCCGCCGCATTCACTACAAGCTGCGTGACTGGCTGTTTAGCCGCCAACGTTACTGGGGCGAGCCGTTCCCCATCCTCCATGAGGTCGATACCCAAGGCCAGCGGACCGGTGTCACCATCCCCCTGCCCGAGTCCGCATTGCCCTTGCGACTTCCCGAACTTGAGGACTTCGCCCCCACCGGCAATCCGGAAGGGCCGATCATCAAGGCCACCGACTGGATCCAGGTCGAGCACGATGGCAAGCGGTATCGCCGCGAAACCAATACAATGCCGCAGTGGGCTGGTTCGTGCTGGTACTACCTGCGTTACATCGATCCGCACAACGACCAGCGGTTCGCCGACCCAGACAAGCTCAAGTACTGGCTGCCGGTCGACCTCTACGTCGGCGGTGCCGAGCACGCGGTGCTGCACCTGCTCTACGCCCGCTTCTGGCACAAGGTCCTCTACGACCGCGGCCACGTCCCTTGTGCCGAGCCGTTCCAGCGTCTGGTCAACCAGGGCATGATCCTCGGCGAGACGGAGTACCATGCCGCCCCGGAAATGCTCGCCGAGAACGAGCAAGAGCTCCACAAGCTCGGCGTCCAGGTACGGCACATCCCGGCCAAAGAGGAAGGCGACAAAGATCAACATATTCTTTTCGTCACCACCAAAGACGAGGAAAGCGACAGTGAGCGTGTGGTGAACTTGCCCGACGAGCTGATCGAGAAGCGGCAGGGCAAGACCTTCCTCAAAGGCACCAAGCTGGAGATGATTGGCCGCGCCGAAAAAATGTCCAAGAGTCGCGGCAACGTCATCAACCCGGACGATGTGGTGGATGCCTACGGTGCTGACAGTCTAAGACTCTATGAAATGTTCATGGGTCCACTCGAGGCAACCAAGCCGTGGAACATGCGTTCGGTCGAAGGCGTCTACCGTTTCCTAAGCCGGGTCTGGCGGATTATCGTCGATGAGTCTGCCGAGGAAGTCCAGCTCAACGCCACGGTCAGCGATACCACGCCCAATCGCGATACCCTGCGGCACCTGCACCGCACCATCGAGAAGGTGACTCACGATACCGAGCATCTTCGCTTCAACACGGCCATCGCGGCCATGATGGAGTTTAGCAACCACTTGAATAGCCTGTCGTCGCGGCCACGCAGCGTGCTGGACCCGTTTGTGAAACTCCTGGCCCCATACGCCCCGCATATTGCCGAGGAACTTTGGCACGCTCTGGGGAATGCGGAGACACTGGCGTATGCTTCATGGCCAGAGTACGACCCTGAGCTGACCAAAGCCGATGCGATCGAGGTGCCGGTCCAGATCAACGGCAAGCTACGCGCTAAACTGACCGTGCCACCGGAGACCGACCAAAAGACCTTGGAAAGCCTAGCCCTCGACGATGCGAAGGTCCAGGAGCAGATCGCCGGCAAGACCGTGCGGAAGGTGATCGTCGTCCCCGGCAAGCTGGTCAACCTGGTGGTGGGATGAAGCCGGAGAATGTCCGGGGCGTGCCTGCAGAAGCAGAAGCGATTGCAGTGCGGGAAGAAGCAGAGGCGACTGCGATGCGGGGGAGGGCAAAGGCGATTGCGATGCGAAGCGGCAGATGCGTTTGCGATGCAGCAAGAGGCAGAAGCGTTTGCGGTGCGGGAAGAGGCAGAGGCGGTTGCGGTGCGGGGAAAGAGGCAGAGGCGTTTGCGGTGCGGGGA
>CAYPIE010000216.1:0-3340 GCA_964410665.1 uncultured Alcaligenaceae bacterium
AGTCTGGGAAAAATCGAGACCAGCACGGACCTCGTGCAATGGACCCCTCTGGACTCGCAGCTATCGCCCGGGGAAAACCAACTTCCTATTGAAAGCGGTGACGACCGCAGATTCTTCCGGCTCGAGGTCTCCGAGCGGTAGCCGCAAATCATCGTCGGCGTCCGGAAGCTCGGTTTCAGCCAAGAAATCATCGCTTGGAGCTGCGGTGGCCGTTGCCCCGGGCCTTCATAGTTTCGCCCAGTTCCCACGAAGCAAGAGACATTGCAGATCGGGCTCTTCGTGAATGCGGGGAGATCCGATCATCGAGATAAGCAGCTCGGCAGCTCCCTCTCCTACTTTTCGAAAGGGAAGCTGGATGCCTTGCATCCCATCTTGAAGGTTGCCGATCAGGAAGAACTCCTTGCCAGACACTTGCTTCTCAAGGGAACGAAGAAAGTCCACATCATCACACAAAATTGCGTTGGCTGATGCCTTGTTGACTTTGCGGACGACCACAGGCCACTCCTCCCCTAATGTCTCCGAGTCCGATAAAAGTGTGACAACCACATCGGCTTCAATCTGCTGCTTACAGGCAGCCTCGTAGCGTTCCCTCGCGCACGCGAAAACCCGATCTGTCAAGATGACAAGAATTTCCCGATGCCCAAGTTCAACGGCAAGATGGGATAGCGCAATCCTCATCGAACCAAACGCATCAAAGCAGACACGTCTGATATTCACATCCGGAAGCGAATCGAATCCCACGGCGACACAGGGAAAGCCCGGTTCCGGAGTGAAACTCGTCGGATCTTGGATAAAAGGCAGAATCATCATGCCACGATATCCTCGGGCAATCGCAATTTGCTGAATCCTGCCAAGCGACATTCCGTGCTCATCGTTAACCATGTGATCGACCTTGTAACCCGCGCTGGCAATCGCCGCTTCGGCTCCATCCAATATGGCCTTCAAGGCACCACTCGTATCCGATTCTGGTGCTGCGGGCGGGACAGCCAAGGCGAGCGTATCATCAATCTTCTTTGACCGCTTCCGCACGATCTTCATCACCTCGGCAAGATGCGGATCAGGCACGTATCCTAGCTTCTGAGCGGCGGTGGCAATCAATCTCTTCGTCTCAACGCTGATTGAAGGATCGCCGCGAAGCGCTCGGCTTACAGTCGTATGGTGTTTACCGACCGCGCGGGCAATGTCCTTGATTGAAACTCTGGTAGTGTCTTCGTTCATCTTTTTTGCCATCAAGGTAGGACTGGCCGTTTCCGACCAGCCCCCTCGCAGATCCCGGCGTGCGGTTTTCCCGCACCGGGCTCCTCTGAACGATTGCGCAGTGGAGGTTGCTTTGCGTGGTTCATCTGTAAGAGAGGGTCCATTGGGGTGTCCTGCAATAGGGTGTTTCTACGATTCTTGCTGTCGGAATGTCCAGCGTCTTCCACATCTGCTCGAAGCCCTTCCAGTTGTAACTCTTCCTCTGGCTTCGGCGGTTGAGGCCCCGAAAGATAATGCGGCGGCTGGCTTTCCAGTAGCGCCACAGGCGATCCGAGTTTCCAATCACTCCGTAGTAATTGAAGTAACCCCGGAACTTGCGCCGTAGTGTGGTGGCCAACTCTTTCAAGGGACGGCTGCGATTGTTGCGCACCCATTCCTTCAAGCCTAACAGCGAAGCTTTGAACTTCTTCTTCGACGTTCGCCGCTTCACTGTCGATTTCTCACTGCGCGTTTTCGCCCAGTAGAACTCAAACCCCAGGAAGGTAAAATATCCACTGCCTTTGAGATCGCACCGACTAAAGCGAAGGATGCCGCTTTTGTCCTCTGCCATCTTCAAGCCGAACTTCGCCAACCGCTTTGGCAGTTCCTTGTGGAACAGCCGTGCGTCGGCTCCATTCTCAAATCCGACAATGAAGTCGTCTGCGTAGCGCATATACACCAGCGCTCCGCTTACCTTTCCTGGCACCACTTTTTCCATCCAGAGATCCAACACGTAATGCAGATAGATGTTTGCTAGGACCGGCGAGATGATCCCTCCTTGCGGAGTTCCCGTTGCGGGATGGATCACTTGACCGGCCTCCTCCAAAACTCCAGCCTTTAACCACTTGCAGATCAGACGAATGAACGCTTTATCGTCCACCCGCTTTTCAAGCATGCGTTGCAGCCAGTCGTGATCAACTTTATCAAAGAACCCTTCAATGTCCGCCTCGACGACCCAATGCACCCTTTCAAAGAAAAGTCGCTCGCGTAGTTCCTGACTCGCATCTCGGGCGCCCCGGTTCGGTCGATACCCTTTGCTCACATCCAGAAAGTCAGCCTCGTATATTGCTTGCAGCAACTTTGCGGCCGCCTGCTGGACGATCTTGTCTTCCAGAGCAGGGATACCCAGCGGACGTGTTTTACCGTTTCCTTTAGGGATATACCTTCTCCTGACATGCTGCGCCCGGTAGGTCTTCCCTACCAGTCGCGCCAATAACTGCCGAAGCTTCCTGTCGAGATCCTTCTCATACATTTCCACGGTCACCCCATCCACTCCGGGCGCGGCACTCCGTTTCAAGTCGCGAAAGCTCTCATACAGCATCGACAGATCTATCTCTCTATACAGATTACGGAACCGATGTTTCGGTTCCCGCTCTGCTTTCTCTCTCAGTTCGAGCAGGGTGCGTGACACGCTTTTGTTCGGGACTATCCTTCCCGGGGCGTGAGTGCTATGCTCGCTTAATCGTTCAGCCCGCCGCTTCCCCTGACTGCCACCCACGCTCTCGCGGCTGGTTTTGTAATCGGCGCTACCGTCTCCGAGTACTATTGGCGGGTCTGACTGCCCTCCGGTCATTTGCGCATCCTCCCGTTAGTTGGATGCCCATACCCCTGCAGGGAACCGTGGGCTCTCCCGAGTTCAAGTCCGCTTCCTTTCATACATGCCACGGCTTCGAACCCCGACGGACCCATCCCAAGCTCACCTTTAACGCTCAGGACAGTGCTGATTTCCGGTACGTTCACACCGTCATCATCCGCATCTACACTCATTACGGGGCTAAATTGCCTTCGGGAACTGCGAATCCCCTGCGGCCTGCATGATTCCCTGTGTACGCTTCGTCCATGCTGTTTCACCATCCTTCCATGCGCTGCTTGCGCAACGCCTTCCGGTTTCAACCTATAAGCGCGGTCAACGCGATTTAATGGCTTAGCTAACATGCACGCAACACTCGGTAATCACTATGTGGTTGTCATTTTGTGATATCGGGAATTTCACCCGACTGGAAGCGCCTCGCTTTGCTCGGCGCACGAACGTGGAGGCCAGGCGCATCTAGCCGAGCGGAGCGAGGGTGGATGTTGCCTGAGCCGATTGGTTAGCACATTTTAG
>CAYPIE010000217.1:0-3319 GCA_964410665.1 uncultured Alcaligenaceae bacterium
CCTGAAGAGGTAGAGAAGAGCTCCGGAACTGACGTTCCTGCGCAGTGCACAGTCTGTTCTCTGGCGAAGGACGTCAGTCCGGAGCTCTGCCCAGGCAGACGCTTGCTATCAAGATCGTAGCAGTTTAGCACTTCCGCCGTCGCAACCGCCTCCGAAAGGCGAGCCCCGGACGTCAGTCCGGGGGTTCCCCGCACCGCAAGCGCCTCTGCCTCTTTCCCCGCACCGCAAACGCCTCTGCCTCTTTCCCCGCACCGCAAACGCTTCTGCTTCTTCCCGCACCGCAAACGCTCAGCGGATCACACTCGCTGCTCGAATCGCCATGGCTCCTTGTCTTCCCGCTGGCAGCACTTAGGCCCCGTAGTCAATATCCTTCAGGTCGATGCCATGCTGGAAGATAAACTTCCGCCGGCCCTCGACCTCATCGCCCATCAACGTGCGAAACATATCATCGGCCTTCTGGGCATCGGCCAGAGAGACGCGAAGCATATTGCGTTTCTCCGGATCCAGAGTGGTGTCCCACAGTTCATCGGCATCCATTTCGCCAAGGCCTTTAAAGCGGGTCACACTCCAGCCCTTTTCACCCAAGCGACGTACTTCAGGATCCAAGGCACGTAGATCGTGCAGTGCCTTCCGCGTATCACCATTGACCAGGTAATAGCGGATCGGCGGTTCACGCCCGGCTACCCGTTCCAGCGGAACCAAATCTTGGACCGTAAAGTGATAGGCATGCAGCTTGGCCAGGGCTCGGTTAAGACTGCGGATCTCGTTGAGCTCTTGCAGGAAGAAGTGGTGTTCGGTCTCCTCGGGCGTCCCGTTGGCCGATCCGTCGGAGCTGGAACCAAAGCCCACACTGGATTCGGCTATCACCAACTCCTTGCCCAGCCGTTGCGACTCGGTCTGGCGGAACTGGTCAACTTCATCGGTCGAGTGGAACCAGTGATCCTGATTGGCGAACTTCACCCGGAACATCGGCAACGCCCCATCGTGGGCGTGCGGCAACAACCCGGCCAGCGTTAGCCCACGCCGCTCCAGGATCTGGATCCCGGCCTCAATTTCTTCGAGCAGTTTGAGCAGCGACTTCAGATGCTCATCCTCGATCTTGCGATGCTGCTCGCTGACCACTTCCAGGGTGGTATTACGCAAGCCCCGGTCGAGAAGTTCTTCGGTCATTTCGCCAGCGGTCTGGATAAACCGCTTTTGCTTTTTGATCTCGACCTTGTACAGCGGCGGCCGAGCCACATAGATGTAGCCTTCTTCCACCAGCTTGCGCATCTGACGGAAAAAGAAGGTCAACAGCAGCGTACGGATGTGCTGGCCGTCGACGTCGGCATCGGTCAGGATGATGATCTTGCCGTAGCGGACCTTGCTGACATCCTCAGGGTTGCCGATATCAATGCCCACCGCCGAGATGATGCTGACAATCTCCTCGTTTTTGAGTAGGTGCTCAAAGCGAGCTTTCTCCACGTTCAAGGGCTTTCCGCGTAGCGGCAGGATCGCCTGGAACTTCCGGTCACGACCGCTCTCGGCGGTGCCACCGGCAGAGTCCCCTTCGACCATGAACAGCTCGCTATCGTCGCCCTTGCTGGTGCAGTCCATGAGCTTGCCCGGCAAGCCGCCGGTGCTCAGGATGTTCTTGCGCTTCCGGGCGGCCTCGCGGGCCTTGGCCGCGGCTTCCCGTTGTTCCGCTGCCAGCAGCACCTTTTTGATGATCCGTTGTGCGTCTTTGGGGTTCTCTTCGAGGTGCTTGGCTAAGACTTCGTTGACCACCGAGGCGACGACGCCTTCGACTTCGGGGTTGTTCAGTCGCACCTTGGTTTGCGATTCAAACTGTGGGTTGGGCAATTGCACATTGATGACGGCGGTGAGCCCCTCGCGGAAGTCCTCGCCGACCGGCTTGAGATCGCCCTTAAACATGCCCCCCTTTTCGCCGTAGGCGTTGAGGGTGCGGGTCACGGCGGCGCGAAAGCCGCTCAGGTGGGTGCCGCCGGTCGGGTTGTAGGCATTGTTGGCGTAGGCGCGCACACGCTCATGATCACCGGTGGTGTACTGCAGGGCGGCTTGGACTTGGATCATGTCCACCGTCTTTTCAATGTAGATCGGTGGGTGAAGGATTTCTTCGTTGCGGTTGAGCCAGACGACAAACTCAGCAACGCCCCCGTCATAGTGGAACTTTTCGTGTTTGCCGTCACGTTCATCCTTGAGGGTGATGGCCAAGCCGCGGTTGAGAAACGCCAATTCGCGGAGGCGATCTTCGAGGGTCTCGTAGATGAAGGTCGCGTCGCCAAAGATCTCGGGGTCAGGCCGGAAGGTAATGGTTGTTCCCGTCCGATCGGCCGGGCCAATCTCTTTGACCGGCGTGCTGGCCTTGCCTCGCTCATATTCTTGAACGTATGTTTTTCCGTTGCGACGAATGCGTGCTTCGGTATGTTCACTCAAGGCGGTAACCGCTTTGGCTCCCATGCCGTGCAGACCGGCGGAAACTTTGTAGGCGTTGTTGTCAAACTTGCCACTGGAACCGACTGCGGTCAGGACGAGCTCCAACGTCGGTCGCTTGTAGACCGGGTGCTCATCGACCGGGATGCCGCGGCCATCATCGACGACTTTGACCGTGTTATCGAGGCCGATCTCTACAACAATGTTCTGACAATAACCCCCGAGTGCTTCATCGACGCTGTTATAAACCAGTTCATAGACCAGGTGGTGGAGTCCGCGGGCGCCGGTATCGGGGATGTAGTTCCCGGGGCGCTTGCGGATGTGGTCCGCATCTTGCAAGTGTTGAATATTGCTTTCATCATAATCGTTCGCACCCTCCATCTCCGGCAACAAGGCCGGATCGACGGTGGTGGACTCGGATTCCATGGTCATCGAGTAGGATCCCCTGTCAAACGGCTGCGCAGCGGGTGCACAGCGGCGGGTAGTAGGCCCGTCCGCGGGGTGGAAGGGAGATGACCCCGTCGGTGCAAAACCAGGTTACACGCGGGCGAATGCGCGGAAACGGCTAAGCGTTAGTATAGCAAAATCCGCCTGGATTGGATATGTGAACCTGGTTCTTCGACGGGCGTGGTTGGCCTGCAGTTGAGCAAACATGCCAGTTTCGCGTAGGGCCTCAGCGCTTCTTTCCGAACTCGGCGACTTCACACCCGCCAAGCGTTGGGCGGAGTTCCGCCTTAGACACCGAGTCTGACAGGGAAGAGGAAGAGGCAGAGGCGGTTGCGGTGCGGGGAACCCCCGGACTGACGTCCGGGGCTCGCCTGAAGAGGTAGAAGCAGAGCTCCGGAACTGACGTTCCTGCGCAGTGCACAGTCTCTTCTCTGGCGAA
>CAYPIE010000218.1:0-3033 GCA_964410665.1 uncultured Alcaligenaceae bacterium
AAATGCCTTGCTTTTACTAACATGTCCCGCGTACCGGCTGTCAT
Source organism: uncultured Alcaligenaceae bacterium (assembly GCA_964410665.1). Taxonomy (GTDB): domain Bacteria; phylum Planctomycetota; class Planctomycetia; order Gemmatales; family Gemmataceae; genus CAYPIE01. The sequence goes on from CAYPIE010000218.1 coordinate 45, forward strand.
TTTCTGCCGTTCCGCGGGACTTGTTCAATAGGAATTCCCATCGGAAAAGGCCATTGATGCCTTCACCAAAGCTCTTGGTTTAGCAAGTCAATCCGGGTATCTATTACCTTCGCCTCAGCATCAACGACGTGGTCTGCCGCTCGATTCCGATGGCCTTGGTCCGCTTCGGGCAAACAACGCACGATGCTGGAGAGAATGGCTTGCCGATGCGGCGTAACGAGGTGGGCCGAGACGGTCGTGGGCGTGGGCTCACTCAGTTCTACCTGAAATCGGAACATGCCAATTTGCAAGCGATCGCCATGGCGAAGCCAACTCCGGGCTACTCGGTGGTAATTGAGATAGACTCCGTTGAGCGATTGCAGGTCGAGGATTTGCCATCCCGCTCGTTGCCAGCGCAGGAGGCAATGCCGCCGGCTCACTTCTGGATGCGGTAAACGCAGCTCACAGTGGCGGTGGCGTCCAACCGTTAACTCGGAAGGGCGACAGAGGATGACCAAACGGGTACCACCGAGGTGCAGACGCAACGTCGGATCGGAAAGTACAGCAAGGGGGGGATTGGGATCGTCCATCGGGAGTGTGGTAGGATGACCCTCCAAGAACGAAGGAAGGTTTGGCATGAGGTTTCCCTAGTTCCGTTAACCCGAGTCGAGATTACCGGTTGCCAGGCCGCGGAAGGGGTTTCCGTATCAGAAGTCGGCAACTGCGCGAAGCGGAAGCCATGAAATCCCATGCAATCGACGAAATCGATTTGCCTTGAAGCCAGGGCTCCATTAAAGTTGCGGCGGAAGCCGTTCGGGACTCATCGTGCTAGGGAACCCAATCGCACCATGATCGCGGAAAAGTCACTGTCCGATTCGATCCATGCACTCGAGAACACCTCGCCTGCGCAGATGCTCGAGACCATGCTCAAGCATCTGCGTACCGAACGCGCCAAGGGTGAGTTGCGTGACCATGTGCATGTCGGGCCGGTTGGACCGCAACCCATCAAGCACAATCACTACTATGATGACCGTTTCTTCCAGCATGATGCCCAGAACGGCATGGTCCGGAATGTGTATGGTCAGCGAATCATTCGCATGTCAGAAGATTTTATTGTTAGCCTGTTCGGTGGCCTTGAGGAAGTTGTCGGGGATGCCGCGGGCGAGATCCTGTACAAAGCGGGCTTTCTGTGGGGCCTGGAGGACATGGCGGGTTTTGTGCCGCGGGTCCAGACCGAATTTGAGGTCGCCTTCGAGAAGCTCAATATGGGCTTTATGCTGGAGACCTGGTGGTGGCCGTTGCAGATAGAAGGTTGGGGCACTTGGCGGTATGATTTTCGCCAACATAAGCAAGGTCTGATTTTCATTGACCTGTATGAAGCTGCGGTGGCCAAAAGCTTGGGCGAAGTCGGCAAGGTGGTATGTCACTTCTACGCCGGTCTGTTTGCAGCGACCTTTAGTGTCCTGGCCAAACGGGAGCTATCCTGTACGGAAATCCAGTGCTCCTCGACGGATGGGGATGCCTGTCGATTCCTCATCTCCACCAGTAAGCGGGTAAACGCGGCAGCCTCCTGGCGTAATGAGGGGGCCTCCTCGATGGAAATTCAGCAGAAGCTGCTTGAGATGTGATCGCAATCCCGGCAGCCTCCCGAGAAACTCCTGAGTAACCCCCGATGAATCCGACGCTAAACCGATTGATCGATGAAGCTTCTGGCTACTTCCTCTGTGACACGGACCAGGCCACCATCCTGGAGTATACCAACAGCCTACCCCGTCGCTTTGCCGTCTCCAAAGCGGTCGAGCAAGTAGAAGAGACCGTAGTTGGCAAAACCGTTGAGGAGATGCGTAACAAGTATCCCAACTTCTTTGAAAAGTATCATGATTACGCCAGCGAGAAAGGAATTCGCGATATTAGCCTAGTGCTGCGTTACACGGTGCTGGCGATGATTTGCGCGGATCTTACGTTTCAGAAAGAGCGACTACTGACCTGGCTGAGCTCGATTTATGGCGGACTGAATTTTACACCAGAATTCAATCGGGACGCCTACACGCTGCTCCGCGATCACCTTCAGCAGCACTTGGCGGCCGAGGATTTCACCCTGCTAGAACCCTATCTGAATATTAATATTGATATTCTCGGCTCAATCCCTGAGCCCTATACACCAATGGTGTGATTTCCGCTCCTTGGAGACCCGCATGATGGGTACGATTGGCTCGCTGCTAACCCCGGGTAACTATTTCAGCGAGCGGCAATTCCTGAAAACGGACCCGGACACTGGAGTGGCTCGGACTCGTTCCGGGACCCGAATCATTGCTCTTAGCCGCGACTTCCTGATCGGCGTCCACTTTGCTTTGGTCAAGGAATGTGGAGCAGCGGCCGAACAGGTGCTGCATTCTTGTGGTCGGCGCTGGGGCCAGTCTTTTGCCCAGCGCTTCGAACAGGAACTTAGCGACTTCTATCAGGAGTCGATGCAAGAGTTCCCCATGGCCATGTTTGAAGCCTGCTTAGCGGAGGCGTTCAGTCACCACGGTTGGGGGCGGCTTCAACTGGACTTCCACCACTACGACAAGGGCATCTTCGTCGCTGAGATGACCGGCGCCATCTTTGCCGACCTGGTGGGCAGTTCCGAACGACCGGTCGATTCCCTGTTGGCCGGCATCTTAGCCGGCATCTTTACCCACTTTTCCGGCCAGGAACTCGACTGCATCCAGAGCGCGTGCGTGGCCTGCGGGGCGGAGACCAGCAAGTTTCTGATCAGTCTACACCAACGCATCGAGCAAATCCGCGAAGCTCAAAAGGCTGGCGCCAGTCATGACGAACTATTTCGTCAACTGGAAGAAACCCGCGTGTGAGCTCTTCTCTGCCTGTAGAGGAGAGCCCCGGTTGTGGTTTCATGAGTGGAGAGACAAACGAAGACTTGGAGCGTTTGCGCTGCGAAGCGGCAGAAGCGTTTGCGCGGCAGAAGCGTTTGCGCGGCAGAAGCGTTTGCGCGGCAGAAGCGTTTGCGCGG
>CAYPIE010000219.1:0-3114 GCA_964410665.1 uncultured Alcaligenaceae bacterium
GATCGGGTAGTTAAAGGTTATGGCGAGCACGGCGATGTTGTACGCAAAGATCATCGAACCCCAGACTGGCACTCCGTCCGGGAGCGTGCTTACCGCGATGCGATAGCTGATCGCGACAGTGATAAGCACGGCGACGGTGTAGGCGACCATCAGGGGTATACCCCCGTCGTAGAGCCAACCGGTCCACTGGATTTCAACCCAGAGCTCCGGAGTCTCGGCGTTGCGGACAGGGTCACCGAAGTAGTGCCGCATCATGCCCCAGCGACCTAGCCCGGCTCCGGCGGGGTACTCGAAGAGTTGGTCCTGGAATGTCTGCTCCAAGAAGTGGCCGCGGCTCCTGTAGTAGACTGCTCCGGGATCCTCGGCGATCAACGAGGTGATCCGGTCGTATGTCCCCTGCCCTCCTACGGCCACCGCCCAAAAAAAGGTGCCCATCACGAGCGTGGCCACAAGGACCAGTACGTTCAATCCCCGTCTCACTTCCCCTCGTCGCAGCAGGACAAGAACAAAACTCAGACAACAGATCACTGCCATCAGCAGGACCGAACGGATGTGGGACAGGTAAATGCAAAACAACCCCAGGGTCATGCCGAGGATGCTCAGTAGGCGAACCGCCTGAGAGCGAGAGCTGAGGAAGAATCCCAGGCCGAACGACATGGCAATCAGACCCGCACTGGCCGCGCCGCCCGGCATGTCAGTGAGCCCCATGGGCCGCCACAGACTTGACCCATCCGCAAGGGTTATCTTGTACCCCTCGGCGATCGCTCCCATCCCCAGGATGGTGTCAGAGACCTTCGGCTGAAACTGTCCGGGAAAGTAAACCTGCAGGACTCCGAATAGGGCGCTTAGCGAGTGGAAGCCCCACAGCGTTAGTAGCAACCGCTTCAGGACGGCTGCATCGATGGTGAGCCGGGTTGCCCAGAAAAGCGGGGCAAGGATCGCCAGACTGATGGTGAACTGGGCGCCGGCGACCAGCAGCGAGTGCGTGGTCGGGTGCAGGAAGGCCAATGCCAAAATGCCCAGTACCGTAATCCCCCACGGACGCGCCGGGTGCGGCAGATGCCTACCCCGCAATAGGACCAACATGGCTAGGCTCATGCCGAAGACCGTCGTACGCACCAACACTCGCAGCCCCCCGATGGAATCGAAGAGTAAGAGGAGCTGGCACCCCAGAGTTGCACAGACGTAGAGCCGAAGCCAGAACCAGCCGTTTTGGTTCATAAACGAGTAAATTTAAATATCATCATTTGATCGTAAATGGGCCTGTCCAGTCGGTCACAACAAGCACTGCTCTTCCTTATTGGCACTATGTGGGTTCGCGGGTCGATCGTGCGTGACACTTTGCTTCGGCACCGAAGGGTCTCCATTCGGTAGCCCACAACGGAAGCGAAACTGGAACCCGAAAAGACCAGGAAAGGTTCGAATCGCCAGCCCGTTCAGAGGCCGCTGGAGCGGGGGGAGCAGCCACGAACCGGGCAGATACCCGTCTGCGACAGCTTCCAGAATCTGTAACCCGCTTTGCTCGATCATTTCTCGGGCAGTCCACCAGTCGAAAAAACGGTAGTGGGTAGTATCCATCAGGCCTTCGTTCGTGTACCTGAACGCGCCAAATGAGAATCGCAACCGCTGCCTCCAGAAAAGGACATTGGGCAAGGCCACCAGCAGGACTCCTCCTCCGGAAAGGCAAGGCCCCAATCGACTTAGGAGTTCCTGCGGGCGATACAAGTGCTCCAAGACATGGGAGCAGACAACGCAGTCAAACGTGCCGAGCGGTGCAGGGTTGTATTCGTTCAAGTCGGCCACGACCACAGTGTCGAGCTTTCCGCGGGCGAGGTTGGCCTCTTCAGGGTTGAACGTCACTCCGATGACCTCGCAGGGCTGACGGCCCTTCAACGCTCCACCAAAAGTTCCCGTCCCGCACCCCAAGTCTAACACCCGTTTGGCTGAGAGTGGGGCCATCGAAAGGACTTGCAAATTCAGTGCGGAGTAGATCACTTTAAGCGCTCCGCAAGCCAGCCTGGAAGGCGGATCAGGGTTTCCCACCAAACGCGGATGAGGAAAACCATGCTCCTGAGCAGCCATGCAATGCGAGGGACAGTGTAAAAGAAATATTTTGCGCATACTACAGGAACTGTGTGCGCCGGAGCGTGGAGCAGATTTACCGCTAGGTGGTTCTTCAGCTTGTGGAACTCGACCGTGTGGCTTTGGCTAACCCCTCGCGGGTGTTCGTGATGGTACAACACTGCAGATGGGACCACCCGGATTACTCCCCCTGCTTCTATGCAGCGAAGGCATAGCTCGATGTCTTCGGAATGTGCAAAGAAGTCAGTCCGGAATCCGCCCAAGATATCCCAGAACTCCTTATGGACGAACACTGCTGCTCCCGGGATCCAGCCAACATCATATGGCTTCGAGCTATCTACAGGAGCTTTCAAGAACGCCGTCCGTAGCCCCCAAAGCCCGAACCGTAGCGATCCGCCAGCCAAATAGAAGTTCCGATCGCTGAAGTTCCGCCAGAGCCCACCGAACAACCCCGGTTGGTTTTCTGAAGTCGCGGCTCGAACCATCTCCTCCAGGTAGTCCGGTGCGAGCTCAATGTCATTCGCCGTGAGGTAGAGGTACTTCCCCGTGGCAACTGCTGCCCCCCGATTCATTCCCCCTGCGAACCCCAAATTGGTGGAACTGCGAAGTACCCGGACGTCATCAACACCAGCTAGCACACACTCGACATCAGGTTGGGCTCCGTTCACAACTACAATGAGTTCAAGCGGCTTGTGGGTTTGGGTTTGGATCGAAGCAATCACGGATCGCAGCAAATCGGCCTTGCGGAATGCTGGCAGAACGACGGAGACGGAATGGTCTACTTGCCCAAAGCCTGCCATAGGCTCAGTCCGAGGACCTCCACAAGACTGGCTCTGGGGTATACCCCGTGTGGCCACGGTACTTCAGCCAACTCGTTGGGTTTCAGCTCTGAAAAAGAGATATCAGGGGCGAACCAGAACCACTCGAAGTCATTCCAAAGAATCTCGATTCTGGGTACTTCTGACCAAGACCTTACTTCGAACCTCATCCAATCGGCTAGGGAAGTACGTTTGGCTGGGAGATGAACCACTC
>CAYPIE010000220.1:0-3043 GCA_964410665.1 uncultured Alcaligenaceae bacterium
TGGTGCGACCACCGGAGGGGGTGGCGTCGGGGCAGTGGGAGGGGCCGGGGTGCCCGGTGCGGCCGGTGGGCTGGGGGGCCAGCTCGGTGGTGGTGTGGGGGCAGGCACGATCAATCGGCCGCTGCTCACCCTGACCGGAGCACCTTCGCCCGGGGCTGTCTTGGTCGACCTGCGGATTACGGTCGATACCCGCTCGAACAGCCTGATTGTCGCCGGTAGCCGCAACGACCTGGAAGTGGTGGAAGCGGTCATTGCCCGGCTGGAGGATGGTGATGCGCCGGTGCGGCAAACGATGGTGTTCAAGCTGTCCAACACCACCGCCGCGGATGTGGCGGCTGTGCTCCAGTCGTTTGTGTCGGCCCAGATACAGGTGTTGAACAACGCCCAGTTCCTGTCCTCCTATCAGTCATTGTTGCGTGAAGTGGTGGTGGTACCCGACCCGATCACCAACCAGGTGTTGGTCAGCGCCACCGATCGGCTGTTCCCCGAAATCCAGCGGCTGATTCATCAACTCGATGTCGAGCCACCTCAGGTAATGGTCGAGGTGCTCATTGCCGAGGTGGATCTGACCAATTCCCAGGAGTTTGGCATCGAGGTTGGTTTGCAGAGCCCGATCTTCTTCGAACGCAGTTTGTTCGAAGGGGCGGTGATCAATAACGTGAGCACGATCGGTAACCCCGCGTTCGACTTCAACAACGGGATTGTGCCGACGGTGCCGGTGTTGCCAAACTCATCTCTGATTGGGCCTGCCATCGTTGGGTTCCAGGGACTGAGTAACTACGGTACTGGCCGAGTCTCCCCCAGTACTGGGATCGGTGGTTTCGTTTTCTCAGCGGCGAGCGATTCGGTCAACGTGCTGATTCGTGCTCTGAAGACCCAGGGTCGCATCGACATTCTCAGCCGTCCATCGATCATGACCACCGACAACCAGACCGCTCTGTTCCAAGTCGGCCAGTCGTTTCCGATTACCGTTGGGGCGAACATTGGTGCGGTCGGTGGGAACGTGGTTCCAATTATCGAATACCGGGATATCGGTATCTTGTTGCGGGTGACGCCCCGGATTAGCCCGGAGGGCAAGGTGCTGATGCGCGTCGAGCCATCGATCTCGGCTGCCAGTGATACCCCGGTGCCTCTGGGCTTCGGTTTGTTCGCCACGGCGATCGACATTCAGCAGGTACAAACCACGGTGGTGGTCAAGGATGGCGAGACGGTGGTTCTCGGCGGACTGATCACTCGGGAGAATGACCGCAGCGAGAACAAGGTTCCCTTCCTGGGCGATCTACCCATCGTGGGTGCACTGTTTCGTTTCCGTAGCCAAGTGCAGAATAAATCCGAGCTGTTGGTGATCATGACGCCGCATATCTTGCGGACGTCACGTGATCGGCAACGCATTCTGGCTGCGGAGTCGAACCGCATCGACTGGAATCTGGATGATGTCCAGGAGGTGCATGGCTATGGGCTCGAGAACATGGGCTATCGGTCGCATCCGATCCCGGTGCCACCGAAGGCTCCTTTGCCTGGCGCACCAGTGCCTGGGCATCCAATGCCTGGAACTCTGTTGCCCGACCAGCCAATTGTCCCTGGAGAGGCCTTGCCAGGTACACCGGTTCCAGATCAAGCGATGCCGGGGATGGTCTTGCCGGATCCGTTGTCAGGTTCAGCGGATCCAGCGAGTCCGAGCAGTTCGGCCGGGTCGCTTGGAGGGGCGCCTGCTTCGCAAGAGTTGCCCCCCGTAGAGCCTGCTTCGGTCGCAGCGGAGGGCGTGCCAGCAGAGCCTGCTTCGGTCGCAGCGGAGGGCGTGCCAGCGGGGCCGCACGTGTCTCAAACCAATAGTGAAGCGTCGCTCGATCCAGACGCGACCATGGAGGTCGCGGAGTACCCTGCCCCTCGCAAGGAGCCGCGGAAATGGTGGCAAATCTTCCGACGCGATCGCTAGGCGGCTGCTTGAGCGTTGCGCTGCTGTGGGCTGGGGTCATGGGGTGTCATGGCCTGGCTGATAAGGTTGGCTTGCATAGCAGCTTCGACGTCCCGCCCAGCAGCCAGGTGGTGGCCGTGTGGAGCAACGCCCTGCGTCGGGCGCCCGATACCACCCGTGGCGGCGCTCCGATGTTGGGGCTGACCGGTCGCGTCTACTTGTACTCGGCTGATCTGTCGACACCCATGGAGGCCTGTGGGAACCTGAAGGTGTCGTTGTATGATCACACGGGACAACAACTGGGTCAGGGCCCCAAGCTATTGGAGGTATGGAACTTTGATGCGGCTTCCCTGGAGAAACTCAAAGCCGATGACCTCTTTGGCAAAGGCTATCAGTTGTTTCTGCCGTGGAGCACTTATCGGCCCGACATTCGCCAGGTCTACATGATGGTCGAGTATATGCCCTATGGCGGGTTGGAACCGATGTCTGCTCCGGGGAGTCTACTCGCGATCGACCACAGTAGCTTGAAGGATGGGCATGCTCAGTTTCAAACGCAACACGGCACCCCAGTGCCGGCCCCCTTGCCTCCGGGACTCCCGGGAGTGCCGCTTCAGTCCCCACCGTCGGCTCTCTTACCAACGCCGAAGGAGGCCGGTGAGTGATTGATCGCTAAACTGGCCAGTGGAGGAGATTTCCTCACTGGCCAGTTTAGCGATCACAATAGCATGGGAGTGTTGCGATGCAGTATGTACTGAACTGCCTGATAGCCCTGCTGGGAATGACTTCGATTTTGGCGGATGAGGTGACTTTGGAGTCCGTTCCCCCGGTGGTCGTGCAGACGATGCCCAAGGCGGGTAGCAAGGATGTGCCGGTCACCACCAAGGAGATTCGCGTCACTTTTAGCAAGCCCATGACCGGTGGGAGCTGGTCTTGGACCACAATGTCGAAAGAGAGTTTCCCGAAGGTCAATGGCAAGCCACGCTATTTAGACGATCAGCGGACGTGCGTGTTGCCAGTGAAGTTGCAATCTGGAAAGACCTATGCGATCTGGGTGAACACCAACCAATACACCGGCTTCAAGGACCAAGATGGCCGCTCAGCCATTCCCTATCTGTTAGTGTTTAAAAC
>CAYPIE010000221.1:0-2953 GCA_964410665.1 uncultured Alcaligenaceae bacterium
GAACCCGCCGAGGGTTGGGCGGAAGCGCCTGGGACCAACGCCGAGTGGGAGCACGCCCTGGCAGACGTGGGATCTTCAACCGACGCCTGTGCAACGCTCGGCGGGTTCACACCCAAGGGTGTTCGGCACGATGATTGCCGGTGGAGATTCTCCGCGCTTTTCAACGGCCTCGCAGGATTGCTGGCTGGGTGGCACGCTCGGAGTCTGCGACGGGCGTGGGAAACGCCCACGCCTTCGCCACCTCCCCGGGTGTTCCCCCTGCACTGGCGAAGGCGTTCCCGCCCCACACGGACTCTCCGCGTGGGCGACGCGAGGCATGCTCTGCAGCCCGTGCATTGCCATGCCCCCCACGCACGAGGCGTTTCCCACGCCCGTCGCAGACTCCGAGCGTGCCACCCAGCCCAGAGCAACGATGGTGACGAACACCTTTGGGTTCCCACCCACCGCTCGGAAAAGGCATGCTTCCCCGGTGAGCGTCCAACACCGGCTGGCACCCGGCAGATGCATAAGCTACCACCTGTTGTTTTCGCTACAATACCCGGTAAAGCGCTCTCTGTGCCCCGCCTTGCCGAGATCGGCTATGCCACGCTATGTTATTCTGACGCACGATTTTCCGTACTGGCACTTGGATTTTATGCTTGAATCAGTCGAAGCCCTGCGCACCTGGCGGCTGCATGCAGAGCCACACCCCGGAACGATGCTGGAGGCGGTGGCCTTGCCGGCTCATCGCCGGCATTACCTGGACTACGAAGGCCCGGTCTCGGGCCACCGCGGCAGCGTCGCCCGCTGGGACGCGGGGACGTTCACCTGGGTGAGCCACACGGCAGAAGAGGTGATTGTGGACTTGGTCGGCGCGAAGCTGCAGGGGCGAGTCGTATTGACGGCGGAATCTGAGGGACGTTGGCGGGTGGTAATCGCTTCGTCCCGTTCCTCGGCCGAGCAGAGGATGGGCAATTAGACGAGAGCGATGTCGCCATGTACAATCCTCCTCGCTGGCTCGCCTCTTGTGAGCCCGTATGGCGGGATCCTGACCAGGAAGTGTTTGCTCCATGTCCGATACGAACCCGACGCCCTACCAGCCGAACAACATCCTCGCTTCGCTGGCTGAGCCTGCCCCGAGCCCGGAGGTGATGCCCGAGCAGATTGGGCGCTATCGGGTTGAAAGCCTGCTGGGTGAGGGCAGCTTCGGTCGTGTCTACTTGGCCTACGATCAACAGTTACAGCGGCAAGTTGCCATCAAGGTGCCGCACACGCGGCACATCGTCCACCTTGTGGACGTGGACGTCTATCTGAAGGAAGCCCGGACGGTCGCGCGTTTGGACCATCCGCATATTGTGCCGGTATTTGACGTCGGTTCGAGCGACGGTTTTCCATTTTTCATCGTTTCGAAATATATTGACGGAACGGATCTGGCCACACGACTGAAGCAGTCGCGTCTGGAATTCGATCGCGCATTGGAACTGGTGGCGGTAGTTGCCGAGGCGTTGCACTACGCACACACCCAAGGGGTGGTGCACCGGGACATCAAGCCGGGCAACCTGCTGCTCGACCGGGACGGACGGCCGTATGTGGTGGACTTCGGCATCGCCCTGCGTGAGCAGGACCTGGGCCGAGGGGCGCTCTACATCGGGACGCCGCCGTATATGAGCCCGGAGCAGGCGCGGGGCGAGGGTCACCGGGTGGATGGTCGCAGCGATCTGTTCAGTCTCGGGGTGGTGCTTTATGAGCTGATCGTTGGGCGTCGGCCGTTCCACGGCGACACGCTCACCGAGTTGATCGAGCAGGTGATCAAGGTGGAGGCGAAGCCGCCGCGGCAGATCAACGATCGGATTCCGAAAGAGCTGGAACGGATTTGCCTGAAGGCGCTGTCCAAGCGCACCACCGATCGGTACACCACCGCCCGGGACTTTGCCGAAGATCTTCAGTACTTCCGGCATCGGCTCACGCAAGAAACGCCCCGAGTAAGCACCTCCTTGCTGCCCCAAGAGGTCGTTCGGTGGACGCCGTCCCGTCTACGGATACCGACGGACTCAGATCAAGAGGTCCTGCGAATCGTTCCCAAGGGGTTGCGATCGTTCGACGCTCACGATGCGGACTTTTTTCTGGAACTGTTGCCGGGTCCACGCGACCGGGCCGGGTTGCCCGAGAGCATCCGCTTCTGGAAGCAGCGGATTGAGGAAACCGCCCCTGAGCAAACCTTCCAAGTCGGTCTGGTCTACGGGCCGTCGGGTTGCGGCAAGTCGTCGCTGGTCAAAGCAGGATTGTTGCCGCGACTTCGCAGCGAGGTGTTGGCGGTTTACCTGGAAGCCACGGCCGAGGAGACCGAGCTGCGTCTGCTCAACGGTCTGCGGAAGTGCTGCCCGAGTTTGTCCGAAGAACTGGATCTGAAAGCGACGATGACGGCTCTGCGTCGGGGTGTGGGCATCCCGGCGGGTCGGAAGGTACTCCTGGTGCTGGATCAGTTCGAGCAGTGGCTGCACGCGACCAAGGAGGAAGACAACGCGGAACTGGTGCAAGCGCTCCGGCAATGTGACGGTGGGCGGGTGCAGGCGGTCGTGTTGGTGCGGGATGACTTCTGGATGGCCGCGACCCGCTTCATGCGGGCGTTGGATTTCCGCCTTCTCGATGGCCAGAATTCGGCGGCGGTCGATCTGTTCCCGGTACGTCACGCCGAGCAGGTGCTGACGGCGTTCGGGCGGGCGTTCGGGGCCTTCCCTGACGGTGAACCGGTTGAGGACCGGAAACGATTCGTCGAACAGGCCATCGCCGGGTTGGCCCAGGAGGGGAAGGTCATCCCGGTGCGGCTGGCCCTATTTGCCGACATGATGAAGGGCAAGCCGTGGACCCCGGATTCCCTGAAGGCGGTCGGCGGGGCCGAGGGGGTCGGCATCATGTTCCTGGAGGAGACGTTCAGCGCGGCCACAGCGCCACCGGAGCACCGCTACCACCAGAA
>CAYPIE010000222.1:0-2853 GCA_964410665.1 uncultured Alcaligenaceae bacterium
GGCGGAACACCGTTTCTCCAGGTTCCGCCCGGCAGGCATTTTCGCGCGAAGTTTTCTAGATTTTTTTTCAGTAGCGGTCGCCAAGTCAGCAACTTCAAGGATACAACGTACGTTACTCTCGGCAATCAAGATCTTGATTTGTGGGGTAGTTGCTATTGAGGAACCAGTCTTAATACGAATCGACAATTTTATAAAAATTTCTTGATTGTTGGAGCGATTCCAAGGCGGACGCTTTCCAGTCGTCGCCGATGAAGCCGAATATGCTGGTCAATTTGTTTGAGTTTTTCCATCGGTCGGTGGGAAGCCCTTGACGGGACCTCGGTAGGCACCATGGAAACGGAAGAGTCTCCTTGTGGATTTGGTTTCAAGAGCTTATCATGCCTTGTCCTGTCAGAGGAACGTTCGATGCCGCGAATTTAAGGCAGCAATTCGATGGATACGATGGGATCATCTGGCGGCAAGAATAAATCTGTGAACCCGAATGGTTCGATTAGTTGCTGGCTTCACCCGTTACGGGAAGGGGACGAAGTTGCCGCGGAGATGTTGTGGAAGCAGTACTTTCCCCGCTTGGTCCACCTCGCCCGCGAACGACTCTCTGCCCGGACAAGGCAAGCCGTCGATGAAGAAGATGTCGCCCTGAGTGCATTCAAGAGCTTTTGTCTGCGTGCCGAACAGGGCCAGTTTCCCAATTTGCACGATCGCGATGGCTTGTGGCGGTTGCTGGTCGAGATCACCCTGCGCAAAGTGATCGACCAAGCCCGCTGGGCCAATCGCCTGAAACGCGGTGGGGGCATGACCCGCTTGGAAGCCCCTGCGGACGAAGTGCCTCTCATCGACCAGATGATCGGGCCGGAACCCAGCCCTGCCTTCGCCGCTGAGGTGGCCGAAGAATGGTGTCACCTTCTCGAGCTGCTTAACGATTCCACCTTACAGCAGATCGCCATCTTGCGCATGGAGGGGCATCAGGCGGTGGAGATCGCTGAGCAGTTGGACTGTTCGGAACGCTCGGTACGCCGCAAGCTGAGCCTGATTCGAAAAATGTGGGAGAAGCAGGCAACGCCATGAACCCAGCCACGTTGGACTCGAAAGCCCTGCCGTTGATGCCAGGATCATTTTCCCGCAGACATTCTCACGATGTCTTACCGCAACAGTTCGAGCAACTCTCGGCAGGCCTGCTCGACCTGTTGGTCAGTGCCAGGGACGTGAAACTCCACTACCTGACGCAGTGCAGTCGCAAATTCCTTGCGGGCTCGGGCATAAGCATGATGTAGTCGTGCGGCATCCTCATTCCAACGCCGGGCAATTTCTCGGATGGGTAGACCGTCGTGGAAGCGAAGCCGCAGTAACTCCACCCGACGGATCGCTTCGCGACCGGCCTGGGCGGCCAGCTCTGCTTGCAGGCGCGCGGCTTCGCGCATCAGCGATTTGGCCCAAGCGCGATCAAACGAGCGCGATAGGGTGCTCTCTTCGGCGGGACTTAGAACGCTTTCGTGGGGTAAGGCACCGGGCTGGCGAGCACGACGTTCTTCAAAGCGGCGTGCGATATTCCGGATGACGCCGAGAAAGTACGCTTGAAAGCCTCCCGATCGATTCGGATCCGCGCGTTCCAGCACCCCTTCGCTGGTGAAGCAAGCCAGAAAGATTTCCTGGGTGGCATCATCGATCTCCGGTCGCTTGCCCCAGCGTGCCTGCAAATACGCTCGCACCACGGGCTCATAGACCCGGACGAATCGGTCCCGCTCGCCTGGATCGCCGGCCGCGGCATCGCGGATCATCGTCCAGCAGGTTGAGGTGACGGTCATGCGGCCTAACTCGAGAAATCGACATCTGCCAGTCCGATCCCATGGTAATGCCCAGCGCTGTCCCTTGCCAGCGCTTCGCTCTTGCGAGTCTATCTGGGCATGCTATCGTGATCCACAGGTTGATCTTCGTTCACTCAGGGAGCTAACAGTTCACGATGCCTCTTTACGAATACGCCTGTACCGAATGTAGCAAGCAATTTGAGACCCTGGTTCGTGATGACCAGGAAGCCGCGGCGGTGGTTTGTCCGGCATGTGCCAGCAAGAATGTGCAACGGCAACTGAGTCTTCCCGCCCTGGCCAAGGTCGAGGCGGGCAATGATCTGCCGATGCCTTGCAACAGCGACGGCCCGGCCTGTGGCGCGCCTTGGTGCCAACGGACAGAGTGAGGAAGACGAGCACACGGTGTCACCATTGTCCGTCAAGCACTTCTGGGGCTCGCCTGAACAGGCAGAGGCGATTGCAATGCGGGGGTCGTGAGACAGACGAAACAATTGGAGCCTTTGCGATAAGTCAGAACCCCCGGACTGACGTCCGGCGCTCGTCTTTCGGAGGTGGTTGCAACTGCAGAAGTGTATGAAAGCAACTTCGTTGCTGCGAATCGCAGCGTGAGCAGAGCTCCGGACTCACGTCCTTTGCTAGCAGAGGCAGATGACAACTTTCGGTCTCACATCCCAAAAAAGTCACGATTTGCCTGTCTGTTTACTATATATATGTATAGGAGTAATGCGCGCGGCATCGGGAAATCGAGCCTCGCAGGGTAGTGCTCGCAGTGTCGGGACGTTTCTGGGACATTTTCGGACGTTTTTAGGACAAAAACGGGGCTTTTTCGGGTTGAAACGGTGCTTTTCGAAGGGGTTTCGAGCCGGTTTAGCGTTCTTGGAGGGTGTTGTGTGTGTGTAGTAACTTGCTTTCAGACAAACAGTTACACAAAGCCAGCCTCCTTAAGGCGAGCCCCGGAAGAGGCAGAGGCGATTGCGATGCGGGGAAAGAGGCAGAGGCGGGTGCGGTGCGAAAGAGGCAGAGGCGGTTGCGGTGCGGAAGAGGCGGTTGC
>CAYPIE010000223.1:0-2813 GCA_964410665.1 uncultured Alcaligenaceae bacterium
CGGTGAAGGAGAGGTCGTCGACGAGGGTGGCGACGTCGCGTGCAACAATGTCGACAGTGGGAGCATCAGGGGAGCCGTGCAGTACCAACAGGTCCGTGTTACTCACCCCAGCAGAGGTACGAGCCGGGGTGAACAGGCTTAAGCCAAAGTCATTGAACGGTTCACCGACCGCGGCGGCGATGTATTCCTCCCCCGTGTCGAGGCTGACCGGGGTTGCAAACACCTCGGTCATGCCGTCGGCAGTGGTGACGCTAATGTCGAGTTGGATACCGTCGGTAGTGGAGTCGTTATCCAAGGTGGTGACATCGAGAAACGGGGTAGCCGTCTGAAACGCGAAGTCGTCGATGGCGGTGGTGCCATTGATCAGGACATCCACCACGGCGGCACTTTCGAATGGCGAGTTGTGGATCACTTGCAAGGTCGCCGGAACGGCCCGCTCTTCGAGTCGCTCCATGGTCAGGTTCAACGGTGTACGACGTGGCATGGTAATACCTCCTTGAAGTCAGTTGCGATCGATCATGGTAGTCTGGAGGTGGGTCTTCCAGACAATGTGTAGTCATAGACTCGCAGTTTGCCGGGAAAAGATGCGAAGAATATGTGAAAAGAGCGTCCTGATACAGTTGAGGAGCCCAAGTTGTTACAGGGTTAGCAATCAAGGAACTATGAACGTTCGCAGACACGCCTCCGCAGCCTTGTCGAACAAGGCCGCGACTGCGGTGCAGTCGAGCGAGCTCGGCTAGTCCTGGCTCAACGAATGAGCATCTGGGCCAGCTTCCTGCCGACACCTTTGCTGCGGCTAAGTTTGTACCTGTGGGTGTCAATGATGCGGGGTTGGTAGTCGAGGTATTCGGACAAGAGAGGACGGACCCGAGTGTGAGGGTCCGTCAAGTAAGGCCTGGCTTAGAAGGTTATGTTCCTGCCGGAACCGCCATCGAGGTTGTTGCTCCCTGGGCCACCGAAGAGCACATCGTCGCCGTCCTCGCCGAACAGGTCATCGTTGCCTGCACCCCCCATCAGCAGATCGTTGCCATCCCCAGCCATAATCATGTCATCACCGTTGTCGCCGAAGATAACATCATCACCAGCACCAGTGGCGATGGTGTCGTTGCCATCCCCACCGCTCACAAAAACCCCGAAGCTGCTGAGACCCGAAAGGTCGATCTGATCATTGCCGTTGTTGGCGAAGATCAACATGTCTTCCAGACCGGTGGCACTGACGGTGTTGCCATTGAGCGACAGTGCCACGACACTGGTATCTTCATTGGCAATGATCACATCATCCTGGTTGCTAGCAAAGATGTAGATTTGGTCGCTATCCGCGCCACCGTCAAAGGTGAGTGTCGGCAAAGTCGCGGTGGCACTGGGCAGATAGATATTCAGACGGTCGGAACCGTTGAGACCGGAGAGGTTGATCTCGGGTGCTGTCGGCACAAAGTACTGAATCGTTCCCGTGGGCGTAAAGAGCTGGACGATGTTCTCATTGCTGCCGCTGAGACGGACTGTGAACTGGTCTTGGCCATCGGTCCCTTCGATCGAAGCGGTGGCTTCCGGTTCGATGACCGCGGTGTCACCGTTGGGCAAAGCCGCGAGCAGGCCAAAGTTCGGCTGATCTTCCTGAGGCAGTGCGAAGCCGCTGGCGAACACGGTGAGGGCCTGTCCATCGAGTCCGAGGGCTGCGAGATCAACCTCAAATGTGAACACCCGGGTCCGCCCGTCAGCCAGGGTGACATCGATGGTGTAGGCAGCCGTCGGTACCGAGACATAGTCGTCAGCGAACTCGGTGAAGGAGAGGTCGTCGACGAGGGTGGCGACGTCGCGTGCAACAATGTCGACAGTCGGGGCATCGGGGGAACCGTGCATCACCAGTAGGCTGGTGTTACCAGTCACGCCCGCGGTCTGTGCCGAAGCGAACACACTTAGCCCGAAATCGTTGAAGGGCTCGCCGACCGCGGCGGCAATAAAGTTACCGCCTTCGTCGAGGGTGACCGAGGTGGCAAAGACTTCGGTGGCTCCGTCGGCGGTGGTGATACTGATGTCCAGCTGAATGCCGTCGGTTTGCGGATCCAGGTCGAAGGGAGCAACATCGAGGAACGGCGAAGCATTTCGGAAAGCGAAGTCATCGAGCACGGTGGCTCCATTGACCAGGACATCGACGACCGAAGCACTGGCGAAGGGAGAGTTGTGGATGACTTGCAGCTGGGTGACCTGGGGTTCAATCACCAGGGTGTCGCCGTTGGGTAGGACAGCCAGGAGGCTGAAGCCGGGTTGGTCTGGGCTGGGATCGGCAAAGCCACTGGCGGCCACGGTCAGCGCTGCCCCGTCAAGGCCTAGCTCGGCCAGCGGGACGTCGAAGCTAAACAGCCCGGTGGCTCCATCTTGGGTGGTGACATCGATGACGTAGTTGTCGGTGAGCACCGAGACATAGTCATCAGAGAACTCGGTGAAGGAGAGGTCGTCGACGAGGGTGGCGACGTCGCGTGCAACAATGTCGACGGTGGGAGCATCGGGGGAGCCGTGCAGCACCAGCAGGTCGGTGTTGCCGGCCATGGATCCAGTGGTCTGGGCCGGTGCAAACACACTCAGACCGAAGTCGTTGAATGGCTCGCCCACGGCGGCCGCGACATAGTCGACACCGGTTTCCAAGTCGACCGAGGTGGTGAAGACTTCGGTGGTTCCATCGGCGGTGGTGACGCTGATATCCAGCTGGACCCCGTTGAGCAGATTGCTGTCGTTGTCGAGAGCAGTCACATCGAGAAATGGGGAAGCGTCCTGGAAGGCGAAGTCATCGAGCACGGTGGCTCCATTGACCAGGA
>CAYPIE010000224.1:0-2811 GCA_964410665.1 uncultured Alcaligenaceae bacterium
TGGAGGAGACGTTCAGCGCGGCCACAGCGCCACCGGAGCACCGCTACCACCAGAAAGCCGCCCGGGGGGTACTCAAGGCGCTGTTACCGGAAACTGGCAGTGACCTGAAGGGCCACATGCGGTCGGCAAGCGAATTGCTTGAGGCGTCGGGCTACGCCGGGCGGCCTGGGGATTGCGACGAACTGCTCGGCATCCTCGATGCCGGGGTTCGCCTGATCACACCGACCGACCCCGAAGGCAAGCAGGCCGACGGCGACCGCAATACCCCTGCGGTGCGACCGGGCGAGAAGTACTACCAGCTGACGCATGACTACCTGGTTCCGTCGGTGCGGGAGTGGCTGACGCGCAAGCAGAAGGAAACCCGGAAGGGCCGGGCCGAACTGTTGCTGGCGGATCGAGCAGGGGTGTGGTCGTCGCGGCGTGAGAACCGTCAGTTGCCGTCGTTGTGGCAGTGGCTGAGCATTCGCTGGCAGACAGCGAAGAAGAACTGGACGCCGCCGCAGCGGGAGATGATGGCGAAGGCTGGTCGGGTACACGCGATCCGGGCCGGGGTGCTGGCGGTCCTGCTGGCGGCGGCGGCCGTGACCGGGCTGACGATCCGCGAGCGGGTGCGGGAAGGCCGCCTGGCGGCCGAGGCCGACGGCCTGGTGCTGCAGCTGCTGCTTGCCAACACGTCCGACGTGCCCGCCGTCATCGACGACCTGGACCCTTACCGCCGGTTGGCCGACCCGAAGTTGCGGCAGGCGTTCGCCGCTGCGGACGCCTCGGCCCGTCAGAAGCTGCACGCTGCCCTCGCCCTGTTGGACGTGGACGATAGCAAGGTTGAGTATCTGTACGTTCGTTTGCTTGATGCCCAGCCCGACGAGGTGCCAGTCATCCGCGACTTTCTCGCCACACACCAGAAAAGGTTCCGCGATCGGCTCTGGGCTGTCGTCGAGAGGCCTGAGCAGGGGAAGGAATCGCAACGCCTGCGGGCGGCGGCGGCTTTGGCGAGGTACGACTCGCGTAGCGACCGATGGAAAGCGGCTGGTCCCCTGGTGGTCAACGATCTAGTCTCGGAAAACCCGCTGTTTTTGGGCCCATGGAGCGAGCTGTATCGGCCGGTGAAGCGTGTCCTGATCGAGCCGCTCGCCGCGGTGTTCCGGGATCCGCGCCCGGAGCGGGCCACCGAACGTTCGCTCGCCACCACGCTTCTTGGCGACTACGCAGCCGATGACCCGGTCCGGTTGGCCGAGTTGCTCCTGGATGCTGATGGGAAGCAGTTTGCCGCGATCTACCCGAAGCTGCGGGACCATACTGAGAAGGTGGTGCCGCTTCTGGTTGGTGTGCTCGACGAGACGCTGCCCTCTGCGGACGAGCAACGCGAAACGCTGGCCAAACGCCAGGCGAATGCGGCGGTGGCATTGTTACGGCTGGGTGAGCCGTCGAAGGTGTGGCCGCTGTTGCAACATTCGCCGGACCCGCGGGTGCGCAGCTACCTGATCCATCGGCTGTTCCCGCTGGGGGCCGATCCGGCGGCAATCGCCCAGCGGCTGGACGAAGAGCCGAATGTCTCCGCCCGTCGTGCGCTGCTGCTGGCTCTGGGGGAGTTTGACGAGGCCACCTTCCCCGCGGCCAGTCGAACGTCCCTGCTGCCCCAGGTGCAGCAGATGTATCGTGACGACCTCGACCCCGGGCTGCACGCGGCGTCAGAATGGCTGTTGCGGCAGTGGGAGCAGGATGAGTGGATCCAGAAGGTGAACGCCGAGTGGGCGAAGGCGAGCCGGGATCGCAAGCGCCCGGAGTTTCCCGCAAAGAACTCGTCTGTCGTTGGCGAAGCTGCCGCCTTGGCCAGATGGTATGTCAACGGCCAGGGTCAGACGTACGTGGAGGTCCCCGGCCCGGTGGAGTTTACGATGGGGTCGCCCCTAACGGAGAGAGGTCGGTACGACCGAGAAACCCCTCACCAGCGTCGGATCGGTCGTTCGTTTGCAATCGCTGCCAAGGCAGTGACGCTGGCGGAGTATCGGCGGCTGACCGGGGACAAGCATGAGATCGACGAGAAGTTCGCGTACGCTCCGGACGTTCCGGTGGTGCTTCTGAACTGGTACATGGCGGCGACGTACTGCAACGAGTTGAGCCGGGCAGAAGGGATTCCCGCGGATCAGTGGTGCTATGAGATCAAGGGTGAGCAAGAGATCCGGTTGAAGGAGAACTATCTGAGTCTGACGGGGTACCGATTGCCGACGGAGGCGGAGATGGAGTACGCGATCCGGGCGGGTGCAGTGACGAGCCATTTCTATGGAGAAACAGAGGAGTTATTGGGACGGTATGTGTGGTACTTGCAGAACTCGAACGAGACGCTGCAGCGGGTGGGTCGGAAGAAGCCGAACGACCTGGGGTTATTCGATGCGCATGGGAATAGTTATACGTGGTGTCAGCAGGTGTTTGCGGATTACCCGAGCGGGCAAGAGGTGGTTGAGGACGTGGAAGGCCCGCTATTGATCAAAAGCCCAGCTAGTTGCATATTACGTGGTGGCTCGTTTCTCGATCTCGCGTCGGTCGTGCGTTCGTCGTGTCGCGACGACAGCGTACCGACGTTTCGCAACGTCCGCATCGGGGTTCGTCCGGCAAGGACTGTGCGGTGAACGTGTACATAGTTACGAATCGCCTGCACGAGGGTGTCGACCACGAGAACGATTGGTTGAGCCAATAGATAGGATCCAGATGCACGTATGCCGCCGTCGATGACGCCCGAGGAACGGGTGGTGATCACCAGAACCTACGAGTACATCTAGTGGACGTGCTAGCACACCGGCAACCTCCCTCGCA
>CAYPIE010000225.1:0-2769 GCA_964410665.1 uncultured Alcaligenaceae bacterium
CGAGACGGTCGGACACGTAAGTGAGGCGGGCAATAAGTCCCGTACAGTAAGCCCAAGGGAAAGTTCCGCGAACGGAGCCATTGAAGGGTGGCTCCCACCGGCTCTTGCCGATCCAGGAAGCTCTCCAAAAAGTCGAGTCCGAACGGGCAGGCGAACTGGTCGATGGTTTGCTCTTCGGTGACAATCAGTCCGGAATGGCCCTCCTCGAACAACGAGTCCACGAACGACCCCAGCCGCCCTTTTGCCCCGGTTTCGCAGGCGTTCAGGAAGATCAAACAGCCCGAATGCAGAAAAACTCCCGGCGACGGTCTGTGCCGCAACAGCCGCTTGAGCTCGCGGAGGCTGACGGAGTGGTCGCCGAGCTGCAGGGCATCACCTTCGTTGTGGCCCAGCCAGTACAACAGGTCGGGCCGGAATTCGGAGAGCACCTTTTGGAGTTCCTGTTCGGACTGCACCAGGGGGATCGTGTGATCCTGAGCAAACTTCTTGAGCCGGGCGCGCTGCTCAGCGGGCAGCTTCTCGAACACCGCGGGGTCGACGACCATGACCAGCTGGGGGGTGCCGTGGAAGGCCAGTCGTCGGAGAGGCTCGACCGGACGGGTGGCGGCCAAGTTGTAGCGAATGCCCCAGAACGGCTCCCAGCAGGATTGATCGGATGGTTCCTGGGATGCCTGCAGGTCCGGCTTCTCGTCATAGAGCAGGTTCCAGGGCACCAAGCGGTCGCCGCGGAGCACCATCTCCAAGCTCTCCAATTCACCAGTGACGCGCAGACTGGTTAACCAGTTCTGGACGGTATCGGCAGTCCGCTTCTGAGCGTCATCCGGCGGGGCGAAGACTTGTTCGCGGAGATCGTACCCGATCCGGGCAATCGCGTAGGCGGACTGACGAATCTCCGTCACCTTTTGGTCGAGGCAGTTCGCGACCAGGAGAGCGAGCTCTTGTTTCAGGTCTCGGACCAGATCCCGGAAATCGAGGGCACTGTCGCCAGTCAACTCATAAGGAGGGAATTCGGCCGGCCCCTCGGACCAGATGAACTTCAAGTCCGGTTCCTCTTTGAAGGTCTCGACCTGACAGATGACCTGAGCCATGGTGTGACCTCGGCATCCGATGAGAAGCGATTGGGTATATAATCAATTTATCAATTCTGTTCAGCGCGTCAAGCAATAGGGCAAAGGCGTCGAATAATCCGTTGCTGGCTAGACGGAGAGGAATTTTACGATACGCTGACGCAAGATGTTCTTAAGAAAAGGGTGCGCTGCGCGCGGCTTCTTGTGACGGAACATCGTTCGGTGTGCCTTGACTTCGCAAGCTTGGTTCGCCTCGATGGTTTCCCGGGTGAATGTCCGGCGAGACTGTCCCCAACCATCCTGCTTTGCGATCCCGCACGTTCGCATCTTCTCCGGAGTCCGCTCATGGCCCATATTCATTGTCGGGTCGAGGTCGATCACCAGAACAAGCAGGCCTCGTTCATCTGGGCCGAAGGGCCCGCCTCCTTTGACCCCTATCATCTCCAGGGCATGGGGTTTCGTAACTTCGTCAAGCAAGCCGACAAGGCGCGCATGAAGCTTCAGGAGCTGGTCGATCACCACCTCGAACACGATCTGGCGACGAACATCGTGGTCCGTCAGTGCTTGTACGAACTCGCCGAGGTCGGCAGAAATCTCCATGCGTGCATTTTCCCCGCTGAGGCGTCCGACGTCCAGGAGTGGCTGGCCGAGATCGGCGTCGAGTCGCTCGAGCTGGTCCTCGACGGCCCTCGGCTGGTGCCCTGGAACGTGGTCTACATGCAAGACCCCGACCGCGACGCTTTCCTCGCCGACACCAACCCGAACCCTTGTTGGGACCACTTCTGGGGCATCTGCTACAACCTCGCCTGTAGCCGCAAGGTCGATCCGCTGCGGCGGCGGAATCTGACCCCCGAGCGGATCCTGCTGGTCCTCGACCCCACGGTCCGGCAGGAACTGGACGAGCCCAGCCAGCATGCCCTGGATGAGTTCATTTCTCAGGATTCAGTCCATGTCGTCGACTCGGAGGGTGCCCTCCGACAAGCGTTGCGGGAAGGCCACCCGGATGTGATGTACTGGCTGTGTCATGCCTCGCCGGAGGGGCTGGTCCTCAACGACATGGAGATCTCCCCCGACGAGCTCCACCTTGCTCTGCAACGAGCCGAGCAACCGGGCAAACATGGGGGACTCGCCTTCCTAAACGCCTGCCAAACGGCTCAGGAGAGTCGGTCGGGAGGGTCGTTTATGGAAGCAGTGCATGAGGTGGGCGTCAAGGGGCTGGTAGCGACCGAGGAGTTGACCATCGATCGCTTCGCCAACCAGATCGGCCTGGAGTTCCTAACCGCCTTCTGTCGGGATGGCCAGCCGGTAGGCGAGACACTGCATGGGTTGCGGCGGAAACACTTCCCGCTGGGCTTGCTCTACACCGGTTACTGTCCGCCCCAACTGCGGATCCAAAACGAATCTACCAAGCGCTCCGAGACTCACGAGTCCATGGCGGCGGTCCCGGGGAGAACCCTGGAGATGCACGTGGGCGGGCCGAGTGAGTTACCCCTGCCCGAGCGTCCCTATCCGTCGCTGGGATACTACGACCGCGATTGCCGGGCGTTGTTCGTCGGCCGCGATGCCGACACCCAGCGGTTCGCGGCCTTACTCGATGACACGCACACGCGGATCCTGGTTCTACACGGGGAGAGTGGGGTGGGCAAGTCCTCGTTCCTGCGGGCAGGAGTGATCCCCTATCTATAAGAGGAGTGCCTGGGCT
>CAYPIE010000226.1:0-2748 GCA_964410665.1 uncultured Alcaligenaceae bacterium
AAGGCGAGCCCCGGACGTCAGTCCGGGGGTTCCCCGCACCGCAACCGCCTCTGCCGCTTTCCCCGCATCGCAACCACCTCTGCCTCTATGATTCCCGCAAACGCCTCTACTTCTGCCGCAGCGCAACCGCTTCTGGCTCTACCAGCTTAGTCACCGCGAAGTTTGAGACCAAACTCGGCCAGTTTTTCTTTGACCTCGTTCAACGAGGTGACGCCAAAGTTTTTCGCTTCCATGAGCTCGTCGGAGGAGCGGGTAACCAACTCGCCCAGGGTGTTGATGCCCAGTCGATTCATGCACTTGCGGGCGCGTACGGACAGGTTGAGCTCGCTGACCTGCTTGTTGAGAATGGCCTGTTCCTCGGCGCTGATGGTCGGCTGTGGCCTGAAACGCGCTTCGTACTGAGCCCCCTGTTCTAAGGACTGCCCTGTGCGCAGTCCCTTCGACTGCATGATCGCACGGATTTCCTCCAACGAAGTCTCGCCGAAGTTTTTGCTGGCCATCAGCTGCGCCTCGGTGACCCGGGTGAGGTCACCGAGAGTACGGATGTTCATTTTCTTCAGGCAGTTGCGGGCTCGAACGGACAATTCAAAATCGGTGACCGGGATTTCAAGCACCTGGCGGAAGGCCGAGGAGTGTTGCTCATCCTCAGGGCTGTAGTACATGGTCAGCGAGGCCGAAGCGTCCTTGTGGAACAAGCGGGCGCGTTCATCAAGGGGATCGGCCTTGAGCAGTCGCTCGTAGCATTCGACGGCCTTATCGTATTTGTCGTTATCCTCGTAGAGGACGCCGAGGTTGTTGAGTACGCCCTTGGTCAACGGTGGGTACTTGAGACATTGCTCATAGTATTCGATGGCCTCGACATCATTGCCAGCCAGATCATTGGTGTAGCCGAGTTGGAACAAAGCGCCGGTGTGGGTGGGGTCAAGTTCGATGGCCCGTTCGAGAGCCGAAATCATCCCCGCGCGGTTCCCCTCGCCTTGCAGGCAGCCGCCCATCTGGAAGTGGAATTCGGCGGAGTGCGAGCCGAGTTCGCCGAGCTGTTCCAGCGTTTGCCGGGCTTTGGGGATGTCGCCCTGTAGACGCAAGATGCCGGCTTTTTGCAGTTGCACCTGAGGGCCGGAGTAGCCTGCCTTCTCGGATTTCTCGAAGGCAGCCAGGGCGTTGGCGTAGTCCTGACGATTCACCAGTGCACGGCCCAGGTAAAAATTGGACAGGGCACCCTCGGATTGTTGCAGATACTCCACGGCAAGCTTCATTAGCCCCAAAAAATAATGGGCAATCCCCAGCTTGAGATAGAGTTTTTGCAGTTGGGTCCCGGATGTACTATCCAGTTTCTTTTTCAGTAGGTCGCTGACGTCACGGAGGGCTTTGAATTGCTGATTCCCCTGGGCTAGGGCTTCGCGGAGCTTGGAAACCGTCCCGGCGTCGCAATCCTCCCGCTCGACCAGCAAGGAGCGCAAATCAATCAACGTATCCACTCGCGTGTCCCCACGTCGTCGCATGGATCATGGTCATGAAGAGAGTCAAGAGTAAAATACTACAGGATCGGCAGTTTTTTCCGCAAGCCCACCCCTCGACGGGTCTGGTCCGTCTGGAGAATTTGGCATGAGTGAAGGGAAGACGGCGACCCCTCCCGAGTACAACGTCACTGGCCATGACTATGGCCAACGCGAGCACCTGGCCTACGCAGGGCCCCCGATCATGGACATTCACGCGCACGTGACCATGACCAAGCCCGATGACCAGACTCAGGGCCCTGCTGGCGGAGGTGGTGCAGCGGGCAGCAGTATCCAGGCGGAACAGATGCTGGCGGTGGCTGAGGAGTTTGGCATTGGCCGCACCTACTCGATGTGCCCGGTTCAGGATATTCGTCCCTTGCGTGATGCGCTGGGTGCGACGCGGATCGGCTTTAACGGCATGATTGGCAAACGGTTGGACGAGCCGGATGAAGCCGCACAACGAAATCTGGAGGCTTTTCTGGAAGCGGGCATCGAGATCGTCAAGCTCTGGGCAGCTCCTCGGGGTCGAGATCGGGGCTATACCCTCGATGCCTCCTGGCGGATTGCCTGCCTGAAGCAGGCCCGTGCGGCGGGCATCCGTGTGGTCATGTGCCATGTGGCCGATCCAGATCGCTGGTGGGCTGCCGGCAAGCCGTATGAAGATCCCAGCGTGTATGGCACCAAGGCTGAGCAGTATCTTCCCTTGAGGCGAATGCTCGAGCTGTTCAGTGATATGACATGGATCGCCGCGCATATGGGTGGCGATCCTGAGCATCCGGATCACCTCGAACAGTTGTTAACAACCTATCCGCACTTGCATATTGATACTAGTGCAACCAAGTGGCAAGTCCGCGAGGTTTCGCCGCGTACCGAAGCGATTCGCCAGCTGATCGAATGCTATCCGGATCGGTTTCTGTTTGGCTCGGATTTGGTCACACGCCATCACCTTGCTCGCGAGCACTATGTCAGTCGCTACTGGTGCCAGCGGACCTTGTGGGAAAGCAACTGGCAGGGGCCCAGCCCGATCCGAGATCCCGATCATCTTGGGGACAACGGAGAAGCGACGCCGCGGCTGAGAGGCGTCGGCCTGTCCCCGGCAGTGGTGACCAAGGTCTATCTCGAAAATGCAAGACGGATTCTACGACTTGATGGTTGAGGAGTCGACAAGGGGAAAACGGCAGAGGCGGTTGCGGGAAGAAGCAGAGGCGGTTGCGCTGCGGGGAAAGCGGCAGAGGCGCTTGCAGTTGCG
>CAYPIE010000227.1:0-2747 GCA_964410665.1 uncultured Alcaligenaceae bacterium
CCCCTGGGCCACGAGCTGCCACCCCCGCCCCGGCCGTTGCCCAGTCCCCATCCCCCGGTTGGCTCGGAGTGGGACTTTCTGCGTCCACGATGAGCTAGACAGACCGGGCAAGACTTCATCGTTTTTTTGCAATATTCTCCCGATTCCCTCTTGATTCTTGCCTGCCATGAGCTACGATGACAATAGTCGCGATCTAGTTCGCGATGGACTGTTGAGACCGAGAGATCGTGACGGACTTGAAGCTGAGTGGGCGACGGTTTCGAGTCAACATCTCTCGGTCTCACCTTTTTTCACTCCCCAATACCGATCATCTCCAAAGTCAGTCAATTTCCGTTCGCTTGGTTGCGGTTGCTCTCTATGCTAATGGCATGAAGGTCAAGCAACTTCCCGAAGACTTTCAAGTCGAGGAACAGACCGCCGTTACCCCCGGCGAACAGGGCTCATTTGCCCTGTATCGGCTCAGTAAGATCGGCTGGACCACCCTTGATGCCATCCAGGTGATTCGTCGACGCTGGCAGATCGATGCTCGGCGTATTGCCTATGGCGGCCTCAAAGACCGCCATGCTCGCACCGTGCAATATCTGACCATTGCTCACGGGCCGCGGCGGCATCTGAGCCACAACCGACTGCACCTGCACTATCTGGGCCAAGTGCCGCAGGCCTACGGTTCGGAAGATATTCAGGCCAATCGCTTTGTCATCACCATCCGCGACCTGAGCCGCGCCGCGGCCGAGCAGGGGGTCGCAACCCTAGCGTCCCTCGCCACAGTCGGTGTCCCCAACTACTTTGATGATCAGCGCTTTGGCTCGGTGGGACTGGACAACGCGTTTGTGGCAGCCGCCATGGTCCGCGGCGACTATGCCCAGGCCTTGCGTCAGGCCCTGGCCATGCCCAGCCGTTATGACCGGGCCGCGGGCAAGCGCGAAAAGGCAATCTTGACCGCGCATTGGGGGAACTGGACTCGCTGCAAGGAACAATTGCCGCGTGGACATGCGCGCAGCATCGTCGATTATTTGGT
The DNA here is from genome assembly GCA_964410665.1 of uncultured Alcaligenaceae bacterium. GTDB lineage: Bacteria > Planctomycetota > Planctomycetia > Gemmatales > Gemmataceae > CAYPIE01. The sequence continues at coordinate 1,019 of CAYPIE010000227.1, forward strand.
CAATCACCCCGAGGATTTTCGCGGCGCGGTGCTTCGCCTCAAACCGGAGCTGCTTGAGCTCTATCTCTCCGCTTACCAGAGTCATCTGTGGAATCAGCTACTGGCCGCTTGGATCGAAGCGCACATCCCAAACAGCATGCGGACCGAGATTCTGCTGCGCATGGGCTCCGTGCCCATGCCCACCGCCATCCCCGATGCAGTGCGACCGGCCTGGGAGATGTTGCACTTGCCCCTCCCCTCAGCGCGCATGCACCATGATCCAGAAGCCACCTGGGCACCGCTTCTCGAGACGGTCTTAACGCGTGAAGGCTTGACCTGGCAAACGTTACGCCTCAAAGGCTGTCGCCGTCCGTTCTTTTCCCGCGGCGACCGTCCGGGTGTCCTCATGCCAAGCAACATGGAGCAGCATATTGACGACGATGACCGCCATCCCGGTAAGCAAAAGTGGCAGCTGCACTTTGACCTGCCGCGCGGCTGCTATGCCACCATGCTGCTCAAGCGGCTTACCGGCAGCCCCAGTGGCACTGCCCAGGCCAACCAAACGAGTTGAGCAGTGATGGGCCATCAGGGACCGCTAGCCATGTGACCTGCACGCCTCAGCAGGTGTGGACAAGCGACGCCGGGGCGATTGCGTTGGCTGGTCGCCATAGGAATGATGCATTGCAGCGAATCAGGGATCCACAAATGGCGCGAAAATTTGATAATAGACAATTCAAATCAGTTTACGATACACTGATCTGTCAGGGCGTTTTCAATGAGGAGCCGGAATACTATCCACGCTACCGATCGCGTTATCAACTGCTTTTGAAGAAATATAGCGCTGGGGCTCCCGAAACGCCGCAAACGGTCTTAGATGTGGGCGGTGGCCAGCTCGCCCTGTTGTGCAAAGCCCTTTGGAATGACGATGCCTATGCAGTGGACATTGGTGGGCCGCACTTGGACTACCTGAACACGCAGGGAATCCAAACGGGGATCTGGAATTTGTGCGGCGACACCCAGCCTTTCACAGCAAAGTTCGACTATGTCTTTTTCTCGGAAGTCATTGAACATCTGCCACTTCCCGGTCACATCGTCTTAGAAAAATTGAAGATTGCATTAAAGTCAAGAGGAACGTTGATCTGTTCCACTCCGAATCTGTATCGCTTACGGAATGTCATTTATCTACTGATTGGCAAGCAAATCTATGATTATTTTCGCATCCCCGAGGATCATGGCTTAGGGCATGTGATCGAGTACAGTCTGGATCACCTACGTTGGCAATTCGAGCGAGCAGGCTTTCGCGATTGTCAGCTGGAATATTGTCAAATGCACCACCTGCCCAACAATGTACTGTTTCGCCTGATGTACTTGGCAGGTTCACCCCTGTTCTTGGTGCCAAGATTCCGCGACAACCTGGTGGCGATCGCACAATGCCCCTAAGAAATGGTTCAACGCACCTGGGCTGCACGGCGACGGCGGTCCGACAGCGGCCTAGGATCCTGGCGATCGCTCTGGTCGGGAGGTATCGTGGCCGATGCCCGTGCGCGAACCCGTTGAGTTGCCCTCCCCTCCATGGACTAGAACCCGATTGAGGGCTGGCCAAAACGGTGCGGCAAGCAGGAAAACCCCTTGTTTTACCCCCGCGGGCTGGTTACGCTTATACATCTCACCCTTCCCACGGGTCCAACTTCATTCCCCGATAGCTCAATGGTAGAGCGTCCGGCTGTTAACCGGCAGGTTGTAGGTTCGA
>CAYPIE010000228.1:0-2703 GCA_964410665.1 uncultured Alcaligenaceae bacterium
TCGTGGTCATCAAAGTCTGGAGGATGGAGGGCCAGGATCGCTACGTTGAACATGGCGGGCTCCGTGTCGCGTGCCGAAGAGGTTGTCCAACTTCAGTTTATGAACCGGAAGCCACCTTCGCTTGACGTACATGCGGGATCACCACCCCCCGAATCTTCCTCTTCTTAACGACTGATACACGCCCCTCTGATCATACGCCCCGTCCGCCTTCAACTCATCCACATCCGCGTCGATCTCATCGAGGATCTCATCGACCACCGAAGCGTCCGACTCGGCGTTGGTCGTCGTCACCGCCGCGACCACCTCCTGCGTCCTCGCGTCGACCGCCAGGTGCAGCTTCCGCCAAGTGCGACGCTTGCTAGGGCCGTGCTTTCGCAACTTCCACTCGCCCTCGCCGTCGACCTTCAGCCCGGTGCTGTCCAGCAGGATCACCCGCGGGCCGCACGCCGCCGCGGCACCGAGATCGACGTCGAGCCTCCCGGCCTGCCGTGACAGGGTCGAATAGTTCGGCACCTTCAGGGCCACGCCCAGGACCTCGAGGATGGAGGTGGCGAACCACTGGGCGGCCCTAAGGGCGAAGTGATAGACCTCGCGCAAAGTGAGCAGGAATCGGATGGCGATATCGCTGTAGACGAAGGGCCGGCCGGGCTTGAACGGATCCTCCGGGGCGGCCCCTAAGGCGAGGGCTTCTTCATCGACCCAGACGGTCAACATGCCGCGTTCGATGAGAGCCTTGTTATAGGCCGACCAATCACGACCCGGACCCGACGGTTTGCTGGACATCGGTCGATCACCCGAGTGGCCAAATGGGGACGAAACGGCTGGCATGGGTGTACGAAGCTACTAGTCGGCTGTCCAGTAAATAACGCAACAACGCCCAATCGGACGAAAAATCTTGTCGCGAGGATGAACAAAACCGCTCGGAACCACGAAGTATTACTAAGTATTATAGCAAGAACTACACGAACTCAGTCCTTGTGATGGAATTCCCACAGCGTTCGGGCATACGCGGCTGAGTCTGCCGCCTGGTACGCCAGAGCAGATTTCCGCAGGGAGAGCCAGTCGAAAGGGCTGACCGGGAGCCTTGGGGGGTGCATCTGGCCCTCCTTGAACAGATTCCCTGACTCCGCGGTAGGCTGAGGCACACCCCGCTCAGGATTATGAACGCATGGCGATGTCGGGCGTTTTTGCGGTCGCGGAGCTCGCGTTTTGGGCGGGCTTCGATCGCGCCAATCCTGGGACTATTATTGACTATTTCCGGCAAATCAGCGAGATCGAAGTATGAATGTCAATCTCGAGCGGGCGTGGATTGACCACGTCGAGAAGCACGAGATTCGCGAACCCCTTCGTACGGGCCTCCGTAAAGACGCTCATGAATCTGGAGATCATGCGTCGTATCCGGTCTTGTGCGGGACATCCTTTTCACCGACATGGTGGCAAGTGAGTGGTTTTGTGGCGACAACTGTGTCGCTGACTTCTACGTCTCGAGCGATGAACTTGATCCCGTCGGCCCTGGGGGTACACCACCCGGGCGGCGGTTTACCACGAGGATCGGACCATGGAGGCCCGATCAGTCTAGCTTAGGATTGGCACTTTGTGGTCCGGGCAATGGAACCCACCTGACTGTTCCACCTCGGCTCTGTTTCTGCATCCTTGGGTGAAATTCATGCGTTGCTACATGCCTTTCTGGTTGACAAGCCTTTCGCTGACCATCCTCTGCTCCACATCGATTGCACAGGATGTCCCCGACCCGGCTGAGGTTCCAAGTCCCGTTGAATCGACGCCCGCAGTGAAGTCGGAGTCGAAGAAGGACGACGCGAAGAAGAAAGCGGAAGAGCAAGCCAAGCGACAGGCGGAAGAAGACGCGGCACCGGACAAGATCCTGGCCGGCCACAGTATGCACGGCGAGGTCTTCAACGAAGGCGCGCGTCAGAAGGCTTATCTGATGGAGGGTTGCGGCGACATCGACTTTCCCGCGACCACCGAGAACGAACTCGTGCAAAAGTTCATTAACCAGGGCCTTGGACAGATGCACGGCTTCTGGTACTTCGAGTCGGAACGCTCCTTCCGCCAGGCCGTTGCCCTCGATCCGGATTGCGCGATCGCCTACTGGGGCATGGCGTACGCCAATGTCCCTGTTCCCGGCTTCTATTCGGGCAACGAGAAACGCGCCAAAGGATTTATCAAAGAAGCGGTGGCCCGCCGCGACAAGGCGAGCAAGCGCGAGCAGATGTACATCGACGCCTTGAACACGTACTTGAACACCGACGCCAAGAAACGCAAAGAACGCGGCGCGACCTACGTTCGCGCGCTGGAGAAGATTCTGTACGAGTATCCCGAAGACGTGGAATGCCGATCGCTAATGACGCTGCACATGTACACGAATCGTTCGCAGGTAAAGATCAACCACACGGCCGTGGATGCGGTGATGCAGCAAGTGCTTGACCGATCGCCGATGCATCCGACGCATCACTATCGTATTCACCTGTGGGACTATGAACGTCCCCAGGTCGCCGTCAGCTCGGCCGCCAAGTGCGGTCAATCGGCGCCAGGGATCGCCCACATGTGGCATATGGGCGGACACATCTTCTCGAAGCTGAAACGCTATAACGATGCGGCCTGGCAACAGGAGGCCTCTGCGCGTGTCGATCACGCTCACATGATGCGCGATCGCGTGCTGCCCGATCAAATTCACAACTTCGC
>CAYPIE010000229.1:0-2598 GCA_964410665.1 uncultured Alcaligenaceae bacterium
TCAACGAATACAAAGCCTTAGGCCGGATTTTCGCTGCGAAAAATCGCAACGGGCTACGCTTATCCCAGAGCGGCAGATGCATCCATCAAGAGCTTGCCGGCTCACCGTACGCGCCCCGCGAATCACGTGGTTGACCGCGAAGATAGGCTGGTGAGCATCCGTTACTCTTTCCCGAGGATCTCACCATGCCGAACTCGTCTGCCCGCTCTCGCCGTGATCCCGACGCCACCCTTCCTTGACACGATACTCGAACGCTTTGTGCTTGAGGCCCTCCTGCTTGCGGAGCTGGTCGTCGATCGGCCCACCTTCGCCGAAGATCCGAAGAATATCCTCACGGTATCCACTCAACTCCTCGACCGGGGAGAAGGCGGCCTGTCCTACCTGCCAAACCGAGAACGCCGCGACCGCAAATCCAAGCAGCATCAGGAACAAGCCGGCGATCATTTTTGCTGTTCTCACCCTTTTCACCTCTGCTTGCCTAACGACCAAGTTCACCTGCCCGGCCCGCACCGGTGAGCTACGAAGTCCCAGAAGCATACATGCGGGCCGGGTCAGGTGCAGCGCCTGATTCGGCGTGCCTTTGGCGGCCCAACGCGGCTCAGATTCCCGCGTACCACGACCAGCCTTTCTGAATGTTCCCATTCTTGCCGCCGTCTTCCAACTCACTCGTGACGACGATCCGCTCTAGGTACTTCATGCTCTTGTACCCCATCTGTCTCTCGACCCGGAGCCGCAACGGTGCCCCGTGGGGGATCGTGAGTTTGCTGCCGTTCATGTCGTACGCCAGCAGGGTCTGAGGGTGCAAGGCGTCGAGCATGTCGATGCTATCAACGTAGTTGTCGGTGCAGTGGAAGGTGACGAAACGGGCTGCCGGGAGCAGGCCCGCTTCCACCTCCAACACGCGACCGAGTTGCACGCCGGTCCATTCGCCAATCGCGGACCAACCTTCCTCACAGACGTGCCGAGTGATCTGCGTCCGCGCGGGTAGTCGCCTGAGATCCGCTAGCGAGTAAGTTCTGGGACGGGCGACAAGCCCCTCGATCTTCAATCGCCAGTCGTTGAAGCCCCACGCGTACGACTCTCGGTACGTTTCGCTGCGCATGGGGTGGTTCGGGTCGGTCATGTAGCGGTCGTCGAGGAACATCGCGGGAAACGCCGTGACCTCTTTGGGGCTGTACTCCCTAGCCATCGACTGACTCGGCAGCAAGAGGCGGTGAGCGGCGTAGGTGACGTTGTCCCCCATCCGAAGGATGTCGCCGTAGGTCGGCGGCAAGTCTTGCCTCCACAAGCCGCGGAGGAGCAGCCCGCCCGCGGCGGCCGCGCCGGCGAAGAACAGGTTGCGGCGGGTGAGGAGTCGCCTCTTTCTCATGGTGTTCTCCAAAAGGTCATGGCTCGCATCTGCCGCAGGAAACCCGACCGAACGACCATCGCGACGTGAACCAGCAGGAACAGCACGAGCACGACGGTGGTGAAGAAGTGAATCGTGCGAGCGGACTGGAACCCACCGAACAGGTCGCCGAGGATCGGGTAGCCGGCGGTGATCGCGGGGGACATCGCCAGCCCAGTCAGCACAATCAGCGGCAGCACGACGAAGACGACGCCACAGTAGGTGCATTTCTGAATCAGGCCGTACCGCGCCCGGCCAGGCTCAGTCCGAATTCGCAGCCGAAAGTGATCGACCACATCCCGCCACAGGTGACGCGGTGTGAGTTCGCCACCACTCGGCCACAGGTAGCGGTGGAAGTGGCCGGTGAATATCCCCGCGAGCAAGTAGACCACGCCGGGCACGACGAGGAGCCACGCCGCCAAGAAGTGCAGACTCCGTGCCCAGCTATTCTGATTAACGATCACTGTGCTGCGAGTGCCACTGACCGGGGCATTGTCGTTCTGGACGAGCGGCTCGGTCTTGACCCATACAGTTTGTTGGTTTGGACCGATGGGCAGTTCGAGGAGCGCCGGCGTCAGGTCGTTGCCCACCTCGCCCCAATACAGTCGCGGGTGGCACGTCAGGATTACGATTCCGCTCACGGTCAAAACGAGGGCGCTCAGGGCCACGATCCAGTGACAAACCCTGACCCAACGCGGGTGCCCGGCCGACTCGGTTTGCGGGGGTTCTGGTGCTTCAGCCATGGAATTCGGGCGACCTCATCATTGCGGTCAGTCAGCCTGCCGTCGATCGTCCAGCGCCTTCTGCCGCCGAACGAAAAGCATAACCGGGTGACGAGCGACTTTCCATTCAAAACCCGTGTGATTCACCGCTCCGGTTCGGCTCACCCATAGGAAGCGAGCTCATCCAGACTTATGTCCAAGGCGTTTCCGAGGGCCCAGAACGCCCATTTGTCAACGAATACAAAGCCTTAGACCGGATTTTCGCTGCGAAAAATCGCAACGGGCTGCGTTATCCCAGAGCGGCAGATGCATCCATCAAGAGCTTGCCGGCTCACCCATAGGAAGCGAGCTCATCCAGACTTATGTCCAAGGCGTTTCCGAGGGTCCATAACGCCCATTTGTCAACGAATACAAAGCCTTAGGCCGGATTTTCGCTGCGAAAAATCGCAACGGGCTGCGCTTATCCCAGAGCGGCAGATGCATCCATCA
>CAYPIE010000230.1:0-2475 GCA_964410665.1 uncultured Alcaligenaceae bacterium
GGCTGCTCGCCGTCAGAGAGCATCTGAGGAACGGGACCTATCGAAACCAAGCGCTCAAACGGGTCTGGATCGACAAAGAAGGTAGCAAGAGCTCGAAACGACCGCTGGGAATCCCCACGGTGCGCGATCGCGTGGTGCAGAATGCGCTGAAGATGGTCATCGAACCGATCTTCGAGCGTGAGTTTGCCCCCACCAGCTTTGGCTTCCGACCCGGACGTGGTTGCAAAGACGCATTGAGACGAGTGAACCATCTCCTGGATGGAGAGCATGGCTACGTCGTGGATGCGGACATCAAATCGTTCTTTGATGGCATAGCACATGGACTTCTCATGAGTCGAATCAAAGAGCGCATCGCGGATGGCAAGGTGCTGGGGCTGATCGAGCAAATGCTCACAGCCGGTATCATGGAAGATCAAGAACTGTGGGAACCCGAGGAGGGCACCCCGCAGGGCGGAGTGATCAGTCCCCTGTTGGCCAACATCTACCTGAACGGACTGGACTGGGAACTGGCGCAAGCCGGGTTCGAGACCACCCGCTATGCCGATGACTGTGCGCCACGAGCGCTGGGGTTTGAAAAGCCTCCGTAGAAAGCGCTGAAACTGCGCCCCAGATGAGGGAAGGCCCCTCGAAGCCGGTTGAACAGGAACAGGCTTCAAATTACCTGCAGCTGCTTTGAGGTAAGCCTCAAGGTGGTGAGCGTCGCAGGAAAAGGTCTGCCAACGAGTAGATCAGATAACCCGCAAGAGAGCCGAACGAAAGTGAACCATCCGATGAAGTGTCGAAAGTGTAGGAACGAGGTCAAAACCGGGGAGAAGTCGTTGCCCCGGGACCAAGCCCAAGGCGGAGCCTGTCGGGGAGAAATCCGCGCGGCCTCGGGTGGCCTCCGGCATAAAGGTGGCGGGACTCTGCGGGAGGCTGGGGTGCGGAACGTGGGAACCCGGCGAACACGATGCCAAGAGAGAAGCCACAAGCTGGAGAACAGCAAGGGCGAGAGTATCAATGCGTGGGCCGGGGGCGGAGCAACTCGTAGTAGTGTTGAGATCCTGAGAAACCAGGAAGGAGCGAAGGGGTTGCCTTCATTCACTGAGACGGAGTGGTCAACTGGCAAAGCTGGGAGGAACCGCTCATGAACTCAGACCAAACCAAAGCTTATGACATCTCCCGTTGGGAGGTGTGGGAAGCCTGGCTTCGCGTAAAAGCGAACCGGGGAGCCGGTGGGGTGGACGGGCAAAGCCTGGAAGACTTCGAGAAAGACCTCAAAGATAATCTCTACAAGGTCTGGAATCGGATGGCTTCCGGCAGCTACATGCCGCCCCCAGTTCAAGAGGTGAAAATCCCCAAGAAAGATGGGGGAGAAAGAAGGCTCGGGATACCGACGGTATCCGACCGGGTCGCGCAAACCGTGGTCAAAATGCGACTCGAGCCTCGGTTCGAGAAGGTGTTTGTCCCGGACTCTTACGGATATCGGCCATTTAAGTCAGCCCACGACGCTCTTGAGGTAACTCGGCGGCGCTGCTGGAAGCATGACTGGGTGATCGACCTCGACATTAAAGGGTTCTTCGACAATATCGACCACGACCTGCTGATGAAGGCCGTCGACAAGCACGTCGATGAGAAGTGGATGAAGTTATATATCCAAAGGTGGCTGAAAGCCCCCGTCCAGGATGGTGAGACCGGAGAATTGCGCGAGCGAGGACTCGGTACGCCCCAGGGTGGAGTGATCAGTCCGCTGCTGGCGAATCTCTTCCTTCACTATGTTTTCGACTACTGGATGCAGCGCCATTATCCAAACGTCCCCTTTGCGAGATACGCGGATGATGCGGTCTTGCATTGCCAAAGCCACGGGCAAGCCCAAGAAGTGCTGCGAGCACTCAACGAACGCTTTGAAGCATGCGGACTGGAGTTGCACCCAGAGAAAACGAAGATCGTCTACTGCAAAGACGCCGACCGCAAGGGCAACTATATCAACACGAAGTTCGACTTTCTGGGATATAGCTTTCGTCCCCGGAGAAGCAAGAACTGGCGAGGCAAGTTCTTCATCAACTTCTCTCCGGCGATGAGCCCGCAAGCAGGCAAGCGCATCCGTCAGGAAATCCGCAGCTGGAAGCTACCGCTTCGCAGCGACAAGAGCCTGACGGACCTAGCCCGGATGTTCAATGCCACGATCCAAGGCTGGATCAATTATTACGGACGCTTTTACAAATCAGAGCTGACCTACAAGGTGTTCAAGCAGTTGAACCGCAAGCTGGTCAAGTGGGCCATGCGGAAGTTCAAGAAACTGCGGGGACATCAGCGCCGTGCGAGAAAGTGGCTCAGGAGCGTGGCCCAACGGGATCGCGAACTCTGGGCGCACTGGAAGTTCGGCCTTACGCCATAAGCCTACGGAACGGGAATGGAGAAGAGCCGTATGAGCTGAGAGGTTCACGTACGGTTCTGTGAGGGCCTGGGGGTGAAAGTCCCCCGGGCCACTCGACT
>CAYPIE010000231.1:0-2460 GCA_964410665.1 uncultured Alcaligenaceae bacterium
TTTCGGAATCGCCGACGACATGGCTTCTTTCTTGGCACGAGTGTCGCGATTTTCCACGAACCCGGGCTACCAGCCCTCTGATTTCCGCGTTATCCTATCCACATCTGCCTCAACTTGATGTGGTCGATCCATCCGACCAACGGCAGAGCGAAAAAAAATCGAACAATATGGCCGCGAAAATACCGGCTGGTCGGAACCTGGAAGAGTTGCGTTCCGTTGCTTCATCGTTGGAGAGTTCGCCATGCAGCCCAGTGATGATCCGAACACCCCACACCGCACGCCCCCGCCTTCGGAATTGGAGACGCCTTCCCACCATTCGCTCTACGCGGCGCTGGCCGCCGCCTTCGCCGACAGCCACCCAGGACTCTATGCCGACACCTTCGAACCGGGGCAAGCGCTTTCCAGTGACACCGCAGTGCTGCCTCGATGGGGCTTTGCACCCGGCTACCTCCTCGAAGGTGAAGTCGCCCGCGGTGGTATGGGCATCGTCCTGCGGGCCCGTGACCCCGGCATCGGCCGCGAACTGGCCATCAAACTGATGAAGCCCGAACTCAGCCTTCGCACCGAGTTGGTCCAGCGGTTCCTGGAAGAAGCCCGCATCTGCGGACAGCTGCAACACCCCGCCATCGTCCCCGTCCATGAGGTGGGCCAACAGCCCGACGGCCGCCCCTATTTCACCATGAAACTCATCAAGGGACAGGATCTCGCTGAGCTCCTCGCCCAGCGGCACGATCCCGCCGATGAGCTCCCTCGCTGGATCGCCGTCTTTGAGCAGGTCGCCCAGGCCATCGGCTACGCCCACGCGCACGGCGTGATCCACCGTGACCTGAAGCCTTCCAACGTCATGGTCGGGGCGTTCGGCGAGGTCCAGGTCATGGACTGGGGACTGGCCAAAGTGCTTGATCCAAGCGCTCCCCAACCGGTCGACGCCGACTCGGAGTCCACCGCCCCGGGGACCCGGATCGAGTCCCAGCGTGACGGCGATGATTTCGTTACGCAGGCCGGGAGCGTGCTGGGCACCCCTGCCTTCATGCCGCCCGAGCAGGCGCTCGGAGCCGTCCACGAGATCGATCAACGCAGCGATGTGTTCGGACTCGGCGCCATCCTCGCCGCCATCCTTACCGGACGCCCCCCCTTTGTCGGCGACCACCCCGAGAGCACGCGTGTCATGGCCGCTCGCGGCGACCTGAGCGGCTGTATCCAACGGCTCGACGCCAGCGGGGCGGATCCTGAGCTGGTAACCTTGTGCAAGCGGTGCCTGGCCCCGAACCGAGACGAACGCCCCACCGACGCCGGAGTCGTGGCGGACGCGGTGGCCCGCCTGCGGACCGCGGCCGACGAGCGGGCTCGACAGGCCGAGCTGGACAAAGTGAAGGCCGAAGGTGAAGTGGCCGCGTCGGAAGCCCGCAGCGCCGAGCGGCGGAAACGCCGGCGGGTCTGGTTGGGGGCGGCGGCGGCGCTGGTGCTGGCCGTGGTCGGCGGGCTCGGAGCTGTGCTCTTCGTGCAGCGGCAGGCCAACGCGGAACTGGCCGACAAGAACGATGCGTTGGAGGCCGAGAAGGAGAAGGTCGAGCAACGCTTCGACATGGCCCGCAAGGCCATCGCCACCTTCCACGAGACCGTCGACGAGCAACCCGAGCTCGGCAACGAGGTGTTCAAGCCCCTCCGCAAGAAGCTTCTCACCGCGGCGGCGGGGTTCTACCAGGAGCTCGAAGGGCTCCTCGCCGGGGAGACCGACGCCAAGTCCCGTGCAGCCCTGGCCGATGGGTACTCCCAGCTGGCCGAGCTGACCTTTAAGATCAGCGACCAGAAGAAGGCTCTCGCGATCCTCCGCAAGGCTCTGGCATTGCGACGAGATCTGGCTGCGATGCCGGGGGCGGACGTGGAGACACGACTCGCCGTGGCGATCAGTCTGTGGAAGGTCGGGGAAGGGCTGTACGCCACCGGGGACATCGCCGGAGCGATGCAAGCGTACGAAGAATCCCGGGACTTGGCCGCGGCCCTGGCGGCGGAGGCACCGACGGCTGAGGTCCGTCATGCTCTGGCACGAAGCCAGCGAGCGATCGGTGTGATATTGTACAAGACGGGCAAGCAGGACGCCGCCTTGGCGGCGCATCAGAAGGCTCTCACCATCTGTGAAAAGCTGGCGGAAGAACACCCCAACGTCCCAGAGTACCAGAGTCATCTGGCCGTCACCCATCAGAACATCGGTTTTTTGCTGTCTGCCACTGGCGAAACGGAGGAAGGCTTGGTAGCCCTCCAGAAGGCTCTCGCGATCCGAAAGCAGCTAGCCAAGGATCATCCCAACGACCCGCAGTATCAAAGTGATCTGGCCAGCACCCACCTAAACAACGCTATCTATGTATACCAGATGGGGAGAAGGGACGCGGCACTGGAAGAATCCCAGAAGGCCCGAGACATCTTGCAGGAACTTGCCGAAACACACCCCGCCGTCACCAG
>CAYPIE010000232.1:0-2430 GCA_964410665.1 uncultured Alcaligenaceae bacterium
CGGACAATCATCGTCTCCGTTTGGACTGACGGCGTTGGGCGACCGGCTGTACTTCAATGCCGATGACGGCACCAACGGTCGAGAGCTGTGGGTGAGCGACGGGACGGTGGATGGGACCCAGCTGGTCAAGGATATCCGCCCCGGCGTGTCATCATCGTCTCCACAGGAGCTGACGGCGGTCGGCGACCGGCTGTTCTTTTCTGCGAATGACGGAGTACTTGGGAGCGAGCTCTGGCAGCTGACCATCAACACGCCGCCGACAGCCAACGACGATAGCGTCGTAACCCCCGAGGACACGCCGATCACCATCAATGTCCTGGCCAACGACGTCGGTCCTGACGCTGCAACCCTGAGCATAGCGTCCTTCAACACCAGCAGCACCAAGGGCCAGGTATCATCCAACCCCGACGGTACCTTCACCTACAACCCGAACGGAGAGTTCGCCTACCTCGCGGCCGGCGAAAGCGCTGTCGACAGCTTTTCATACACCGTCTCCGACGGCAACGGCAGCACCGACACCGCAACGGTGACCATCACCGTCACCGGCCCGACCGACCGCACCAACTCCGGCACCCCGTTCCAGTTCAGGCAGTGGACCAACGGCGGTTTTAATCGCTTCGGCTTCGACGGTGATGGCTTCTACATCTCCGGCCAGGGGGTGTTGGGTTCGCCCAGGTTCCAGGACTTTGACGACTTCCTGGACAAGGCGGCCGAAGTCTTCGGAGGCATTGTTGAACAGGCCGGCGAGATCGACGACCAGGCCCTGCCGGATGGCAACGGCCCCGGTAATATCCTCGTCAACACCGACGATGAGGTGACCATCAGCGGTGACACCGGGATCGATGGCGCTTACCGCGTCCAGTTCGGCACACAGGCTCACGCAGAAGCCTTCCGCGACTTCGTTCAGCGGATCCTCGCTGAGATCGATGCCAACGATGCGGTGGCGACCGACCCGACCGACTTCCGCTTCGACGCCAACGGGGTTCGGGTATTCTTCGACGAGGTGAACGACCAGTTCGGCTTTACCAGCGACAACGGTGCGACCCAGGAGCGGTTCGACACTTTGGAGGAGTTCGTCGAAGGCTTGGTCGAGCAGTTTGGCGGGGTACAGAAGAAGGACGGCAGCTTCAACGCCCGGGCGATCGCCGCGGGCAAAGTCCCCAACCGGATACGGACGACCGAAGACGGCATGTTGATCATCAGCGGCAGGAGTGTTCGCGGCCGTTTCAAGTTCGACTTCGCGGACCAGGCGACCGCGAACGATGTAGCGGATCTGTTCCGCGAGCTGTTCATCAAGATCGATGAGGCCGATGTGATCGCCATCGGAGATGAATGAGAGACTCGCGGGCAATGCCCGGTGGACCGCGGGGACGGCAACCGTCGTTCTTGCGGTCCACATTCAGTATACGGGAATCACCACCTATCATGCGTTGGTCGCATATCTGGAAAACGAAGTGCTGCCCGAGTTTCGAGGACGAGCGAACCACAACGTGACCCCGAAAGGATGGATGGCAGCTTCGGTTGCATCTGGCGACAAGGGAACGAAGAGCAAATCGAGCAGGGATGCTTGAAACGGGCTGCGCCCATCCCAGAGCGGCAGATGCATCCATCAAGAGCTTGCTTGCTCACTCATAGGAAGCGAGCCCATCCAGACTTATGTCCAAGGCGTTTCCGAGGGCCCATAACGCCCATTTGTCAACGAATACAAAGCCTTAGGCCGGATTTTCGCTGCGAAAAATCGCCTGGTAGCGAAGTCGCCGTAAACCCCCTTGGTTTACCCATGGGGATATAAGCTCGTCAGTGCAAGCAATCGACATACTCGCGATACAGCTCTTGTAAACAAATCTTCTCCAAGATGTGGGGCAACTGGGCAAATGTCGGCGATTTGCGAAGCACGGCACGTTTTCGTTCCTCTTTTTCATCATCGCTGAGTGCGTCCCAAAGCGGACGGACGAGATTTTCCCGCAGCTGGGTTTGCTCGTAGTCTTCCCTCTCCTTCTGAGACTTGCGTCTGCGCTCAGCTTCCCGCTCGGCTTTTTTGGCTTCACGTACCTGAGCGGCTTTCCTTTGCGCGATGCGTTCGTCTTCCGGCTTGTAATCGGCGCGACAAGAGTAATCGGCCTCGATAGCAACTCTCAGCCAGCCGCCGGTGAGTGATTCGCCGCATTCGATTCGGTGGTCAAAGTTGTCGATTTGCTTGCGTATCGCGAGCTCTGAGTATTGCTTGACAAGTTTCGAGGCAGCACTTTGTGTCACCTTCCGGCTTTTTAGTTCTTTGGTGAGCTGCTCCTTCGTGCGCAACTCCTCTTGGAGTTTGTCGATGCCGGTCTGAGAAATCACATTCGTGAGCTCTTGGTCGATGCAACGCGCGGAACTGGGATGCCCCCATTTTCTGTACCAGGGGTTATGAGAGTGAGGTTTGGGTAACAG
>CAYPIE010000233.1:0-2418 GCA_964410665.1 uncultured Alcaligenaceae bacterium
TCGCAAAACGCCTCTGCCTCTGCCGCACCGCAAACGCCTCTGCTTCTGCCGCAGCGCAAGCGCCTCTGCCTCTGTGACTTACCGCAAGCGCCTCTGCCTCTTCCGCACCGCAAGCGCCTCTGCCTCCTTCCCCACACTGCAACCGCTTCTGCCGCTTCCTCCCTTTATGGGGCAAGCAAGCTACAATGTCGCCAGGTAGACTCCACGATTACCGATACCAAGGCTCGATCTAACGACCGAGGAAAGCAGTCATGGCCGAATGGCAGCGTACGCATACCTGTGGCGAGCTTCGTGAGACCCATGTCGGGCAGACCGTGGTCCTCAATGGCTGGGTGCATACCTACCGCGACCATGGTGCCTTCGTGTTTATTGACCTGCGTGATCGCTACGGCTTGACCCAAATTGTCTTTGAACCGGAACGGGGGGCGGAACTGTTCGCCGAGTCCCAAGGGTTACGCAGTGAATATGTGTTAAGCGCTCGAGGCGAAGTTGCCAAACGCTTGCCCGGCAAGGAAAATGCGGACCTGCCGACCGGGCAAATCGAGGTCAAGGTGGCCTCCCTGGAGATCCTCAACCGCTGCCCGACGCCTCCGTTTGAGATCACCGAGTTTTCTGAGAGTGAACTGGCCAACGAGGATTTACGCCTCCAGCATCGTTATCTGGACCTGCGTCGCCACTCCCTACAGCGGATGATGGCCCTGCGTCACCGGCTCAACAAGACGATCCGCGACTACCTCGATGAGTATGGCTTCTACGAGGTCGAAACGCCCATCCTGGGGCGGAGTACCCCCGAGGGGGCGCGCGACTATCTGGTGCCAAGCCGCCTCCACGAGGGGCAGTGGTATGCCTTGCCACAGTCACCTCAGCTGTACAAGCAATTACTAATGATCGCCGGCTACGATAAATATTTTCAGATTGCTCGATGTTTGCGCGATGAAGACTTGCGTGCCGACCGCCAGCCCGAATTTACCCAGCTCGACTTGGAAATGTCCTTTGTCGAGATGGACGACGTCATGAGCCTGATCGAGGGCTTGATGGTCAAGATCTTTCAGGTCTGTCTAGGCATCGAACTGCCCCATCCGTTTCCTCGGCTTTCCTATGACGAGGTCATGCTGAAATACGGCAGCGACAAGCCTGACCTACGTTTTGGCCTCGAGATCCAAGACGTCACCGATCTGGCCGGCAAGACCGAGTTCAAAGTCTTCACCGACACCGTTGCCGCCGGCAAGGTGGTCCGTGGCATCAATGCCAAGGGCGCCGCCGGCCTGTTCTCCAACACCGAGCTCAAGGACAAGGGCCCGCTGGTCGAGTTCGTCAAGCAGTTCGGCGCCAAGGGGTTGGCCTGGCTCAAGGTCGAGGAAGACAAATTCACCAGCTCCATCGAGAAGTTTATCCCAGCCGAGGTGCAACAGGGCTTGCGCGAGCGATTCAAGGCCGAGGCCAACGACCTGCTCCTCTTCGTTGCCGACACCGAGCACGTCGCCGCGCACGCCCTCGGGGCTTTGCGCGGCTTCCTGGCCGAAAAGATGAACCTGATCGATCCAGACCAGCCCAGTTATAAGATCGCCTGGGTGGTGGACTTCCCCTCGTTCATGTTCGATGAGGAAGAGGGCCGCTGGGTGGCTCTGCACCACCCGTTCACCTCGCCACGGGATGAGGACCTGGAGTTTCTGGAAACCGACCCCAGCAAGGTCCGGGCCAAGGCCTACGACCTAGTGCTCAACGGTTACGAGGTCGGTGGCGGCAGCATCCGTATTTTCCGCCCCGATGTGCAGCAACGCCTGTTTCAAGTGCTTGGCATGGATGAGCAAATGGCCCAGGAGCGGTTTGGCTTTTTGCTAGATGCCCTGAAAAGCGGAGCACCCCCCCACGGCGGCATCGCCCTCGGGCTGGACCGGCTGTGTATGATCCTGGGCGGAACCGACAACATCCGCGATGTGATCGCCTTCCCCAAGAACCAAAAGGCTCGCGACCTGATGACCGGTGCACCAGCCCCGGTCGAACGCCGCCAGCTAAAGGATCTAGGGCTATTGAGTTAAGTGAACGACAACGTGCTGCCTCTCGCTTTCGCACAGCGACATGTCCAGGGCTCGCGTGGAAGACGCAGAGGCGGTTGCGCTGCGGGGGAGGGCAGAGGCGCTTGAGGTGTGAAGCGGCAGAGGCGATTGCGCTGCGGGAAAGCGGCAGAGGCGATTGCGCTGCGAAGAGGCAGAGGCGTTTGCGATGCGGGGAAAGAGGCAGAGGCGATTGCGCTGCGGGGAAAGAGGCAGAGGCGCTTGCGGTAAGTCTGGAAGAGGCAGAGGCGCTTGCGGTGCGGGGAACCCCCGGACTGACGTCCGGGGCTCGCCTGAAGAGGCAGAAGCAGAGCTCCGGAACTTACGTTCCTACGCAGTGCACAGTCTCTGCTCTGGCGAAGGA
>CAYPIE010000234.1:0-2379 GCA_964410665.1 uncultured Alcaligenaceae bacterium
ATGATCAGTAGCTCGCACTTGAGGTATTTGCTCAGACGTGATTGCTCGCCCGGGATCTCTTCTTCCTCGACCAAGTCGCGCACGAGATCGAAGACACTAGCATATAGAACGGTGTGACCGTTCTTGACTGCCTGGTAACCGAGAGCCTGAGCGAGGTGACTCTTGCCCACTCCCGGCGGTCCGCAGAAGAGCACGTCGCTGCCCTCGCTGATGAAGCGGCAGGTGGCCAACTCATAGATCTGGGAACGTTTGATGCTTTCGTTGAATCTGAAGTCGAAGTCCTCCAGGGTGCGCAGTTCGCGAAAGCGAGCGTTCTTCTTGCGTCGCTCGATGGCGCGTTGGGCACGAATCGCGATCTCGTCACTGAAGATCAGTTCGAGGAACTCGACATGGCTCAGGTTATTGGCTACCGCCTCCTGAAGGCGGACCTCCAGGCTCTGCAGCAGCCCGGAGAGCTGCAGTTTTCGGGCAGCTTGGTGGATGCGTTGGTTACTCATTGTGGTTTCGGTTTTGGTTCAGAGTTCTTCTGGTTCGAGGAGATCCTGGTACTGGCTCAAGGGCCGGATGATGGGGTGTTCTTCCAGGAAAGTGAGTTGGATGTCCGGTGCCGCTCCCGGTTGCTCCTGAATGGCCAGTATCTGCTTGATGGCGCGCAGCGTGTAGTCGCCTCGGGAGTGAGCTACCTCACAGGCTCGGTTGATGTCCTCAGCGCGATGTTTGCCGGGGTCATGGAGGTTCAACAAGCCTTGCAGAACGCGCAGGCAGTGGTCGGGCCGATTGTGTGCGAGCACTGTTGCCCACCGCTCCGCTGCCGATCCAAGCAAGGCTGCACGACCAATCCAGTAGAGCGAGGTGTGATGTTTGTCTCCTTTGCGCATACCACGCGCACCCAGGCAGTGAGAGAACCCACCCGGTTCCAGACGCACGTGGCTGATGATGGGCTGCATCTTCTCGTCGAACACGCGCAGCATCTTGCTATCCCAGCGCACCCAGAGACGCCGACCAATGTATTCGGGTGGCACCTGGTAATAGGCGCGTTTCACCTCGACGTAGGCGTCGCGGTGCACCTGTCGGGTCGACTCCTGGTAACAGGGGAACAAGTCAGGTGGTAGGGACTGCAAAGCCTGCTTCTCATGATCAGCGAAGTGAGGTCCGACCTGCTTGCGCGTGGTGCCGTGGATGCGTCGGTCCGCCACGTTCGCTTCCCAGTTCTGCAGATGCTTGTTCTGCTTGACCAAAGAAGGGAACTCACATCCCTTGAGGGCGCTGCTCTTCACATAGGAGATGTCGCTCTCCACCTTGCCCTTGTGCTGCGGAGTGTAGGGGCGGGTCGGCAGGATCGCTACTCCATAGTGCTCGGCAAAGGCCACGATCTTCGGATTGAGCTCTGGGTCATACCAATCGGCCTTCTGCACTGCTGCTTTCAGGTTGTCGATTCGCAACGTTGCTGGCACCCCGCCAAAGTGGCGAAACGCGTTCTCCAGTGCGCGGATGAAGCACTCGGTGTTCTGATAAGGAACCGTCTCGGTGTAGCCCTTGCGTGAAAAGCTGAGGGTGACGCGCAGCACATTGCTGTAACCGAGCTTTCCGTCCGCGCGCCGGATCGAGCGCACCCTCCCGAAGTCCACCTGGGCTTCCTCGCCGGGTTCGCATTCCATGCGCCAGACGCGTTTGGGCTGCCGAGCCTTGAGCTTGCGCACGAAACGCTTCACCGCCTCGTAGGAATGCTCGAAACCATGCTCCTGGCACAACTCGCGCCAGATCCGATCGGCAGTCAGTCCCTTCTCCAGAAGTGACTCGATGCGCTCGCGATACGGTTCACAAGCGCTCGGGCGACCACGCGCAAACCCGGCGGTCGAAATGGCGGGTTTTGAATCCGGGCCACCATCGGAAGGCGCATCGGGCTTTGCTTCCTCGCTACGCAGGTATTTGGCGATGGAAGCGCGGTCGTGGCCCAGTTCGCGTGCGATGCGGCGCTGGGACCAGCCAGCCTTTGCCAGGGTTCGAATTCGGGTGATGTCTGCCATGGTCAGGTAGTTGGCCATGGCGTTGGTCCCTGCTATCGATCAGGGATCTTCGCCACAGCTCGTTTTGCTGACCCAATGGCTGGTTTTGAATCCATTAATTCGTTCCTGGGTGGCGGGTTTTGAGCGACCGCTGACAAACTCCTCAAAATTCCGCATCCCAGCCATCCCCCCCAGCCCAAGCCACAAAGGACAAAGGACAATGATTGACGTCATGTCAAAAAACTACTAATAATCCTCAAAATTAGTAGATTTTGAAGCTCCCAAAAACACCTCACCAGTGGGAGAGCAGCGTGAATGCCGTCCTTTCGAACAAAGTAAAACGGCGATGGCTGACGCCTTCTTGCGGGGAAGC
>CAYPIE010000235.1:0-2372 GCA_964410665.1 uncultured Alcaligenaceae bacterium
TAAGCGGACCTCGGCGTCGAGGATGTTGAGCAGGTCGTCAAAGTCGCGGTCCCGGCCGGCATAGCCGGAGGCGTCGAGCAGTTCGGCTTGCGACCGCATGTGCCCCTTGAGTTCGCTACCGGATTCGGGGAGCAGGGCCTTCAGCGCTCCCCGGGCAGCCTTCTGGTGGTAGCGGTGCTCCGGCGGAGCTGTGGTGGAGCTGAACGTCTCCTCCAAAAACGTGATGCCGACCCCCTCCGCACCGCCGACCGCCTTGAGCGTGGCCGGCGTCCACACTTTGCCCTTGACCATCTCGGCGAACAGCGCCAGCCGCACCGAGATGACCTTGCCCTCCTGCGCCAGCCCGGCCACGGCTTGTGCGACGAACCACTGCTGGTCCTCGGTCAGCTTGCCATCGGGAAGGACTCCAAACGCTCGCCCTAACGCCGTCAGCACTTGCTCGGCATGCTGCAGCGGGAACAGATCGACCAGAGCGATGTTCTGCCCTTCGATTAGCCGGACTTCCAGCTCCCGCATGAAGCGGTGCAACGCCAGCCAGAAGTCGTCGCGCACCATGACGATACACTGGATTCGTCCACCGTCGCACTGCCGCAGGACCTGCACCAGGTCGGTATGGTCCTCGTCTTTCTTGGCATGCAGCCATTGCTCGAACTGGTCGAGCACCAGCAGCACTTTCTTGCCCGCAGGGATTCCCTGCCCCTGGCGCAACGCGGCCAGCGTCGGCTTCAAACCGAGTCTCTCGTCCAGAGCCGGACAACGTTTGCGCAGGCCGTAAAGCAGACGGAGCTCAGTCTCCTCCGCCGTCGCCTCGACGTACACGGCGATCACCCCTTCGCTCAGCCGGGGCAACAGGCCCGCCTTCACCAGCGACGACTTGCCACAGCCACTCGGCCCGTAGATCAGCCCCACCGCGAACGTGGCGTCGGCGTCGGTCTGTTCAATGCGTCTCTTCCAAAAGCGGATGCTCTCGGGGAGCCCGTCCCGGTCGCGCGGTCCCGGCACCAGCTCGAGAAAGAAGTCGGCATCGTCTGCGTCGAACGACCGTAGCCCTTTGGGCACGACTTTCAGCACCTCACCCTCCGGGCCTACAGAGCTGGGAGCCGAGGAGAGGGGAGCTGGAATGCCCCTCTCGGCACCGCCCCGGGTGGGCGTTCCGGTTCCCGATAAGACTGCGGGCTCGGTCAGGACATGCCGGAGATCCTCCGCCAGGTCCCGCCCGGTCGGGTACCGATCGGTGACTCGCTTCGACAGCGTCTTCAGGCAGATCCGCTCCAACTCCTTCGGGATCCGATCGTTGATCTGACGCAGCGGCTTCGCCTCCACATGGATTACCTGCTCAAGCAATTCCGTGAGCGTGGCCCCTTGGAACGGCCGACGCCCGACCATCAGCTCATAAAGCACCACCCCCAGGCTGAACAGATCGCTGCGGCCGTCGACCCGGTGACCCTCCCCCCGAGCCTGTTCCGGGCTCATGTACGCCGGCGTCCCGACGTAGCAAGCCCCCCGGCCCAGGTCCCAATCACGTAGCGCGATGCCGAAGTCCACCACATACGGCCGGCCGTCTCGGTCGAGCAGCAGGTTGCCCGGCTTGATGTCCCGATGCACCACCCCGTGCGTGTGCGCATAGTGCAACGCCCCGGCCACCACCGCCACTAGCTCCACCGCTTGCGGCAACCCCAGACGCGACTGCTTCAGCCGCGTGGCCAGATCCGTCCCGTCGATATATTTCGACACGATGAAGAACGGAAACCCGTCGGTGCTGCCGACATCAAACACCGGGACAATGTGGGGATGGTCCAATCCCGCGATGGTGCGGGCTTCCTCCAGATATCCGTCCACGGACGCAGGCTGGGCGATGTGCCGCGCGTGCGGCACCTTAATGGCAACGTGTCGCTGTAATTGGCCATCGTCGGCCAAGTAGACCCGGCCGAAGCTGCCCTGGCCCAGTAGCTTTTCCACGCGATAGCGGCCGATCTGCCCGGGCATGGCCTCCGAGGGCGGGGCAGAGCTGGCCAGCGGAGCAAAGGAGTTGGTCGGCTGGTCGTGCGCCTGGTTCGGATCGGACATGGGGCAAATACTTCCTGGCCAGGGTCCCGTCATACGAACTCACCAAGTGGAATCCAGTAAACAGGATTGTACATAGCGACATCCCTGTCCGCCAACTCCTTACCCTCTGCTCGCCCAGAACGACATGATCACCCCCCGGCAGCCTTTCTCCGTACCCACCGTCAACACCACCCGCCCCTGCCGCTTCTTACCGACTCTTGCAGCTCACACAAATTCCGATCGATCCGTCCACCTTAGACCAAGTGGTGGGTGCGAGGGAGGTTGCCGGTGTGCTAGCACGTCCACTAGATGTACTCGTAGGTTCT
>CAYPIE010000236.1:0-2361 GCA_964410665.1 uncultured Alcaligenaceae bacterium
CGCCTCCGAAAGGCGAGCCCCGGACGTCAGTCCGGGGGTTCCCCGCACCGCAAGCGCCTCTGCCTCTTTCCCCGCACCGCAAACGCCTCTGCCTCTTTCCCCGCATCGCAAACGCCTCTGCCTCTTTCCCGCATCGCAAGCGCCTCTGCCTCTTCTTCTCGCAAGCGCCTCTGCCGCTGCAGGCGAACCCCGGACGTGAGTCCGGGGTTAACCCCGCAACGCAAACGCTATTACTACTTGAGCCGCGATCAACGCAATCGCTCCAAGGTTTGTGTCTCTAGCAACCGGTGTCAGTCCCGGGTCACGGGTTGCCACAATTGCTTCTTCTCGATCGAGACGGGTGAGCTCGTGGGTTGTGGCTAGAAACAAAGGAGTGTTCCGATGGAAGTCAGGATTGTCCAGTTCCCCGAAACCAACGTGGCGGTAGTCGAACATCACGGTCCACCCGCGCTGGAATATCAAAGCTCCGGAAAACTCATTGAATGGCGCAAAGCGAACGGCGTTTCTCCGGTCAATCATCAAACCTTTGGCGTCCACTACACCGACCCGCAAACCACTCCGCCAGCACAGCATCGCGTCGATTTCTGTGTCACTTACGATCAACCGGTCGCGCTGAATCCTCAGGGAGTCATCCACAAGGTCATCCCCGCCTGTCGCTGCGCTTTGGCACGACATCTGGGTTCCCGAGCCCACAATGCCGCGGCGGTTTATCTCTATCAAGAATGGTTGCCGCAGAGTGGCGAGGCGGTGGGTGAATTTCCTATCTTTTTTCACTATGTGAACGTCGGGCCGCAGGTGCAGGAAGCGGAGATGATCACCGATGTCTATTTACCATTGCGAAGCAACGCGAATGGCTCCATGCCCTCGTCGGATCTGTGAACGCTGGGGTTTGCTCTTGTTCCGTTGCAGTCGTACCGATAGTCCGGCTGTTCACACTTGCGTTGCGGTTCGCCGTTCTGTCTTGGTCCAAGCACGTCAAATCAAACCAACGGACTAAGAGTCCTCAGGTCGTCCCGGCGACCCGGGCCAGTAGGGCGAACAGCAGCAAACTCGTGGCCAGCACCGGCCCCCGGTGTCGCCGCACAAACTTGCGAAGGCGGTCGATGTGGCTGGGTGGATGCGCCTGGACCGGGTCGCCCGCGAGATAGCGCTGGACGTCGGCCAACCCTTGAGCGGTCTCGTAGCGGCGACAGCGGTCTTTTTCCAGGGCGCGAACGGTGATCCAGTCCAGCTCTTGTCGAAGCAGTCCGGTCAGAGTTGACACTTCGGTGCCGCGAGATTCTCCCAGACTCGGCAGGGTCTCGGCGTTGCACAGCTTCTCGCTCGGCCGCGGCGTCTCCTTCTCCCGTACCATCCGAAGGACCTCGAGCACTACGAGCCCACCGTCTTCGTCCTTGAAGGGTGGGTTCCCAGCAAGTAACTCATAGAGGAGAACACCTAAAGAATAGATGTCCGAACGCGTATCAATATCTCGGTTCCCCGGGATAGTTTGCTCGGGACTCATATGCGGTAAGCCGTCGCACGGGATAATCGCATGGCTGCGGCGGCTTCTTCGACGGACAAGCCTGCATACAATCGTCTGCCCTGGCGGTTCATCGGCGAGTTTGACGGCCGCGAGCTTGCGTAGCTCTTGGTAAACCAAGGGCAACAACTGCTCCGAAGCGAGCGGATCGCCTGTCGCTACCGCTTGCAATGAACGGGTGACCACATCATCCAAAGCAGCCAACTCCCAAGTTCCGGGAGCTCCCGAACCAAGTCTTGAGAATCAACCCACATACTTATCATCGAGTTTTTCTCGCAGGCTGTCCACAGTCGCCTGTAGCAGAATTCGGTGCTCGGAATGGCGTTGGTGGGCTTCGCCCGATGGGGAATAGGCCACGAAACCTTGGTTGGTTCGGAGTCATCGCGAAAAAAAGTGGCCATCGTCTGGCCGATTCTCCTCGTCGAGCGCGAGAGACAAGATAGGCAGCGGCAACCGCCCCTGCTGACAGGTTCCAGACATCAAACTGAGGAGTTCCCCCATGCGTGAATCTCAAGCGATCGCTTTTTCTTCGGAATCCACGATCCGTGCGTGCTTGTTGGAGACGATTGACCGTTTATTGATAAGCCTCCGTGCCGAGCAGACTTGGCTGAAGGCATTGGAACAGGTGTTTGACTTACTCCGCTCGCTACCTCTCACCAGCGGTGAGTTCGGCGTGGGCATCAATCGGATTGACAATGCCCGTCGCTATGTCCGTGCAGGTGAGTACGGGGCGGCTCGTTACGAGGTGCAATTACTCTCAGGAATCGTGCGGGAGAGAGTGTCTTCGATCGAGCGCCTCGAGCCCAAGATGAAAGTCCCGAATCAGCACATTGTTTAAA
>CAYPIE010000237.1:0-2355 GCA_964410665.1 uncultured Alcaligenaceae bacterium
ACTTGCGCTATCTCAGTCCCGAGCACGGAAACGCGAACGTGGCGGAAATTGAGTTTCTCGTTGCTCCTGTCGCGGATTAGATCCTATGTGCTGGCTATGCCAAATAGTAATGTGACATTATGATATGGAATCCATTCATGAAAACCAGCGTTTCAATGATCGTCGTTCTCGCAGCATCCTCACTGGGGACTCAAGCGACCGCTGCAGAGCCGGTTGCGTTGTACCGGATCTTTGAGCACGCCGTGATCAATGAGAAAGCCTACGAGGATCGTTTTCAAGATGTACTCCTGGAGACGAGGTTCACGGCACCCTCCGGCAAGGTAACGCGGTTTTGGGGCTTCTTCGACGGCGACGGAAAGGGCGGCGGAAGCAAGGCCCAAGGAGATGTGTGGAAGATCCGGTTCATGCCCGATGAGACCGGCGCATGGTCCTACGCGTGGACTTGGTCCGACGGCACGCCTGGCGGCGAAGGTGAGTTCGAGTGTGTTGCCAAAGGGGCCGGTCCGGGTATCCTCCGCGCGTATGCCAACAACCCGCACTGGTTTGCCTACAACGGTACCAAGCCCGTCTTCCTCCGGTCGTACCACATGCGTCCCTACGCGGTTCTCACACAGCCCGTCGAGTGGGTCGGCCCCAACGTTTACCAGAAGCTGATCGACGCCGGCTACAACCATCTGCAGTTCGGCGGGCTCCTGCCGATCGCCTATGTCGACAAGGGCTACGCCAACGAGCCGAGTTTCTTCCAAGACAAAGGCGCACCTGAGGCGCTGAGCAAGAATCTCATGCCCAGCGACGATCCCAGCTCCATGAGACTCGACGTCTGGCACTCGACCGAGCACCACTTGAAGTGGCTCAACGACCGCGACGTCATGGTGCATTGCTTCCAGGGATTCGACGGACAGGCGATCGGTCCTTTCCGTTTCCACAAGATGAACGCAGCCACGCAGCGGCGCTATGTCCGCTACGTCATGGCCCGGCTCGCCCCGCTGGCCAACATTGCCGCCTGGAACTACACGTGGGAAACCGGAGGCAACGGCAGCGAACTGGATTTGATGCGGTTGCTGGATAAGTTCGACCCATGGGACCACCTTCGCTCATACGAGGACGAGAAGCCCCAGAAACACCACTTCGACAACCAGCTTTACACGTTTGCCGGCGTGGAGAACCATGGGTATCCTGAGGGAAATTACGACTCCCTGAGCCACCACAAGGCGATGCTGGACGGCTACGCGGGCAAGCCGGTGTACATGGTAGAAGGGAACGCTCTCTGGCAAGCCTACTGGGCGCATCAGAAAGATGCGCCACGAGGCGCCGGTGCAAGCGACGCCTTCCGGCGCTCCGCCTGGGCCGTGGTGACCGGCGGAGGCTCCTTCACTTGGGATGATTGGTCGCAAATCGGACCCAACCCCAACAACAAGTTAAAGCTAACGTCTTCCGACCTTCTCGATGATGTCGACCGAACGCGCGCCGTCAACCTGCTCTACCACATCCTGACCAAGCGCCTCGTGTGGCATCGGATGACGCCCCACGACGAGTTGCTCGGGGACGCGCACAAACGAGTTTACTGCTTGGCAGAGCCGGGCAAGCAGTACCTCGTTTTCGCCGAGGGCGGCGACGGTCAGTTCACCTTGCAGACAGCGCCGGGTCCTCACCGTGTCACCTGGATCAACGCATCGACCGGCAAGGAGAAAACCGACACCCTGAACGCAACCGGCGGCAAGTTGAACCTGAGAAGCCCCGACCAGACCGCCGATTGGGTTGCACTGATCCTGGCCGGGCCGGCCAAAGAATCCAGCCCTTAGAGGCAACCCCTTCCAGCCCTGGCCGACAGGCAGGGACGTCGGGTCAGAAATGCGTTTTGTTAGCAATCAATAATAGTTACCACCAGAAAAGCCGGAGAACCATGAATCATCATTCCTTGCATTGCTCCATGACGCGCACCGTTTGTGCGATCCTATTAACATCCTCCGTCTGCGGATTCGCGCTGGCGGCCGAAGAACCCCCCGCTGAAAAAGACCTCGATCTTCGCCTCTATGTCATGGGGAATAGCCTGACCGATACCCTGAATTACGGGGCCTTCTCCAAATACGTGGCAGCCTCGGGCAAGAAGATGCGCCTGGCCAGGTTGACGGTGCCCGGTGCCCCGATCGGCTGGCTCTGGAAGCACAACCTCGATAAGGGCGGTTTTACCACGGGTCCCTACGGCAATCCCCGCCACGCCTTCGCCAACTACCAATGGGATGCCCTCACCTTACAGCCCTTCCAATGGAACTTCGACCAGAACATCAAGGATATCCCCAAGTTCATGGGCCTGCTCCTGGAGAACAACCCGCAGGCGCAGGCCTACATCTACGC
>CAYPIE010000238.1:0-2339 GCA_964410665.1 uncultured Alcaligenaceae bacterium
GAGCGGTAGTCCAGAACGGCACCCTGTTCGTCCTCGGCACCCCCGAGCGCGACTACGTCCGACTCCACCCCGACGACGGGGGCGACGGCTCCACCGGCGTCATCGTCGAGACCCTGATCAACGGGGGCTGGACCCGGCAGACGTTCGACGAGCCGGTCACCGACGTCGAACTACTCCTCGACAACGGAAATAACTCCGTCGACATCAACCCCGCCCTCACCCTCCCCGTCCTCGCCCAACTCGGCTCCGGCAACGACTTCGTCCGCGGCGGCGAAGGCCCCACCGCGGTCAGAGACCAGGGCGGACGCAACACCCTGCTCCTCGGCGACGGCAACCACGACATCACCCTCGGCAACGGCCGTGACTACGTCCGCACCGGGGCCGGCAACGACACCATCCGCACCGGCGGCGGTGACAACATCATCCTCGCCGGCGATGGCGACAATATCATCAACGCAGGCAACGCTTTCTTCTCGGCGTTCGGCAACGACTTCATCCGCACCGGATCCGGCAACGACACCATCAACGCAGGCAGCGGCAACAACATCATCCAGGCCGGCGGCGGCAACAACATCATCAACCAAGACAGCGATTTCCTCGCCTCCGGCAACGACTTCATCGTCACCGGATCCGGCAACGACACCATCAACCCCGGTGGCGGCAAGAACAACATTCAAAGTGGGGCGGGCGACGACTTGATTGACCTGTCCTTCGCTAACAATTTCGTCGACGCTGGGGCGGGCAATGACATCGTCTTCGGCGGCTTCGGCGCCGACCGCATCTACGGGCGAGACGGCAACGACCTACTCGTCGGCGGGCTCGGGGCCGACTACCTCTCCGGCGGAAACGGCGACGACATCCTCATCGACGGCACCAGTAACGCCTTCCTCCCATTTCTCGGCGAACCCCCGTTTGACCTCCTCGCCGCCTGGTCCAACCGCCAGCCCGACGATGACCTGGCACCCTTGCGCGAACAGCTCCAGGTCACCTTCGATCCCGACAGCCGCGATACCCTCGACGGCGGCGATGGCATCGACTGGGTCTTCTCCGACGATGAACTCGACCTGCTGCTGATCACCGGGGTCGACCTGCGCAACTAAGACAGATTCCTGATCAATGGAGCGATCACCGGGACGATCCGCGGGCCCAATGCACCAGATCTCGGGCCCGCTTCCACCGGACCACGTGGACCAGCGCCGTGGCATCGAGCAGATGCCACGGCGGCTTACTACGGGACTCTCGACCAACGACCAGGAGATCGAGGCTCGCCGACGACCTGGTCACGGAACCGCTTTGTTGGCGGTCGATGCACTTCGGGCCGATTCAAGCAACGCATCCACCGCACGCCAGAACCCCAGCCATTGCTGGCGGTCGGCCTCGGGCAGCAAGGCCAACGGATAGATCGCCCGGATCCCGGCCAGGTCGGGGTCGCGACGCCAGTGGCTCAAAATCTGGACCCGCTGCGCCCGAGGCTGCTGGCCGAGCCAAGCCAGGTCGGCCTGGAGCCAGTCGTAAGCTTGGCGGCGATACCATCCGCGTGAGTCGGGGCCGATCCGATCGTCCTGAGGCGGTCTCCGAGCGGCCAGCAAGGCGGCACACGCGGCGTTGTAGCGATGCGGGTTGGCCCCCCTGAGGGGTGGTCCTTGAACCCGACCCGATACAAAGCGACCGTTTTCGCGGCATCGTCCTTGTAGAACTGGCCCACAAAAGCGGCCAGCTGAAGAGACTCTTTGGCCCCTCCAGTCTCAGCATCCCCGGTCCGAAGCTGTTGCCAGCGAGCGTCCAGGGCGATCATGGCTTCCGCTTCCTGGACCCACTGAGCCGAGGGGAAGCGCCAGCCTCTCCCCCGAGCCGAGCCGAGTTGGTGACCGCGGCGTAGGCAATCGAGGGCCTCCACAAAGCGGCCCTGGTCACGAAACGCGAAACCCAGGCTGCAATGGGCTTCGGCCAAGTCGGGTTGGATGCGGATGGCTTCTCGGTAGGCCTTGATTGCCTCTCCGAGTCGTCCCTGCTGCGCAAGAGCTAGCCCCAAGTTGAGGTGGGCTCCAACAAAGTCTGGTTTATATTTGACCGCTTGTCGGTAAGCATGGATGGCGTCAGCGAGCTGCCCTTTGCCCGCCAAGGCTCTGCCCAAGTTGGTGTGGGCCAAAGCATAGTCGGGCTGGATGTGGATAGCTTTTCGGTAGGCCTCGATGGCGTCATCGAGCTGACCCTTCTTTGCCAAGGCGTTGCCCAGGTTGGTGTAGGCTTCGGCCAAGTCGGGCTGGATCTGGATGGCTTTTCGGTAGGACGCGATGGCGGCGTCGAGCTGGCCCTTGGCCTTCAAGGCGATGCCCAGG
>CAYPIE010000239.1:0-2281 GCA_964410665.1 uncultured Alcaligenaceae bacterium
CAAGCTGTAGAACGACTCTCCAGAGTGTGTTGCCCAAAACCAATCCTGAGCGGAACGGGAGATAGGAGGAATGTTCAATATTCAACAAGGGTGCGCCAGGTGAAATCTGGCTTCTCTGGGGGTGAAAGTCCCTCATGATTCAAGTGAAAATTATGGAAATCCATAGTTCAAACATGAGTGCCGACTTTGTAAGAGAGTCGGTGGTAAGGCTTAACCAGCCACCCATACCGAGTCTTGGGGTGTGGAAGGAGGAGTTCCGCCGCGTGGTGGGACTGCCCTCGGAAAACCGCTTGGCGGACCCGAAGGACCAGACGAACAACCATGCCTAAGCGTAGACAGGAAACCATGTGCGCCGCAAGGAGGAGCCGCACCCTCCTAAAGCAATCCAGCCTCGATAAAATTATACTCGTTAGTGGGGACGGCGTCCTTGTGCCGGTTACCCAACACTGTTCGAGCCGCATTGGTGAGGACCGAACAGACTATCCGGGGTCTAAGAGCGTGGCGCATATGGAGAGAGAAGTCAGGGACCTAGGGAGGCCCCTCTGCCTCCTTGGCGGGATCGCCGCCAGGGTAGGGAACGCCAACGACAAGAAGGCGCTCCCGACGGGTTTTAAGAGGGGATGCAGATCGTCCAATGGTAGGGCGGGGCAAGTGCCTTGTATCCAGCAAGGAGCACCCGAACCGTGTCGAAGGGGACGACGGGACAACGTAGCTCGCAAAGGAAACATGGCCTGTTAAGAATGAACAGCAAATCCATGCAAACCTCCCTGCGAGGAATAGCAAATAAGGCAGCAGCAAAGAAGCGTCATCGTTTTGGAGACCTGTATCGCTTGCTGAATGTGGAAAACCTGCGCTGGAGCTTCTACCAATTGCGGAAGAATGCAGCCAGTGGAGTCGATCGGGTGACCTACCAGGAGTATGAGAAGAAACTGGATGAAAACCTGGCCGATCTGGTGGACCGCCTCAAGCAAAAGCGCTACCGGGCCAAACTGGTGAGGCGCAAGTATATACCAAAGCCTGGCAGCGCCAAGATGCGTCCGCTGGGCATCCCAGCTCTGGAAGACAAGGTTCTCCAAGTAGCGGTCGCTAACATCCTGTCGGCGATCTATGGGCAAGACTTCCTGGACTGCAGTTTCGGATATCGCAAAGGAATCGGGCCGCACGACGCGCTGGAGGCCTTGCGTGAGGAACTGCGGCTTGGGGGGTATCACTGGATTGTTGAAGCGGACATTCGTGGCTTCTTCGACAATTTAAGCCATTCCTGGTTAGTCCAAATGTTAGAGAAGCGAGTCGCTGACCGCGCCCTCATCCGACTGATCAAGAAGTGGCTGCGAGCAGGTATATTGGAGGAAGATGGTTCGGTGGTTCACCCGCAATCGGGCAGTCCCCAAGGCGGGATTGTATCACCAGTCTTGGCCAATATTTATCTGCACTATGTGCTGGATCTATGGTTTGAGAAAAGGATAGCCGAGAGAGGCCAGGGACGTTGCAAGCTCATTCGCTATGCGGATGATTTCGTGTGTGCTTTTGAGAGCGCCACGGAGGCGAGCGCGTTCGAAGAGCAACTCAAGGCGAGGTTAGCCAAGTTCGAACTGGAAGTGGCCGAGGAAAAGACCCGGACGATGAAGTTTACAAAATGGGGCGGCACGGAGAACGGAAAGTTTGACTTTCTGGGCTTCGAATTTCGCTGGGGGTTGAGTCGCAATGGCTACCCGATAGTCAAGCGGCGCACCTCTCCGAAGAAACTGCAAGCCTCGCTGAGGAAATTCACCGAATGGATCAAAGAGAATCGATCACGGAAAGCGCGTTTCTTGTTAGACAAGCTGAAGCGGATGCTTGCGGGATACGGGAATTATTATGCCATTCGAGGCAATTCCGAGAGCGTGAGCACGTATTTCAGATGGGTGGGTAAGATCCTTTTCAAATGGCTCAACCGGCGTAGTCAAAGACGCAGCTACACATGGCAAGGGTTCAATCGGCTCTTGAAAAGATTTGAGGTGTCGTGCCCCAAAGTGAAGCGGATTGGAGACCTGCAACTGGAGCTGGGATTGAATGTGGTGGTGCTGTGATCATGAGTGTGAACGCAGTAGAAGCAACCATTGCCAAACGTAAACCACTGCTGCCCGTGCGAAGCGAGTTGATCCCGAGGAGCCCGGTGCGGGAAAACTGCACGCCGGGATCTGTGAGGGGGACTCCGGGAAACCGGAGATCCCTACCTCGATAATGTTCAACCGAAGAAGTAGGGAGCGCGAAACCCTCCCGCTGCGAGGCCTTTGGACCC
>CAYPIE010000240.1:0-2087 GCA_964410665.1 uncultured Alcaligenaceae bacterium
CGCCGGACGATCAAAGCTCAGTGGACCGGCCCGCCGGGATGGGGCTTGATGTTACCAGAGAGCGCGGCGGCGGACCGGGGTCCACTACAGTGCGAGGTTAGGCGGTTCGCCGCTCGGCGGCCTGCGACAAGTGTTGATACTCAGAATCTCCCCTTTTCTGAGACCCGCCGTTTGGCAAGTGCCGTGAAGACCGCTATTCCGATGGCGATAGCCGCGAAGAAGAATGCGAGGCTCAGCGCTCCGCCCAAGCTATCTCCGGCGAACTGACGAACCCACGCCTCGGACGGTCGCGGAGCCTGGGCTCCAACCATCCCGCCGCACAGCGCAGGTAGGAGCGGATTGGCGTACCGCAGCGTGACAGCCACGGCCGCAGCGGCCATGACCGCCCACGCAAATACCCTGACCCCGATACGATTCCAGCCCACACCTTCAACAGCATACCCCGCGACGGGGACGACGCTACATAAGACAGCGACGAGAGCGACCCAGCCCCACCATGGCAGCAAAACGCGACGATTCTCCGGCTGACTACTCGGTACCTCGCCCACACCGCCCCCCTCGACAGTACGTGTCACGGGCATCGCCCCTCTGCCGCCGAACTTGTTTATAGGATGATCAGCGTATCGCCTGTAGGCTGCAAGGTTGTCAACCTAACGCGCACTACGCCGATCCTCGTAAGTCGCAGGTCTATTCTATCGTTGCTTCTTTGTCACGCTTGTCACGGCGTGATAGGTTGTTTCCGCCTATCGCTCATCGAAATCGTGAACCAGTCCGTCGGCCGGGCTGCGGACGCCGCGTCCGCCGCGGTTCAAGACGTGAGTGTAAATCATTTTCGTTCGAACATCTTTGTGTCCCAGGAGTTCCTGGACCGTGCGAATGTCGCAACCGTCGGCCAGCAAGTGCGTCGCGAATGAGTGGCGAAATGTGTGGCTCGTGACTCGCTTCGTGAGACCTGCCTGCCTCACCGCAGACTTGAGCGACCGCGAAAACAGCGATTCATCGATGTGATGACGCCCCTGTTCGCCGGTATTGCGTTTCGCCAGCGGCGTTCCTGGGGAAACACGAACTGCCAGGCCTACTCGCGGTTCGCGTTGGGATACTTACGAGCCAGAGCGTGCGGCAGTTCGACGCGGCCGTAGCCATCGGCCAAATCCTGCTGATGGATGGCTTGAACGCGATGGAGATGCTCCTGTAGGGGATGCGCCACCGCCCGAGGCATCGTTGTGACCCGGTCTTTGTCCCCCTTGCCTTCGCGGACGGTGATCTCGCCGCGCTCGAAGTCCAGGTCCTTGACTCGCAGGCGAAGCGCTTCGAGCAACCGCAGGCCACCGCCGTACAAGAGCATGGCGATGAGCCACTTGTCGTCGGTCCGATGCGCCATCACCCGCGATACTTCATCGACCGTCAGCACGACGGGCAGCCGCTTTGGCCGACGGGCGCGAACGACGCCCTCGATCCGGTCGAGCGGTTGCTCCAGGACGTGCTCGTAAAGGAACAGGATTGCCGACAAAGCCTGATTCTGCGTCGATGCCGAAACATGTTCCTTGACGGCCAGGCTTGTTAGGAATCCATTGACATCGCCTTCGGC
This sequence comes from uncultured Alcaligenaceae bacterium, assembly GCA_964410665.1. Classification (GTDB taxonomy): domain Bacteria; phylum Planctomycetota; class Planctomycetia; order Gemmatales; family Gemmataceae; genus CAYPIE01. The sequence continues at coordinate 1,589 of CAYPIE010000240.1, forward strand.
AAGTTGGCGGGGATGCCGGTGTTGGTGGAACTCGATGTACCGGCGCATCCAGTGAACGTAGGCTTCTTCCGTGCGGCGACTGTAGTGCCGGACCCGCAGAACCTCGACGATGCGATCATAAAGCCTCGGCGCGGGCTTGTCGGGAAACAAGCCCAGGGGTGGACGGCGTTGTTGGGTGAGTGTGGTCATGGCCGCAGTCCAGACAGAATACTTCAGTATATACTTTTTTACTGGTTCGTAGGCGACGCTGCAAGTGGCACGCAGGAGGATTGCAAAGTCGGATTCTCCTGGGAAAGGAGCCCAAGCCGTCATTCCCGCGCACGCGGGAATCTAGACGTTTCCAGCGTTTCACTGGATTCCCGCTTCCGCGGGGACGAAGAAGACGACTTCGCAATCGTCCTGAAGCGGCACGCGAGCAAGATGGTAACCTATTGTGGCATAACGCGTTGCAACTACTCCTCGGAAAGCAGTTGGACAAAGCGGTTGCCGAACTCGATAC
>CAYPIE010000241.1:0-2069 GCA_964410665.1 uncultured Alcaligenaceae bacterium
TAGTGTGCGCCCGACAGCGCGTGAATCAGGTGGGTGCAAGTCCCACTCACCCCGAGACCCTGGGGTGATATCCAAAAGCGGGAGTGAAATCTCGCTGGCCGGGGTCAGTCGATAAGGAAGAATCCGAGAGGACACAACTTTGGAAACGAAGAGCAAACAGGCACAGGAGATTCCTAAGTCGATTGACTGGGAGGGCCGCAAGGCTATACCCAACCGGAGGGCAGGGTGTCCGTCGCGAGGCGGAATCCGAAGGGCATGCGGAGAACTACCGGGCCGTAATCGAAGGGCGCAAGTCCATGATGAACCGGTCGGCCAAAGACAGAGAATGGTCGAGCCCGCACTATGGGGGCGAAGGCATTTGGAATCCCCTCTGTCGCACCAAGGTGTTTGCGGATGGCACGGTAGGAAAGATTCATGCGTAACTCGGGGAGGCCTCGTCACGTCCTGTCCGTGGCAGACAGGAAAGCCAATCTATAAACAGCTCAACTGAGAAATGAGAAGCGAAGCGTGGCGAGGAGTCGGACGGTCGAATAGTACCATAGAAGCCATGGGAAACCATGTGCTACCGCGAATGGGCGGCAGCCTGGAGTGGGCTGGGGAAGTCGGTCGGCAACAGCGAAGGCAACAAGCTCAGAAAACCAGAGAGTAGAAGAAAGCGATGAGGAACAGTTCGAACATCGAAAAACCCGTACGTCGCGCTTCGAGGAGACTGGTTGACTGGCTGAACCCTTCACACGAAACCAAAGTCCACTCACTGGTGGACAAGGTTTACCATCCAGCAAACTTGCGACTGGCTTGGGAGAGAGTGAGAGCCAACCGCGGGAGCGGAGGAATCGATGGGGAAAGTCTTGAAGACTTCGAGCAGAACCTGGAGGAGAACCTTCAGCGCCTGCATAAAGAGCTGAAAGAAAAGACCTATCGTCCTGCCCCCGTACGCGAACATTTGATACCCAAAGCCGGGCAGCCGGGCAAGTATCGCAAGCTGGGCATCCCGACCATCTATGACCGGGTATGCCAACAAGCGATCAAGAACCGGCTGGAACCGATCTTTGAGGAAGTATTCGATGAAGCCAGCTTCGGATACCGCCCGATGAGATCAGCCCATGGGGCGGTTGATAAAGTCAGAGAAGAAATCATGGCCGGCCACGAGTGGATCGTGGATGCCGACCTCAAAGACTTCTTCACGACGGTCGATCACTCCAAGCTCATGGAGCTGCTGAACCAACGCGTGTCCGACGGGCGTGTGTTAGGATTAGTAGAGAGCATTCTCAAGGCAGGCGTCGAAAGTAAGGAAGGCTATCGGCCCACCGAGCAAGGCACGCCCCAAGGTGGAGTGATCTCGCCATTGCTTAGCAATGTGCTCCTGACGCCGTTTGACAAAGAGATGGGTAAGCGAGGATATCGCCTGACGAGATACGCTGATGACTGGCGCATCACCTGCCGAACCCGCGACGAAGCAGCCAAAGCGCTGAGTGTCGCCCGACAAGTGCTCGCCAAGCTAGGTGTTACCTTGAACCAGGAGAAGACCCGCATTGTGCCTGTCAGCCAAGGGATAGAGTTCCTCGGCTTCCTGATCAAACGGGGGCATCGCAAGCTGGATTTGAGAGAAGATCGCATCAAAAGCGGAGTGAGAAGAGGAACGGTCTACCGTCATCCAACCCAGCGTTCGCTGGACTCCTTCAAGGAGAAGGTGCGGAGATTGACCCGGCGCAACAACGGGCTGAGTACGCGACAACTTATTGAGCGGCTCAACCCTTTGCTTCGCGGCTGGGGAAACTACTATCACCAAGCCAATGTGCGCAAACTCTACAACCGGCTCGATCGTTGGATCGTCCGGCGGATCTGGTCTCACCGTAAGAAGCGCTGGCGCAACTGCGGTTGGAAGGAACTGCCGGAATCCAAACTCTACGGCGAGATCGGATTGGTAAATCTCGTAGGCCTGATCGGAGGAATTCGTGATCGGGAGCCAGTCCCGAAGTTGTTGTGAAAGCCGGATGCGGGAAAACTGCATGTCCGGTTTGAGCGGCGGACGGAGGGTAGCGCTTCGGCGCCCCTCCTCCGACCCGACA
>CAYPIE010000242.1:0-1990 GCA_964410665.1 uncultured Alcaligenaceae bacterium
CGATGGGACGGTTGAAGTTTTGCGAGTCGGTTTCAGGGAGCAAGCCTTGCGGGCCGCCGACAAAGTCGCCGCGACGGACCCGGATGGTGACGGTGGCGACGTTACTGACGTCAGTGCCGTTGGTGGCGGTGTACTCGAAGACGGCCGTGCCGACGTAGCCGGTGGGCGGGGTGTAGTCGAACGAGCCGTCAGCGTTTACGGTAAGGGTGCCCTGGCCCTGAACCAGAGTGATCGTTCCGGGGGAGCTGACAGTCAGGCTATCGTCGGAAGCAGCTAGGTCGTTGGCCAAGATGCCCGGGGCGTCGACGGAGAGTGATTCGTTGACCAAGATGGTGTACGCGTCATCGTTGGCTGCCAGTCCCCCGATCTCAATAGTGACGGTGGCGACGTTGCTAATGTCGGTGCCGTCGGTGGCGGTGTACTCGAAGACGGCGGTTCCCTGGAAGTCGGGGGCGGGAGCGTAGGTGAACGAGCCGTCAGCGTTGACCGAAATGGTACCTTCGCCCTGGAGCAGAGTTATGTCGCCGGGTGTATCGACGGTCAATGTCGCTCCGGCGGGGGCGGTGTCATTTGCCAGGATGCCGGGGGCGGCCACAGTCAGGGGCAGGTTGGTGATCGTGGCAAAGGAGTCGTCGTTGGCCACCAGGTCCTGGTTGGGCAGGTTGTCAGGGTCGATGCCGAAGACGTTGAGGGTGATCGAGTTGAGGTTCCCAGTGTTTTGGGCGGTACCATCGCTGACCCGCAAGGTCCACGTGCCTACCGATTCCTCGCCTCGGAGCAGGTTCGTCCGGAAGGTAGCGGCGTTATAGTCGTCACCGCCATGCGAGCGGGTTTCGCTCAGCACCGACACAGTCCCGGCCGGAGAGATCAGTTCGATACGGAGGTCGTCGCCGACAGTGTCGGACGAAAACAGCAGCTCGGCCCACTCGATTGACACGTTTTCGGTGAGGTCGAAGGTGTACTCGATGCCGTCGGGGTCGTTGTCTGGGATGGCCATGTTGACATCGAGCTGGCCGGTAGAGACTATCGACTGCGGGGGTAAGTTTTGCCAATTCTCGGCGGCGCTGATCGCAGCCAGTGTATCGACAACGCCATAACCGTAATCGTGGCTGACCCAGAGCCCGGCCCCGTTCTGGGACCAGCTGGGGTCGTTCGGGTCGTTCTGCCGGGCCGTGGTGGCCAAGATCTGTTGCACGTCGCGGTAGCCCAGGTCGGGGTTCGCCTCGAGCATCATGGCAACGATCCCGGTGACGATCGGGGCGGCGAATGAGGTCCCCTGGGCTCCGGTGTAATCCCCCTGGTTGTTCAGACCGCTGCCGTTGTTGAACCCGAAGTCGCCGGTGTTGTCGGTAGCGATCACCGTGGTGGGATCGTTGAAGTTGCCGATGCCACCCGGGGCGGAGACGAGGATGGTCGCACCAGGGTTGCTGTAGTTGGCAACCTCGCCGTTGTTGTCGACTGCGGCCACGGTGATGGTGAAGCGGGAGTTTTTAAAGCCGGGCTGGTAGTTGGTGTTCGAACCATCTTCGCGGCTGTTGCCCCCGGAAAATACGTACACTGTCCCCAGCCCGCCACGGCCCAGGGTCGCGCCGAGCTGGATGGCGGCCATCTCAGGGGGCGTCGCTTCGACGTAGCCTGGGTAACTGAAGCCCCAACTGTTGTTCGAGACTTCGACCACGTCAGGGCGGTAGGCCAGGGCTGCGGCGTACGCGAGGATGCCCGGGTCGGTGTCTCCCTCGCCCGCGTCGGGGATCAGCTGGATCGGGATGATGGTCGCGTCGAAGGCGGTGCCGGTGATTCCGGCGGTGTTGTCGCCGCGGCCGGCGGCGACCCCGGCCACCAGGGTGCCGTGTGCGTCGTCGGTCCCCTGGCCGGTCGGGTCGTTGTCGCCGCCAACGAAGTCCCAGCCGTGAATGTCATCGATCAGCCCGTTGCCGTCGTCGTCCTGGCCGTTGACGGGCTCGTTGGGATTGGTCCACCGGTTGTCGAT
>CAYPIE010000243.1:0-1986 GCA_964410665.1 uncultured Alcaligenaceae bacterium
AAATGGAGCAGTTCGGTAACCTTCCCCGCAACTCGTTGGGTCGCTCCGCGTGACGGGCAACTGGACCTGATCGGGGCTCGCCGGGCCAGCTGCCGCCGCTCCGAGACGCCGTAGGTCATTTCGAAGTTACGGAGCCACCGATCATGAAAGTCAGCGTCATCGTCAACACCTACAACCGCGCGGCCACGCTGAAAAACACGCTGGTCAGCCTCCGCTATCAGACCTACCCGAACTTCGAAGTCATCGTGGTCAACGGCCCCAGCACCGACGCCACCCCGGTTGTGCTCGCGGAATTCGTCAACATGATCCGCGTCTACGACTGTCCCGAGGTCCACCTATCGAAGTCGCGCAACATCGGCATCACCCACGCCGCCGGAGACGTCGTCGCTTTCATCGACGATGACTCGGTCCCCGACCCCTGTTGGCTCGCCGATCTGGTCGCGGGCTACTCGGGCCCCGAGGTGGGCGGCGTCGGTGGGATCGTCTATGACCACACCGGGGTGAAGTTGCAGCACCGCTACTCGGTGTGCAACCGCGTCGGGGTGACCACATTTCATCTGCCCCCCCCCTTCGACCGTTACCTCGAACCCGGCGCCGACCCCTTCGTTTCCCTGTTAGGTACCAACTGTAGCTTCCGCCGTGACGTCCTCCGCGAAATCGGCGCCTTCAACGAGGAAATCGAATACTACCTGGAAGAAACCGAGGTTTGCCTGCTTATCATCGACACTGGCTATCGCCTGGCCGCGCTGGACCGAGCCATCGTCTTCCACAAATTCGCCGCGAGCCACATCCGGACGCCCGAGCGACTTCTCCTGGACCCCTACTCCGTGGTCAAAAACCACTGTACCTTTGCCATCCGTTATGGGCCAATGTCCCGGCCGGTCAGTGAGGTGTACACCGAAGTGTCACACTACCTGGAGGGGATGAAGGCTCAAGGGTACCGCTCCTACCGTGCGGGCCTGATGACGGCCGACCAGTATGCCCACTACCTCGAGCGGATCGAACTCGGCGCGGAGCTAGGCATTCGCCAAGGCCTGACCAAGTCCCGGCCGTTTCGCCGCATCCCGTCGGCCCAATCCCGCGACTTCCTCCCTTACCCGGTGCTGACCCCAACCCGGGGCCGGCTGCGCACCTGCTTCGTGACCCGTGAGTATCCGCCCCAACACGGAGGGATCGGCCGGCTGACCGCCGACTTGGCCGCCGGCTACGCCCGCCACGGGCATGAGGTGCGTGTGATCACCCATGGTGATACCCACACTGTCGACTTCCAGGATGGGGTTTGGCTCCACCGCATCCCCGGGCATACCTACGACGGAGATGCCCTGGCCGGCCAACCCATCGCACACAACTTAGCTCACGCTGCCGCCGTATATGAGGAGATCAATCGTATCTATGACCTTCACGGTGTGGATGTGGTGTCCGCACCGATCTGGCAGTGTGAGGGGGTCATCTCCAACCTGGACCCGCGCTGGCCAACCCTCTTATACCTCCAGACCACCTTGCACACTATCACAGCACTGGGCGCTTTTCCCGACTCTCTTCACCTGCAGCAGATGCTCGCCCTGGAACGCGAAACTGCTCGCCAAGCCCGCTTCATCTACGCCAACAGTCGGGCAATCCTCGAAAAGACCGCCGCCGAGGTCGCTGCTGCTGTGGCCGAGAACTTCGTCGTCCACCACGCCACCCGGGATATCGCTGAGCACTATCCCCCGTCACCACGCTCCAACGACACTGTCCGCATCCTCTTTGTTGGACGTATCGAGATACGTAAGAATATAGAAACCCTCCTCCACGCCGCCTATCGAGTTCTGGAAGTCCACACCGGGGCCGAGCTCGAACTAATCGGCCGCCACAACCCAACTCCGGGAGAGACCGAATCGGTTCTGGACCGCCATCGGCGAAACGTGCACGGGCGGCCCGAACTCGAACGGCGTATCCGCTTTCGCGGGCACCTCCCCGATGAGCAACTCTGGCAGGCCTATGCCG
>CAYPIE010000244.1:0-1950 GCA_964410665.1 uncultured Alcaligenaceae bacterium
GCGTTGGCGCAACCGAATCGCTTCCAGCGGTTGCCGCTGTGCCGGCTGACCGCCAAGCTAGGGACGGAAGCGTCCCCGCGACAGGCGCTTACTGAGTAGCCAGTAGCCACTGCCATCGTAGGCCAAGATGCGGATCATGGTGGCGGCGCGATGGCGGAACACAAACAGGACACCCGTTTGGGGTGGTTGGCGATAGTGATCTCGGCATAAGGCCACGAAGCCATCGATCCCGCGGCGAAAGTCAGCAGGCTGGGTGGCAATCCAGATCGGTGTGGTCGCCGTCAAGTGAATCATTGCGCCTCCACCCAAAGGGCGGTGATGACGCGCTGCCATTGAGCGGGTGTGAGTTGCCCCGAGAGCTGATGCGCACCGTCGGCGTCTGTCCAGGTCAGGGTGAGGGCGGGTCGACGGGAAGGCGTTGGCCCAGGGGCATCCGCCGCTGTCGTTAGCGGCACAAACGTCGGCTCCAACGCCGGGGCTATCACCGCCTCATCACCGAGCTCCCGTTGCCATCGCTTGACGGTGGTATGGTTGAGGGCCAGGGCGTTGATCACGTGGGAGATCGCGTAGTGCTCCAGTAAAGCGACGACTTGGCGACGCAGGGGGGTTGGCACTTGACGGCCACGGCGATGGCGTCGCCAGGCGTTCAAGGCCTTGGCAACGGTCTCTAGAGAGAGGGGCGGGGGTAAGTGTGTCATCGAGGAACACCTCATGGCTTAGCAACACCCCTAGTTCAACAGGTTCTAACGCCGATTTTGAGCTACGCTCCCGTTAGCTCTCGAAAAATTCGATGCCCCGAAGCGAGCGGTGAGCGGTGCCGGGCAAGACCTTGTGTTTAGCGGAACGTCTCCCTACGCATGAAAGCCCAAGCTTCCGTCATTTTTGGTTTGGTTGGGCTATCACATCTTTGCGCTACAACAGATACCTCATGCTCCGGAAAACTCGCCATTACCTCGGCTTCGATATCGGACGCATCTTCAACAGCTTGCTCGCTTAATTCTCCTTCAAAATAAAGGACTCCGTTGATTGCTCTGTCATCCCAGCTCACTGTTACTGCCCTCAAGTTCGGACCGATCATGCCGAGCAGTGCAACCTGAAAACATAGAAGCACTCGTTGACGAAGTTCACTATTGGTACTTTCAGTCATGGAGCCGCCGGAATGATGTGGATTGAACCATCTTTCGCATACGTGATGATCTCCTTGGTGGTCGGTGTTCCAACGCCATTCACCACATATTCTCCTATAACCTCTCCGAAATCGACACGTTCCTTGAAACCGGGCTGACCTCTTGGAACCTTTCCTACCGGAGCTTCGGTACCTGCCTTCTCGGCTAGCTTTGCAGGATCAGATGTAAGGACGCTCCGGCCCGCCGTGAAATTGTTGTGCCCTCTAATGTGTTTGCCCTGCTTCCCGGTATGGATCCTTGGTATGTTCTTTGCCGCAACGAGTCCAAATCCTGAAAAAAGTGTTCCCGGAGGGGGGATGAGGCTATTAAACCAAGGAGGACAGTATGGATAAACCACCTCAATCGCTGTACCAGTGGCTTTAAGACCCGCTCCGACAGCACCACCAACCACATCGGGACCAAGCGCTGTTGGTACAATTCTACCTGATGTATCGTTGGGATCAGAATCTAGACCAGCCAATAAAAGCTCTATGCCATACCCTACACCGAGGCCGATCAACCAAACGGCAGGGGCAGGTATGCGGCCGTTGGGATCCACAAACTGAACCGGACTCCCCTTGACATAGGCATATCGATTCAAACTCTGCGGGTCATCCACCCCGCCCCGCAACACATCCCGGTTCACGAACCGTCTGACTCCTGGATGATAGAACCTCGCCCGCATGTGGTAAAGCCCGTTGGGCTCCACCATCACCCCATCGCGACCGTCGGGCGTTGACAGCAACCAATACCGATTTGTGTCAACCCCTGTGCGTTTCCGATC
>CAYPIE010000245.1:0-1919 GCA_964410665.1 uncultured Alcaligenaceae bacterium
TCGAGATACCCGTTGCGGTAGTCGATGTTGCCAAAGAACGATGGGGCCACGATGTCCCCACGGATACCCTGAGAGACGTTGAAGATCAGATCACCCAGCGGTCCGGTCGAGGTAATCGCCTCTTGGATGGCCTGGTCGGTCTGGATGCTGGCCCCATCCCCTCGCAGGTCGATGCGCTGGACTAAGGTGAAGTTGTTGACCGGGGCCACCTCCACCAGAGCCGTGATGCTGCCGCGTGGGTCCCGCCCGCCTTGGTCGGTGAACAACACTGGACGGTAGTCGAGCTGGTCCTGCCACGGCTCATCGTTGTAGAACAGAGCCACCGGACGGACGCTCGAGAATGGCACCCGGAAGGTACCGTTCTGGTTCTGGATGTCGGCGTTGCGGTCGGTGAAGATCTGCACCGCGTCGTTGTTCGTCGCGTTGGGAGCAGTGACGGTGCGGTCGGACAGCCGCAGGCGGCCGAAGGCCACCCCGGCGATGCCCGCAACCTGAACAGTGTTCGCGCGGACAAAGTCACGAATCGCCACCCCCTGCAAGGTATCCGAGGGCAGCCGGATGCCACCGGGAGTGCCGGAGGGGTACCCGAGGAACCGACGCATCGGACCCGTGATCCGGTCGAGCAGGTTGCCCTCGACGGCAACGTTGCGAATATAGGAGCGGCCAACGCTATCCAGCCGGGCCAGCTTGAACCGGGCCCGGTCGTCGTAGGTGACGAGACTGAGGTCAAAGATCTGAGCAACCGGGTTAGTAACCCGGAGGGCCAGTCGCGGGTCGGCCCCGAGCCGGTCTCGGGAGTCGTAGAAGAACTCAAAGCGGATGGCTTCGGGGAACGGATCCTCGGGACTGGGGTACGGGTTCTCGGGCAAGGCAGCCTCGATCCGTCGGGTGATCCCCCCTTCGGTGACGCGGAAGACGATCGGCCCTTGGCCATTGCCCACACCGATGGTGTCGATGGAGTCGGCGGTGATACTGCCAAGCGTCGCGCCGGTGATGGTGAGGTTGCCGATGTGCCCGTCGATGACCAGATCGCCGGTGAGGTCGCCGTCAATAGTCAGGTCGCCGATCGCCTCGAAATTGACGATGTTATCGCCGTCGAAGTCACCAATGAAGCTACCGGAGAGGGTGTCCGTCCCGTCCCCGCCGTCGAGTCGGATGACCGTAGGAGTGTCGGCAACGTTGAGCGTCACCGAGTCATCGCCATCGCGAGCATCGACGTTGAGTTGCTCGAGGTTGCTATCGTAAGTGACCTGCTCGTTGTCAAGGGTGACGCTGGTGTCAGTGACCGTGAGGTCGTCGTTGTTGTCGGTGGCGTTGACGTTACCGACGTCGGTGCCGCTGGCTCCGCTGTCACGGATGGCCACGGAGCCGTCGCCGGAACCTTTAAAGGTAATGTCGTAAGTGTCACCGCTGCCTTTGCCATCCAGGGTGGCTAGCCCGGTCCAATCGCTAACGGTGAAAGTGGTGACGTTGCCCGCGCCGGTGAGGTTGGCCACTTCCACGCTGTCCAGCACAATTGAGCCGACACTGGTGATGCTTAGGAGGGTGTCGGACAAGGTAAAATCTTCAGAGGCGTCGACAGTAATGGAATCGGTTCCGGCCCCGCCAAAGAAGCTGACGCCGTTGCTGCCGAAGTTGTTGCTGTCATCGAGGATGAGTGCATCGTTGCCGGTGTCGCCGACGAGAATAGCCTTTTCGGACCAGTCTACGAGCGTGAAAGTGTTACCGCTGGGACCGCCCGTGAGGATGGCACGCTCGACCTTGTTCAGTACCACGGAGCCGACGCCATCAATGTTCAGGAGGGTGTCAGATAGGGTGTAGTCCGTGTCGTCGCTGGCCTGAATGGTGTCGGTGTTTCCAGACCCCTTGAAAGTGATCCCTTCGGGGCCGAAGGTGTTGCCGCTGCCGAGGATCAGCTG
>CAYPIE010000246.1:0-1919 GCA_964410665.1 uncultured Alcaligenaceae bacterium
GAAGCGTTGCATGGCCTCGGGTTCGCTCTTGGAAAAATGGCTAGTCCCATTTCGGACCACTGCGGAATCCTTGGTTACTACCCAGTGGCTTGTTTACAGCAATAATGCTTGACATTAGTATACATACCTTTCCTTGATCGGTCGAAAAAAGTGGGTCAGCAATGGTCCCATTTGGGTCCAGGGTGCGGGTGGTCATGGGTCAGCTTTTCCAAGATTTGGGTCTGGTGAGGGTGGGGGAATCGGGCACCGTCGACAGCCGTCGAGCGGTGATCGACAGCGTGGCGGTAGGCCTTGGAAGGACGGTCGCGCTCGGAGTTTAACTCAGAATGATCTCTGCCGAAAGATTTCCGGCCGCATCGAGGGTGATCCTCTTCTCCGCTCGGTCGCTGCGGCCGCAGGCATCCTCGGCAATCAGGATGATGTGATAGGTCCCCGGCCCCCCGAAGTTGTGCACGATCGGCGAGCCGATGCCAGCCGTGCCCTGGAAGTACCAGAGCAGGCGGTTTGCGTTGCTGCTGGTGGAGGTAAACTCGACGTCCCATAACGGTGCCTGGGCAGGCAGATGCAGCGTTTCCGTGAAACTGGCAGTAGGCCGGGTGCCGGGACAAACCTGGATGACCGGCCCGCGGTTGCACACCGCCCGGCTGCCATCCGGGGTAGTGTACGTGAACCGCGGCTCGTAGGTCCCCGGCGCGGCATAGGTGTGTTCCGGGTCGGGCTCGGTCGAGGTGTTCCCATCATCAAAATCCCAGAAGAACTCCGTGCCGATGACCTGGGCGCTAAAATCCACCGTGAGCGGGGCATCGCCGCGGGTCGGGCTGGCGGTGAAGCAGAAGGTTCGCTCGGCGGGCGACAGATTGGGGCCAGGGAAGGTGCCGCCGATGCCCGTTCGCCCAAGAGGCCAGAGACGGCCGAATCGGTGATCAGCTGCACCAAGGCTTCGACCCGCTGCCAGCGGTCACCGTCCTGGTCACTCCACATCTCGGCAAGTTGTTCTGGAGAAGGTCGTTGCGACTCGTTGGGTGCCTGCATAGGCTCGGTCCCTCATCGGACAAATCTTGTTCCGCAAAGCATACGCAATGGGTGGGTCTGCAATTACAGGAGTTCAAGAAATGGAAGAAACGGAACGCCCACGCGATCGTGCGAAGGTGGGTGTTCAGAAAACGCGTCTGTGCATGAACTCTCACAGTTCACACAGGTGAGTTTTGGAGGCATTCGAACCGTCTCAATGGGCCCGGCTCTAACTCATTCTCTAGCTGAGAAGGCGTTTCCGTCAAGGCTCTCCGCGAAGGGGTGCCAAGGAAGCCACGAACGCAGTGAATGACCATCTAGTACTACAGTTGTATTTAGTCAATCTGGGGGTCGATCCTCTCGTCTCCGGTCGTGACATCGTCGGGCTTGGGACTGGTGCGTTCGCCGCCAACATGACCACAGCAAGGCTTGCTCCGGTGCGTTCAACCGCCTCCACACGATCCGGATCCGCAGCGTCCGGACTTCGGGCACGGTCAGGGGGATCAGCCGCCCCCCTTTTGCGGCCTCCCAACCGCCCGGGCCCGGATCACACTCAACAGCGCCAACGCCAGCATCGACAGCGTGATGTGCCGATACCAGCCCACCCACGAACGCACTTCGTACTGGTCTAAACCGCAGTCTTTTTTGGCCCGCTCAAAGCACTCCTGCACACTCCATCTTGCCCCGGCCACGCGCACCAACTCCTTCCAGGTCGTCCGGGCCGGACCCCGACAAAAGTAGTACGCTCGTTCCTGCGGATTCTCCGGGTGCCTGCGGACCAACAGCCGCAGCCGCCACCCCTGCGCGTCCACCGGACCGAAGGCCCGGACCGCCCAGTCGTAATCCCATAGCGCATCCTCGGCGGGCCTCCGTCGCCGCAGAAGCACCGGATGGCCCCTCTCCAGGAA
>CAYPIE010000247.1:0-1900 GCA_964410665.1 uncultured Alcaligenaceae bacterium
AGGAGTAGCGAATGAAAGAGTCGCACGGGGAAGGCCCAGCCAGCCACCCCGACCCCGAGTCATGCGTTGACGGTCGTAAGGCCGGCGGCGAAGCGTTGACAGGGGCACACACGGGCCAGCCATCGAGCTGCGAAATCACGTCTTCTGGGGTGCCGACGCGGTTACGCGACGCGGAAGGCAACATCGACTCGGGCGTCATCGGCGAGCCCGGATCGGACCCCACGCAGTCGGAGACCCTGCGCACGTGTGGAAACTCCTCGCTCGGGAACCGGGAGATCCCATCGCCGCCCGAGGTCGTTGGTGCCTCGGGCCGGCCGGAGAAGGCCATCGGCCGCACGCCCGGCACGCACGGCGATGGGAAGTCGGACGGTCGCGTAGTACCTGAGAAACCGCCGAACAAAGACGGACTGCCGACGTCTGAGGAGGCGGCGGAGGGAAGGCGACCGACCGAGGGGAACACGCCTCAGCAGGCCGCGTCCCGGACTCAGAGCCGGGCCGACGTGTCGTCCGGGCTGGTGCGTGTGCGAGAGGCGGCACGCCGGGATAAGCGTGCGAAGTTCACCGCCTTGCTCCACCACGTGACCATCGATCTGCTGCGGGACAGCTTCCTCCGCTTGAAAAAGCAGGCGGCTGCCGGGGTGGACGGGGTGACCTGGCGGGAGTACGAGGTCGGCCTGGAAGATCGGCTGAAGGACCTGCACCGGCGCACCCATGCCGGGACCTATCGGGCGCAACCGTCGAAGCGGGTCTACATCCCGAAGCCCGACGGCCGGATGCGTCCCTTGGGCATCGCCGCGTTGGAGGACAAACTCCTCCAACACGCGGTGGTGACGGTCCTCAACCAGATCTACGAGGTCGACTTCCTGGGCTTCTCCTACGGCTTCCGCCCCGGGCGCAGCGCGCACGACGCGCTGGACGCATTGTGGGTGGGGGTCATGGGGAAGAAGGTGAACTGGGTGCTCGATGCCGACATCCGGGGGTTTTTCGACACCATCCCCCTGGAGTGGTTGGTCAAGTTCCTCGATCACCGGATCGCTGACCGAAGGCTCCTGCGTCTGATCCAGAAATGGTTACGGGCGGGGGTGTCCGAGGACGGCCAATGGTCGAAGAGTGAGGTGGGCACGCCGCAGGGAGCGGTGGCATCGCCGCTTCTGGCGAACGTGTTCCTGCATTACGTCTTCGACCTGTGGGTCCAACAGTGGCGGACTCGTTCCGCCGCGGGCGAGATGATCGTCGTGCGTTATGCCGATGATTTTGTCGTCGGGTTCCAACACCGACACGAGGCCGAACGATTCCTGCGAGAACTGCGGGAAAGATTCGGGAAGTTCGGCCTGAGCTTGCACCCGGAGAAAACGCAGCTGATCGAGTTCGGGCGGTTCGCCGCACGGGATCGGCGGCAGCGAGGCCAGGGCAAGCCGGAAACCTTCGACTTTTTGGGCTTCACTCACTGCTGTGGGCGGAAGCGACAGAGTCGGGGCTTTCACGTGAAGCGGAGGACGGCGAGCGAGCGGTTGCGAGGTAAGTTGCGGACGGTCAAAGAGGTGCTGATGAGGCATCGACATGACCCGCTTCTGAGACAGGCCGCGTGGCTGCGAGCGGTGGTGCGTGGTTATTACAACTACCACGCCATCCCCGGCAACATGCCGGCGTTGGAGACGTTCCACCGGGAAGTGCTGCGTAATTGGCTCAAGGCGTTGCGGCGTCGCAGTCAGCGGCACAACCTGACGTGGGAGCGTTTCGGCGTTTTCGCCAACCGATGGATACCCAAGCCCAAGATCCAGCACGAACACCCCAACGACCGTTTCTACGCCAAGCACCCGAGGTAGGAGCCGTATGCGGTAGTTCCGCACGTACGGATCTGCGCGGGGGGCTGGAGGCAACTCCAGTCCCTACCGCGACC
>CAYPIE010000248.1:0-1891 GCA_964410665.1 uncultured Alcaligenaceae bacterium
GTTGCCTCGGCCAACGGCTTCCAATGTTGCTCGGGATCGCTATCAAACAACCCAGCGTGGAGCCGCAGCTTTGTGTCAGGGTCGGGCTGCTCAGCAAGCCGCTCCTCCAGGCCTTCGCGAAACCGTTGGGTGGTTGCGACTGGCTGCTCCAACAACTCTGGGATCTTGTCCAGGCTTGCTTGTGCAAACTCGCGGACGGCCGCATCGGTCTGCCAGTTTTGCCGCAGGTAGAAGCCGATAAACACCAGCACGAGTAAGGCGAAGACCCCTAGCCCTGCACGAAACCCATGCCGCACGGCTGCTCGCCGCATCATCCGCCGTTGTGCGACGTCCCAGTTGCGAGTGGCACAACTGATTCCCGCAAACTCGACCAGGTTCGGTAACTGCCGATCCTCCTTGTTGGCCGACCAGATCGCCGTGCGTTCTTCGAGCAAGGCGGTCATGCGGCCGCGAAACGTTGCCCGCTGTTCAACGGCAATCCAGTCTTTGATCGGTCGTACTAAATAATCGTGGGTAAGCTGGTAATGCTGCGCATCCTCTTCGGGAGCGGCCTCGCCGCTGGTGTCTTGCACTTCGTCGGGCTCGGTCGGGGTAATCAACCGCAACTCCCCGTCGAGGATTCCGAGCAGATTCGTGAATTGTTCAGTTTTATTGATATAGCCAGATGCGTTTAGAAGCTCCTCACGTGACTTCATCTCGCCTTTGAGATCCAAGCCACGTCTGGGCAGTAAGGATTTCAACACACTGCGGGCAGCCCGTTGATGCAAGCGATGCGATGGAGGGGCGGTCTTGGCACTGAACTGCTCATGCAAAAAGGCGACACCCACCCCTTCGGTACCGCCGAGAGTTTGCAAGCTTTTCCGGGACCAGGCTTGGCTCTTCATCATTTCCGCGAACAAGGCCAGGCGAACACATATCACTCGCCCCTCATCCGCGAGCTCATCGATGGCTTGTTCCAGGAAGAGCTGTTGTTCTTCGCTGAGTGCGGCATGCGCATGCTCCGGCAACTTGCCGTAGGCGCGTCCATATGCGGCCAGGACCTTGCGGGCATGGTCTTTGTCGAACAGGTCGAACGCGGCCGAGTTGAACCCTTCGACCAGGGGCACTTCGAGAGCACTCATGAACCGCGTGGCGGACATCCAGAAGTCATCGCGGACCAGCAATAGGCACTGGACGTGGCCGCCGTCACAATGACGCAGCGCCGCGATCAGCTGCTCATCGTCAAGCACGCGGTGGGCATGCAGCCACTGCTCCAGCTGGTCCAGGATAATCAGGACTTTGCGTCGCTGGCCGGTGCCATGATCGCGCACCCAGCGGATTTGTTCCGGTAAGCTGGTGTCGCTCAACTCGGGAAAATGTTTGTGTAATCCCTTGAGCAGCCGCACCTCGGTGTCCGCTGCCGTCGCCTCCACATAGATCGGAACGATCTCGTTGCTAAGTTGCGGCAACAACCCCGCCTTCACCAAGGACGACTTTCCACAACCGGACGGGCCATACAGGAGCCCAACAAAGAATGTTTCTTCGGGATCATGTTGTTCGACCCGTGTTTTCCAGAAACTGACGCTTTTGGGGAGGCCTTGGCGGTCGTGCGGACCGGGGAGCAAACCCAGATAAAAATCCGCGTGTTCCGATGTGAAGCTGCGTAACCCCTGCGGATAGATCTTAAGCTCATCGACCTCAATTTGGCCGGCAGAGCCTTCGTTACCCTGAATCCCAGCCGAGGCCCCCGTCTCGAGCCAGTGTCGCAAATCCGCGATGAGGTCAGCGGCGGCTTGGTAGCGGTCGGCCGCACGTTTGGCCAAACAGGTCATACAGACCCGGGCCAATTCGGCCGGGATGTTTGGATCGATCTGACGTAGTGGCTTGGGTTCGCGAAACTGGATTTCGTCGA
>CAYPIE010000249.1:0-1840 GCA_964410665.1 uncultured Alcaligenaceae bacterium
GGCCGTGTTTCTACTCCCCCCGCTGACCGAGGCAGAGTCGCCGCTGGCCGTGTTTGCAATCCCCCCGCTGACCGAGGCATAAACTCCCGTGATCGAATTGCTTCTGCCCGCTACGAACCCACCAAAGCTCGTGTAGCCATTGCCATCTCCCACGATGAGGTTGTGCGAACCCGTTCGACCGACGTCGTCGTTGCCGCGTGGTCCGTTGTATCCGACGATGAGATTCCCAAGGCCATTCACCTTGGTCTTCGCAGGGTCGATCTGTCCTGGCTCTTCAGAGTTTCCGTTCGTGGCACCCAGGCCGTTGACGACCTGGAGATTGCGGCCTGTCACACGAAGCGTCTCACCGTCATCGGAAAGCGAATTCGTTCGCGCTTCCAAGGCGTCATAACTTTTCTTCAAGTCGTCGTATTTCTCCGCCAGTTCGATGAAGCCTTTCTGGAGCTCTCGAACAGAGAACTCGGGGTCCCCCTGCAGCCTGATGTCCCCCACGAAACGGCCGTTCCCAGCTTCATCGAGGACGATGACATTCTCATTGGCCTCGCATCGAACCTCCAGCCCTGCGACGACGGTCTGTGGCAAGATCTTTGCTGCACCCGCCACCGCCACCAGGAGCAAGATCACGAGCAACATGGTCGCTCGTTGCCAACGCCGTAGACGATGCGCGATGAGTGTCATCGGTCCTGTCGTTTGCTCTGTCATCGTTGTCTTCCTCTTCGGGTGATGACTGAAGGGGGGTGCGGACTCTCCGAGCCTGGTACGTCGGACGACTCGGAATCTGATCCCACAGCATCTTGTGTCGCGAAGCAAGAGGAGACGGGGGCAAGAAACGACCAGACGGTGGGTGCGGCAGGCGATTTGTCGGGGCTCTGCTCTCGTTCACTCCAGGAAGAACCCTCCCACTTCAACCCTGGCTCGGTGTCCTGTGCTGCGGTGCTGAACGGAAGTCTGCCTGAAGCACGACCACCGCACCACGGGACCAGAGGGAGTCGTCGACACTCCGTAACCGTCTTGCGAACGGCGCCCACGCTAGGAGAAGGTGACTGACAACGACCTGCGCAGCAGGTTATCGCCGGACCCGGGTCGAGTCCAGACCCTGCTCGCCTGGGCCGGTCCGTCAGGACGCGACCTTGCGTTTCGTGTTCGGATGGGCTGCGAACCAGGCATCGGGCAGCAGCTCAGCCAGGCTGTCCGCCGGGTGGGTCGGCAGCCGCTCCAGCACATCCTTCAGGTAGGCGAAGGGGTCACCATCGAGCCGCTTGCAACTGCCGACGACGCTGTAGAGGATCGCCGCCGTGTGGCCGCCCCGATCGCTCCCAACGAATAAATAGTTTTTTCTTCCAATCGCCTGGGCACGCAGCGTCCGCTCGGCGAGGTTGTTGTCGATGCTCAGCGCGCCGTCGCGGGTATAGGTCTGCAGGTCCGGCCACTGGTTCCGGGCGTAGGCGATCGCCTTGCCCAGCGGGCTCTTCGGCAGCACCTGACGCGACTGCTCGTCCAACCAGGCCCCGAACGCCTCCAGGATCGGCACCGCCTCCCGCTGCCGGATCGCCCGTCGCTCGTCGGCCGGCCGCGTGCGACCGTTCGCCTCGATCCGGTAGAGCTGCCGGATCCGGGCCAACGCCTCGTGGGCCAGGACCGGGGCCGTGGTCCGGCACTCGTAGAACTTCCGGCGGACGTGGGCCCAGCAGGCGACCCGGATCACGTCCGGCCCGGCACAGAGCCGGTCGTAACCGGTGAAGGCGTCGGCCTGGAGGTAGCCCTGGAAGTCCGACAGGAATCGCTCGGGTCCGTCCCGGGTGTGGCGGGGCGTGAAGTCATAGGTGCAGAACGGGTTCCG
>CAYPIE010000250.1:0-1803 GCA_964410665.1 uncultured Alcaligenaceae bacterium
GCAGGGTTTCGGCGTCGGGAATGGGGGCTTTCTGCGAGGATTCCGCGCGAAGGGGATCGGTTTCACCGGGATGCTCGCGGTCGGGCGGCAAGCTCATGGTCACCTCAGCAAATAGCAGCGAGTCGCAAAATATGATCAGCTTTTAGGCTAATCCTAGGAGTTTGCCAGCACAACACTCTGAGTCAAGGAAATAACTCAATTCTTGTTATATGTGTTATTGTTTGATAAATTAGATTAATTATTAATATTGTTGATTTGTAGATACTGATTTCTTTCCATATGGGATTCATCTAGCGGATTGCTCGGTAATATCTCTTCTTTGCGAATCGACAAAGCTGCAAGGGGATCGGAGTCTGCGTGAGAAGTCAACCTAGCTGTTCACCTGCGACTTCATCGGCGGCAACCGTCTGGGGTTTGCAGCAGCGGGCGACGATTTCTTCGAACTCTTGTTTGCGTTCTCTGGGGACCGGCAGGCGGTGTTCCCGGTTCGATCCCTTCGTTTGATAGATGAAGGCCCAGTAGAGCCCTCGGAGGCCCATGAATTCTTCGTTGTCCGACCAAGAGTAGGTATCGATCCGTTCCGATCGGACTAGTCGGCTATACGTCAGAATGCCCTGCTCACAGAGTTGGACCCGACTCCTGTCGGCAATGAAGCTCCAGGCACTCATCAAGATCACAAAACCCATGATGGCTATCATCGGCCAGCTTGATTCCCATCGAACGAGTAAGCTCAATGTGGAGAGGAAGTACACCGCGGCAACAAAGTAGAAGAATCTGCGATGCGGTGCTGGGGCCACGTCAAGGAGTACGTCCCCCGCGGCCCAATGGCCATGAAGCCTCCGTGACATGTAGAACAGAGCGATCACTACCATCAGGGGCGATCCGACATCGATGCTTAGCGGTTCGTCAATATCCCGTGTCAAAATCCACATGGCGATGACAAATCCGATTGCGCTCACGAGAATTACAAGACCGCCACCGTCCGAAATCTTCGACCCCTTGGCCTGGAGGTTGCGCTGGGCAATCCAGTACCAAAGGAGTCCTCCCAGGATGGAGAAGCTTAAAATCCCCATCCCCAGAGATCGATCACTCCAATCAGACAGAAAGATGTCTCGGTTCCCGACATCGGCTGTATCTCTTGGTGGTAAGCTGTTGGAGCGAAACGCTGCCACGTTGTTTGATGGTCGGCCCCTCGCCCTCCTATTCCAAACGCTTGGCCAGCCCGAAGTCACTCACCTTGGGCGTCCCGTCGGCCGCGATCAGGACGTTGCCCGGTTTCAGGTCGCGGTGCACGATCCCCTGGGCATGGGCTGCCGCCACTCCGCGGGCGACCTGTTCGACAAGCTTTGCCGCTTGCTTGGGCGGGATCGGTTGATCGCGCTGGAGTTGGTCGGCGAAGGTGCTACGCTGAGCAAACTCCATGGTGGAGTAGGGCTGGTCCTGAAAGTTGCTGACCTCGTAGATCGGTAGCACGTGAGGGTGGTTGACGGCTGCGACGGCTTCGGCCTCGGTGCGGAAGCGTTGCACCTCATCGATCCGGGCTTGTTCGCCGACAAGCATCATCTTCAAGGCCACCAGGCGTCCGCCGGCCTCCAGCTGCCGGGATGATCGACGATGCCGAATCCACCTCGGCCGAGCAGACTCAGAATCTCGTAGCCCGGAATGCAGATTGTTGACAGTTCGAGTGGAGGATAGGGGGAGTCGGTAAATCTTGGGTTGCATCGCCCGGGGAGATAGTTCCGGCAAGCTCTTGGGTTGCATCGCCCGGGGAGATCGCTTCGGCGATCTCTTCGAAGAGGGAAT
>CAYPIE010000251.1:0-1736 GCA_964410665.1 uncultured Alcaligenaceae bacterium
TGAGTTTCCCCTCAAGATCTGCCCGGTAGAAGATATGTATCGTCATCTAAACCTGAGGCCTGATGCAGAGGGGACTGGTGGCCGAGAAACGAAGATGGGGGTTCCAAGCAATTACCCTGATGATCTTCCCGGCCTTACCAGTAAGAGGTATTTTGGGTAGTGTGCCGAAACTTCTGCAAATGCTAGGGCCATGGTATAGTCGCGGTAACCACACCAACTGAAAATACCATGACCCTTGACAAAGAAGTCAGTAAGAACACTAACCCTAGTCTCGAAGAACTCAAAGCCCTTCTGGGCAGTGGCGAAAGCCGCGAAGCTCTCCGGCTTTTGCTCCAATCGATGGTCCAGGAAATCCTTGAAACACAAATGAGTGAGTTGCTCCAAGCGCAACGGCATGAGCGAAGCTCGGCACGTTCAGGGTATCGCAGTGGCCATTATTCCCGGACGCTCATCACCCGGATCGGGGTGCTCGAGCTGCGCGTGCCGCAGGATCGCGATGGGAAGTTTTCCACCGAACTCTTCGAGCGCTATCAGCGCAGCGAGAAAGCTTTTGTCGGAGCCTTGGTGCAGATGTATGTGCAGGGAGTCTCCACTCGGAAGGTGAAGAAGATCACCGAGGAACTTTGCGGGCACAGCTTCAGCGCCAGTGCCATCAGCCGCATCAACAAGAAGCTTGATACCGAGTTGGAGGCCTTTGCCACCCGGCGTTTGGAAGGAGAATATCCCTATCTGATTATTGATGCGCGCTACGAAAAGGTTCGCGAGAACGGCGTGATTCGCTCCCAAGCGGTGTTGGTCGCCATCGGCGTCAACTGGGACGGGCGCCGCCAAGTCCTGGCCGTGGAAGCAGCCAATCGTGAGAGCAAGACCTCTTGGAGCAACTTTCTGAGCGCGCTTAAGGAACGCGGTTTGAATGGGGTTCGCTTTGTCGTCAGCGACAGTCACGAGGGGATCAAACATGCCGTGAGCCGAATCTTACCCGAAGCAGTCTGGCAGCGATGCTACGTTCATTTCCTGCGCAATGCGCTCGATTACCTGCCTCGCAAAGCCGACGATGATTGCCTGAGGGAACTGCGCTGGCTCTATGACCGGCGCAGCCTTGAGGAAGCCCGGAGCGACTTGGGCGGATGGTTGGAGCGCTGGAGTTCGAAGTATCCCAAACTCTGCCTTTGGGTAGAGGAGACAATCGAAGAAACCCTCTGCTTCTACCGGCTCCCTCGCCAGCATCATAAGCATCTGAAAAGCACCAACATGCTTGAGAGAATCAATCAGGAGATCAAACGGCGCACCCACGTGATCCGAATCTTCCCCAACCGCGAAAGCTGTTTACGCCTGGTGCGCGCCCTGTGCGTGGAAATCCACGAGGAGTGGCTTGAAGCCAGTCGTTATCTGAACATGCAGTGGCTCAAAGAGCAGAACAACCAAACCGAAATCCTAGTCGCGAAGGCGGCCTGAAACCCGTCATTGGCCGCCGCGCCTATCCTAACCCAACCTTTTGCAGAACTTGACGCACACAACTTCTATCAGCCAATCTAACAACCCATATGAACGCGATTCCCATCGCCAACTCTGCCGGGATGCAACGGGGCGGCTAGCCCCTTGCCAAGATAGGATTGGATGCAAAACCGCGCTTGAGCGGTTTCTGTATACAATCCGACATCTTGCTACCCGTTCCTGTAAGCCTACAGGTAGGTAGACAATACGGGATCCTGATGGATTTCGCGCAGGCATGCGCT
>CAYPIE010000252.1:0-1710 GCA_964410665.1 uncultured Alcaligenaceae bacterium
AGTCGGTGTAGTCCAATGCTTCTCCTTCTCGCAATGTCTGTCGGTATTCCGTGAAAGCCGGCTGTCTGGACTCCAAAACATCCGTAATTGCGAAAGTAAATGAGGAAGTCAGTCCTGCAGGGGATGACCCACAGATCGTTAAAATTGGTGGCAGTTGATTCTTGTTAGATGAGTTCTGGAGTTGTCGCAACTGCTTCTTCAATTTCGGAGATGGCTGGAGCCTCTGGTGGCTCGCCCAGCGAGCTGCCTGAGGCGCAAGACAGCTCCGAAATTGACCCGCTCAGGGCCTTGGCTAGCTCCGATAGGTCCTCATAATGGCGGATCCGACGAAAGCCAGATTCTGCCCATAACATCCCGCTCGCCGCCCAGCGTTCCAGCATATCATTCTTCACCCGCCAGCGTTTCACCTGGCCCGTCTGTTCCCGCCAATTCCGGATCGCGTTCTCGATCAAGTTGGTGCTCAGCAGGCTCACATGCAGTGTGGCTGGCACTTCCAAGCGGTGCACCGTGAGCACTTCCTCCCGGCGATCAACAAAGGCTAGCGCTGCCGCTGCATTGCGCTCCGCCAAATATTCACGCAGATCCTCGAAGGCTTCCTCGCCCGCTTGACTCCCCTGCGCTTCACGCAAACGACGGAAGAGTCGTTGCCCTTCTGCTCGATCTCGGCAGCGCAATCGGTCTAAGATATTACGTTCCAGATGCACCAAGCACGTTTGCTGGAGAGCGTTCGGCCAATGGCGCTCCACAGCGCTCTTGATGGCTTGCGATCCATCGCGGATGACCAGAAGTCGCTGCCCGGCCTTTTTTTCGGCGTGAACACCTCGTTCTTTAAGCCGAGTCATCAAACGCATGACCGTTTCCTGGCTCTCAGAGCTACCCGATTCAAAATCCAGCATCCGCTTGCGTCCATCGCAATCGATCCCTAAGGCGACCACAATACAGTTCTCTGAGCCCACGAAAATGCCATCAATCATGAGGGCCAGCCAGCGCTTGTCCGTTAAGCTACGCCCCCGCAAATGAGCCAATTGTTCCCGACTCTTTTCTTCCCACATGCGAGAGATGGAGCTTCGGCTAATGTCACTTTGCGTGGAGGCTCGAGCCAGCCCTCGTTGCGACATCCCCTGAGCGACGAGGGAGACAACCTGATCGAAAAGGCCAGCTTGTGTGGCTGCCGCTTGATAGGTTTCGAGCTTCACTTCGCCCTCATTTTCATGACGCACCCGAGGGCGAGTGATTTCGGTTTTGTGGCCATCGAGGTAAACGGTTCCTGATTCGGAGCCTGCGCGACGGTAGGGGGAATCCGGATCGGGCCGGTAACGAGGCCCGCAGAGCGCTTCGACTTCTTGGGCCATGAGGTTCCAAAAGGCTTCACGCACGCATCCGCGCAAGACTTCGTTGAGCAAATGGGCAGATTCGCGTTCTCCTCCTTGCAAGAAGGCGTCTTTGAGTTGTTGGTGATTCAAGTGGTTGGTCTGTTAGGTGTGGTTACCGCCACGCTCACGCGTGGGCGGGCCAACCGCCAACCAAATTTTTAACGATGTCAGGGTCACTTCCTGTTCGGCCGGGAAGTCATAGTAGTTGAGGAGCACCTCACGATCCTTGCTCAGGCACTCCCAGGCCTTCGGGTATTTGGTCGCGTAGATGGGCTCGAACTGATCGAAGGCTTCCTCGGCGTGCTGACGAGTCGGGGCCATGTAGATGTCGTGGATC
>CAYPIE010000253.1:0-1605 GCA_964410665.1 uncultured Alcaligenaceae bacterium
GTGGGCCGCGGCCAGGCCGTCGGCGACTTGGGCCCCGATCTGGATCGCGTCGGCAACCGAGAGGGGGCCATCACGCTCCAGGCGGGCGGCGAGGGTTTCGCCCTTGAGTAAGGGCATGACGAGGAAGGGAATCCCCCGGTGCTCGCCGACCTGGTGGACAGCAATGATGTGGTCGTGGTGGAAGGCGGCCATGCCCCGGGCTTCCTCGAGAAAGCGTTGGCGTCCCACTTCGGAGACGGCCTCGGCCTTAATCACCTTCAGGGCCACATCCCGATGGAGCTTGGTGTCGCGGGCCTCGTAAACGCAGCCCATCCCGCCGATGCCGAGCACGCCGCGGATTTGGAATTCACCGATGGTGTGGGGATGGCTGATGGGAGTGGCCGTAGGGTCGACGGGTGTGACGTTTGCGCTGGGGTGGTGATGCGAAGCGGTGGGCAAGTCGTGGTTGCAATGGGGAGGAGGATCACGGAAGTGTTCGGGTTTCGCCATGGCATCTTTCTCGGGTTGGGTAGGTCTCAACAGAGCTCGCCTGTGGGTTGGTAAGCGGTCGAGTTCTCCGGCGCGTTCAGAAGATTCTTGCGCGAGATAAGTTCGGAGGTACGGAACCAGTTCCGGGTCGCTGGTGCGGAGCTGGTGGAGGAAGTTCTCGGTCTCGGGCTCGGTGAGCGCCTCGAGTTGGTCGACGGCGTCGGAATAGCGCTGCCACAGTTCAGGAGTCATCGGTGTAGTCCTTCAACGCGTGTTTGAGCCATGTCTTACTCCGCTTGAAACTCCGCTTGGCCTGATCGACGGAGAGGTCGAGGATCTCGGCGGTTTCCTCGAAGGTGCAGCCCAGGAAGAACCGGACCCGGAACAGCAGCGCGTCCTCGGGGGCGAACCCCTCGAACCGGTCCAGAGCGTCCTGCAGGTCCACCAGCATTGGCCCGGAGTCCGGGGCCCCGGCGTAAAGGTCGTCCGGGATCTCGGCAACACGGGCCATCCCGCCGCCCCGCTTCTCCGCCCGCTCCCGGCGGTGGATCTCCACCAACAGGTTGTGGATCTTCACCGCCGCGAACCGGAAGAACTCACGCCGGTCGGCCGGGGCAATGTCCGGTCCGGCCAAGCGCAGGAACGCGTCGTTGACCAGTAGCGTGACCGGGGCGTCCATGCCGGGGTCGAAGCCAGAACGGAGCCTGGCCGCGATGGCGCGGAGTTCAGACTCGACCAGGCGGAAGAGTTGGTTGGCCGCTTGGAGTTCGCCTTGTCCCACGCGATTGAGCAGCAGAGTGACATCGCCGGGCATGGATGGTTCTCCGTCCGGTGGCCAAGGTCAACCTACAATATGAGCATGATTTTATCAGGTAGGCCGCAATCTTCGCTAGCAGTTCGGCGATTTCTGACAGAACCAGTGGTTCGGTAAACGTTTGTAACTGAGTCAGAAATTCTCGACAATTCGTCGATGTCGCAGAGAAAGCCTGCCATCGCCGAAGGTCCTCGGCCATTTCTCCAGAGCGAGGCTGAAGGAGACGACATCGTCGTCCGCAACGTCAACTTTCGGCGACTCGATGGAAGGGCCAGGTGAACGAATCAGCTCACGACTCCACTCACTCGACGAGCGAATCGGAC
>CAYPIE010000254.1:0-1541 GCA_964410665.1 uncultured Alcaligenaceae bacterium
CGTTGCGAATGGCGATCATCACATCCCGTCCGGTAGCGGCTTTCCCAAGATCTCAGGAAGTGACCCTGACATCGTTAAAATTTGGTTGGCGGTTGGTCCGCCCACGCGTGAGCGTGGCGGAAACCAAACCTAACAGACCAACCACTCATGGATCACCAACAACTCAAAGACGCCTTCTTGCAAGGTGAAGAACGCGAAGCCGCCCATTTGCTGAACCAAGTCCTCCGGGGATGCGTGCGCGAGGCCTTCTGGAACCTTATGGCTGACGAAGTCGAAACCCTCTGCGGAGCGCGTTATCAGCCGGATCCGGATTCGCCCTACCGTCGTGCAGGCTCAGAGACCGGATCGGTCTATCTCGATGGCAAGAAAACCGAGATTACGCGTCCTCGAGTGCGCCATGAAAATGAGGGTGAAGTAGCCCTCCAAACCTACCAAGCCGCAGCGACTCAAGCCGGGCTCTTCGATCATGTCGTCTCTCTCGTCGCTCAAGGGATGTCCCAACGAGGGTTGTCTCGGGCCTCTACAGAAAGTGACATCAGCCGAAGCTCCATCTCTCGGATGTGGGAAGAAAAGAGTCGAGAGCAATTGGCTCATCTTCGAGAGCGCAGCCTAGCCGACAAGCGCTGGTTGGCCCTCATGATCGATGGTGTTTTTGTGGGCTCAGAAAACTGTTTGGTGGTGGCTCTCGGCATTGATGCCGATGGGCGCAAACGGATGCTCGACTTCGAAACCGGTAGCTCGGAGAGCCAAGAAACGGTGATGCGCTTAATCACTCGACTCAAGAAACGCGGCGTTCATGCCGAAGAGGATACAGAGCAACGGCTACTGGTCATTCGAGACGGTTCACAAGCGATCAAAAGCGCGGTCAGTCGCCATTGGCCAAGCGCCCTTCAGCAGACCTGTTTGGTGCACCTGGAGCGCAATATCCTGGACCGACTTCGCCGTCGAGACCGGGCCGAGGGTCAGCGACTCTTTCGTCGACTCCGTGAGGCGCAGGGCCATCAAGCGGGTGAAGAGGCCTTCGAAGACCTCCGGGAATATTTGGCGGAACGCAACGCCGCTGCGGCCTTGGCTTTTGTAGATCGTCGCAACGAAATCCTCACGGTGCATCATCTGGAAGTTCCTGCCACGCTCCATGTGAGTCTCTTGAGCACGAATCTGATTGAGAATGCGATTCGCAATTGGAGGGAACAGACAAGCCAAGTGAAGCGCTGGAATGTGAAGAATGATATGCTAGAGCGCTGGGCAGCCAGCGGGATGCTTTGGGCCGAAGCAGGCTTCCGACGGATTCGTCACTATGAAGATTTACCCGAACTGAGCCAAGCCCTGAACGGGTCGATTTCGGAGCCGTCTTGCGCAACTGAGGCCTCGCTGCGCGAGCCATCAGTTGCTCCAGCCATCTCCGAAATCGAGGAAGAAGTTGCGCCCCCTACTGAAATCATCTAACTAAAATGAACTGCCGCCATTTTTAACGATCTGTGGGTCATCCCCAGTCAGGTCAAGTGACTATGGTCAGGTTAGGTCCATCTCGAGCTGCCAGG
>CAYPIE010000255.1:0-1533 GCA_964410665.1 uncultured Alcaligenaceae bacterium
CTACCCTCAGGTTTTGACGTAGCCGATTACCTGAGGAATTGAACAGTGTCCAAGATTACCTATGGAATTCGACAGGAACAGGCAATTTCAACGGGTAAATAGGCTTCCCCCAGTTGTGTGCGTCAAGTTCTGCAAATTGCCAGGGCTTGGTTCTTCGAAGGCGGACATATTGGTTTGAGGCATCTGGTTGAGGAGTTGGCCTGGAGTTCTTCCCGCTTTAGCGGGGAGAACGTAAGGACGACTCCTCAAGCCGCGTTAGGCATTCTTTGGATAGGTTGGTGATCTTGGAGCCACTGCATATTCAGGTAGCGGTTGGCTTCCAACCACTCTTCATGGATCTCCACACAGAGCGCCCGGACCAAGCGCAGGCAACTGCGCTCGTTGGGGAAGATGCGCACCACGTGGGTCCGTCTTTTGATCTCTTGGTTGAGGCGTTCAAGCATGTTGGTCGACTTCAGATGCTTGTGATGTTGGCGAGGCAGTCGGTAGAAGGAAAGCGTTTCTTCGATCGTCTCTTCTACCCAATTGCAGAGTTTGGGATATTTGTTCTCCCAACGTTCTAGCCAGGCCCGCAGGTCGCGCCGGGCTTCCTCCAGATTGCCACGGTCGTAAAGCCAGCGCAGTTCGCGCAAACAGTCGTCATCAGCTTTGCGCGGCAGATAGTCCAAGGCGTTGCGTAAGAAGTGCACATAGCAACGCTGCCAGAGCGCTTCGGGCAGGATCCGGCTCACCGCATGCTTAATCCCCTCGTGACTGTCGCTAATCACAAGCCGCACTCCGCGTAACCCTCTCTGCTTGAGTTGACTTAAGAACTCGCTCCACGAACTCTTGCTTTCCCGGTTGGCCGTTTCCACGGCCAAAACCTGGCGCCGTCCATCCCAATCGATGCCCAAGGCCACCAGCACCGCTTGGCTGCGGATCAAACCGTCCTCACGCACTTTTTCATAGCGAGCATCAAGGATCAGGTAAGGATAGTCCTGATCCAGGGGCCGCTTGGCGAAGGCCTCTAGTTGCGCATCCAACTTCTTGTTGATTCGGCTGATGGAACTGGCGCTGAAGCTGTGTCCGCAGAGTTCTTCGGTGATTTTCTTCACCTTACGGGTCGAGACGCCTTGGACATACATCTGGCAGAGAGCATCGACGAAGGCCTTTTCGCTACGCTGGTAGCGCTCAAAGATGTCGGTGGAAAAGTGGCCGGCTCGATCCTGCGGCACCCGCAGTTCCAGAGTGCCCACCCGGCAGATAAGCTTTCGGTTGTAGTAACCGCTGCGATAGCCTTGACGGCCATCGTTGCGCTCATGCCGCTCGGCTTGAAGCAGTTCACTCATCTCGCATTCCAGCGTTTCCTGGACGATGGTTTGCAGCATTTGACGGAAGGCTTCGCCCCCCTCGCCTTCGGTGAAGAGGGCCTTGAATTCTTGGACGTCTACGTTAGGATACAATCTCTTGTTTGGGGTCATGGTAGTATTCGGGTGTGTGGTTACCTCGAAGATACCATGGCCCTAACTTTTGCAGAACTTTCTGCACACTATC
>CAYPIE010000256.1:0-1514 GCA_964410665.1 uncultured Alcaligenaceae bacterium
GTAATCCTTCAGCCGATTTCAGCGATCGGCCTTGGCAGGGGCGGCAACTTGCCAGTCTGAAGATAGGCACGAACGGCAACGAAAACGGCGAAGACGGGATTGTGGCCACGTTGTTTCAGGGTCCGGAACACGCTCATCAGGATGGCTTGGGTCTCGGCCCCGTCCTCGCTACCATTGGCGTAGCTGTTCTTGCGCGCGATCACCGCCGGGCGGATTTGACGTTCGCCGTGGTTGTTGTCCGACGGGACGTCGGGATGGTCCAGGAACGTGAACAGCTCGGAGGCATGGCGCCGCAGACGCTTCACCAGCCGCCGCGCGTGGCGTTGTTCCCACGGCTGCTCCAGGAGTTCGCGAAGTCGCACGTCCAGCCGCCGCCGGCGCGACGCGAACGCCTCGGCCGACAGCTCCTTGCGCCGCTTACCCAGGCGGATCGAATCGCGGATCAGCCGCTTCAACTGCTTGGAGAACACGGGCCAGTCGACGCCGGGCTTGTGGTAATGTTGCGTCCGCTTCAGGTCCCGCAGCAGGTGTGGCAGGCACTTCTGTTTCTGGGCGCAGACGACCGCGTTGTAGGCGGCCCAGAAGTCGGTCACCAACACCCCAGCGAACTCCTTGGTGAAGAACCGCTTCAGCGTGGGAGACCCTCGGCTACGGTCGATCATGTAGGAGGTCAAGTCGTCGGTGGTGAAGCACCACAGCCAGTGGGTCTTGCCGTTGACCCGCCAGCCGGTCTCGTCGGCGTGCAACACCGCGCTTTGCAGCGCTTGGGCCTGGATCTCCAGAGACCAGGCGAAGAGGATCTTGCGGAGCCGATGCCACATCGACACCAGGCCGCCAGCGGAGAGTTTGAACTGCAGGTGGAAGTTGAAGACGTCGATGATCTGCGCCAGCGTGGTGCCCAACAAGTAGTGCAGCCAGGCCGACAGGACGACGACCCGCAGGCCGATCGTCGACCCGGGCAAGGCGTCGGCGACCACCGGCTCGATGGTCTCGCGGCACGCGGGACACCAGTAGCGTGGAATCGTGTGCTCGGTGACCACGGGGGTGATGTCGGCGGGGATGTCCTCGATGATGCGAGTCCGCGACGAGCGACAGCGCCGGACCGGCCCATGACACTTCGGGCAATCCGACACGGTGTGCTCCTCGCGGCGATCGACCCGCGGCGGTGCCAAACGCCGATGCCCGGGATGGCCAACCTTGGCCCCCCTGGGCTGGCGTCGACCCTTTGCGGCCGGCTTGGCGTACGGCGGAGTCTGTCCCGACGGCGCCGAGGGGTCCTTGGTCACCGCGGCCCGATTCTCGGCCAGTTGCTTGGCCAAGGTCAACAACGCGAAGACGACTGCCTCTTGCCCCTGCTGGAAGATCAGCGCAGCCTGCTCGGCCGTCAATTGCGGACCGAGCATGGCCTGCAAGGAAGCCATGTCCAAGGTGTCTGTACCCGCCGTGGCCATAAGCATAGTAGAATGTCAGATCCACCGGATTGCAAGATTAACTGAATTCGGCTGAAGGCTTAC
>CAYPIE010000257.1:0-1512 GCA_964410665.1 uncultured Alcaligenaceae bacterium
GAGCGCAAGGGCTTAATGTGGCGCGCGACCGGCATCGAACCGGATCGCAGCGCCAACCAATCGTATCGCCGATTGACCACTCGTCAGAAGGAGCGTTCCTGCCCCTTCCAACACCATCCCTGACCATTTCATGGAGACCAACCGTCCGCCGGTTGGATGCCGTCAGCGTATCGACGCTGAACCCGATCAAAGGGCTATCGCGCCCCTTGAAACCCACTCGCACCGTTTGGCCGGTGCATCACCACTCAGGAGCCTCCAAGCTCCCAAGACCCATGGCCACCGTTTCGCCGCTGGAGACGAGCAAAAGAGCCTTCGGCCCTTTGTAACCTAAGCAACCAGCGCTCGCTGGGTGCGCGCCTTTCAAAACAGTTGTGGAAAACGTCTCGCCACCCGCTTTGCGCTTCCCAGCACGTGTATCCATCGGTTACACTCTATTCATGAAAGATTCGGGATTGCGCATACGGGTCGAGCGAGAACTCCGTGACAAGTTTCTGGAGCTCTGCCGCCAACAGGACCGCCCCGCAGCTCAGGTCATACGGGAATTTATGCGTGGCTATCTCGCTGAGCATGCCGACCCAAAACAAGAAGAATTGCTAACGTCAGGAACAAAGAAATGAGCGAGGGCAGCACGTCATTTTTTGAGAATCCGATACTGAACTCGCCCTACGCGGAGCCGAACCAGTTCCATCCGCTTGATGATGATGGCCAGCCACTGAACGAACCGCCCAAAGCCGGTCGGCGTCGGTCCGAATTCATTACGCCTGTTCCAAAGCCGAGAAAGCGGAAGCAAAAGAAGGCGGATGGACGTCAGACC
The DNA here is from genome assembly GCA_964410665.1 of uncultured Alcaligenaceae bacterium. Lineage (GTDB taxonomy): Bacteria > Planctomycetota > Planctomycetia > Gemmatales > Gemmataceae > CAYPIE01. The sequence goes on from CAYPIE010000257.1 coordinate 815, forward strand.
AATTTGGGCCTTGGAGCCGATGACGGTATTTCGACTGAGGAGCAGGAATACAATCCCACGCCGATTATCAATGAGATCAGAGGGCATCTGAAAGCTTGGCGCGAGTTGCCTCCGGCAAGCTGGGGCGTGACCCCGGCAACAGCACGACTCCTCGATCACTGGCGCAATCACCCTTTCCAAGGCATTCGCCCGTTTTTCTGTCAGATTGAGGCCGTCGAAGCCGTCATCTGGCTGACCGAGGTTGCCAAGACGCAGAAGCAATATTCCAAAATCTGGGAGCATGTACTCGGTGCAAATGAGCAGGCCAACCCGGAATTGCTCCGGATTGCGATGAAGATGGCGACCGGAGCAGGCAAGACGACGGTGATGGCGATGCTCATCGCCTGGCAAACCGTCAATGCCGTTCGCTCGCCAACGAGCAAGAATTTCACGCGCGGCTTTCTCATGATTGCGCCGGGCATCACGATCAAGGACCGCCTGCGTATCCTGTTACCCAACGATCCTGAGAACTACTATCGCACCCGCGAGCTTGTTCCTGCGGACATGCTCGATGACGTGAACAAGGCGAAGATCGTCATTACCAACTACCATTCGCTCCAACTCAAAGAGACGATGGAGGTCAACAAGGTTGGCCGGTCCCTCTTGCAGGGACGGCACGAACCAATCGCGACAAAGGAGACCGAGGGCCAGATGGTCCG